>JAQUTY010000003.1 GCA_028694155.1 Eubacteriales bacterium
ACGATCTCCCGAGGTGTTACATTGGTAACACCTTTTAATTCATTTTATCATTATAATAAAGATATATCAATAGGAGGCAGATTTATTATGAAATATATAACTAACATCATTCGTATATTATTTCTTGCTCTTTTTATCTTTTTGCTGACAAATGGGAAAGTAATGCTTTGGCTTGCGTTGTTTGGAGCAAGCCTGGTTGCCGCTCTGATTTTCGGCAGGATTTACTGCGGGTATGTTTGCCCCATGAATACCCTGATGATTCCCGTTAATTGGATATCAAACAAGTTGAAACTCCAAACATCGAAATCTCCCAAGTGGCTGAAAAATGGGTATTTCACATGGATAGCCTTAGGCGTCAGCGTAGCGGTTATGATTTTATCAAAACGACTGTTGCATGTTAATCTGCCGATTTTGCCTTTTTGGCTGGTTTTATCGGTCCTTGTCACACTAAGATATAAACCTGAGGTATTCCATAACCTTATCTGCCCATTTGGCGCTCTGCAAAGGATCTTTGGCCGCTTTGCGAGACTTTCTGAAAAGGTTGATAAGGCTGCCTGTATCGGCTGTAAGTTATGTGAAAAAGACTGCCCATCACATGCTATTGTTGTTTCTTCTGAGGATAAAAAAGCTGATATAAACACTGCATTGTGTCTTCAATGCACAAATTGTCGGCAGGTTTGCCCTAAAAGTGCCATTCACTACGGTAAGAACATATGATACGCAATGGTTTGTTGCAATTACAACAGACCAGGGTAAATCGCTATGATATAATAGAGAGCACTGCACAGAATATAATAATAGGAGGTATGCCGCAATGGTTGAACAGATATTTAAACTAACAAGGGACGATAAAAAGGCTGTAGAAAAAGTCATATTCGATGAAAACGTACACTATCTGCATATGGTATTTAACAAAAACGAAGGATTGCCCGAACATCTTTCTAATTCAAACGTATACATGACCGTAGTTCGCGGAATGCTCTCAATCGGCTTGAATGACCAGGATATACACGAATACGAAGCCGGTACGCTTCTAAAGATTCCATTCCAAACCAAAATGAATGTAAACAATTTGCACGATGAAACCTTGGAGTTAATTGTGGTGAAAGCTCCCGCCCCTAATAACTGAGAGTAAAGAATCGGAAGCACGAAAAATAGTATTGCAGAGTAGCTTGCTTTGTTTATGTATCAAGGGTGTGCACAAAGCAAACGGAACAAACGGGAACGAGGTTACCGTGTGCATTTTGTATCAAACTCGTGTCCTTCTCCACAGATACCCACCCAAGAGGGTGGGTATTTTTGTACCAACAAATATGACTGTCAAGATTATTTTGACTCGTGGAGCGTGGTCTTGATAACATCTGCTAATATTGATGTGCTAAACATTCCGAATATAATGTATTGACTATTGCCAATGCAGATAATATACTAATTCTGTACAATGAAGGTCAAAAGATAAGGAGGAAGTAGTAATGGGACTTGGTATTTTGATTGGATATTCCATTCTTGCGACTGTATTTATCATCGGAGTAGCTTTGTTCCCCTGCATATCGAAATGCAAAACAAGGTTGAAGAATGTTTTACTTTGGGCTTACCTGCTAATAATTATCAGTATATGTATAATTGTATCTGGCACATCATTGGTAGGAGATGTTGTATCCTTTAGAAGTGCAGCTATGGCCGTCAACTATAATAGACCATATGACAATGTGGCTGAGGTTGTGAGGGGTGAGGATTCGGCACTGATCCTAAATTATCTTCAACTTGAACCAACCAACGCTCGCACATATGGAGTAGTTATTCTTCCAATGACCTCCAGCGGTCGATTCCATCCACAACAGGATAAGATGAAGTACAACTCAGTATTGGTCGATGGGTTCAACATATCCGTGCGATATGTTGAAGGGCGTAAAGGATATTACCTTTTAATTGAACATACCGAGTCGCTTCCAGATGGTAACTGCTATATCTTCGATAGTGAGGGCTCGGTTTTTACTCGACACTTATACAGGCTTGACTCCGATATCAAAGTCTTTGATATGGTTTACTTTAGCGAACTGCCCGAAAATTACTCGTTCACTCACGATGGGCGTCCGATTGATCTTGCCCAATGGTTTAGCACCGTTGAGCTGGAACGAAATAAACCATCAGAGCAATCTTATTGAAAAAACAGACAATGAGATTGAGAGAATCCAAAGGACAAGAAGAGAAAGTGGGGTGATAGCGTGGCAAGATACTTTGGAAATGTAGCGTTAAGGGTCGAGGGCGACATTTGCACCGATGAGAACGGCAACCCACTTGCAGGTGGTGTGTTCGGGATATACTATACGCAAGGTACATCGGCTTACTCACTGGAGGACACAATAACAACAAATTCCTACGGATACGCATACTATTATCCGCAGATGAGTAATCTGTATATCAAACAGGAATCAGCACCATCGGGCTATGCAATGACCGACAGCAGCTTCCACGATGTCGGCAGCAGCGGAACGCAGGTGTTCAACTACTACAATGCCGGCGTTCATACGCCAACGCAGCGCATCCAGTACGTCTACGGCAACAGCTCATGGCAAGATCAGTTGACGCAGATAAAGACCTACTCGGTGAGCGCAGCCGGAGTGCAAACCCTGACCAACACGCAAAGCCTGTCCTATGATGAAATGGGCAACGCCACAAGCTATCTTGGCAAAACCCTTTCGTGGGAAGGAAAACGACTTACAAACAGCACATCATCGGGGCAGAACATTGCCTACGCCTATGATGAAAGCGGCCTGCGCACTCAAAAGACCGTAAACGGTGTAACCACCAACTACTACTACAACGGTTCTGTCCTCATTGGCATGACAGCAGGTTCAATCTACCAGCGTTTCAGCTACGACAGCAGCGGAAGATTAGTTGCAGTTGACTACTCAACCAACAGCGGAAGCACCTACACAACCTACTATTACCTAAGAAATGCGCAAGGCGATGTAATAAAACTACTTGACGGCAGCGGCAACACTGTTGTACAATATACCTATGACAGCTGGGGTAAACAGCTATCATGCACAGGCACCTTGGCAACTTCATTAGGAGCAAACCAACCCTTCCGTTACCGTGGCTACGTCTACGACACCGAAACCGGCTGGTACTACCTGCAAAGTCGCTACTACAACCCGGAAGTAGGCCGCTTCATCTCGTCAGACGTGCTTCTATCCACAGGACAGGGAGTATTGGGTCACAACAGCTACGCCTTCTGCCTCAACAATCCAGTCAATATGAGCGACCCAAGTGGGTGCGTGTGTGTGGTCAATGATGCGAATGATGGTGAGGGAGGGGATGATCCATCATACTGGAGAATGATGGCGATAGTGTAGCAAGTGTAAAATTCATTGAGGAAGAAGCTCTTTTGTGTGAAACTGCGGAAAGGATAATCTTTGAGGGGGCTGTGGACGAAATCGTTGGGCTAATGATTTATAGAATGCCGAAACTGAGTCAAGTTGTATTCTTATCAGGACCTCCACTTGTGTGCTCTTACGATGGAAACGGTAACGATGTAGGACCGTTTGGGTTGGAGTATCTTGCCGGAAGTGAAGCAGCGATATATTACTTATATGAAAATAGAGAGTTATGGGCTCCAAACGGAGAAATTGAGTGGATGTCAAGACCACTCATTGAACTTAAATCCCTAGATGACCTGCCACCGCTGGACTAGACCAACTCCTTTTTACCGCGTTTTTTGTTCGTTTCTGCCTGTTTTGTCCGTAAAAATACCAAAACAACAAAAAAGAGGCTAAAAAACCTCTTTTTTTGGCTGCGGAACTAGGATTTGAACCTAGACAATACGAGTCAGAGTCGTAGGTGCTACCATTACACAATTCCGCAATTTTCCGAAGAAATCCCGCGATGCCGTCCGCTCGAGTGATAACGCCCGCCTCTCGGCAGGTGGGGTGCTTAGCGATATCATTTATCTTCCCATCAGAGTGGGCTTGATATCCGAGTCTCGACGTTGCTCCCAATGTATCAATGTGGGTTTATCACATAAAGCGTAACGCACATCCCAGGATTCTCGCGTGGTGGGATTTATTGGAATCGAACCAATGACCTCTACGATGTCAACGTAGCGCTCTAACCAGCTGAGCTAAAACCCCTAGCGCTTTTCTATTATACACAATGATACAAAAAAATCAAGAGGTTTTTTTATTTTTTTATCCAATTTATTTTCAGACTAGTAGTACAGGTCTGCTGAGAGGTATACAATTTCAGAGATTGATGCGTATGTATCCTTGTGTGCAACGACCTTATCTATCAATTCTCCGTCTGCGGAATAGTAGAGTTTATATGTGACAGAACGCTTTCCCCGACGGCCTTCTCGCTCGACAACTTTTGTACCTGCAGGAAGGGTTTCATCCAGACGATATTCCGTAGGCTTTTTATCCTCGTAGCCGACCCGTTCCGACTCAACCTCGATATAGTCATATTGTTCACTTTTAGTTCCATAGATACAGATACACAGCTCTTTATTTTCCTCATCGACATTTGTAAATATCGTGATAGGATACTCCGTATTATTTTTGAAGCGAAAATCCTTTATGCCGGTGCTAATAGTTGCATCACGACCAATGGGAACATATGACATGGGCCAGCTGTGATGATGCCTTTCAACAATTTCCAAATCTGCCATCAGAACGGCATTGAACAGCGTGCTTGACACTTGGCAGACTCCACCGCCATATTCCTCCACATATGTGCCGCCACTAATCGCTGCTGCCTTTTTCCAACCATTCTTCCTGTTTCTGTCGCCTATCGTGTCATTTATGCTGAAAACTTCGTTCGGCTCTACGACAACTCCATCAATCAATGATGCAGCTTTAGTTATATTGAATATTCGGTTAGTTTTTGATAGAGTCGATTTTGAAAAGGAGGTAGTGTATTGTGAGATTAACGAATTATGTTCAATTAGTGAATCGGTTGTTACGTCTGGTTCGATAGTATCAGCAGCCAACATTATAGTTTGTTTATTGCTTGCAGATATTGCAGACAAAATTTCTTCAGCAGTGACAGAATAACCAGCTACTGATTTAGTTACCTGATAAGGGCTCTCAAATGAGTCTGTTGCAGTCAATTCTGCATTTACGCTCTCTGCAGAGTGAATAGCAGCCAATGCATTGCATTGATCGATCAAGACTGCCTCGTCATCAACATCGGATATGCGGTACTTAATATTTGATAATTCCAACTCTACCATGTTCATCACTAATCCATCATTAGAATAGTCCAAATAATTGATATGTACAGGTGAATTTGGCTTCCCATTAGCGCAGCTAAGACAGGTGATGAGAGTGACAAATAAGATGAAAAATGTTATTAGCTTGTGTTTCTTCATAACAGATATTATACCCATAATGAAGGAAAAATCTAAAAATATTGACTATATTTTATCAATTTAGCCAACAAAAATACCTGTGCACAATTACTAAATTACGGCATGAATCATTAACAACCCAACTTTAATATTGAATAATGTATACGGATGTTACAATGAGAATTGACCTGCCAATAGGGATTGATGGGTTATAAATGACTTACACCGAGGGGAAGTGAATTCGGAATGAAGCATAAAAAATATTGTAGTATCAGTTGTTGCGCTGCTGGCTGTGTCCTTGATAGCGGCAGGTCTAAGATATGCGTATATCAACAGGGATAAGCCATGGTTTTGGTTTCAGCACCTGGAGTACAGGGACAAAGAAGATGCTCAAGCATATGGACTTGCTTGTATCGAGAAGTATTTCCCGGATTATACAAACGAACAAAATGCCTCGGTATGGACCTTTTACTCTACTGATAATGACGTATGGGTAGTAGGATATTCATTCAAGGAAGGAATGGACGATCTTTATCCGCAAAGAACGTTCACCGAAGACCTGTCATATGTGCCTTTCAGCCTAATAAATGGCAGGGTGCATGCGCATCGTTATTGGTGAAGCAATCCATATCTGCCTAGGAACCATTATCCTTTCGCTTGTTTATATTAAGGGAGCGAGCTGGAAAAGATGGGTATTTCTGGGATTGGTGATAATTTGGATGTTGATTATTCTTCATTATGTATTTTTTCTGGTTAGAGTGAGCAATGCAGGATATTATGACAGACTGAGTATGGCAATAGTATTTCCTATGATTGTCCAAACAATCATCTTTCTACCAACATCTGTAATGTGCGTCATGAGCTTCTACACTCAGAATATCGAGCGAGGGAGGAGTAAAGATATAGGCATGGAGTAGCTCGTTTCCACCTGCATTGCGCTTGACAGCTTTCAGATGCATCAGCTGGCACCTTAACAATCATCCAACTGATGATACGGCTTGGTAATTTGCGGACTCCAGAAGCTTTTTCGTGGATGGATAAAAGCACAGAGAATACCTTGTATAGCTATCGGATAATTACGGCGGGAATCACAAGTAAAACAAGAACGATAGATATTATGCTCATTGTTGACAATTCGAAGATGTATCATCTCTATGTGTATTGCTGATATAGTCTTAATCAAGAGTTAGACAACGGATAAAACATTCACAGCATTTTTGAAGATATTTACTAAATTAGTAAAAAAACTATTGACAGATTCAGGATTTTTGACTATATTAGTGAAAGTGCGGTAGTGCTGGAACTGGCAGACAGGCACGTTTGAGGGGCGTGTGCGCAGGCGTATGGGTTCAAGTCCCATCTACCGCACCAAAGAAAGACGTTGATTTTGTTACGGAATTAACGTCTTTTGTTATTTCAAAAAATTTCCGCTTGACATGCAGGCAAATGAGTGCTATTATGCCTAAAAAGATAATATATTCTTGAGAAAGGGAAAATATGAGCGTTCTATTCGGAACAAACAACATGTACATGTCTATGATGATGCGGAGCAAAGATTGCCGGATCATGCGTTGGCGTGTGTAACGATTAGATACGCAAACTGCAGACGAAGCAATCTTTGGAAGCCGCGGGCTTCTGTTTTTTTACTCAAAAATAAACTAAGGAGAAACAATCATGAAAAAAATCATCACTTTGACACTACTGGTACTATTTGCACTGACTCTGGTTGTCGGCTGCACGGGCAGTAAGGGAATTACGATTGCCGTTCCAAACGATACGACAAATGAAGCGCGTGCGTTGCTTCTGCTTGAGGATCTTGGCTATATCAAGCTTAAGGATGGCGTAGGAATAACGGCTACCATTTTAGATATTGCGGAGAATCCCTACAACATAAGCATTAAAGAAGTCGAAGCAGCCCAGCTTCCGAACATTCTACCCGATGTTGATTATGCGGTTATCAACTCTAACTATGCTATTTCCGCTGACTTAGATCCGCTTAATGATTCACTAGCAATAGAAGGTTCATCATCACCATATGCAAACATTCTTGCCTGCAAATCCGGCAATGAGAACAGCGACAAGATTAAGGCTCTTAGTGCAGCTCTTAGGAGCCAACAGGTTGCCGACTATATCACCGCTCAATATGCAGGCGCAGTAGTTAGCGTAGTTGATGATCCTACCGATGGGTTTGATCCAACAGTTGACTATGCTGCTCTTAACGGTACTTCAATATCTGTTGCGGCCTCGCCAACTCCTCATGCTGAGATATTGAAAATTGCCGCTGACATTCTTGCTCAAAAAGGAATTGAGCTGCGAATTGTTGAGTTTACGGATTATGTTCAACCAAACTTGGTTGTAGAAAGTGGCGAGATTGATGCCAATTACTTCCAGCATGTTCCTTATCTTGATGATTTCAATGCTAACAACAGCACCAATATCGTATCTGCTGCGCTTGTACATGTCGAACCCATAGGACTATACGGTGGCAAGCAAAGCAGCCTAAGCGCAATCGGATAATGGTGCGCAAGAATGATAGAGCTAATCAAGCTATCAAAAACGTATAAGACTGACAAGAGCGAGTTTGAAGCACTCAAGGACATTTCGCTTACCATTGCTGACGGCGATATTTATGGAATTATTGGCATGAGTGGAGCAGGGAAAAGTACACTTGTACGCTGCATCAATCTTCTTGAAGTGCCATCTTCCGGCGAGATAAGAATAGATGGAAAAAACATTCAGCACTTAAATGGCGCAGAATTAAGATCTCTGCGGCGATCTGTCTCGATGATATTTCAAGGATTCAACCTGTTGATGCAGCGAAACTGCCTTGCCAATGTTCGCTTTCCGCTTGAGCTTGAGGGGATGCCAAAAAGACAAGCAAACAAACGTGCATTAGAGCTTCTTGAACTTGTTGGGCTATCTGATAAAGCCAAGGAGTATCCATCACGGTTATCGGGTGGTCAGCAGCAGCGAGTGGCAATCGCCCGAGCATTGGCAACAGATCCAAAGGTGCTGCTTTGTGATGAGGCAACCAGTGCGCTCGATCCTAAAACGACTTCAGACATACTGAGCCTTATCAGGGACATACATGACAAGCTGGGTATCTCTGTCATAGTTATTACACATCAAATGAGCGTCATAGAGACAATATGCACAAAAGTAGCTGTGTTGGATAATGGCGTAGTTGTCGAGGAGGGCAGGGTGGACGAAGTCTTTTCTTCGCCACGCTCTGCTGCGGCAAAAACGCTCGTGTATCCTGAGGGATATTTAGAATACACAAATACGCAGATTGCTGATCGCTGCATACGAGTAGTGTTTAACGGTGCTGATGCAGCCGCAAAGCCATTGATAGCAAGAATGGCCATTGACCAGAGCATTGAGGCGAGCATTATCTTTGCGTCAACAAAGAGTATTTCGGGACGCATCTATGGTTCAATGCTGCTTGGAGTATCATCTGAAGATAACATTGCTGAGCGTACAATCCAATATCTATGCAAGACTGATGATATTCTTGCCGAGGAGGTAATCAATGTTGACTAATTTAGTACAATCTTCGTTTT
This sequence comes from Eubacteriales bacterium, assembly GCA_028694155.1. Classification (GTDB taxonomy): domain Bacteria; phylum Bacillota; class Clostridia; order Christensenellales; family CAG-138; genus JAQUTY01. The sequence continues at coordinate 8,908 of JAQUTY010000003.1, forward strand.
CCGAGCTAGGCTCGATAGTGGTAAATGAATTTCCAAGTGCTTTAATTGCAACGCTATTTGTCACGTTGACAGCAACGCTGTTTGCAGTGATATTAGGATTGCCCCTGGGTGTTCTGCTGGTAGCAGGAGGGAGCAGCGGAGTGATTAGGCTCCCAAAGGCAGTTGTTCGCATTCTAGGATTTATCACCAATATTCTAAGGTCCATTCCATTTTTGATTCTGATGATCATGGTTTTTCCTCTCAGCAGGCTCATAATAGGTACGACAGTGGGAACGGTCGCTTCAATTGTACCCCTTGTGATTGCTTCATTTCCGTTTGTTGCAAGATTGGTGGAGAGCAGCCTAAGAGAGGTCGACATGGGATTGATTGAGATGGCAAAGAGCATGGGGGCGACACCCTTTCAGATTATTGTCAAGGTAATGCTTAAAGAGAGCATTCCATCGCTGATATCCAACCTTACAATCGCCATTACCACCATACTGGGCTATTCGGCAATGAGTGGAATAATTGGTGGCGGAGGTCTGGGACAAATTGCAATCAATTATGGATATTATAGATACAAGTACCTAGTGATGGTAGCAGCAGTCCTCGTTCTAATCGTATTGGTGCAACTGTTTCAATCGTTAGGTAATGCACTTGCAAAAAAGTGCAACAAACGCCTGCGCTAATGCTTAACAAAGTTCAGCAACCATGCTATAATTGTAATGTAATTTTTGATTGAAGTTTGCGAGGGTGTATGTACGATAGCAAAAAGTATTATGGATTCATAGTTCGTGGAGATTTGAAAAGTGCGGTTGAGTATGTGAAGGAATTTCCCTTGCAGCACAGGCGATATAAACGCTATGTCAACCTTCTCTGTTCAGTTAAGCCACATAGATTTTGCAGTGATAAGGTTATCAACGAGATTTGTAATATCTACGCAAAATATTGGAATAGTGTGTTCTGGCTTCTTAACGAAGGGAATGAAGCTGAAAGAACTCTGCTTGATGATCTGAATGCTTTTATTTCTGATGGTGTTTACGCCGATATTGATTCGGCAGAAGAAAAACTGAAAATACTGGTTGAAAATCGTGGTTTTCACTTTCAAGGTGGTATGACACAGGGCTACTGGGGGCCGTATATATGGAAAAAGACGAATCGCAAGATATATTCCGTCAAGCTTCCGCACGCGTTTGAACGCTATCCTCTTGATATGATGACAGGTTTTGTCTGCTGTAGCTGGATGGACTATATCTCTTTGGGCAGAATTGGGACTGGTGGTTGGGCCGGAGATGATGGAACATTAGCCTGTGTCAAGAAACGCTATTTTGGGTATATGCATACCTCACGGTTCAAGGTTAATTTTTTGAAGCATGAGGCACAACACGCATTTGACAAGCGAAGCAATCCCGATATTACATCCGTACAGCTTGAGTATAGAGCAAAGCTTGTTCAGATTATTTACGGAAAAAATCTGCGAGCCTTTGCAGGCTTTTTATCTGAAGCTGACGGCAGCAAGGAAGAGAACAGTCACGCATACGCTTCGAACCTGCTGGTGTCTAATCTGACAAAATTGGTTTTTAATGAAGAATACGTCAATGACCTCGACAGATGGAAGAAGGAACAAAATAAGATTAAATCCGCAGCACTGAAACTGCTTGATGCCTGATTGTCTATTACTGCAGAGGAAGGTTCAAATGAATCTTCCTTTTTTCGTTTATTTGTTGTATAATTAGAAAAACACTTCGGAGGCAAGATAATGAATTACGATAACATTGCGTTTTCAATCGGCGGTTTGAATGTGTACTGGTACGCGCTGTTTCTTGCGGTTGGAATAATTGCAGCAGTCATAGTAGTCGATATCGAAGCAAAAAGGCGCAAACTATATAAGGATTTAGCCCTTGATCTGTGCATCGTGTCGCTGCCTTGCGGATTGCTTGGGGCTAGGTTCTTTGCTTGCTTGTTTGAAGGGCGTTTTGCAGACTTCTTTTCTTCGGATTATTCGGGAATGATGCTCTTTGGAGCACTTATTGCTGCTGGCATTGGAATAGCCGTATATTCTAAAATTCGCAAATTTTCCGTGCTTGAATCATTGGATTGCGTAACGCTAGGAATGCTCACAGCCATAGCAATAGCAAGATGGGGCGATCTGTTCCAACGTGTCGGTTGTGGTCCTTTTGTCAAGGCAAGCTGGCTTAAATGGATACCGATTAGCATGCTAAACAATAATAATGAGGTCTGTCTTTCCGTATTCTTCTTGGAGTTTATCGCCTGCGTTGGCATATTCCTGCTGCTTAGGCTGTTTATCTCAAGGATAAAGACCGAGAAGGGAACTGAATTCTTTGCGGGAACCGCATTATATTGCTTCATTGTATTTTTCTTGGAGTTCCTTCGTCAAGACCGTCCCGTATTATGGATTCTCAAGACAAATCAATGGTTCTGCCTCGTAATTATTATTGCAATTATTGCTTACCTGATTATAACAAAGAAAATGAGAACCACTATATCTTCTCTCATTAAGCCCCAAAGCGAAATGTCGGCAAATGCTGAAGATATTCAACCCTTAGTCGAACAGGATACTGCTGATACTGCCGACGATGAGCAGGATACTGCTGATACTGCCGACGATGAACAGGATACTGCCGACGATGACGCACAGCCCAGCGAGGACGAACAAGATGAATGATAATTCCAGAAATCTGTCAATGCTGACTGATCTTTATCAGTTGACAATGATGTATGGTTATTTCAAAAATGGAATGTCAAAAAACGAGGCCGTATTTGATGTGTTCTTTCGTCCCAAGGAGAATATTACCTATGCGGTGATGGCAGGACTTGACAGCGTTATTTCTTACATAAACAATCTTCACTTTGACGATGACGATATAGTTTACCTTCGCTCGCTTAATTTGTTTGACGAGGAATTTCTGGGGTATATTGCCGACCTAAAATTTGTAGGAGAAATATATGGCATACCCGAAGGAACGGTAGTGTTTCCGTATGAACCGCTTCTGCGTGTTCGTGCACCCATTATGCAGGCGCAACTGGTTGAGACCGCAATCCTTACATTTATCAACCATCAGACTTTGATTGCCACCAAAGCAAGTAAAGTTTGTGCTGCCGCTATGGGCGATACGGTAATGGAGTTCGGACTTCGCAGGGCTCAAGGTGCAGACGCAGGAATTTATGGCGCAAGAGCTGCGATAATTGGTGGTTGCGACTCTACCAGCAATGTACTTACAGGAAAGATGTTTAATATTCCTGTCAGCGGAACTCATGCTCACAGTTGGGTTATGAGCTTTCCTGATGAATTATCTGCGTTCAGAGCCTATGCCAAAACCTTTCCCCATGCGTGTATGCTCCTTGTTGACACATACGATACGTTGCGTTCGGGCGTACCAAACGCAATAACCGTATTTAGGGAGCTACGTCAACAGGGCTTAGAACCAATAGGTATTCGCCTTGACAGCGGTGACCTTGCATATTTGAGCAAACGAGCCAGAAAGATGTTGGATGATGCTGGGTTCCCCAATGTCAAGATATGTGCTTCAAGCGATCTTGATGAGAATGTCATTCGCGATCTAAAAATTCAAGGAGCCTGCATCAACAGTTGGGGCGTTGGCACAAGGTTGATTACTGCCAATGACAGCCCTGCACTGGGTGGAGTCTATAAGATGTCCGCAGAGGTAGTTGACGGAAAGATAATACCCAAAATTAAGCTGTCAGATACACTGGCAAAGATCACTAACCCGGGTTACAAGAAAATCTTTCGCATTTATGACGAGCAGCACATGGCGGTTGCCGATTTGATTGCGCTAGATTACGAGACGATAGATTGCACAAAACCGCTGACTATTTTTGACCCTGAGCAGCCCTATAAACGCATGACAATATCTAATTTTTCTGTGCGAGAGCTGCTTGTCCCCATCTTCAAAAATGGAGCTCAGGTCTATGAGTCGCCGAACGTTTTTGATATTCAGAAGTACGCAAAAGAGGATCTTGCCTCAATTTGGGATGAGTATAAGAGATTGATGAATCCACACATCTACAAGGTTGATCTTTCTTATGAGCTGTATGAGCTGAAACAGAGGTTGGTATCTGTTAATGACTAGATACAAGTCGACAATGAAAATAGTACAACTTGTGGGGATTGCTGCTTTGAGTGTCCTTTTGTTTGGCTGCACAAGTCAAACGTCCTATTTGCAGAATACGCAATCGGACGTAGTTGATACTGTTATTCCAACTCAAACGCCGACTGCGTCAGAACCGTCACAAACAGAAAAACCATATTCTCATACGGTTGAGCTGCCCGAAATTAAGGGCGAGGACTATATCCTAGATAAGCTGGGAGTTCCTATACTTGATTCCAATACCCACTTTGACCAATACTATTTGGAATTATCATTGCTCAGAGTATACGAGTACGAAAACTCAACGTTTATGGACGCGATATGCACCAATACCTATTCATCGGATCTTGAAGGGGAAGCAAGGATATGTTTTTATGGCGAAGACGGCAAGTTATATGCCGAGGGGAAGATTCTTACCGCAGATGGCAGACTCGTCCTACCGGCCGGAGCTTCTACGCCTATATATGCAGAAATTATGACCGAAATATCGGTTGTCGGAATGGAGTATTCCATTGAGATAACCACACCTTTCGGCCCAATAGGAGAGGATTAAAGAATGGAAAACGAATGTAATCACAACTGTGAAACCTGTACTCAAAAGTGCGAGATAAGCAAAGATGCACCCAATGCAATGAGCTCGATTAAAAAGGTCATTGCCGTTATGAGTGGCAAAGGCGGAGTTGGCAAGTCAATGATTGCTTCCGCCCTTGCTGTACTTACCCAAAGAAAGGGATATAATTGTGCGGTTCTTGATGCAGACATAACAGGCCCGTCAATTCCCAAGTCTTTTGGTATAAATGATAAGGCAATAGGAACTGAAGTGGGTATTTTGCCGAATTTGACCAAGACCGGGCTGCAGGTAGCGTCCATCAATCTTATGCTTGAGGACGACACCCAGCCTGTGGTTTGGCGTGGGCCTGTCATAGCAGGAGCCGTCAAACAGTTTTGGACGGACGTTATCTGGAATAACGTAGATGTAATGTATATCGACATGCCGCCAGGCACGGGTGACGTACCTCTCACGGTTCTTCAATCTATCCCCGTTGATGGAATTGTTGTGGTCACTTCACCACAGACTCTTGTGTCCATGGTAGTCGAAAAAGCTATCAAGATGGCAGGAATGTTGAATGTTCCCATTGTTGGGGTGGTTGAGAATATGAGCTACTATATGTGCCCAAATTGTGGCTCAAAGCACTCAATCTTTGGAAAGAGCTCCATTGATGAGCTAGCTAAACGTTATCAGATTCAGAATGTGTGCCGCTTGCCAATTGATCCGAAGTTTGCTGCAGCAGCAGACGAGGGATTGCTGGAACTGATAGATATGCCACAGTTGGATAACCTTGTGGAAGCCATAATTGATAAAAACTAATATGCTGTCTGACAAGCTGATAAATCAATACATACAGATACTTAAAGAAGAGCTCGTGCCTGCAATGGGCTGTACCGAGCCGATTTCTATTGCATATGCAGCTGCAAAAGCTCGCCAAGTGTTGGGTCAATTACCTACATCGTGCGTAATTGAGGTAAGTGGGAACATTATTAAGAACGTCAAGAGTGTTCTGGTACCAAATACGGGCGGATTAAAAGGAATAGAAGCGGCTGCAGCAGCAGGCATCATTGTTGGAGATGCTTCCGCTTCTTTAGAGGTGCTCTCGCATGTTGAGCTCAGCAAATGCGACTTGATATGCCAATATCTTAAGTCTACGCCAATATCGGTAGTACCTTCTAAATCGCCTTCGATTTTCTATATTAGCGTGAAAGTTGCTCATCAAAGCGAAAACGCTGAAGTAACCATCGAGGATTATCATACAAATATTACTAGCATTGTAAGGAACGGAGCTCAGCTTTATTGCGCGCAGCAACCAAGCTGCAGCAATGACGTGAATCTAACTGACAGGGACGTATTGAATGTAAAGGATATACTCGAATTTGCCAGCATTATTGACCTTAACAGACTTGATGATATTATTTCGAGGCAGATAGAGTACAATACTGCCATCTCAAATGAAGGGCTTTGCGGAAACTGGGGTGCCTGCATAGGCAAAACTCTGATGAACATGGAAAGCTGCGCTGTTTCTATTCGTGCAAAAGCTGCAGCAGCAGCCGGCTCCGATGCCAGAATGGGTGGATGCAGTTTGCCAGTAGTGATTGTATCGGGAAGCGGCAATCAGGGTCTAACGGCTTCGCTGCCTGTAATTGAATATGCAAAGGAATGGCATTGTGACAAGGACACCCTATACCGTGCATTGATAGTATCAAACCTTGTTACCATTCATCAAAAGACCGGAATTGGAAGGCTGTCTGCATATTGCGGAGCTGTCAGCGCAGGCTGTGGCGCAGGTGCTGGAATTGCATATCTGAGGCATGGAGCTGATTATGAAATGATAGCTCACACGATTGTGAATGCTGTTGCCATTCTTTCGGGCATGGTGTGCGATGGCGCAAAACCATCCTGCGCAGCAAAAATTGCCTCCTCAGTTGACGCTGGCATTCTTGGGTATTCCATGTACGCTTCAGGGCATCAGTTCTTGGGCGGTGAAGGAATTGTATCAAAGGGCGTTGAAAACACAATTAAGAATGTCGGAAAAATAGCTCAAGACGGCATGAAGTCTACCGATCAAGAAATTTTGAAAATTATGGTGGGCGACGCATGATTTTTGCAGATGTAGTAATTGTCCCATGCGAGGATTATTTGCAAGAGCATGTTGATGAAGCTCTTGCAAAAGTGTTGGAACCAATAGGGGGACTTTCTTTTGTTAAGCCCGGAATGAAGGTTGCCATTAAGGCGAATCTGGTTTCGTTTATGAAGCCGCAATCTGCCGCCACTACCCATCCGGCATTACTGTGCAGTCTAGTAAAGATGTTGATAAATCTAGGCGCAGAGGTAACCGTTGGCGATAGCCCCGGAGGTTTGTATAACAAACTTTTTGTAGGGAAAGTGTATTCGGCAACGGGGGTTTACGCCGTTGAGGAACTGGGAGGCAAGCTCAACTGGAATTTTGAACAGTCCGAGGAGCATAATGACAATGCGCTGATTGCGAAGGATTTCTTGTATACTGCTTACTTGAAGGACTTTGACGCGGTGATTGATTTTTGTAAGCTGAAAACCCACGGAATGATGGCTTATTCAGGTGCTGCAAAGAATTTGTTCGGAGTAATCCCCGGCACAGTTAAGCCTGAGTATCATTTTCGCTATCCAAATGTAATGGATTTTGCCAATATGATAGTGGATCTTGATGAGTTCGTAAAACCTGTACTGTCAATAATTGACGGAGTTGTCGGCATGGAGGGCAATGGCCCAACAATGGGCACTCCCAGACAAATTGGTATTATAGGAGCATCGTTAAGTCCGCACAAGCTCGATTTGGCTGCTGCATACATAATTGGACTTAGGCGCGAGAATGTGCCAACCCTGCAGGCGGCATACGAGCGAGGGCTTATCCCTGCCAGCGTAAAGGACATGAGCATCAACGTAGATATTGATAATTTCGTTATTGAAGATTTCAAGCGGATTGAAAACTACAACAGCATTATATTCAAGAATGAACTTCCCGGAGTGCTGGGCAAGGCGTTCGGCGGCATAGTCAACAAGGCACTTTGCTCTGTTCCCGTTGTAAGCAATGCAACCTGTATTGGCTGTGCTAAATGCGAGCAGATATGCCCGGCAAAGGCAATTCATCTCCGTAATAATCGACCTAAAATCGACCGCTCACAGTGTATTCATTGCTTCTGCTGCCAAGAGTTTTGCCCAAAAGGTGCATTGTCTGTTAAGCGACCAATTATTGCGAGAATATTAAATAAGTAATTATGGTTGAAAACGAGTGCTATTTGTGGTATTTTAGAAAAAAAGAGAGCGAGAATGTTTGTATGTGGCAGAGTTTTAAGAAATTTGCATTTCGAGGAAACGTCATGGATATGGCAGTGGGCGTTGTAATCGCTACTGCATTTGGAAAGATTGTATCGTCCGTTGTCAATGATATTATTATGCCGTTAGTTGGTTTGATAGTTGGCGTTGATTTTGGATCGTGGTATGTTGTGCTCAATGGCGATACAAGTTTATCGTATGACGCTGCAATAGAAGCAGGATATTCAGTACTGCATTATGGCAATCTTATATCCGTTATCATTGACTTTTTGATAATTGCATTCTTTATTTTCTTGGTCGTTCGCACGATTAACAAGGCTTCTGAACGATTAAAAAAGCAGGAGGAGCCGGCACCCCTAAAAGAGCCGAGGCTCTGTCCCTATTGCTATTCCGAGATAAATGAAAAGGCTACAAGATGCCCTCATTGCACAAGCGAACTATAAATGAAGGAAATGGTGAAAAATGAGTAACAACGTATACGATGTTTTGGAAGAGCGTGGCTTTTTGAAGCAATGCTCACATCCCGAAGAACTAAAGGAACTTTTAGGCAAAGAGAAGATAACATTCTATATTGGATTTGACCCAACGGCTGACAGTCTGCACATTGGACATTATGTTGCGCTGATGACTATGGCACATATGCAGCGAGCAGGACATAGACCCATTGCGCTGCTGGGCGGCGGTACGGCGATGATAGCCGACCCATCCGGCAAGACAGAACTTAGGAAAATGCTCACAGTTGAAGAACTCGATCACAACGCTGCCTGCTTTAAGGCACAGATGTCGAGACTGCTGGACTTCTCTGAAGGACAGGCTGTCATGGTCAACAATGCGGAGTGGCTGCGTCCGCTGGTGTTTATGGATTTCATGCGTGATATTGGTGTGCATTTTTCGGTCAACCGTATGCTTACAGCCGAGTGCTACAAGCAGAGACTAGAGTCGGGATCGGGACTGACCTTCTTTGAAATGAGCTACATGCTCATGCAAAGTTACGATTTTTTAGTATTGAATCGAAAGTACGGATGTATGCTGCAGATGGGCGGAGACGACCAGTGGAGCAACATGCTTTGGGGCGCAGACCTAATTCGCCGTAAGGAACAGCGTCCTGCCTTTGCACTCACTACGACACTGCTCACCACAGCTGATGGCAAGAAGATGGGCAAAACTGAAAAGGGCGCATTGTGGCTTGACAAGAACAAATGCAGCGTGTTTGATTTCTATCAGTATTGGAGAAATGTAGCTGATGGCGATGTGGAGCGTTGCCTTGCGCTGCTGACCTTCATTCCAATGGACGAGGTAAGAAGACTTGGTGCTCTGAAGGATTCTCAGATTAACGAAGCAAAGAAGGTTCTTGCATTTACCTTGACCGAACAGGTTCATGGCACGGAAGAGGCAAAAAGAGCGCAGGCGGCTGCAGAAGCTCTCTTTGGAAATCAAGGCGACTTGGAGCATATGCCCACAAGAACGCTTACTTTAGAGGAAGTGGCAGAAACAGGGCTTCGCATTCCTGATTTGCTTGTTCTGTGTAATCTTTCTAAGTCTAAGAGTGAAGCACGTAGACTTATTGACAGCGGAGCTGTATATGTAGATGAATCCAAAGTTGGCTCATTTGCTGACGCCCTCAGCATTGATGCGCTAAGTGGCGATGGCGTGATCCTAAAGAAGGGAAAGAAAGGCTTTTGCAAGGTAGTCCTAGCTTAAAAGACTACAAGACTGTATCCGATCAAAGCGAGATTGAGATTGTCATATCAAAGTCTCGTTTCATTGGTCGGTGCTATCCCTGTTCGAGCGAAGACGATGCTATATCAATCATCGACAGCATAAGGAAGAAGCATTGGGACGCATCACATAATTGCTTTGCGTATTCGATTGGAAGCAGGGGAGAGCGAGCACGTTTTTCTGATGATGGGGAACCTTCGGGAACTGCTGGGGCTCCGATGATGGAAGCCATTCGCAATTTAGGGGTAACGAACGTCCTATGTGTCGTGACCCGATACTTTGGAGGTATTTTGCTCGGCACTGGTGGTCTTGTAAGAGCTTATGGACGCTGTTGCGCCGATACAGTTAGAAATGCTAACATCGTGAACATGATTGAGCATGAAGAATATGCTTTCATTATGCCGTATCCAATGTGGGCTAAACTTAGTGACATGTTTGCATACTATGGCACAATACAAGAGACTGATTTTTCCGATGTAGTCAAAGTCAAGGTGTGGATTCCTGCTTTTACAAGTGAAATGTTTTTGCACGAAGTGTCTGAGCGAACCGATGCTAAAGTGTTAGGAGAAAGGATGGCAGTTAGTTACAGACCGTATAGGGAGAATAAATGAAGAGATTTTCAGCTATTGTCTTATCAATTATATACTTGTCTGTATTACTGTGCTTTGGCATACCCTCATCCTATGCAATGAACACTAAAAACATCTCTCTGTCATTGACTGTCGATCCCAATGCAGAGTTGAGTACTGGCGGAGAACTGTCTTGGATTAGAGGCGACATAACTAATGGCGGCGCCGAGGCATTCCTTCCGTCATCAGCTACCATATCGTGTAGTGCAATAGGATTTGACCGTTCGCTTGATATAGCCAATGCGATTCAGGTAGGCACGTCTGGCGAATTTTATTTGAGAAATGTAGACATTCCCGATTCTGGACTTGGAGTGCCGTTGACTTTTGTGCTTACTTGGACTGATGTTGCGTATGATATTGGCGGATTTCCTATCGAAACAATACAAACAGCGGAAGCGACCATTACTATTGAACGCTTTGTCGAACCTGTGATAACAATTTATCAAGAGTGCGCCGTTGAGCTAGCAAAGCCCAACGACAAGGTTACAATCGTATATACTCTCGAAAACTCCACGAAGTTCGACATGTATAACTTGGTTCTATATGATTCAGAGATTTCGCCTACTACAATCCCACTCACTACCACTTCTTTGCTTGCGGGCACTACACAAACAATAACCTTCCAAGCCATAATGTCCGACAAGGATCTGGTGTCTCAGCCGATGGTTACATACTCCGTGAGAAACAAAGCCGCGCAAACAAAGGCTACAAATCCGCTGTTGATTTCTTGTGCCATCATTGAACTTAATATGAGCATCCAGACCTTTGCTGCGACAGAGGACGGGGTAGAGTTTGCAATTACGGTAAAGAACACGGGCACTCAACCCATTGTCAATATTCAGTTGTATGATGAGATAAACTCAATTATTGGAGAACCCTTCGATCTTGACGCTGGGCAGTCAAAGTCATTGAGCATCACAATCCCTGCTGCTGCATCGCAGACACAAACAAGATATGTCTCTTTTCATGCAATAGGCACCGATTGCTTTGAAGAAGAATACGTTTATTATGAACAGACAAGTTATCCGATTATTCCCTATGTCGATTCATCAAGCATAAACATTCATCTGAGCGTTGAATGTGATGTTGTTAATCAGACCTCTGCCACCATTAAGTTTGAGATTATCAATCGCTCCGAAGTCACTATATTGAACGCGTCACTTGTCGAGCTTGAACACTTCGTTGACCAACCTATTGCAACATTTGCCCAGCTAAACTCCGGTTCAACCGCATTCTTGTATGACTTTACGCTTGACCAAAGCATAACATCGTTATCATTTGTTCTAAAGGCCTTTGACCCATCGGGCGCACCATGCCAAACGGATATCATTGTGCTTGATCTATCGGTACTTATGAATGAAGAAGGAACGGTTCCGCAGATGGGAACAGAGCATACCATCGGAGGTCAATATGACTCCTCAGCAATCACCAATGCTATACGCACGATACTGATTGTTGTGATTGTCATTGTCGTTGTCGGACTGATTATAGTTGCCATTCTATATGTTCTTGAGAAAAAAATGCGTCCTCAAGTAGCAGCCAACGAAAACACTCTATCTCATACAACCGCCCATCTGTTCGACGATGAGTTGTTAGAATCTGATGAAGCGGATAGCCATGAACCTATAACAAACAACGAGGAGGAGATTCTGCCGTTTGACAGCATGGGCTATATTGCGCCTGCAAAGCTCAGATATTTCAGTTCTGATGCGTCAAATCGTTCACCGGTCAAGCCGTATTCTGCTCCGCCGATTGTATCTACTTCTGTTGACACACCTGTAATACAAACCCAATCACAAATGCGGGCTTCAGATATAATAGCTACGCAAGATACGTTAATTAAGCAAATTAGCTTGCCTGTATCAAAATTCGACTCCAGCGTTGTTGCGCAGAGGAACGGGCATCAAAAAGGCTTGGGAGCAAGATCGTTGGATCTTATCCGCAAGCCAAGACGGTTGCCGTTGACAAAAAATGAAATGTTAAGGGTTAAAGCTAAATGAGGGGATCATTCATGTCAAATATCTTTATGCCACCTTCATCATATACGGTGTTATAGCTTTTTTCAAAGAAATCCACGTCACATTCATATTCACTGCATCCGTATTCATTTGCCCCGATGTACACATATGCGACATGATACTTTTCAAATAGTAACTGGTTGCTTGCTGGGTTCTCGTACATTTGGCGTATATCTGCCTTGCGCTCAGTTGTATCAATTCCATGGTAATAGAGGTATGTATCCGGACCGCATACGATGCTCCTGCCCGATAGTGCGGACACAGGGTTCATTATCCATGAATAGTCCGTCAAAAATATGTCGCTAGGTTCCGTATTCTTTTGAACAAACTCGGCGGCGGCAATCTGATTACTATCATATGCCATATACTCGCTGTTAAGCTCACGAATGATCGTCAGCGCTCCGGATATAAACAATGTGATACAAAGAGCATATCCGCATAGCGACAGGGCAATCCGCTGCCAAGGATTCTGCATCTTCTTTTTATCTGTGTTTATACCGACTGAACCCATAATATTCATTATCGCAATAAAAATAAGCAACAAGCACATAAGGGCCGACATGCTATCAGAAATAGGCATTGTCAATTCTGTATATCGCTTGAAGATATTTACCAAGAAATACACAAGCATCAAAGCGGTAATGAGTGATGATGCTCCGCTGATAATCGTATTGAAACGTTTACTAAGTTTAATGCTTCTGATAATGTTGCCAATTAGCAGTGCAAGGACAAAACCAAGAACAACAATTATGGTGTATGCCGTTGAGAAGTTAAGGTCATATTGGCTCACTTCTTTGGAGCTCAATATCAATTTTAGGATTAGAAATCCCGCAAGTATAAAGCAACATATTGATACGGCAATTTGCGAGGCAGATAGACGTGAACGCATCGTTGAATGCTTCTTAATATAGCATTTAGCTTTATGATAAAGATAGCCCAACAGCTTTGCAACAAGTCCACAACTGAAAGCATACCAAACAAACAACAGCTTGTTATTGTCATAGTTGTTTGGTTGAAAGAGCATAACCTCTGATATGAGCCACAAAACGAGTACGCCAGAGTAAATTTTTCTATCATTTTTAGACAGGCAGAAAAATGCAAACGGCATGAGAATGAATATCCAGCCCATGTTCTTAATATAGAACCACAGGTACGAATCAAGCTGATTGGCCCAGTTGAGACTTAGCCTGAGCATTTCGCCCTCGGTCGTTTGCTTTAGTGTAAATACAACCAGTTGCGGCACAGCAAGAAGCACCGCAATACCTGCATATATGAGCCAAGAAATGATTTTATCCTTATTTTGCTTGTACTTCAATAGATCCCATACAAAATAAACCGCACTGATGATTGCAAGGGCGACAAAGGAATGTGTGTGAATAAGGGGCATACCGCCTGCAATGATGGCAAGTGGAATGATGTTCTGCCGGTTGTTCCGCTTCATAAAATCGAGAACAAGATATAGGCAGGGGAACAGGAAAGCCCAACCGAACAGCGTTGCCCGTTGTGGAATGAGCATATCCACAATGGGGTTGACCCATCTAAGCCCAATGGCAGGAATGTTGGTAGGTGTTTTATAGAACCCCGTCAGCAAGGTGTTTAGATTGGTTGAACCTGAGGTTGAAAGCAGAGTGGAAAGTGTAGTATTTGAACCGTTTATTAGATCAAAGAAATATGCAAATCCAAATCCGCCGCCAACAAAGAATATAACAGTTGCAAACAGGCTGCGCCATTTCCGCTTGAGCCATACTTCAAACAGGTTGTAAACGCCAAGAATTACTAGCGCATATGCCCAAATTGCAGGAATTAAATATGCACTCCGCAGGCTTGACCCCAAAAGCAGCATCGTGGAGCTTGAAGTCTCGCACATGAAGGGATAACTCATTGAGTGTCCCGCAAAAATACTGTATTGAGGAGGGAAGAATCCCTGTTCGGCAATGCTTGATATGAACCCAAGGTGCATACTAAGATCGCCGTGAGTGGTCTGCCCGACATAATAACTTCCATTCTTAGTCTCAATTATATGGGTAGAAAATAAAATGCAGCCTACAATAAAGATAGCAATTAGTGGTAATAAAGGGCATACGTCTTTTAATAGTCTGTGGGAGAGATTACGCTTGCGACCAAGTATAAAGCATACACCACCGCCGGCAATGGCAACAATCAGAGCAAATATTTGTGCCGTAAGCGTAAAACCGATAAAGAAAGCAAAGAGACTGGGAAGCCATGTGAGCATAAATAGCCCAAGTACAAATCCTAGCCACAATCTTCTGGAAAAACGTTGATTGGAAAAAACAAGCTCAGATATCATCACTCCGCTTAGTGCAAAAGTGAGGGCATACAATATTGGGATTATTAAGCCGGATAATGAAGTCGAATACATCTGTTCATCGCCTTTATTTTTTCTTCATTATACACGATAATGTAGAAAAAGAAAATACTTCCTTTTGACTTGCGAAAAATACATGTTCATGATATGATTTATAAAACATTAAGGAGGACATATTATGCCATATTGCGAAAAATGCGGAGAGAAATTAGATGCCGCTCAGGTCTTTTGTTCCAATTGCGGCTCAAGAGTAGACAATTTGAATGCTTTTGCTTCCAAACAGAGTCAGCCTGTCGACAACACTGTGCTTGAGAGTCATGAACCTTATAAGGAGCCTGCAAAGCCTCGCAGGAATAAATCAAAAAAAGGCATACTAGTCGCCTGCTTATCTGCTGTTGTAGTCATCGCCGTGGTCGTTGCACTTATTCTCGTACTTGGAAACAAGGGGGGGGAGAACAAAGCACCGGTAGTTCGTATTCCTTCTGATGCGACTCCTGTTGAAGCGGTGAATATTCTGACCGAGAACCTCGTGGAGTCAGCCAAATACAAGCTAGCCAATGAGAAAGAAGTGCTTCCTCAGATACTGTCAACAGACTGCACACTGTCCGTATCCCTCGACGATGTGAATATTCCGTCAATGGGTGCATATGCTTCTGTTTTTTCTGAATTGCTCAAAACTGTCACCATTGATGCAGGCGTGTATGCAGACACAAGCAAGGGCGAATTGCTGCTGGATCTTGCACTGTTGAATGATGGCACTGACCTGATAAATGAAACTTTTACCCTTACCGAAGAAGGTATTGGAGTATACAACCAAGCAGCCGGCGAGTACATAATCATGAGCTGGAACGACATGCATATAAACAATAGCATAAGTGGCGCATTTGGTGCCCAAATGGATATTGAGTTTATTTATGATGATCTAAAGAACATTATCTCTGAGCTGTTTGTCGATGACGCTGTATCCGTTAAAAAGGACGTGGAAGTTAATATTGACGGAGAAAAAGTGGTTTGCGATAAGTATACGGTAGCTCTTAACGAGGAAAATTTAAGTGCTATGCTAAATGCTCTTGCGGATTACGTTGAGACTGATGAGGAGCTGTTCGCTCTGATGAATTCTTTTTCAGGGAATGATAAGCTCTACAAAGACGACATGAAGGTTGCTGCCGATGAGCTTAGGTACGAAATCTCGTGGATTTGTGATTATCTAACCAGCTCACAAATAGGCATTGATATTTATGAGAAAGACAGCGCTGTAGTACAGTTGATAATTGGATCTGATCAGGTAAGCCTCGGCTACGTTAAGTATGATAATTATTTAAGATTATATTATGACGCTACAACTTACTCCGGCCAAGCCTTTGAGCTTGTTGCCGATGGAAAGGATGAGGACACGGGAATCTGCACGATCCGTTACAGCGATGGATATTATACGGATTTTACTATTGAGATTGTGTATGACTATGATGCCAACGATTTGACGCTTCTGGGCATTCCTTACGGCGTGTACTCAATTGAACTAAAAGAAGGCTTTGATGAGTTGGACGGCGCTAAGTTCATAGCAACGGTTGAAAAGGAAGGTAAAGGATCAAAGTACACACTCAATGTCCGTAACTTCCATGTCGATGACGTCAGCATTAACGATGCGTCCATCATATTAACTTCAACCGGTAAGGATACGGCAAGTGATTGGCCCGATGTAGCCCCCACCTATGGCGATAGGTATGGTGATGAGTTCCAAGAGGTGCTCTCTGCCGGACTCAGCAACAAGCTCATGAACCTGCTCAGTATGTTCGGCGCCTGATGAATAGCATCTGTCAACTCAATAATATTGAAAAAAGATTGGGAAACACGCTCGTACTTGGGCCTGTTTCCCTGTCTCTGTTTTCTGGGGAGATAGTTGGAATAGTAGGTTCTAACGGCGCAGGCAAGTCTACCCTTTTGAATGTGATTGCAGGCGTCTATGCTCCTACTGCCGGTACAATAAACTTTCACGAGGGCAACAAAACCATTGTTGGCTTTGTACCTCAGGACATTGCGCTATATGAATCAATGACTGGAAGACAGAATCTATCTTTCTGGGCAGACGTATACAAGGTTCCTCGTGACATCAAAAAAAAGCGTATAGATTGGATGCTTGACCAACTTCATCTGACTGATAAGGCGAAATGCCCCGTATCAAGTTATTCCGGAGGAATGAAGCGAAGATTGAACCTTGGCGTATCCATGCTGGTTATGCCTCAAATTCTACTTTTAGATGAACCAACAGTTGGAACGGACGATGAATCTGCATCAGTCATTTATGAGATGATGCGGAGGGTTAAGCAGATGAACGGGACTGTTGTTTTTATAAGTCATCTGCATGATGAAGTTAATGCAATTTGTGACCGTGTGATTCATCTTGATCATGGCAAGATTATCGAGAGCATAACTGCTTGTTGACTTAATTGATGAAGAATTTTTTTGCGTGTTTCAAAAAGGATTTATTGCTGTTTACGGCACGAGGTCGTGGCATCATTGCTGCGGTTCTATTTCCAATCGTAATGCTTGCAACTCTTCAATTCGGGTTCTCCGAAGTAGCTCAAGTAAGAGATTTTATTAAGCCATTTGATATTGTTGTTGAGGACTTTGATCAAACGCCAATGTCCAGTATGCTTGTTAATAAGCTCGAAGAAATGAGCATATTTGATAAGGTGGAGGTGGTGACCGAGCCAAATAGTAGAGACTATTTTTCCGAACAAATAGTCTGCGTAATGACAATACCAAAAGATTTTTTCTATGATATGTTTACGATGGAAGGCTCCGCTATCATTCGGCTCAATGGCGGCATGCCTGATGAAGCAAACCTGTGCGAATCAATTATCTTACCAATTCTAAACGTAATAAAGGAAACGAATAAGAGCTTTTGCGCCGAGTACGAATTGAGATATGGCGATATTTCCAATATTACGGGACAAGCAGATTGGATGGAAAAAATGTCCAATCAACTTTTGCAAGATATTTTTGATCTAATACAGGACATGAATAAGCGTCATTACATTGAAGGAACTGCATTGCAAACCCTATCAATGCTTTCGGCCTGTGTGATTTTTTTAGTATGCTTCTTGATTCCCTTGTACACTCTCAAGACTTTGCCCGAGGACCTAAACACAGGCATGCTCAATAGATATAGAGCTTCAAAAGGATCTATTTTTGCGCTAATAGCATCAAAATTTGCTTCCGCGCTCTGCATATTTATAGTGGTAGCAACGCCGTTTTGCATGGTTTTATTTTCGTCCAATGCGCTTATGGCACTGTTGTCAACCTTAATAATATTTATCGCCTGCTTTTCAGTTCTTATGCCTCTAGCGTTGATTATTAGGGACTGTTCTAAGTACATGCTACTATCAAATGTATATTTAGTTGCATCAATCCTGCTAAGTGGCTGCATCTATCCAATCCAACTATATCCACAATGGGCGCAATCAATAGCTAAACTGTTCGCACCATATCATCTGCAACACGACTATTATCGAATTGTCACTGATGCTCCGATAAGCATAAATTTGACAGTGTTTATAGCAATAGTAGTGGGAGTAGCTGCTACCGCCTTGGTCTTGCTTGTAAGGAGGGCGAAACATGCGAAGCATTAAATGGGCCATTAAAAAGACAGTTTTTTCTCTTGGAGGATATGCTTCTATACTCGTTATACTTGCTGTATCTGCGGTTTCATTTTTAACGATCGAAAGGGTTCTTCATCAAGCACCATCAAACACATATATGCTTGGAATCGTAAACTTTGACGAGGGGGAACTGGGAGATGAGGTCGTTGAGCGAATGGGCAATGTGAATGGCATTACATTGACTGAACTTAACAGCACAGAAACTGCCCAAAGAATGATTGAAAATGGGCAGCTTGAAGCATGGGCGCAGATACCCGCTGATTATAGTCAAACCATTAAGAGCCTACAAAAAGTAGAGCTTATATACCATTCGGCATCGGGTTCGCTATCGGAACAGTTTGGCAGGGAGACGCTATCCTTTGAAAACATACGCTTACTCATACGATATGAAACTTATCAAAGGTGCAGAGAACTGTATGATAATGATGAAGAATGTGCTCGTCAAGTAGATGCACAAATGAAAAAAATGGACTCCATCGTTGAAAATCAATATACTCTTACGCGCTCTGACGATATTCCCCGGACTGCCATTTCAAAATCACTGTTTAGTAAGGTATTTGCAAAGCAAACAGGTGTTGTAACTCTTTTAGTTACATTTGTTTGCGCCGCCATGCTGCAATATATGACTCGTGCAGATGTATGTGGTTCCCGAAAACGTTCTCTGTCTATAATCAATGCGAGGAGATTTGTATTTGCATCTGACTATTTAGCGTACATTTTTGCAGCTTTAATTATTATTGTAGTTGCAAAAATTTGCATGAGAAAGCTCTCTTACTTGGATTGTTTAAAGATGCTCCCGTATGTACTATGTATCAGCAGCATTTGTCATTGCTATGCTCAAACACGGAAAACCAACGGTGCTATCGATATGCTTACTCCCTTTGTAGTGCTGGCGACCTGTTTTATTGGCGGCTGCTTCTTTGATATTGGTTCGGTATCAAGCACAATGCAGATAGTTTCCTGCATTTCACCCGCGGGCCTGCTGATATATGGCATAGATAACGCATCGGCGTATCCGTCAATCATTCTTCTTGTCCTAAGCGTTGTATTCCTAACGCTTGGATATATACGCAATAAAAAAAGTCAGTAACATATTTGTTACCGACTTGAGTGTTAATCCTAATTATTTTGTCATAAATAGGACTCCTATCGTATTTGGCCCACAGTGCGAACTGATGGTGCTGCTTGCTCGTGTTATATGCAACTCCTTGAAATTCTGTAAGGACATGACCTTCTGTTTTGCGGCTTCTATTAGAGCATCGTCGCTCATACCTGCATGAGTGATGAATACTCGTGTAAGGTCAATATCTTCGCGACCTTCCAACATTTGAGTCATGTATTTAAGGACACATTTATCGTATTTTCCAACATATTTTTTACCAACGCTCATAGAACCACACTTCTCGTTGATAACCTTTATCTGAGGTTTGATGCTCATTAGATTGGCACCAAGGGACGCAAGACTTGAGCACCTGC
Organism: Eubacteriales bacterium; assembly: GCA_028694155.1. Lineage (GTDB taxonomy): Bacteria > Bacillota > Clostridia > Christensenellales > CAG-138 > JAQUTY01. The sequence continues at coordinate 28,712 of JAQUTY010000003.1, forward strand.
CGCCTGCATGAAGAAATTCAAGAGTGTCAAGAACGAAGCTGGCACTGTTTTTCATATTAAGTGCGCTTACTTCCTCGAATATCTGCTGCGCACCCATGCCCTGAGCAATGCGATCTCCTGCCTGACAAACTAAAAGACCAAATCCGGTAGACAGACTGCAAGAGTCTATAACGTAAACATTTTTCAGCTCTTGGGATGCCAAGAGTGCATTTTGATAAGAACAAGATAGCCCTGACCCAAGAGAAATGTGTACTATGGAGTCGCCATCGTTTACAAACGGAGAAAACAGATCAATATACTCGGCAATACTGCCGGCAGCGGTTTTAGGGAGCATCTTCTTTGTTTGCCACAGATCGTAGAGCATATCCGTGTCGAGATTTTCGTCGTCCAAATAGTCTTTGCCATCAATCAAAATGTGAAGGGGAAACAGCTTAACTGAATATTTCTGTTGAAGTTCTTTTCCAATATCGCATGGGCTGTCAGCTGTCAAAATAACTCGGTTCATTTTTCCTCCTAAAAAACACAGCACCTTAAGTGAGGTGTTGAAAAATATGGTGGAGCTTAGGGGATTCGAACCCCTGATCTCTACACTGCCAGTGTAGCGCGATAGCCAACTTCGCTAAAGCCCCTTGACCAACGTAGGGTATTATAATATGTTTTTCACCGTTTGTAAAGAGATTTTTGAATGAGAGTGAACTTTTTTGTTTTTTTAGACAATAATAAGTTTTTATGCTATAATGTTTGCTGAGGTATGTTTGTATGTCAATGAACCAAGGGAACAACAAATCACGCACGGGTACGCAGGGTATTCTGTTGGATAGAAATCACCAGCAGGAGCCTTTGCTAAAACTTACCGTTAGGCGTACAAAGAAACCATTTGCTCTTGATGTTGTGTTCTCTGTGTTGAAACTTTTGCTTCTTGCATTAGCTGTCTGTGGCTTCTGCGGATTGGGGCTTGTGCTTGGAATAGTCAAGGCATATGTTGATTCATCGCCCGTTTGGGATGTATCTCAACTTACAAAAAGTGACAGAACATCGTACATTTATGATATGTACGGTCAGGAGATTACAACCTTGTCCGCCATCGAATACAGGGATTGGGTCGATGGCGAGGACATTCCCGACATGCTTAAAAACGCATTCATTTCCGTTGAAGATGTACGCTTCTATAAGCATCAGGGAGTAGACTTCAAACGCTTGTTTTCTGCCGCATTGGAAATTCTTGGCAACAGCAACTCTTCCGGAGGAAGCACAATCACTCAGCAGTTGATTAAAAACAAGATTCTGGGCTCAGAGCGCACATACAAGCGCAAGGTTCAAGAGGCATATCTTGCCTTGCAGCTTGAACAGGTGCTCGACAAGGATTCCATTTTGGAGGCCTACCTCAATGACATTTATCTTGGCGAGTCAAACTACGGCGTATGTGCTGCCGCAAAGGACTATTTTGGCAAGAATCTGAATGAGCTTACAATTCGCGAATGTGCTATGCTTGCAGGCATGACGCAGAATCCATACAAGTATAATCCACGGAAGAATATGTATAAAAGGACGGCTACCTCGTTTGACGTAACTAATGAGAGAACTGATTTGGTGCTGGAAAGAATGTATCAAAACGGAGCAATCTCCGTTGAGCAGTATCGTGCAGCACTTACTGAAAATGTGCAAATATTGGAGTTCAGTGAAACATCACAAATGTACGACATGGCATATTTTGTTGAGTATGCTGTCAGCGATGTAATTACTCATATGATGGAAAAGGACGGCGTCGCCGATACCTCTGCAAATCGATTGATATATGAGAATAAACTGCGTACAGGTGGCTACAAGATCTACACAACGGTCGATCCTAATATCCAGCACACCGTTCAAACCACGCTCTCAACTTGGGACGCTTATCCCGAACTGGCGGATCCAAGCCAAGCATTATTGACCGAAACAATATCTGACGGCGTTGTCATTGAAACAGTCGAGCCACAAGCTGCAGCAGTGGTCATGGATTATTCCACAGGCGAGCTTCGTGCGATTGTTGGGGGACGAGATGAACCATTGATTCGCAAGGGACTTAACCGAGCTTATCAAAGCTATACGGAGGTTGGCTCATCAATAAAACCGATTGCAGTGTATGGCCCTGCCCTAGACCTTGGCGCATCTCCGTCTACGATTATTGCAAATGTTGATGGAGCAATTGATGGCTGGGGCGGAGAAAAAGGATATCCCTCTGGCGGATTATCTTCAAAGTATTATGGCGTCACCACCATAAGGAAAGGCATCATACAGTCTTTGAATGTTGTTGCGGCAAGAACCCTGTTCGAGTATGTCACGCCCAGCGTATCGGTTGAGTATCTAAATAGAATGGGACTGTCCTCGGCTCACATCAATGCTGACGGTCCGGGACTTGCGCTAGGAACTTCGGGAATAACGCCAATACAGATGGCAGCCGCTTATTCTGCCATAGCAAACAAGGGGTACTATTTGGATCCGCTTTCGTTCGATCGTGTTGAGGATGCTGATGGCAACATTGTTCTTGATGCTGATGTTATCCGTGGTACTGCCATGCGTGTGTATACTCGAGCTTCGACCTCGTATTTTCTCATAGATATTCTAAAAGAAGCGGTCGAGACAGGCACGGGTAAGAACGCACGAATCGAGGGCTATGAGGTAGCAGGGAAGACCGGAACGAACTCTGATTATTCGAGCGTGTATTTTGCAGGGGTCACCTGTAAGTATGCTGCTGTTGTGTGGATAGGGCATGATCAACCTGCAAACAAGCTGGAAACCGGTGCGACAGGTGGCGATTATGCAGCTCCATTATGGCAGAGCTTTATGTCACAAATAATGGTAGGTGAGGAGAGCTTACCGATTACGGACGAAACGCCTTCAACGCTGGGATTGGTTCAGCGTGCAGTATGTCCCGTGTCCGGAATGCTCGCAACTGATGCTTGCTTGCAATACGCTGATGAGCACTCAGGCTTCAACGTGATTACAGACTGGTTTGACTATCAGTCTGTTCCAACCGAGTATTGTGACATGCATGTTACGCTTGATATTTGCACTAGGACGCATTGCCTTGCCAGTCCTGCCTGCAATGCAACAGAGGTAACACCTATGACGTTTGTCCTTATCAGACCCGACTCGCAGTTCTACTCACTGACTGAGGAGGTTCTTGCAAAGGTCTTTGGCGACACTTACAGAAAGACTGACAAGTCAATTGATGCCTTTATTGCGGAGTTCCCGATATGTACCGATTTTACATCTCTTGACACTCTAAAGGCCCAAAGCACACAACTTATGGGAGACGTGCGAACGTTTATTGACACAGCGACTAACTTGAGTGCAGCTCATAAGTCTGCTCTGGAAGAAGCATTGGAACAGCTCGAAGCAACTACTACTTACAGCGATATGTATGCTAAGTTTACGGCGCTGCACAACCTTTTCACTGAGATTAAAGCATATTACTAAGTCACACCATGATTGACATTAAAGGAGGAAATTACATGGATACCAGAATTTTATTGGCAGACGATGACCCGAACGTTCATGAATCTTTGAAGATTTATTTGGATGCGGAGGGTTTCGAAACAGTGGATGTTTATGACGGAGTTTCTGCGCTCAAAGCCTTGGATTCATCCATATCCCTATGCGTACTCGACATTATGATGCCGGGAAAGTCGGGCACGGACGTATGCCGAGAGATTAGAAAAGAGTCTCAGGTTCCAGTCATCATGCTCACCGCAAAGGGTGAGGAAGTAGATAGGATTGTGGGTCTTGAGCTTGGCGCAGACGACTATATCGTCAAGCCTTTCAGTCCAAGAGAAGTTGTCGCAAGAATTAAGGCAATATTGCGCAGAGCAGAAGCCCAAAGGGCGGAACCAAACAAGAATCATTTGCAATTCAATGGCTTGTCTATCGACCTGAACAGTTATACGGTTTTACTTCGTGACGAGCCGGTTATCTGCACTCCAAAGGAGATTGAGATTCTCTTCATGCTTGCTTCCAATCCGGGGCAAGTATTCACAAGAGATACGCTCCTATCAAAAGTCTGGGGATATGACTTTGCAGGTGAAACGAGGACGGTTGACACTCACATTAAACGGCTGCGTGCAAAGCTGGATTCAACAGGGCTAGGATGGACAATTAAGACTATCTATGGTGTAGGATATAAGTTCGAGTTGGAATAGAACTATGAAGGGCGTTTACTTTAAGAAAGTATTGTTGTTAATGGTAGTATTTATGCTGGTAGCAAATATACTGCTTTTGTCGGCGTACTCATTCTTTGGTAAACGCACATACTTGGAACTTGAGATTGACAGTCTCCAATCCCTACTGGATTCTGCTCAAAAGTTCTATGCACTAAGAGGTGTTTCATATTCGGATGTTGAGGTGTATACAACAGTATTGATGCTGATAGAGAGTACCTCTGATGCTCGTATATTCTATCTTATTGGTGCATATACAAACATTGAAAAAGATGAATACATGCTTGGCGTACTTGAAAAAGTGCTTCAAGGAGAGTCGGTATCGGACACTAATTCCAAAGCCATGGGCGCAACAAAGTCCATTTGCCTGGCAGCACCATTGAGAAACGGGATGCAGCGCATTGAGGGAGCTATCATTTTAGTTAAGCAAACACAACACGTTGACCGAGCGTTCGATAAGCTCAATTCCGTTCTTTGGATAATGGCGGCGTTTCTGCTTCCGCCACTGATTTTGATTGCTTACGTTGGAGCACAACGGCTGTCAAAACCTATGCGTGATATGACCAACATTGCAATTCAGGTCACCAACGGAAAATACAATGTCAGGGCGAACGAGAATCTAAATGGTGAAATGGGTATTTTTGCCCGCGCTATGAATCGCATGAGTGAGGAGATTGAAAAAACAATTTTCCAGCTAAACAGTGAGAAACGTCAACTGGGCTACATATTAACGAGCTTTTCTGATGGTGTTGCCGCCATTGACGAGATGGGAAATCTAACGCACTATAATCCAGCCCTGATGAGAATGTTTGGCTCTGTTAATGTTAGCAGTCCTATCGATCTTGTTCCGGATAGGACTATATGGGATACTTTCTATGCTGTTATTGATACAAAAGAGCAGCGTACACTTCAGTATTCTCTGCCGGGCGAACGAATGCTTTGGATCTCGATAGTACCCGTTATGTCCGATGATGAGGATTGTATTGGTGCCGTTGGGTTGTTCAAGGACATGACGGAGATAGAAAAACTCGAACGTGTCCGCAGAGATTATGTTGCTAACGTCAGCCACGAGCTCAGAACTCCGCTTACGGCTGTTCGAGGTCTGCTCGAACCGCTTGCCGATGGCATGGTCAAGGATGACGCCACAAAGCAACGCTATTACAGCATCATGCTAAAAGAAGTGGAGCGATTATCCAGACTGATAACCGACACCTTGCAGCTTTCTCGCTTGCAATCGGGCACCGAGTATATGGAGGTAAAGACCTTCGATATTGACGAGATGCTGAACGATATCGTGCAAAACTACAGAAACACGGCTGTAAGTAAGGGAATTGAGCTTAGTTTGATTACCAACAAGTTGGACAAGGTAATCAGCGATGCAGACAGAATTGAGCAGGTATTGATTATTCTGCTGGATAATGCCATGCGTTATGCCGGTCAACGAGAAAATGGCACAGTTGAAATTACCACGTCGGAAGATATTCATGATGTGTATGTTTCCGTATCCGATAATGGCTGCGGCATTAAGGAGGAAGACCTTCCTTACATCTTTGAACGTTTTTATAAGGTCGATAAGTCTCGAAAAGAAGGCGGAACGGGGCTGGGACTTTCTATTGCAAAGCAGATTATTGATAAGCTTGGTGAGCAAATACTCGTTGAGAGCAGGGTAGGGGAGGGAACTAGATTCCAATTCTCCCTGAAAAAATATGTTGCAAACGCTATTCCACTAGGCCCTGTTGAAAATGCCACAGTGTATGAGTCGGATGCTTCCATATCCGCCGATGATGTGCCGGAAATAAATGTTGACGCTCATTATGAGATAATCGCTCAAAAGAAGCCGACATCACGCAAGAAGCGCAAGTAAATATATCCAATTAGTCTATTCACCCTTCTGTTACATATATTGTACAAGCATTGCACAGGAGGAGAAGAAATTGGATTACATAAGCAGAAGCACCAGAAACAAGAAGGAAACAAAGAACATCGGCAGGGGTGTTTTTGTAGTAGTTGCATCGTTGACAATGATATTGTTCGTAGTATTATCCATTGCCAATAAGGGCTGCTCATGTGGATTATTGTCATCGATATTTGGAAATGATAAGCAGAAGGAGAATGAACGAATATCCGAGGCCATTTCCCAGCAGGAAGACAATCTAGCCAGCGCAAGCCCATCGGCTACTCCCTTTAAGTCTGGTTCCGATCAACTGAAACTTGAGCAGCGTGTATACTATATTTTGCAGATGGGACAATATACCGACCCAAAACAGGCGAACGAACAATCTGTCCTGATTCGTCCTATGGGTGCAGCGGGATATGTGTATGCAGACGACTCGGTCAAGAGGGTATTTGCGGCTATTTACACCGAGGAAAAAGATTTGCAGAAGGTGCTGGAACAGGTAAGAACGGACGGATATGAAGCTTCCGCATTTCTTCTTACATCGGACGAACTTGTGATAGACGTGGTTGGTGATACTGCTCAAAATGCTAACATTATCGATGCAATATCAATGTCAGTTGAGATACAAGATCAACTTGCGGAAATTGCGCTGAATTTCGACAAGGGCGAACTGTCCGCTACTCAATGCAAAAATAGAATCAGTGGATTGCACGAACGATTAAATACTGCTCTGGACAAGATAACTCTGAACAGTACGGATAATATCAAAAAGATAACTGAATACCTTTCCGATCAATGCGAAATACTCTCGACTTTTCGAACCATTGATGATACAATCAGTGAGGGAGAAATTTCCTCGGCAGTAAAGCAACTGCAAATACGTACCATAATTAGATATATAGATTTTATAAGGAATATTGATACCAGTGAGCCATCTAAAGAAAGTTGAAATATATACTGACGGAGCTTGTTCAAAAAATCCCGGACCCGGTGGCTGGGCGTGTGTGCTTCTGTACAATGAGCATCGTAAGGATATGTACGGTAGCTGTGCAGACACAACCAATAATCGCATGGAACTGACGGCTGCAATTATGGGACTTAAAGCATTAAATGAATCCTGTTCGGTAACGCTGTACACAGACAGTGCATATCTGTGTAACGCAATTAACCAAGGCTGGCTTGCTAATTGGTCGAGCAACGGTTGGAAAACTGCTGCAAAAAAAGAAGTAGAGAATCAAGATCTTTGGAAAGAATTTTCCGAGCAAATGAGCCGACATAATCTTACCATGTGCAAAGTCAAAGGACATAGCGATAATGAGCTAAATATAGTATGTGACAAACTGGCAAAAAAGGGAGTTTCTGAGTGCAAATAGCAAAAAAGTAAATATTTGGTTAACAACTCTGCGTTAAACTTGTATTTAGCGCAGAGTTGTATTATAGTTAATTTGAATAAAGGGTGCACCCTATATTGAAAGGATTCTGGATTTGAACACTTATCAGACGCAGAAAAAGAAAACGAATACTGAGAAGCTCCGAGCAATTCTGTCTGAGCTGCCAACGTTTTGCGGATACTTTTTTCGCAGCGTAGAAACTAGAACCAGTATTTTAACAAGATGTGGGTATGCTTTGGACTTGAAGGGTTTTTTCACGTTTCTAGTATCGGATGTTGATTTGTTCGCTGGAAGGGATATCCTCTCCCTCACCCTTGCAGATATCGAAAAGGTTAAAGCCCTAGATATAGAACTATATCTGGATAAAATGACATTATATACAAATAATGATGTTGAGCGCGAGAACAGCGAGAGTGCAAAAGCACGCAAGCTCTCCGCAATTCGTTCTTTTTTCAAGTACTACTACAAGCAAGAAATGATAAGCCAGAATGTTGCGTCCCTTGTTGACATTCCCAAGATTCATGAGAAGGCTATTATCAGACTTGACGCAAACGAGGTTGCCGATCTATTGGATATAGCCGAGGACGGAGATGGATTATCAAAAACTCAGAAACGATTTCACAAAGCCACAAAGATTAGAGATGTTGCCATTCTTACTCTGTTTCTGGGCACGGGAATCCGAATCAGCGAGCTTATCGGTTTAGATATTGAGGATATTGACTATGAAAATAGTATGTTCTTAATTACCAGAAAAGGCGGCAATCAGGAACGTTTGTCATTTGGCGATGAAGTTAAGCGTGCGCTTCTTGAGTACATGGAGCAGCGAACGAAAGTCGCTCCTTATCCCGGTCATGAACACGCACTGTTTCTGTCTTTACAACGCAAGCGTATATCCGCACGAGCAGTGGAGAATCTAGTCGTCAAATATGCATCAACTGCATCTCCACTCAAAAAGATAACGCCGCACAAGCTGCGCAGCACCTATGGTACTATGCTCTATCACGAGAGCAACGACATATATCTTGTTGCCGATGTTCTTGGGCATAAGGACATCAATACTACAAGAAAGCACTACGCTGCCCTATCGGAAGAGAAACGCCGAACCGCTGCAAAGATGATAAAGCTCAGAGAGGACGATCCTCACTGACATCTTCCTCATCAAAGTATACGCCATCAATCAATATTTCTGCGAACTCCTTATTATCTCCGTCTAGGCATTTGAAACAATTATCGCACATCTTAGTGGGATCAAGCTCACAACGGTCATCACACTGGTGGCAGTTGTTGCACTCCTTATCGGGCTGCAAAATGCACATTTTCATAAAAAACCTCCGAACAAACGTTTGCATATTCCAAATAATTGTGATATGCTAGTTTTATCACAATCGGGAGGAAAAATCAACGTGAAAAAGCTGGACAATGCACCAATGGTCATTTATCGGTTTATCTGCGAGTATTTCAAGCAGAATAATTTTCCTCCGACCATTCGTGAGATTTGTACGCACGTCGGGTTGAGCTCCCCCTCCACCGTACATCGACACATGAAAACGCTTCAACAGCAAGGGCTCATTGACAAGGATCCGCACAAGCAACGTGCATACGTTATCAGCAATTATCAGAATGCAAGCGAAGACGCAATCCCACTGGTTGGCAGCGTTGCAGCAGGCATTCCCATAAATGCGCTCGAAAATATTGAAGAACTTATAGCCGTTCCGAATATGCTTACCGGAGGGCTGCCCAGTGATGAGACGTTCATGTTAAAGGTCAAGGGAATGAGCATGAAGAACGCCGGCATCATGGACGGGGACATCATTGTTTTGGGCATCGGGCAAAGTGTATGCAACGGCGATATAGTAGTTGCAAGAATAGATAACGAAGACGTCACCGTAAAACGCTTTCAGCGCAAGAATGACGTCATAATATTGATCCCTGAGAACTCGGAATTTGCACCGTTAATTATTCCCCAAGAGCGTGTTGAGATTATTGGCAAGGTGGTTGGACTTATGCGTCCATATCATTAGCTGCCAGCAGCGACCTTGCCACTTCAACTGCAGCGCATCTGCCATGTTCATATGTCAAGCCGCCCTGAATATACACAATGTATGGTTCACGAATTGGGCCATCGGCACTCAACTCGGTCGTGGCACCCTGCACGAATGCACCTGCCGCCATGATTACTCTATCTTCATATCCGGGCATATCCCACGCCTCAGGCGTAACAAAACTGTCAACAGGTGCGGCCTGCTGAATTGCCTTGCACATCCGCTTCATTCCTTCGGGTGAGTTTAATTTCACCGCCTGAATAATATCAGAACGATTATCAGATGATTTTGGCATAGATTCATAACCCATAATCTCGAACACTCTTGCAAGTAATGTAGCTGTCAAAAGGCACTGTCCCGTAGTATGAGGTGCCATGAACAGTCCTTGATAAAACGGGCGATAGGATGCTGCATAAGATCCCACTTCCCTGCCCATTCCGGGAACAGTCAGTCGGTCAGCCACTTTATTAATGTAGTTTGCTTTTCCAGCAATATATCCTCCGGTTGGAGCAATTCCTCCGCCCGGATTCTTTATCAGCGAGCCTGCAATTACATCTGCCCCTACGGCAGTAGGCTCAAGCTGTTCGGTAAATTCACCATAACAGTTGTCAACAAGAACGCATACATCGGGTCTTTTTGCTTTCACTATTTCAAGGCATTGACCTATTTGTGCGATTGAAAGAGCAAGTCTCCAGCTATATCCCCTAGACCGTTGCAAATAGACAACAGAAATATTCTTATCGTCAAGTTTGTCGGTAATTGCATTGAAATCAAAGCCTCCATCTTCCATCAATGGAATTGAAACGAACTGCACTCCGTTGCTATTGAGTGTGTTTGTAGCTTCTCCGCAAAGACCAATAGCTGTCTGTAACGTGTCGTAGGGATCACCTGTAATTGATAACACGGTTGAATTAGGTACTGCAAGACCGCTTAGCGCAAGATAAATAGCATGAGAACCATTAACTATCTGCGGACGAACCAAAGCATCTTGGCAGAACATTGCCTGCGCAAACACCTTATCAAGCGTGTCCCTTCCAACATCGTCATAGCCATAACCGTTGGTCGGCGAAAAATGCCGAGCTGAAACCCGATTGTCATTAAATGCCTTAATAACACGCTGTTGGTTAACATACATCAGCTCATCTATCTGAGTTCGTTGTGTGGCGGTTTGTTCGTGTGCAAGTTGCACAAGTTCATTTGCAGTAAGCATTGTTCTCTCCTTTGTTACTTATGTAACTGATGATACTCTCCACCGCGTCATCGATGGTACTATAGTCGTCAAGCGAAAACCACGTTGTTTCCTTGTCACGCTTGAACCAAGTTAATTGTCTCTTGGCAAAATGTCTGGTGTCCTTGATGCAGAGTTCTTTTGCCGTGGGCAGGTTGTAATCCCCATTTAGATAACCAACTATCTGCCTGTATCCGATAGCCTGCATTGCAGGCGAAGCGGGCGTAACTCCCCTATCTACGAGATTTTGGACTTCGGCTATCAGACCCTTGTCAAACATCATGTTAACTCGTTTCTCTATTCGGTTGTACAGACGTTCCCTATCCATAGTCAGCCCGATTTTTACACTTGAATACAGTTTATTTGACTGAACTGCTTCAAAGCCCGATTGATATTCAGACATTGTTTTTCCGCTGCATACATAAACCTCCAGCGCACGAATCACTCGCTTATAGTCGTTTGGATTAAGTCTATCTGCTGTTGCAGCATCAATCAATAGGAGCTTTTTATAGGCTTTAGAAGGGTTATCCTCATACTCCTTCTCAAGTGATTCCCGAATTTTTTTATCAGACGGATACGCAAAAGAAAGGTCTGAATATATTGCATCAACATATAGCCCACTTCCCCCGATTATCAGCGGTGTTTTACCTCTTGAGCCAATATCACAGATTGCAAGTCTTGCAAGGCGTTGATATTCGGCGACGGAAAATGATGTATCCCTGGGGTCAACGCAGTCTATTAGATGGTGCTTCACCATTTCCTGCTCGGTCTTTGAAGGCTTTGCTGAACCAATATCCATATCACGGTAAACCGAAACGGAATCAGCAGAGATAATCTCACAATCAAAGTGTTTTGCAAGCATTATTGATATTTCGGTTTTATGACAGGCGGTCGGCCCAACAAGGCAGATAGTATCCGTTGAGATCATTATTGTATCCTTTTGAACATCTTTTCTATGTCAGTTTTATCCAGCTTGGTAATTATCGGTCTGCCATGCGGACAGGTTAAGGGAATGACATTTGCTGAATACTCTTTGAGTAATGCCAAAATTTCTGTCTCTGTTAAGACATCGCCACCTTTTACTGCATGTTTGCAGGCGCATTGAATCATTTTTTCGTTCAATAGTTCCTTAGGCACATTGTCCTTCTGCTCGGCAATTATTTCAATGCAGTCGAGTAGGTATCTTTCATCAAATATTTTCCCGTTGAGCTGTGGTACCGACTTGATCTTTATTCTGTTGGATTCGAGTTCCTCCCATACGAAGCCCAAAGCTTCTAATTGTTCTTTTGATGCTTCCAATCGTTCGTAATCGCTGGGTATCACGGTCATTGTTTTAGGCACTAAAAGATTTTGCGCTGCAAATACCATTGACTTATTGATGATTTTCTCGTACAAGGCACGTTCGTGCGCAGCGTGCTGATCGACAAAGTACACAGAGTTCTTCCATTCAATCAGCCAGTATGTTGAGAAAATACAACCGACCACCTTAATATCTGAGTCCTCCGTCAGCAATGATAATGGAGCAGCATATTGTCGCACTTTGTCTAAAACCTCATAGTAGCCGTCAGAATGCACAGGACTGTATACGGTCTCACGCATGACAGGGTGCGAACCATTAAAAGTACTCTTTGAAATTTCAACTTGTTCTTGAACCTGTGTTGGCTGATAGTTTGTCGTATTAGGAGTAGAAATGAATACAGAAGTATTCAGGTTTGCAAGAGCATTCGCGCAAGCAGAGTAAATGCAGCTATTGACACGAGCTTCATCAGTAAAACGCACTTCAATCTTTGCAGGATGCACATTGACGTCAACCTCTTGACAGGCAATCGTAATCTTTAGTATTGCAAAGGGGAATCTGCCGATGGTGAGCTTGGTTTCATATGCTCTAGAGAGAGTAAACGAAATTGCGGACGATTTAATGTATCTGCCATTTACAAAAATCGACTGGTAGGTGCGGTTGGATTTTGATATTTCTGCATTGCCGACATATCCACCGATCTTGACATATCCATTATCGAAGTCGATTGGCAACAGATTATCAGCAATATCCGAGCCATATACTGAATAGACGACGCTCATTAAATTTCCATCGCCAGTCGTTTGATACACCGTTTTACCATTGGATATGTATCTAAACTCAATCTCTGGGTGCGCCATCATCACTCTGGACATATAATCGCCAATGTAGCCTGCTTCCGTGCGCGGTGACTTCATAAACTTTAATCTTGCAGGTATATTCAGAAATAGGTTGCCAACACGCAACGATGTTCCAATGTTGCAGACGGTATCCTCGATTGGTTCCAATACTCCCATATTTACGGACAGCTTTGTCCCACATTCCTCGCCAACAACCTTTGTTATAAGAGTAACCTCCGCCACCGAAGCAATTGAAGCTAAAGCCTCACCACGAAAGCCAAGAGTCTTGATGCTGTATAGATCACCTGCATTGGATATTTTGCTCGTTGCGTGGCGCAAAAAAGCAGCTATGCAGTCATCACGCTGTATTCCGCTGCCATTATCGGCAACAAGTATTGAGGTCATTCCGCCATCCTCAATCTCAACTGATATTACAGTTGAACCGGCATCGATTGAATTTTCGACTAATTCCTTGACAACGGAGGCAGGACGCTCAACAACCTCGCCTGCGGCTATTTGATTAGCAACATGTTGCGATAATACTAGTATCTTTGGCATCGCTCTCCCCTATCTTCTCAATGATTCATTGTAGTCATACAGTTTTTTGAGCGCATCCATAGGCGTCATTGCGTTTGGATCGCTGTTGCGAATATCGTCAAGAACTGTTTTCTCGGTCGTTGAAATCTGCGGTTTCTGCTCATGCGACGAGTGACTGTCACCCTGATAAAGAATATCGGAATGTTCAAGCTCTGCCAATATCTCTTTTGACCTTTCTACAACTGAGGTAGGCAATCCTGCCATTTTTGCCACCTGAATGCCAAAGCTCTTGTCACCGCTTCCACGAACAATTTTGCGTAAAAATAGAATTTCATCACCGATCTCTTTTACGGTAATGCGATAATTTTTCACGCCATCGAGCTTGCCCTCAAGCTCGCTCAACTCGTGATAATGTGTGGCAAAGAGAGTTTTTGCGCCACATAGAATAGGATTTGCAATATGCTCAAGCACAGACCATGCAATACTTAGTCCGTCAAAAGTACTTGTGCCACGACCTATCTCATCAAGAATCAGCAGGCTCTTATTTGTTGCGTTATTTATGATATTGGCCATCTCGCTCATCTCTACCATAAATGTGCTTTGACCTCCCGACAGATCATCGCTCGCACCGATTCTTGTGAAAATTCTGTCCACAATGCTGATACTTGCTTCCGATGCAGGTACAAATGAACCAATATGTGCCATGAGCGTAATTAGTGCGACTTGACGCATATAGGTGCTCTTTCCTGCCATATTGGGGCCGGTAATAATCAGCAATCTGTTGTCATGCAAATCCAATGTGACGTCATTGGGGATAAACGCTTCTTTCATGCAGCTTTCCACCAAGGGATGTCGTCCGTTGGTTATCGTGATTGCATCATCGTTGGTAATCTTTGGACGAACATAATTCTTTCCATGCGCAACATCCGCCAAAGATTGATAGCAATCAAGCTCGGCGATAAGAACAGCATTTAGCTGTATTCGTTCAGAACACGAAAGAAGTACGTTTTTGATATCAGCGTATAGTCTTGCCTCAAGTTCTATCAGCTTATCATGCGCTGTCAAAATCTTTTCTTCCAGCTCTTTTAGCTGAGGCGTAATGTATCTTTCAGCGTTTGCAAGGGTTTGCTTGCGCTCGTAGTAATACGGAACTTGCTGCTTGTTTGCTTTGGATATTTCTATGTAATAGCCAAATACCCTGTTATATCCTATTCTCAGGTTTTTGATCCCGGTAGTGTCACGCTCATCTGCTTCCAGCTTGTCAAGCCAGCTCTTGCTTTGCGCCCGTATGTTTCTAAGCTCATCAACATTGGAATTATAACCATCGCGAATATAACCGCCATCCTTCTGTACGGCAGGCGAATCAGTTGCAATAGCAGCTTCAAGCATTGACGAAATATCCTCCATTGGGTCAAGCCGAAAAGAAGCATCGCAAAGCGCCGCTGCCTGCTCGTCCTGCAGGAGCATCTGTATCGGTAGAATATGTTTTAAGCTTTCCGTAAGTGCAATGCAATCACGAGGGGTTACCGTCTGATAGGCAATGCGACTTGAAAGACGTTCTATGTCATACATGCTTTCAAGATTCTCTCGGACTCTTTTTCTGAGTTGGAAATTATCAAAAAAAGTGTCAACTGCATCTTGGCGTCGCATGATCTGTTCATAGCTCTGCAACGGACAATCTATCCAACTTCTCAGCATTCTACCTCCCATAGCGGTGCAAGTATGGTTCAACAAGCTAAAGAGCGTGAATTTTGTATTTCCACCGTAACGAATTGGAGCAGTTAACTCCAAATTTCTGCGAGTTACGGGATCAAGCTGCATAAACGCAGATCTATTGATAAGCTTGAGATTGTGTATATGCGAGAGTGCGTTCTTTTGGGTGTCCTCGAGATAACGCATCAATGCACCTGATGCAGCTATTGCCAAATCCAGTCCACCCAACCCAAATCCATCAAGAGAAGCGACCTTAAAGTGCTTTGTAAGCCTGTCCTTAGCGTTTGCACAAGAAAAATACGCATTAGGTACTTTTTCAAGATAGCAAGCAGACATAAGTCGGTTTCTGAAGTTCTGATCTGCATAAGTATTTTCATCAAGAATCATCTCGGTTGGAGCAATACGACTAAACTCATCAAAGACTACATATTCAGCACAAGTGCTGTTGATCTGATAGGTGCAAAACTCTCCCGTTGACACGTCCGCATAAGCAATGCCCAACCCTTGCTTTACAAGAATCATTGCCATAATATAGTTGTTTTTAGACTTATCAAGCATCTTTTCTTCAATGACCGTCCCCGGTGTGATTACACGAGTGACTGCACGCTCAACAAGCCCTTTTGCAAGTGCAGGATCCTCCATCTGTTCGCAGATGGCAATTTTATGCCCATTGGCAACCAGCTTAGTAATATATGTGTCAACAGAATGATATGGAACGCCACACATAGGCGCACGCTCATCCAATCCGCAGTCTCTGCCCGTTAGTACAAGCTCCAGTTCCTTAGATGCTGTAACGGCATCGTCGAAAAACATTTCATAAAAGTCGCCCAGTCGATAAAACAACAGGCAGTCAGAATACCGTTGCTTGACTTCCATATACTGCTGCATCATCGGGGTCAGGGTTCCGATCATTTTTCACCTCTAGAGTTACATTCTTTCGTGCAAGTTGAACAATCACACTCACACGCATACGTTTGGAGCTTTGCAAAAGCATTTTGAAGGTTGCAATAAGCTGGATTTTTGCGAATCTCGTTGCCCAAATACTCAATATCATTTGTAAGGCTAATGGCTACTTGTGCATCATAGTTCTCATCCTGCATGAGCTTTGTCAGCTTATCAACAGAATTGTCATATTCCTTGAGCATTGAGCAAAGCCCTGTATCCGCCTCCATATCTTTTCTGGCGTCCATATAGGCATGAAAATCGCGCACATAGTCGTCCTTTTTACCTAGAGCTTGTGTCATACTATCTCTCCTATCAATGAGTTTTTCTTGCAGGCCGTGATTCTTACATTTACATACTTGCCGACCAAATCTGGATCGCCCCTAAAGTAAACCATCTTAAAGTTTGATAGCTTACCAAAGACTGTACACGTCTCACGCTGATCATAGCCTTCTACAAGCACCTCTCCAATATGGTCAATGTATTTCATATTGTCTGTCACAGTCATTTCGGCTTGCAGGTCGTTTAATCTTTTAAGCCTCAACTTCTTTTCCGCTTCATCAACCTGCTCCTCCATCGTGGCAGCCTTTGTGCCTTGTCTCTTGGAATACTTGAAAGTAAATGCAGCCGAATAGCCAACCTCTTTTATTAGCGACAGTGTCTGCAAAAAATCATCCTCTGTTTCCCCGGGAAATCCCACAATCACATCGGTAGTGAGTTCAAAATCGTGAGAAACGGATCGAAGTTTATGAACTATATCGAGATACTGCTCACGAGTATACTTGCGGTTCATCGCTTTAAGTATTCTGTCGCTGCCGGATTGAACGGGTAGATGCACATGGTGACATACCTTCGGATTGTTTCTTATTGCATCAATTACTGCATCGGACAAGTCCTTTGGATGCGAGGACATGAAACGAATGCGTTTTAGTCCTTCAATCTGATTAAGCACGGTTAGTAATTCAGCAAAGCTAGAAGAGCGAGTATCATTTCCATAAGAATTGACATTCTGACCCAATAGAGTTATCTCCGTATAGCCCTTTGAAACGAGCTGTTCAATCTCGTTTACGATGGCGTCAACAGACCTTGAACGTTCTCTTCCCCGAACATATGGTACTATGCAGTAAGAGCAAAAGTTGTTGCACCCATACATGATGTTGACATAAGCCGAGGTGGATACATCTCGAACCGATGGCAAGCCTTCAACGACCGTTACATCATTGTTGCTGAGCAGACACACCCTGTCGCCCTCTAAAACGTGTTTTATCATCTCTGGGAGGCGATGAAGTACATTTGTCCCAAATACTAAATCAACAAATGGGAACCGCCTTTGAAGCTTCTTTGCAACATTATCCTGTTCCATCATACAGCCGCACACACCAATAATCATTGACGGATGAGCTTCTTTGGCTTCTTTCAACGCTCCGATATTTCCAAACACACGCTTCTCCGCATGGTCACGAATACAGCAGGTATTAAAAAGAATGAGATCTGATTCATTCTTATTATCTGCGAGCGTATATCCGCAGCTTTGAAGCAGTCCGCCTATCGTTTCGCTATCGCGAACGTTCATTTGACAGCCATATGTTTCTATATAGTATTTTTTGCCCAATGGTTCAAGCTCGGCTTTCAGCTCACTTGCCACACTGAAAAACTCGTTTGCGTTTTCGGTCATGTTCATCTCCTCATAATAAATCATTCTATTATACAACATAACTCATATTTCAACAAGAGCTATGAATCAATATAAAATAAAAATCTGACGATTCTTATGCAAAATCCACGAGGAATTTTTCTTCCCTCGTGGATTCATTTTATTCACTGACCCACAGAATACCTGGGTCCTATAGTGCGGGGCCAGGATACGGACGAATAGCTGCCTTCATACATAGGCAGAGTGGGCCAAAGCTCTGCGTCGCTGCCCAAACAGTAATTGTAGTGTCATTGCGTATTCTGAACCTTACTTTATACTGATACTAGGAAACATAATTCTGTATGAATAAATTAATTCATATCGAATCCAATGAGTTCGTGTGTTTTGATGTACGTAATTAATATATACCATTCTCCATCATATTTGATAACGTCATAATGGGCTATTTCACAATCTCTAATCCACTCTGCAGGCACACATTGACGTATGCAGTATATATATACCATGCTCCATCATATTTGATAACGTCATATTCGTTCATCCCCAAATCCCAATCCCTATCCCAATAATACGCATCCCAATAATCCATGCTCGAAAAGCCTTCTCGATCGAAATACTTTGGCACAGTCACGCATAACACAGAATAAGCATCTTCAAGTTTTCGACTATTGAGCTGACTATTCTCGCAACGGGAAGCAAGGCTTACAAGTTCCTCAGGGTTATATCTGACAGCGTCAAGAACAGTAATTTCTAATTCATAATCCGCCTTTGATTGTTTCCACCTGGCTTCCTCAAGATAGTTATTTTCAAAAAGAGTCCAAAAGTCTCCTTCCCCGTCCATATCATACAATTCCAGTTCTTCAACAACATCACCCGGAACGAGTTTCATTGCGTATTCGAGGTCGTATGTGTTCAAGTACTTCTCATAGTTCTTGATTGCCCCCTGATATCCCTAACTGCCGCAAATGAAACAAAGCAGAATGATGAGAACAATGACACCGGCTACAGCCGCACCAGAAATCAAACACATTTTCTTGGATAATCTACTGGACTTGCGTACTTTTCTTTGGCGCACTCCCGAATGTTGCGATAAATAGTAATCTTGCCGAGCATTGTAGTCGCTCTGTTGCAACGGCAGCGCAGAATCATTTCTGGCACCACAATTTTGACAAAATCGATTGCCGTTCAAATTGGCACCGCAGTAAATACAAAACGTCTTTCTCTTTTCCATATTCTCTTATCCTAACTTTTTATATAGTTGTACGTTTGATAGATAGGGATAATACTGCCACACTACTCCCTTAATAATCTCAATTCGCATTTCAGTTACCCCTGATAATTCGGCAGAGAACTTGATAGGGAGAATGCCCTTGCCTAACATAATAGATTCATACAGGAGAATTCCATCGCCATATATCTTAATCTGTCCTATATCTTCATAGTTTTTCAATGATTCACTTACAAATGCCGTGCCAGAAATCATGTCATACTTCCCATCAATCAAGTAAACAAAGGTTACGGGTCGATAGCCATCTGACACTTCATAGTATTCATTATGAATGTCTCCCCGGTTGTCACTAATTTGTTTCTGTCTATATCTTAAATCGCGACCTCCTTCTTGGTAAAACGTGGTAAGTTCGTATAGCTCGGTGGGCTTGCAAGTCATATATTCAGCCTTCGCCTTGTCAAGTTCGATATTGTTGGGCAAGTCCACAATGGCTGCATTGATTATTGCAATTGCTCCTGCAAAGTCGTACCCGTTATTGTAACATTGCTTCGCTGAGTCGAGTACGTATATAACATATTTCTCCTCACAATCAGCCCTCTTTGTCAGCAGGGTTTCATTTCCGGTATGCTTGGACAGTGCATCCGACAGTATATTCAACGCTGTTTTATAGTCATTTTCCAAGATTTTATCATCAACCTCAGTTACTATAGCGAGTATTTCCTTGCTCTTTTCGTATTCTTGATATGCAGAAATAAGACTGTCCAGTTCAGTTGTTCCATCAAAATCATCCTTGCAGGTTTTGAGAATTGCTACAGCCCCCTGATATTCTCCCCTGGAGACTAAATCAGCCGCTTCATTCTTCACTTTTTCTATGTGGTACCCCTTGGCTTGGTTTCTCCGCTCTTGGGAATTAGCATAGAAAGTATCCGCAGAATATATCTGTCCAAACAGCTTATACGCCAATAAAAAATTACCTTCCGACATACACTGTTCAGCCTGTGCATATGCAGATTTTGATTCGCTTATAAGTGCTAGATCGTCGCGGGCTCCATCCACAATTTGATATGTCTGAGGGTTTTCATTCCCAACTTTCTCAATTCTTCTCGACGCTTCGTCTACCCCATATATTCCGTTGTTATAATCCTCTATAATGTTATCAAGAATAAGTTGGACTTCAGCCGACTGATCCACCACATCTACATTGTTCTCATCAGGATTACATCCAAAAGTGAATAGGCATGCAATACACACGAGCATTGATATACCTATGCCTGATACTTTTCTCTTCATAATTATTCCTCCTACGTCCAATTTTGTGTCCCAACAGATACATCTATCCTCAATAATACATTTGTTGAATAAAGGATATAGAACATTATACTCAATATCTTGAGTATTGTCAATATGTTGATTGATGAAGTGTGAGGGCGGTTGTGTCAGTGTCAATCATTGGAGTCACTACTACTCCTTGTGCGTCTTTTCGTATGTCAGCATCCGTTGACAATAGTGCGCTTCTGTGGTATTATGTCTCTGCAAGAGTTTGTCCCTCCTTGGTTATTTGGTTGGCAAGTCAATTATACCATACCGGGGACTTTCTCTTGCTCTTTTTTGTTACCTATGTATTGTATCCTAACATATGAATCAATATAAAATTAAAATCCCAAAACTATCGTCTTGGGACTCATCTTGGCAAGTAACACAAGTTTGATACCAACTTCACCCGCCAGTGGCTTTTCCGTTTGCTTCGTTTGCCGAGTTCACGCACTTTATAATTGACATCTCCACAAACTGGAATTTGTCAAGAAAAACAGGGTCACATCGAGTACGCATAGACGTTATGAAAATCGCTGCCTATAATAAGATTATCGTGCAGAAGTGCGCCCTTGTTGTACTGCCCGGTAGGAATCTCAATCCTGCCCTGCATTTCAAACGTTTGCTTGTCCCATAAGGATATACCGTTGTTGGCAATTACCAATGAGTCCCGATATATGCCGATGATCCGTGTCATGCCCTTCACGGCGTGATTCACGGAACGGATAACAGCAAGTGTCTTTATATCTATTGCCTTTATTGTCGTGTCTTGCGATACCGTATATAGTATGCCGTCGTCATATACAATGCTGTAAATATTTTTCCTGCAGGGTTTGGCCGCCCGCAGCATCTGCATATTGGTTTTATCCACTTCCACCAATCCGCCGTTGACGGTTGCCGTATAAAGGAAATTACCGACAATGCAGTGTTCCCATGAGCTTTCTTCACAAATATCATGTTTGCTGACGGATAACGTTTCGATATTTAGAACAGCCATCTTGCCGTTTCGAACATTGATATATGCGTCATGCTCATCAAATCTTACAACACCTAAATCGGAGGATAGATCCTGTCCAATCCGCATAATCTCCACGACGTGCAAATCCGTTTTGTCTATCACAAGCAAATCACAGTAATCGGCTGCAACAATGTATTTGCCGCATACCGCGAAATTTCGGGACTTCCCATCTTTTGCAAAAACAACAGCTTGTCCCACAAGGCGCATATCGGTGATATCATACTTAAAGAAAGACCTCTTTGCGCGAATATACAGATATTGCCCGTCAATCGCCATGTTCAGTCCATCGTTTTCAATGTCAAGAATTTTTGTCGCAATCAAACCGTTTCTCCTTCATTTTTTCGTTTGTCCGCGACAAACTGTTCCAAATTTGTTCTGTGATGATATTTTTCTGAGGCCACCATATCCTTGGCGAGAATAATATTATTCATATCAATCCCATTTAGGGCGGCAATGGCTATCGTGTAATGAATCACATCGGCCAGTTTATTCCCCAGCAGCACCTGTAAATCTTCGCCTCCGATTGATTTCCTTCCCGCTTTTTTATTCAACACCTCGGCTGCATCTCCGATTTCCTCAACTAGCTTCATAAATAAGCTTTGGTCGTTTCCTCCGTTGTAATTGTCAAGTAAGTATGCCTCTAGCTCTTCAATAGTGACTTTCATTTAATGCACCTCTGTAAATTCCGATTTGTTGAGCCTATTTTATCAAATAAAAATGACTTTTTCAACCTAATACAGTGAGGTATCAAGTAAACTATTAAGTATGCAAAGAACCGTTTAACGAGTACAAAAGTGCTAACACTCTGATGACCGTCAGACAGTAATTTCCTTTATACACGTCAAACGGCAGAATACAAAAAAGCCCGCAAAACGCCTTATGGCAAGACCTTTTGCGGGCAAGTGGGCAAAAGTAAGAACGCAAGCATCGTATCAATGTTTGCGTTCTTATCTGGTGCGGGAAACAGGACTTGAACCTGCATGAAATTGCTTTCACACGGACCTGAACCGTGCGCGTCTGCCAATTCCGCCATTCCCGCTAATAAAATGGTGGATGGGGATGGATTCGAACCATCGAAGTCTGTGACGGCAGATTTACAGTCTGCTCCCTTTGGCCGCTCGGGAACCCATCCACGTATTTATTAAAGGTATTAAGTTGTCAATGGAGCTGGAGATGGGACTCGAACCCGCGACCTGCTGATTACAAATCAGCTGCTCTACCAATTGAGCTACTCCAGCAAAGTTGGTGCCTCAGAGTGGACTTGAACCACCGACACAGGGATTTTCAGTCCCTTGCTCTACCAACTGAGCTACCGAGGCACATGGCGACCCGGAGGGGGCTCGAACCCCTGACCTCCAGCGTGACAGGCTGGCATTCTAACCAACTGAACTACCGGGCCATCTTGTCTCGAACAGCAATTTGGTGGGCCTTCAGGGACTCGAACCCCGGACCAATCGGTTATGAGCCGACCGCTCTGACCAACTGAGCTAAAGGCCCAATGTTACTGGTGACCCCGAGGAGACTCGAACTCCTGTTACCGCCGTGAAAGGGCGGTGTCTTAGACCGCTTGACCACGGGGCCACAATACAATTGGTCGGGGTGAGAGGATTTGAACCTCCGGCCCCATGCTCCCAAAGCACGTGCGCTACCGGACTGCGCTACACCCCGAAGTGCTTCGCCTTGCTTTTCGCGACCAAATTAATATACAACAAGGAAACAAAAATGTCAACAACTAAATCGAATTTTTTTGAAAAATGTTTTTTATTTTCAAAACACAATCCACATCAGTATTGACAGTCCCATAAGTACCAAGCCCACATAAGGCAGTTTCTTTCTGTTGGGCAGGTAATATGGAGACAAAAAGAATATTCCTATGAACCATAGTGTTATTGATGCAATATTTGGGGACTTGATGGACAGAGTCCCAACGTCTATTAACTGCATCAACCAGTTTATTGCATATATCATGCCTTTTGGAACATATGCAACAACAAAAGCAACAGCAGGGCTAATAAAGAATACAACCACTGATAACATCGAAAACACGATTAAAAGCGATGCTATTGGCATAATTAGGAGTGTTGCTAAAATTGCAGTTGCTGATACTTCGCCAAAGAACGCAGCAAACCAAGGTAGAAGCGTTACATTTACGGCTATGCCTGATGCCAATAAATTGTTTAGACCTTTATGCTTGATGCCAAGTAAATCTGATATCGGCGGTGCGAGCATAAAAATCCCATACATTGCACCATATGACAGTAAGAATCCGGCCGATGAAACGGAATCAGGAAAAATGAGTACAGTTACAGTTAAAGCAATGCAGAATGCGGATAGGTAGTCACTCTTTCTTCTTGCAAGTTTTGCAGACATAACCACCAGAATCATTATTGCTGCTCGTATCGTAGATGGCGAGAAGTCCGTGATTATGATGTATAGCAGCAAGAAGGCAACTAATACGGACGCCTTTAGCCATCTTGAGGTTCCACGCAGCACACGAAGAATTGCGCCGCAAAGAATTGAGATATGTAGCCCCGATATGGCGAATAGATGGATAATTCCATTGTTAATATATATCTGATAAAGCCAACGTGGAATCTCATATTTCTCACCCAACAGCAATCCTTTGACTATTCCCGAATAGTTTCCGTACAGGCTGTCAACATTACCTTCAAGGCTTTCCCTAAGCGACCTGGTCCAACTAAATACTGACGAGGAATCAAAGTCAATCACAATATTTTGAAAGAAATACACTCGACAAAGCATCAATAGTGCAAACAGACAGAACAATGACGCTTTTGAATAATTGCGCCAAAGAAGTACAGTTGCAACAATAAGAGCCAGTGCAATGGCAATTATAAACAGATCGCTTGAAATGTTCGACAAACAAAAACCGAACAACACTCCCAACACGAGAACTATCGCAGGTCTGTTATTTATGATTTTCGTATCTCTTATCGTATTGTCTAACGAATCTGTCATACATAAAAAGCGAGGGCATTTAACCCTCGCAATATGGTACTATCTCTCTTTTATGAGCAATTCTCTGCGATGCTGCAGCTTTGAAAGCATATCCCGATACATCTCGAGCTTTCGCTGTTCTTCGGCAACTACGTTGGCAGGCGCCTTTGCAACAAAGCTGGGATTGGACAGCTTGCCGTTTGCACGATTCATCTCGTTTTCGGCGTTCTTTAGCTCTCCTTCAATTCTGCCAAGCTCGACTTCTATATCCACAAGCGATGCAAGCGGAATGATTGCCTCTGCCCCATCGCACACAAGATGAATGTCGCTTGCCTTTTGGCTCTTCGTTTCTGCGCAGATGACAATTTCGCTAATTCCTGCAAGTCTCATAAAGTATGGCTTTGCCGTCTCAAAAGCAGTGGCATCTTTGACAATGATTTCGGCGGATATCTTTTGTGAGGGCGGAACCTTCATCTCGGCTCGAAGATTTCGAATTGAGCGGATCAAGTCCATCACTATGTCCATATGCTTCATATCATCTACAAAGACACAGTTTTCATCGGTCTTAGGCCAATTGGACAGCATAATGGTCTTATCAGAGTTGGGAAGCTGCTGATAAAGCTCCTCGGTGATAAACGGCATGAATGGGTGCAGGAGCTTTAACGACTTAGTAAGAACGTCAATAAGAACTGCTAAAGTGTTGTTTTTCTGATTCGCTTGGTCGCTGTATAAGGCCGGTTTTGCCATCTCAATATACCAGTCGCACAGTTCTGTCCAAATGAAGTCATAAATCTTTTGTGCTGCAATGTTGAGTTCATGTGCATCAAGATTCGAGGTCACCTCTCCGATTATGTTATCCATGCGTGTAAGTATCCACTTATCCGCCAGAGTAAGGAGTTTTTCATCGATAGAGTATTCCACATCGTCTTCTACACTCATCAGAACAAATCTGGAAGCATTATAGACCTTGTTGCAGAAATTACGGGCAGCTTCAACCTTCTCGATATAAAAGCGCATATCATTACCTGCGGAATTCCCTGTAATCAGCGAAAAGCGCAGTGCATCCGAACCGTAGTCCTTCACTATCTCAAGCGGATCTATGCCGTTTCCAAGCGATTTCGACATTTTTCTGCCTTGAGAATCACGCAACAGACCGTGGATATATACCGTGTCGAAGGGCTTCTCCCCCATCACCTCATAACCAAACACGATCATTCGAGCAACCCAGAAGAAAATTATGTCGTAACCTGTAATCAACGTGCTCGTGGGGTAAAAATACTTCAATTCCTCCGTGTTGTCCGGGTACCCCAGCGTAGAGAAGGGCCACATGCCGGAGCTGAACCATGTATCCAGCACGTCCTCATCTTGACGCATGGGCTGACCGCATTTGGGGCAAAGCTCCACATTCTCCTCAGACACAACAGTCTCGCCGCAGGCATCGCAATAGTAGGCAGGTATACGATGACCCCACCAAAGCTGACGCGAGATGCACCAATCACGGATATTCTCCATCCAGTTATAGTAAGTCTTGGTGAATCTTTCGGGAACGAACTTAATCTCTCCATTTCGTACAGCTTCCAAAGCAGGCTTGGCAAGTGGTTTCATGTCCACAAACCACTGCTTTGACACTATGGATTCGCTGGTTGTATGGCATCTGTAGCAGGTGCCAACATTATGCTTGTAGTTTTCAATCTTGACTAAATTGCCACAAGCTTCTAGTGCGTCCACCAACTGCTTTCTGCATTCAAAGCGGTCAAGCCCTTCAAACCGTCCGCCAAGCTCATTTATGTGACCGTCATCTGTAAAGACTCGCATAATAGGCAGTCCACATCTCTGACCCACCTCAAAGTCGTTAGGATCGTGTCCCGGAGTGATTTTTACAGCACCAGTGCCAAAATCCATTTCGCAATACTCATCAGCGACAATAGGAATTTCACGGTTTACCACAGGAATGATTACGGTCTTGCCTATGATATCGGTGTATCTTTCATCTTTTGGATTGACCGCTATGGCAGTATCGCCAAGCATTGTCTCGGGTCGTGTTGTTGCCACAGTAATGCTGTAACTCTTATCGGGTGCATCATAACGAATATGCCAAAGATGGCTGTCCTGCTCCTGATACTCAATTTCAGCGTCCGAAAGAGCCGTCTTGCAGCAAGGACACCAGTTAATAATTCTGTCGCCCCTGTAAATAAGCCCCTTGTCATACAAACGCTTGAATACCTTGAGCACTGCTTTGTTGCAACCATCGTCCATGGTGAAACGCTCACGTTCCCAATCGCATGAAGAGCCGAGTTTTCTTAGCTGTTTGACGATTGTTTTTCCATATTCATTTCGCCAATCCCATGCACGCTTCAAAAAGGCTTCTCTGCCAATGTCTTGCTTGTGAATGCCTTCCTTTGCCATCTGCTCGACAATCTTGACCTCGGTTGCGATGGATGCATGGTCTGTGCCCGGCAGCCAGAGCGTCTCATATCCCGACATACGCTTATAGCGAATCAAAACATCTTGCAAAGAGTTGTCAATCGCATGTCCCATATGTAGCTTGCCTGTAATGTTGGGTGGTGGAATCACAATGCAATATGGTTTCTTTTGTGGATTTGGCTGGGCATGAAAGAAGCCGGACTCCTCCCACCATGAGTACAACCTGCTCTCCACTGACGAATGGTCATAACTTTTTGGTAGCTCTTGTTTCATATCAATCACCTCAAGATAAAAATAGTCCCGCATCGTCAAAGGACGAAGCGGGAGCTCGCGGTACCACCTTTGTTAGACGACATATAGATCGTCTCACTCGAAGCTATAACGCAGCTGCTGCGGGTACAACTAATTGTTCATTGCACCGACTCCAAAGCGACATTCAACGATTTCGTTCCAAAGGGCTCTTACAGCAGCTGAGTCCTCTCTCTGTTGGCGATTGCGTCTACTCCTCTTTTTCCACGTCTTGTTGATGATATTACTAATACCGACACTTGTCAAGACCCATTTTTTGCTGCCCATTCCAGCATCTTGGGCTTGATTAGGTTGAAATAAGCTGGGCCTAAATCGAGGTATGCTTTGTGATACTCGACCAAATCATACACCGATATACTCTCACATTCATTCGATATTGCAATCTGGTTGCAAAAGCCAAGTGCATACTTGAAATAGTATGTCGGCATATTGATAGAATTAGTATACATATAGTTGGCGTAGGTTGAGCAGCTATACTTGTCGAGATATTCTGTGAGTTGCTCAAAAGAAAAATCATAATAGTTGACAAGAATACTCGATATTGCACCCAACAAAATAAACATATTGTCATCGGCGCACACCGATTGGCAGTAATTCGTCCCAATTTGCTCAGAGTACATTGCGGTATACAGTTCTGCATTCATTGCCCAACCTTCGACATAGCCAATAGGCTCCATCACCTGCACAAATAGGCTTGCATTGCCAATAGAGCCTTGGTATGTATGCTGATACATATGACCTACATATCCCTCATGTGCCAGCACGAACAAATCAGACTCGTATTTCGGATTGAGGAGTATAGTATTGTCCTGCCAACAATCCAAAGGCGGAACCAGATAGGCTGCCGGGCTAAAGGTATTTTGCTGCTCGTTGGGAATTACTGCATATTTTACATCGACATCGGGACATGATGGAAGAAAGTTATCTGCGATGGAGCGCAGATACAGTGCATCGGATTCTACCGTGCCCGTCGTAATGCGTGAAGGATATTCAAAAACTGTGGGGTCTTGCGCATAGATTGTGGCTATCATCAGTTGCATATCCTCTACTTGGGATTCCAATAGCTCACGGGCCTCATTTACAAGCAGATTGGAAGAGCTGTCTATCTTTAGCATCACCTCAAAATATTTCCTTGCGCTTGAATCCTGATTGATTATTCCTGCCGATTGTCTGCAATATTGTCTAAGCTCAGACAAGCCAAGATACAAGTTTTCAAACCCACCCAGATATGAATTTACCACTAATTCCTGTTGGCGAGCGCAATACACCTCTATCTCCACCTGCGATATGTCCTCAATGTCGGATATGGTCTCTTCAAAGGACGGGATTAAGAAACAGTTCTCCGCACTACTTACAATAGAATATAGGTCAGAGAGTATTCTGTCCAGCGCATCTTCTGTCATATAAATACCCATGTTCGCACGCTGGCGTTCGTGTTCAAGTATCTGCTCAAGATAACGAGGTACATCAGCAAGCAACTCTAAATACAGTTCAACATCTTCTTTGGTTTCTAAGCGGAATAATTCAAAGAATATTGGAAGGTTCGCCTGTATACCCACATACAGATCGAGTGGTTCACGATAGATATAGACCTCTTCATATTGGATTTGCAGCTCCAAGTACTGTTTGATTACGCTGTATGCAAAGGAATGATCTTCGTTAAGCTCATCGGGATTAATCTCATTAAGTTGGGAAAGAAAGCCCTGAAGCGTAATTATCGAGCTCAATGAATGTTCTTGAGAGTAGTCTCCCAGAGTATTGGGGACAAGGGAAACATCAATGTTATATGCGCTGGGGTCCTTAATGGCTTGGTGCAGATATGTTGCGTCCTGTGTAACATACCAAATAAACATCTCTCTATCAATCTGGTCGAAACGCTCTGCATCTGAAACAACGCTTGGTGTGCTGTAAATATTCGTATCAGAGGGTTGTGCTGAGTGCTGTTCTGCCGTGGAATCAGAAATCCCCAAATCGTCACGCACTTTCTCGTGACAGGCAAGAGAACCGACAAGCAGTATGACGCAAAGTAAAATTGATATTAGCTTTAAAACATATTTACTCATCAAAAAGCTCCTTTGCCCAATATAAATCGGAGTTGTATTTTCTAAGCACATCCAAAAAATAATCAGGTATACTAGCGTAAAACACACGGACCTTCTTTGTACGGGGGTGTACAAACTGCAACCTGTAACCATGAAGCATTTGACCCATCAAACCGAGCTTGCTGTCCTGCGAGCCATATACGTTGTCACCAACCACAGGGTGCTGTATATGTGCCATATGCACCCTTATCTGATGGGTTCTGCCCGTCTCCAGATTGAGTCTTAGAAGCGTTACCGAACCAAAACGTTCAAGCACCTTCCAATGAGTAATTGCGGTTTTACCATCAGCATCAACTGCCATGCGCTTGCGATCGGTTCTATGTCTGGCGATAGGGGCGTTGACCGTTCCGCTATCTTCCCTAAGATTGCCATGAACAAGAGAAATATAGCTCCTGCGTGCAGAGTGCTCCGCAAATTGCTTGGATAGCTCCTCATGCGTGTAATCGTTCTTTGCTACTACAAGCAAACCGCTTGTGAACTTATCTATTCGGTGAACTATTCCGGGTCTAATCGTATCATTAGCATTTGAGAGAGTACCGATATGATACATTAAAGCATTAACAAGAGTGCCGTTCGTGTTGCCCACCGCTGGGTGGACAACCATTCCCTGCGGCTTATTGACAACGCATAAATCATCATCTTCGTAAAGAATATCAAGAGGAATATCCTGTGGGACGGCTTCCAAGCTAGGCTGATCAGGTATAGTTACTGCTATCATGTCCTCGGTGGCCACTACTGCATTCTTCTTGCAAACAGCTCCATTGATGGTGACATAGCCGTCTTTTATCAATGATTGTATGCGTGAGCGAGAACAATCAGTATTCATAGATAGAAATGAATCTATCCTCTCTCCTCCGATGTTTACTTTGATAGCAATATAATCACTCATCTTCCTTCGTTTTCTTTAAGGTTTTGATATCTTGCTCAATAACGGAGAATACATTCTTCTTAATAAAGAGAACTTCGATGACAAGAAGAATTGTCCCAATCACAATCGAGCTGTCAGCAATATTGAACACAGGGAACGAGACAAAGGTTACCTCGATCATGTCACGAACATAGCCTAAAAGAACTCTGTCGATAAGGTTGCCCACTGCGCCTGCGAAAATCAACGCAACGATAATCCGTGAGAGCGTAGTAAAATTCTTGTGGTTCCTGATGGTGAGCCAAACGAGCAAACCACAAAAAATGAACGTAATAATGATTAGGACTATTGTGGCGTTGGATAGTATTCCCCATGCTGCCCCACGGTTTTGCACATACGTTAGTTGCGCAACGCCGTCAATCAAAACGATGGGCGATTGACAAAAAATTTCAGCTAAATATTTACTCACCATGTCGATGATGATAATTACGGCTGCTATAATGATCTCAAGCATAGTTAGCCCTCCAAACGTTCGCCATAAAGCATAGTATACACATCGGCTGCACGCAAAACCTTAACAACATATTTTGACGTTTCGGGATATGGAATGTAAGTAAGTTTTCCCTCATCGTTCACTCCATAACTGCTTTGCCATTCCAATGCCTTGCGTGGTCCGGCATTGTATGCTGCAAGCGCAACACCGACATTTCCGTCAAAATCTTCAATCATTTTGGCTATATAGTAGCACCCAAACTCAATATTAACATTTGGGTCAGCCAGCATTGACTCATTGTAGTTAGCAAAGCCAATCTCAGACGCAATCTCATCACCGGTCGATGGCATAATCTGCATAAGTCCCGTTGCCCCCACATGACTGCGTGCATTTACGTTGAAGCTGCTCTCTGTATAGATGATGGCGCATACCAGCGAGGTGTCGAGATTGTATTTTTCAGCATACTTCTCGATCGTTTCTTCATAATTGAGCTTGTACCGCATTTTCAAAACGGCTGGTGCCGCATAAAATATGATCACCAATATTAAAGCTAAGACTAAAACACATATCAATAAAAACAATACTTTCTTGTTCAATGACCCTCTTCCCTTCCCATGTCTGCCAATATTATTTGTGCCTGTCGGCTTAACGCACTAATGCTGCCGTTGTTTACACAAATGTAATCTGCGCAGCTCATTCGCTCGAAATCTCCGAGCTGCGCCTTCATTCTATCACAAATTTGCTTATCTGTCATTCCCCTACTCGATTTGAGCCTATTTCTGCGAATACTTGTATCAGATACGACAACAACCACCGCATCAACAAGGTCAATCATGCCACTCTCAATAAGCAGTGGAACGTCCCAAACCACCACATCGTTAAGCAAATCAGACCTTTTTTTCAGCTCCTCCAGCACAAGAGGATGAACTATTGAGTTAAGTCTTTTTAATGCATCTGCGCACGCAAATACTACTTTACAAAGCGCAGCACGGTCAATGGTCCCATCGGGCGATAGAACTTCAATTCCAAAAGCATCGACAATAGCTTTTTTGCACAAAGAGCTGTGAATGTACAGCTCATGGACAATACTGTCTGCATCCAGAACGCAAATACCCAAGGCTTCAAATTGCTGGGCGAAGCTACTCTTGCCGCTGCCTATTCCTCCTGTAAGTCCTATAATGAAAGTGCTCATTTTGTCTCGTACCAGTTTATGCCCTGTTTGGCTTCGGCAATAAGCGGAACCTTTAGTTCTGCAACCTTCTCCATGCACTTTGTAAGCACCTTTGCTACCTCATCAGCACAGTTTGGAGAGCAATCCACAATCAGCTCGTCATGAACCTGAAGCACAAGTGTGGCATCGAGTTTTTCCTTTTTTAGAGTATTGGCAACATCAATCATTGCCATCTTCATAATATCTGCTGCACTGCCCTGAATGGGCATGTTCATAGCAATTCGCTCTCCAAAGGATCGAATGTTGTAATTGCTTTGCTTTAGCTCGGGAATTGGGCGCAGTCGTGAAAAGATAGTCTTTGCGTATCCGTTCAATTTAGCATTCTCAACGCTCATATTCATATACTTTTTCACGGACGGATAATTGTCAAGATAATCCTTTATGTATTTCCCTGCCTGCTTGACAGAGATACCAAGGTTTGTTGAAAGTCCAAAGTCGCTGATGCCATAGATAATGCCGAAGTTGACAGCCTTTGCTGCACTTCTCTGCTCTGGTGTAACCGCATCAAAAGGAACGTCAAAAACTTCCGATGCCGTTCTGCGATGTATATCCTCATTGTTCAAAAATGAGTTGACAAGACCCTCATCTCCGCTGATATGCGCCAAAAGTCTAAGCTCAATTTGCGAATAGTCTGCGCCAACAAGAACGTTGCCATCAGACGGAACAAATGCCTTTCGTATCTCCCGTCCTTCGCCTGTTCTGACGGGAATATTCTGAAGATTGGGGTCTGTGCTGGATAATCTTCCCGTTGCCGTTACGCATTGCTGGAAATGAGTCCTTATCCTGCCGTCACTGTCAATGCACTTTTGAAGCCCATCGGCAAAGGTGCTGTCAAGCTTGCTGTAAAATCTGTATTTAATGATTAACGGCACGATTTCGTGCTTATCGGCAATCGCTTCAAGCGATTCTGAGTCTGTCGAATACCCACTCTTGGTCTTTTTATGTGTGGGTAAATTTAGTTTCTCGAACAATATTGTTGCAAGTTGCTTGGTAGATAAAATGTTAAACTCGCATTCGGCAAGTTTGAATATGCGAGCAGATAGTTTTTTCATCTGTTCTGCAAATTCATTATGTATTGCCAAAAGTACCTCTCTGTCAACTTTTACTCCCGTACGTTCCATTTGGTATAGCACTTTTGCAAGTGGAAGTTCAATGGACTGATACAGGTGCATAAGTTCATTTGTTTCCAACTGCCGCATCAGCTCATCGCTAAGCCTAAACAGGTCGGCGGCGGCATACTCATTTATTCCAAGAGCATCTTGCATGAGCACATTTAGATCAGGCGCGGGTCGGTTTGCGTGAAGGAGATAATCAACTATCATGGCATCGAACTCGACGTTTATATCATCAGTGTTAGCATAGTGATAAAGAGCCTTGCAATCATAAGTCAACACTTTTGACTTTGTCATGATTGGAATAAGCGCAGAGGCTACGTCCTGTGGAGTGATAGCACAATCAAACAAGCTATCGCCATTTTGAACAACATAGCTTACTTGCCAATTGACGGCAAAGCTGATGCTGTCACCGAACAAAACGGCAAGGCTATCAGTTGTCGTCATTTTTTCTATGGCTTTGTGCAAGTCGTCAAGACCGCAAAGCACGATCTTCTCACTTGACTTTGATGCTATTGTCGGCTGCTTGCTTGACTTTGGCAGCTTGCCTGCAATATTTCTAAGCTCCAGCTCCATGAGCTTGTCGTATGCTCCAAACATTCGTTGAGCGTCGAACGCACAATCATCAATAGACAATCCCAGCGGAGCGTCCGTATCTATTGTACCAAGCCAATAACTCAAAAAGGCGTTGTCCTTTTGTTCAACAAGCCTATCGTGAAGTTTGCCGCTGATGCTGTCAATATTTTGATAAACTCCCTCTAGCGTTGAATAATCATTTAGGAGCTTGAGAGCAGTTTTCTCACCCACACCGGCAACTCCGGGAATGTTGTCTGAAGCATCGCCCATAAGTGCCTTTAGATCGCGCATCTGGCAAGGCTGCAATCCATACTGGTCATACAACACCTTGCGGTCATACTGAATTGTCTCGGTTATACCCCTTTTTGTCAATATAACCTTTGTCGAATCGGATATAAGCTGAAATGAATCCCGGTCACCGGTGACCAACAGAGCCTCTACGCCTTCTTTGCCACACGTTTTTGCAATCGTGCCCAAAATATCGTCCGCCTCATATCCCACAAGCTCGCAAATTTTTATTCCCATCAGCGTGAGAAGTTCCTTTATCTGCGGAATCTGTCGACGCAATTCTTCGGGCATTGGTTTGCGCCCAGCTTTATATTCTTGATATTTGTTGTGGCGAAATGTTGGTCCATGAACATCAAAAGCGACAAGAAAATAGTCGGGCTTTAGCTCAATGAGCTTCAAAAGCATTGCGCAAAAACCATGCAGAGCGCCAGTAGGCGCACCATTTCTTGTGGTCATCTCCGCAAGAGCATAATGCGCCCTATACATCAAGCTATATCCATCAATCGCTATAAGACGTTTCATCAATTACTCGCGAACTATATCATAAATCATCGGACGATATTCAGGTTTGTCCTCCGAAATTGTGAACGCTGAGTAGAACATATCAATGGCTTCCTGAAGTCTCGCTTCATCGTTGACATACATCGTGCAAAGAGCATCAGTAAGCTCTACACGATCGCCCAAACGCTTTTTCATTACAAGACCGACAGCAGGGTCAATCACATCTTCCTTTGTCGCACGTCCTGCACCCAGCATCTGTGCGGCTGTACCAATGCGTTCTGCATGGATTGAACTGATATAACCAGCCTGTTTTGGCATTATGTCGATATGACGCTTAACGCTGCAAAGCTCGTCAATTCGATCCATACAGATATACGACGCATCGCCGCCTTGAGCAGTAATCATCTGTTGCAGCTTCTTGAGACCTGCGCCGCTGTTAAGAGCGTTTTCTAGCTTCGCCCGTGCTTCCTCCTCAGTGGAGGCAAGATTGCTAAGAAGCATCATGTTGACACCAAGCAGCATGCAGACCTCATAAAGGGGATCGCCCTTTGCGATCTTGCCCGAAAGAAGTTCGACCGCTTCTCTAACCTCAAGTGCATTGCCCACCGCAAGACCGAGAGGTTGATTCATGTCGGTAATAACTGCTACGCAATGTCTGCCGACCAATGCACCTATTTGCACCATCAAATGCGCAAGAATTTGTGCATCGGAGACCGTTTGCATAAATGCTCCAGAGCCGGTTTTAACGTCCAAAACTATTGCATCTGCACCTGCTGCTAGCTTTTTGCTCATGATGCTTGAGGCAATCAAGGGAATACTGCTGACAGTACCAGTAACATCACGCAGGGCATACATCTTTTTATCCGCAGGAACAAGATTGCCTGTCTGCCCGATTACGGCAACGCCAATATTGTTGACTATCTCTTTGAATTTCTCCATAGGTTGCTCGATGTTTACTCCGGGAATAGATTCGAGCTTGTCCAAAGTGCCGCCAGTATGACCAAGTCCTCTGCCCGACATCTTTGCAACCGTACCTCCGCAGGCGGCAACCAACGGGGCTACAACGAGAGTTGTAGTGTCACCAACACCGCCTGTTGAATGCTTATCTACCTTGATTCCCCTAAGATCGGACAAATCAATAACATCACCAGAATGCATCATTGCCATTGTCAAGTCGGCAGTCTCCTGTTCGGTCATTCCATTAAAAACAACCGCCATCATGAATGCTGACATTTGATAATCCGGTACAGAACCAGACACAAAATTATTAACGACGAATTTGATCTCCTCATTCGTCAGGGCTTCTTTTGACACCTTCTTTTCGATCAGATCGACCATGCGCATAAGTATATCCTCCTCAAAATTAACTACATATAATCATATCACTAAATATGTCTCAGCGCAACGAATTTTTAACCTGATCGGCGTTCAACATATGCCTTATCGCGGACTTTACAACACTTTTGTCGGGATACGGACTACAACATTCAACCAAAAAAACATTGTCATACCGTGAAGTAAATTCCTTAGCCTCTTTTGAAAAGTGTCCTGCCAATATTGCAAGTGGCTTACCCTGACCTTGGCATATCTCTACAATTCGCTTCACCAGCTTGTTGTGCTTGACCGTTTGAATGTCCATGCTTCCCTCGCCCGTGATAACTAAATCAGCATTTTTAACGCTTTGGGCGAAGTTCAACCTGTCAAGTACATAGTTTGCACCATCAACAAGCTCTGCATTCAATATAGCAGCACAAGCATAGCCGATTCCTCCGCCGCTGCCTGAACCACACAGCGTAGCAGCAGACGGCATATTTTTTGACAACATCTCAAGACGTTCTTCAAGAACCCTGCAGCCATCTTCAGATGCGCCCTTTTGCCTTGCGTATACGTTTATCGCTCCATCTTCGCCTAACAAAGGATTGTTGACGTCACACACTGCTCGGAATGAGGCATCTTTGAGTCGTGTGTGCACATTGTCCGACACCACATTGAAATCGCAGTTGAGCTCAAATCCCAGAGCCTTTAGCATTCCAATACCACCATCAGCGGTTGTTGTTCCTCCGATGCACAGGGTAATATCCGTATAACCGCTGTTAAGTGCGTGGGCAATCATCTCACCCACTCCATATGATGTTCTATCTTTAATATTTATGTTTGAATCAAGATGAGAAAATCCAACGCATTGTGCACATTCAATAACAACTTGTCTGTCCGTTAGCACACCATATCGTACGACAATCTCATTCATAGAAGCATCATGCGCTTTGCAATACTCATACCTGCCGTGGCAAGAATATACCAATGCATCAACAGTCCCCTCTCCGCCGTCTCCCACGGGAACTGAAACGGTTTTGCAATTTTCGCATTCGTGCAGAGATGAAGCAATCAAAGCATTCAATTCGAGGGACGAATACACGCCCTTCATCGAATCGGCTGCAATTAAGAATGACGAATAGGGAATAGGCAATTTGTGAGAATCAACGCATTTAGGAAGAACCTGTTCGGCATCGCCTTCAATAACGACTGTTCCGTCAGCTAATAAATCACCTAATTTGATGCAATTGCTTGCAAAGCCTTCGACAATATTCTCCTGCAAAATTGGTTCGAGAGGATCGAGCTGCGACAAAAGTTTCGAGTTACTCTTGACTGTTTTAGAAAGAATCCTGCCTTCTTTAATGTTACTGACAGAAATCGTACAAACATAATGAGATGCATCGCACTCGTGCTCAGCGGGAATATACAATTCATACAGCTCAAGCCTATTTATCCTTGCATGTACAGATGCTTCCAGAACTAAACGCCAGAATTCTTTCTTTTGTTCAACGGAAGGATTATCTGCAATGAATTGCAAACCAATAATAAAACCCGTAAAGATCATGGATACCTCCATATTTTTTTGTTATTATATCATGTTTCAACTGCAATCTGAATAAGTTTTGAAAAATTTCATATTGTAATGACGAATAATCATGTATAATGTCGTCATGAAAGAAAGCAGAAGACAGAAGCGTGGCGACTCTGCGCTAAAATCATCACTGATATTTCGAGCAGTAATTATGACTTTATGCTCAGTTCTGCTGGTCGTATGTTTACTGTTTATAATTTCCATATATGCAAATTCAAACAAGGCAGACCTTGCCGAAGCGGAGGATCGCACAAGTCTGTCTGCCCAGCCAACAATAGAAGCAACAAATATTCCCGATGTCGAGACCCCCACTCCCAAAATCTCGGCACCTAATGATACTCCACAGCCTACGGATGAAATTATTGTTTCTGAGTATTACACTATTGTTCTTGGAGATGAAAATACATCTGTTGCCAACCTTCAAGTGCGGCTTATGGAACTTGGATATATGGATTATGACGAGCCTTCAAGCACATTTAATTATGCAACCCAATCAGCCGTCATGTTATTTCAACGTGCTCAAGATATGGAGATGACAGGTATCGCTGACAGCACCCTGCAAGAGTTGATATTCTCTGATCAAGCACCTGCATATCAAGTGAAAATATCCGACTCCGGTGCAGACATTCGCAGCCTGCAATATAGATTGAATGAATTGGGTTATTATGACGCAAAAATAAGCGGATATTTTGGTCCAAATACCGAAGCGTCCGTATTAAGCTTTCAAATGCAGAATGGTCTTTTGGCAAATGGTGTAGTGTCCTATGAAGATTGGCAGCTGCTATATTCTTCCGATGCTTTAGCGTCTGTTAGATATGAGGAAGTCACGCCTAGCCCAACTCCCACAAAAGCGCCACGAACTCCAAAGCCGTCTACCAATTCGGGAGCAAGTACACCAAAGCCGTCAAATACGGGGTCCGGAAGCAATCCTACCTCCACGCCAAAGCCCACTTCCTCCACAACTGGAGGCGGCTCGTCCTCGTATTCGCACAGCCCCAGCGGTATCATTGAATGTGCAAAAGATCAAATGGGCAAGTCGTATGTTTGGGGCGATGAAGGTCCCAATACGTTCGATTGCTCCGGATTGGTCTATTTCTGCCTTAAATCATGTGGCGTGAGTACAAGCCGTGTAACCGCAAGGAGCTTTTCTCAAAAGTCCAGTTGGGAGCTTGTCTCCTCCATAGACGATCTTCGTGAGGGCGATTTGGTATTCTTCAAAAGTGATACATCTGATGGCGTAAATCACACCGGCATTTACATTGGAGGCGGTCGTTTCATACACGCATCATCTTCTAAGGGTGAAGTTGTAAGAAGCTCATTCTCTTCCGATTCAACCCAATACTGGAACAGAAATTTCGTTTGCGGTAGACGAGTATTTGGATAATGGATATTTGCTCGCTCTGCCCCAGAAATTGTAAGGTTGACCGCCAAAAGTCGCAAGGCTTTTGCGGTTGTTTTTCTTTACCAAACATTGCAAGAATTGGTCTGCACCATTATGAAGAACCGCCCATAAGCGGAACGAACGGTTCCGGTGCCATATTTTTTTCGGGCTGCAACCTAAGATGTGTGTTTTGTCAGAATGTTCCTCTTCGTGACAGCTCCTTTGGGGAACAATTTGACCAGATAAAGCTGGCAGACGCCATGCTTGAGCTGCAAGATATGCAAGCTCACAACATAAACCTGGTCACTCCGACACCGCATATCAAGACAATTTCAAAAGCCCTAACCGTGGCAAAAAAACGTGGACTAACAATCCCAATTATCTACAACACAAATGCTTATCTGACCGATGAGGCACTCAGCATGCTGTCAGGATTGATCGACGTATATCTGCCTGATCTGAAGTATAAAAGTACTGAACTGTCAAAAAGATTCTCCGGTGCAGAAAACTATTTTGACAATGCCATAACTGCAATATCGACTATGCGACAACAGGTTGGGAATCTGACACTAGATCAAAACGGACTTGTAAGCAAAGGTGTTCTTATTCGGCACTTGGTGCTGCCCGGCTGCACATTCGATACCCGTGACATTTTGGACGAGATACTGGCAAGGTTTAATTCCGACGCATATATTTCTTTGATGCGCCAGTATACCCCAACCAGCGGACTTTGCGCACCACTTAACCGACGCTTGACCGATCGTGAATATCAAGGCTGCATCGATTATTGCGTTGCGTTGGGTCTTAACAATGTATTTTTGCAGGATAAAGAATCAGCTTCGTTCAAATATACTCCACAGTTTTCTAACAAGGTAGTTATCTCAAAATGAAGTTCTCGATGAAATATGCCACGCCGTCTTCTTTACAGGACGGAAGAATCATATTTGCTTGAGCTTTCACAACAGGATTTCCGTTTGCTACGCAGCATCCACACCCTGCCCATTCAATCATATCTAAATCGAGTGTATTGTCTCCGATGGCTGCAACGTTATTTTGAGATATTCCCCATTGCTTTGCTATCCATTTAAGAGCCTGCCCCTTGGTCGCTTTATCCTCGCCAATCTCTATAAAACCGGGCTTTGACGAAAGAATATGTAGCCTATCGGGAATGAGTTTACGCAGCTTTTTGATATTCTCCTGCTCATGCTCCGGTGGTGAATATACTAGAACCTTCGGCACGTTATGATATCTACGTTCCAACAAGTCAGGAACGACCTCAAAGGGCAAAGTCAAAAAAGAGGTATAAATCTTGGTAAACTCATTCTCCTCGCGAAAAATTACAGCGTCGCCTTGATATATCTGTGCATGAAGTCCCAACGAATATGCCGCTTTCAAAGTGTTTACAACATCTTCCGAATCTACCGCATGTGAGTACATTATTGCGCCGTCGTCCTTTTTTACGATGTATGCGCCGCCAAAGCATACTAGATAATCGGAAACGTTTAGCGATTGACGAACAGCTCGTGTGGCGTAGTATCCACGTCCCGTACAAAGCACTATCTTTATGCCTTTATCAAAAGCAGCGTTGATTGCGGCTATGTTGCGTTCGCTAATTACAAGGGACGAATCGACAATGGTATCATCTATATCAAGAGCAAGAAGTCTAATTTTATCCATTGCAATTCTCCGCTGCACAAATTAGATGTCTAGCTAGTGATGCTGTTGTAACAGAACCAACGCCCCTAGGCACGGGCGTAATGCTATCAACTATTGGATTTACGCTGTCAAAGTCAACATCTCCGCATACTGTTCCATCGGGCATAACGAAAATGCCTACGTCTATAACACATTGACCTTCACGGACAAATTCGCTATTGACCATTTTTGCCCTGCCCGTAGCACAAACAAGAATGTCGGCACGTTTGCAGACGGCAGGCAAATTCTCCGTCTTTGAGTGGCACATGGTGACGGTAGCGTTCCTGTTCAATAGGAGTAATGAAACGGGCTTACCAATCACGTTGCTCCTACCTATAACTACAACATTTTTGCCTGCAATATCAATACCATAATAATCAATAATTTCAAGGCATGCCTCTGCCGTGCAGGGAGCAAATCCTTGCTTTTTGTTGAGCAGTATACCCATAAGAGAAGCATCGGACATGCCGTCAATATCCTTTTGTGGTGCGACCGAATTGACAATAATGTCGTTGACAAGATGTTTTGGCAGCGGTCTAAACAGCAAAATTCCATGTATCTTTGGCTCATCATTCATGCGTTGGATTGAATCCAATAAATCGGTTTGAGTAACATTTTCAGGCAGCGCAATTTTGCTTATGGAGATATTTAATTTTGAAAAGCAACGCTCAATACTGCGCTCATACTGAATATCATCAGATTTTTCGCCCACTCGGATTATGCCTAATGTAGGAACAATCCCTTTGCTTATTAGCACGTTGCTCCGTTGAAGAACCTCTGATTGAATCAGTTTATTTACTTCGTTTCCCATCAGTTGTGTTGCCATGTTAATTCTCCTTGTTTCTTGCAAGTACAATTCTGCGAACATCGCCTGCCATATATAGCGAGCCGACCGCCAAAATAATATCATCGACTGTTGCATCGGCAAAAACGTCATTGATTGCAGCTTCTATCGAACCGCAAGCATGAGCCGCAACTCCACGTTTTTCGATCAATAATGCCAGCTCGCTTGCGGGCAACGCTCTTGGATTGTCAGGCGTAACCGTAAATACCGAGCTTGCTTTGGGTAATATGTATTGTAGCATATTCGGTACGTCCTTGTCAGCCATAACGCCCATTATCATCTTTATCTTTCTATTGCCAAACAGCGTTGTGCAGGTGTCCATTGTGGACTTGACCCCCATAGGATTGTGCCCTCCATCAACAATGAACAACGGATTATTCTGCAATACTTCGAATCTGGCCGGCCAAGACACGTTGTGTAGCCCTAGATATATCGCCTCGTCAGAGATAGCCCACCCTTTATTGCGAAGTGCTTCAACCGTTTCTATTACAACGGCACAATTTTTAACTTGATATGACCCTACAAGCGGAATCCACAAATTAGCATAGCCCTTATAATCAAATGATTGCCCAAACACATCAGCGTTATGCCGAGTTAGCAGATTGAAATTCGGGCACATATAGGATGCACACATTTGTTTGCAGGCATTCTCTATCACGGGTATAGCACCCCTGTCCTCGCCATAGAAGATGACAGACCCGTCTTTTTTGACTATTCCTGCTTTTGCACTTGCAATCTTTTCAATGGTATCTCCAAGTATCTTGGTGTGGTCAAAACCAATGGCGGTAATCACGGCTACTTGAGGAGTTGATATAACATTGGTTGAATCCAACTCGCCTCCCAGTCCAACCTCCAGAACAACTATATCGCAGTTGTTTTGATAAAAATATGTAAACGCTGTTGCTGTAATCAGTTCAAATTCCGTTGGTTGCACCTTCATACTCTCGGCTATGGGTTTGATGCGTGATACAAGCAACGATAGCTCGTCGTTTGAAATGTGCTGACCGTTTATCTGCATTCGCTCATTAAAATCCGTCACAAATGGCGAAACGAATAAGCCCACCTTATAGCCCTGAGCCTGAAGAATTGAGGCTGTCATAGCTGAAGTTGAACCTTTTCCGTTAGTTCCTGCTACATGCACGAACTTGAGTTTATCCTGGGGATTATGCAGAAGTTCAAGCAGCTCCGAAATTCTGGTTAATCCCAGTTTGCTCCCACGCCAGTTAATTGTATGGATATATTTTAACGTCTGCTCATAGCTCATAAGCTC
Source organism: Eubacteriales bacterium (assembly GCA_028694155.1). Lineage (GTDB taxonomy): Bacteria > Bacillota > Clostridia > Christensenellales > CAG-138 > JAQUTY01. The sequence goes on from JAQUTY010000003.1 coordinate 70,959, forward strand.
ATAAGCTGTTGGGTATGTGCGAGCTAATACCCTCATGAGTACAAAAATCAAATATGTTTCGACAGTAGCCATGACAATATAGAGTGGGATTCGAGTAACCAGCATCACCGAAAAGTCCATTCCATAGAGCCAATGCAAACATACGGTTGTCCACCCCATATTTGCAATAACGTTAACGGAAAAAACGCAAATAGCGATGATGACGAAACGATTTTTACATCTGTACAGGAGAAACTTGCGAATTATTCCAGGCAGAAAGCCGATGAGGGCGGCGGATATAGTTATTAGCGGATACCAACCTAATCCAGAAAAAGCAGTTCCGATAAGGTCGGCGGCAAGACCTGCTATAAGTCCTGCAATAGGGCCGCAATACAAGCTGGCTAAAATTATCGGAACGTTGCGGAAGCTGATTCGAATTGAATCAGTAATGTAAACAGTACATAAACTGGACGCCAACAGAACGCTGATAGCAATCAAAACGCCAGTTATCGTGATGTACCGCACGGAAAACCGTTTCATTGTTTTCACCTTGCCGGCACTTCAAAAAGGAGCAATCTCCAAATGAAGTAGCGGACGCGACATTGTACCGCAAGCTATTGCTTTTCGTGCAGAGGCAACTTCCCATCCTCTGCCACTTAACGCGCAATGTCTACTCTACTTTCTATAATATTTCATCTACATTATACACGATTTTAGTGATTGTACAACGTTTTGTTCAAACGGTCTTAAGCAATATAGTATCGTTCTATCTCTTTTTAAGCGCAGGTTTTGCTTTTGGAGGACGCACTATCTCTCCTGCCTTTGTGAGGGCAATCTTGGTGAGTATTGGCCCAACAAGCTCATATACTAAAGTTGCAAACAATACCACGGTGACAATCTGCGCACTGAACGCTCCAAGCTCAGGCGATGCAGACACGACCTGTGCCATACCTATGGCTACGCCTGCTTGCGGCAGTAATGTAATGCCAAGATATTTTTTGACCTTGGGATCAGCTTTAGCAAGCGATGCGCCCCAGTATGCGCCAAAGTATTTACCTAGCGATCTGCACACGATGTAGATGATGCCGACCAATCCTGCGGCAAGCAGAATTGAAAGGTCGAGCTGCGCACCGGAAAGAACAAAAAAGAGCATGAACAGCGGCGGTGTCCACCGTTCGTTATTCTCAAGGATATCAATGGCATCAATACGCATATTGGCAAACACTGCGCCAAGCATCATGCAGGTCAGCAAGGACGACATCTCAAATAGCGAGGATAAGGCAACTCCTATAACTACGGCAGTTATCATCAAGCAGAGACGATTAGCCCTTGAACGGAAAAACTTCATGGATACTGCAAGAATCGCCCCTAAAGCTCCGCCAATGATTAAGGAGCGTAGTATTTCGTGAATTGGGTTCCATGCAACCTCTGAAAAGGTGATCTCTGCACCCGTTGCAAACACCTTTGCAAGCGAGAAGAATATGGCAAAAACGATTAACCCCACAGCATCATCAAATGCGACCACCGGCAGAAGTGTGTCGGTTACTACGCCTTTGGCTTTATACTGTCTTACAACCATGAGCGTGGCAGCAGGAGCCGTTGCCGCTGCAATCGCACCAAGTAGAAGTGCTTGAGGAACTCTATGTTCTCCCGGTACAAATAGTAAGGCGATGGTGACAAACCCGACTGCGCACGCTGCCTGCATCAATGTAATGCCAATCAGCTTGCCGCCTATCTTTTTCATGTAATCAAGTTTGAACTCGCCGCCGATAGAAAATGCAATAAAGCCCAAAGCCACTTCCGTGATGACTGAAAGCTTCCCCACATCTTCAATCGAAACAATGTTTGCAACATAAGGCCCTATAAGAAGCCCCACAATCAAATAACCCGTCACGTTTGGCAGGTTTATCAGCTTCATCAGGCGCGAGATTAACAGACCTCCTGCGAGGCAAATTCCCAATACCAATAGGATATTCATATCTAGCCCTCGATTCCCTCAAAAAACGATACAGGACATGAGAACATTATTCCTTTTTTTCCTAATCCGTGAGTGTTTCTGCGGACTACTCTCTTTGCATGTTCAATCTGGTCGTCATTTAGGAGCAAAAACGCTGTGTGACTTGATTCAAAGTCGTGAGACACTATCTTGCTAACACCGCTGAAAATTGGTGCAGCATCTACATTGCTGTTGAGCAATGCGTGCTTGAGGCTTGTGGACTGCATTACAATGCCGTTCATTCCGTGCTCTTTGAGTCCCGCTAATGTCTCTAAAAACTGGTCACAATTATCTATCGTAATAACTAAAAGCTGCATATACTTATCTTCCTTTCAAATGCGCAGTATACCACCGTACAAGTTCTTTGTCAAGGCAAATTGAACTTGAATTTTATCAGTTTAGGTGTATAATCATAGTGTTATGAAAAACCAGAAATTATTGTATCTAATTCAAGGGGCATTGATTGCCACACTCTATATTGTACTTACATATATTTGCAACGCCCTGGGCTTTGCAAACGGCGTCATTCAGGTGCGTATTTCCGAAGCTCTCACCATATTGCCCTTCTTTACTCCTACTGCAATAGGCGGACTATTCGTAGGTTGCTTTTTGTCCAATCTTCTGACCGGTTGTGTCGTCTACGATATTGTATTTGGAAGTATAGCGACACTAATCGGCGCAATCGGAACATACTTGCTTCGCAAAAAGAAGTGGTTGGCTCCCATTCCCCCAATAATCGCCAACGTGATAATTGTTCCGATTATTCTCCGCTACTTCTATGGGTTTGAACAAGCATATCCCTATTTAATGGCGACAGTCGGTATTGGAGAGGTAATATCCTGCGGTATTCTTGGTATGTGCTTGCTGCTTGCACTTGAGCCATACAAAAAAATGATTTTTCATTTGGACGGTGACAAATAATGAAGTTATTCCGTTACTTACTTGGATTGATGCTAATCACACTAATTTTATTAGGTTGTGCGCAAGCAAAAACAGTTGAAGCACCTATTTTGCAGGAACCTACTGCATTGGCTACAACTACCCCTACTCCTACTATTGAGCCACTTGAGCTTGATATCATTGCCCCGACCCCAAGTCCAACTATGACTCCTCCACCCTCGCCTACTCCCAACTGGGTCAGCCCGTCAACAGAGAAGTTTTATGAGAATCTCAACCTTAATCTGTCTGAATATGACGATGTAATATCTAAACTCAATCTATCTAAATATGCAACTGTCGTTGAAAATGCAACAGCCTTCAAGCAACTCAGCGATGATATAAACGCCTCTGTTTTATCTGCAATAGACAGCGCAAAAGAATGTGCGGTCGGGCTTATTGATGATGTTACGATAGAATTTGATGAATTTAGCTGGAAAGAGATTGCTGCGCTTATACGCGGTCTGGGAGCAAACGCCAAGGACGCACTGGAGCGCAACATATTTGTTTCTGTTTCCGATGACGGTTGCTATTCCGTAAGTTATTCCGACTTTGACGAGATAATCAAGTATGCTCCCGAACTTGAACTTTTGACTGCTAAGTTTTCATATGCCTATTTGAAAACACTCTACGATGAGGACGGCGTTCAAAAGGAATACACCTCCTATCCGCTGACCGAGGAATACCTTGCTACGCTTGCAAATCCTGTTCCCGGAAATCACATGAAAGACGGTTGGTATGACGGCAGGTCTCAAGGCACAAGACGGCATACCGGCATGGATATTTCGGGCAGATACAAGACTCCGCTGCTTGCAACCACGGACGGAATAGTCGTATATATGGGTGAGCATGAGACATGCGGTTACTATATCGTAATCGAGGACGCTTTCGGTTTTGAATACCACTACTATCATTTGGCGGAGCCCAATGAGCTGCACGTTGGGGATGAAGTAAAGCAAAACGATGTCGTGGGCTTGATGGGCAAAACCGGAAACGCCACAGCAATTCACCTTCATATTGCAATAATCTCACCCGACTATACCTATATAAATCCTTATGAGGTCTACCAGATGGCAGGGCTTACCGACTAATTACAGTATCCGCTTACTAATGATGATAACCATCATGAATCGTTTTTTCATCAGGTGAGGGCAACTGTTCGCTGTATCCCCACATAAGCGCATCACGCCACAGTCTCATAACATCGCTGGTGCCTGTGCCCTCGTGCTTGTTGATAATCTCGCCCATAAAGACCATTGCAGCAGACGAGCCGCCATCAAGATTGTATGCCATGGTGCAACCATGTTCTTGAAACATCTTGGCAAAGTACTCAAGGTCAATGCTCATAGAATAACCAATCTGTCTGCCATCGGTGACTATTGCAATCCAGTGTCCTGCTTCGACCATGCCAATGCCGCAGCGTGGGTTCGGGTGCGCAACTCTATGCTTGTATATATCGGGATTTATTACTCCGTCTTTGATGAGAGTAGGTCCAAAGCTAAAGGTGTCACGCACTCCACTATCCAGCAGATAGTCCGCCTCAAATTCATCAGGGCTTAGAATGTATAGCTCCATGTTTTTGCCTATGACAAGAGTGTCCTCGCTGCCATAATCGCAATAGTATTTGCCTTTGCGAATCAGGCAGCCCTTTTGCTCCTTTTCATCAATTATGTAGTTGTCCCCTGTGATGGCGAATATCGCTTGCTCATATCTTGTGTACTTCCATGGTGCAATAGCATCTCTAATGCCTGAACGATAGCTCGTATAATCGCGCATACGAATATCTGCAACATAGTAAACAAGCGGTCCTCGATCTGCAATCTCGGTATTATATCTTGTGCATTCTATTGACAATACATCGTTCCTATATATCCAAGATCCACCCTCAAAATCCATTACAATTACTTCCTGTGGGTCGCCGCTTTGCCTGAAGTATTGATCCCATGGGTCGGAAGCAGCAGTTGGCGTTGTAGTATCCGCTGGTGCTGCAGTCTCCGCAACCAAGGGTAATGGAGCTATTGTATCAGTTGGCATGGGAGTTGATACATGAGCATAAGCTTTGAGCAGAGTTACTGTGGGTGATGATTGAATAAGCGAGCTGCTGTCATTATTTGTGTATACTTCGGTTGCTTTATTCGAGCTTGAAAAGATAATTAAGCTAATTGCAGCTCCTATTGCTGGCAAAATCAAAGCTATCGCCCAAAACTTCTGCCGATGGGTAGAATACATTATAAGAAAAAGGACAATACCGCTGACGGCTCCTATAAATAAAGGAATCAAGGCAATTATTGAAGATTCATCTTTTGTTTGTTGAATTACATTCTCACTCTGCTCAACGATTGGTTGTGTGGTAGTTGAAACGACAGCTAGAGTAGCAATGGGAGTTGTTGCTATCGGTGTCGATGTTGCAATCAACGGTGTAGCAGACGGTTCAGGCGTATTTGTTGGCTCAGGTGTAGGCGTAGGCTGGCGATAATTTGCCAGCTTGGAAGCAGATACATTTTCAAGCAAATTGTTGCAGGCGGCATCTATTCCGACATAAGTCGATATTAGCGTAAATGAACTCTGCATTTGTGCCTGGTTGTGATAAACGCGATAATCGGCATATAGCCAATATGCACGGTCTGAAACCTGCTTTGAGCTGGCTTGGTCAAAGCAGATAAGAGGTTCTGACCAATCCATCACGGTGTTTCCCATATCGTTTAGAAGATAAAACTTGTCAACCCTGTGGACGGGAAAATTTTTGTATTGAGAACTGTCCGCTGCAGCCTCCACGGCATCTGTCAAAACCAAAGATAGAACGCCGTCTATCAGCTCAGCATTATCATCACAGTCGGGTCCAATGACAATCGTTGGCTGATAGAGACGAATAGTCTCAGTCAAACTGCGCTTCAGCTTTTTATCACCACCCAGCTTTTCAAGTATATATTCCCTATTTTTGGCGGTAAAAGTAGAATTATTGCCAAATATAGGATAATTGTTGATTCCAATGTATCTAAGTGCTTCCAAACATTGATGTGCAACATGACCATCTTTGCCAAAGAGATAATACAGCTTAATTGAGAGTCCGTTTTCAGCGCCGTATTTTGCAAGCAAGCCTCCAAGCTCGATATACTCACATCCGGGCGCACTCAAAACAATTAGAATATCGCACTTATTAGTGCCAAAATTAAAGGGCGCAGAATATTCCTTATCATGCGGAACCAGCTCGCAAACCTTTACGTCCTGCTGCACAGCTTGGATGATAAATGCACTTGCCCCCATCGTATCAATCAGGGTAAAATAATCGCTCTTGGTAATGCTCTTCTTAACGATACTTTCTCCTGCACCGTCCAACAAGTAATAAATGTAGTTTGCATTCATATCGAAGAGTTGAAGCTCAATGCAACTCATTTCAGATGTGAGTTCGAGCCTAATCGTTTCGTTCGCTTTTAATGTTAATCCCGTGTCGGGATCTTGATCAAAGAGAAATTCTATTCGATCTTGCTTGTTGGTTGGTACTGTATATTGGGCTGTCGAGTCGTCCTGTTGGGAGTAAGCCGAAAGTGAAAAGGAAGTGAAAAGAACGGCAATAGTCATCATCGCCACTACAATTTTTCTGAACATATTGCCCCCCAACCATACAAATATGCCGAAATTATACTAAATAACACAACTTATGTCAAGGCGAGCGGAGTCGGGTGCGTTATCGTCTCTTTTTTAACTTTAGCTGTGCAAATAGAACGGCAACAAACATAAGACCGCATCCAATAAGTTCCTTTGCGGACATCATTTCATTTAGAATCAGCCAACCTGAAAGAGCAGCAAACACTGACTCCAAGCAGAAAAGCAGGGAGGCAATCGTAGGATCAATATTCTTCTGCGCAACTGCTTCCAAGGTGAATGCAACTGCGCTGGACATCACACCTGCATATACTATTGGAAACCACGAGGCAAGCACATCCGACCATACAACCTTTTCGAACAATGCCATGCCGGCAAAGGATATGAGACTGCATACAAGCAGTTGTATGACTGAAAACAAGTAGATGTTAACTTGATTAGAATAATGATCTACAAAAAGAATGTAGACAGCATAGGCTATGGCGCAAATAAACAGGTACACATCTGGCATGTCGATTGTAAATCCATCTCTAACACACAGCAGGTAGAGTCCGAGCAAAGCAATTACAACTGCTATCCATACTTGAATCGATGGGCGTTTCTTGACTGCAAGCCCAAAGATTGGTACCAGTATGACGTACAAAGCTGTAATAAAGCCGGCTTTACCAACGGCGGTTGTGCCATAAATGCCTGTGTACTGAGTAATTCCGAACTGCTGAAAAAATGAACCAAGGAACATAAATGCGCCGCAAATAAGCCCGGCTTTAAGAGTGGTAAGGTATCCCTTGCGGTTATCGGTTAACCGTGCTTGTTGAGGATTAACTCGTGACATGATGATCCAAACGGGAACCATCACCAATGCTCCAAGCATATTTCTCACGGCATTAAAGGTTAGCGCGCCCAGCACATCTGATACCGCACCTTGAGCGACAAAAGCCGTCCCCCAAATAACGGAGGTCAGCAGCAGAAAAAATACACTTGTTCGCTCTTTTGTAGTCATGATGGTATTTTACACTATTTTTTGTAAATTGCAATCATTGACACATAATATGTGCGGTGATATAATTACAAGCAATTAAAGATTGTCGGTTGATGGATTTGGAAGAGTGCGTTTTTTTGACGCCGCCGAAGGGGCAACAAGCTAAACTCTCAGGCAAAAGGACCAAATTCGGACGAAATTCTGGAAAGCACATTTATGTGCACCGAAGGGGGAAATCTCTCAGGTACAGTAACAGAGGCGGATAGGTTATTCCTATGCGCCTTTAATATTATTATTTGGAGGTATATATGTCAGAACTTATCACACCACTCTACTCTCGTCATGTTGAACTGGGAGGAAAGATTGTTCCCTTTGCGGGCTATCTGTTGCCGGTTCAGTACCCAAGCGGTCTAGTAAAAGAGCATATGGCCGTGCGTCAACAGGCTGGTCTTTTCGATGTTTCGCACATGGGCGAGGTTTTAATTCAAGGTGCAGACGCATTCAGGAATGTGCAAAACTTTGTCACGGTTGACGTTGCGGAAATGACCGATGGTTCGGTAAAATACACACCTATGTGCAACTACGAGGGCGGCGTTGTGGACGATATATTGGTCTATCGTGTGAGCGACAAATGCTACTACTTGGTTGTGAATGCTTCCAATCGTCATAAGGACGTTGAGTGGATGAAAGCAAATCTCAAGGGCGATGCGATTTTAACAGATATATCCGACACAGTTGGACAGATCGCCCTGCAAGGCCCTGCAGCCATTGAGCTGATGAAACGCTGTATTGACTGCGATGACAACCGTCCCAAGAAATACTATACTTTCACTATTGACGGCAAGCTTAAAGGACACCGTTGTTTGATATCTCGCACGGGTTACACCGGTGAGCTGGGTTATGAGATTTATTCGGCAGCTAAAGACATTGGAGACATCTGGGATATGCTTCTGAAAGAGGGTGCAGAACTAGGTGTTATCCCCTGTGGACTTGGTGCAAGAGACACTCTGCGACTTGAAGCCGCTATGCCGCTTTATGGGCATGAGCTGCGCGATGATATTACACCGCTTGAAGCGAGTCTCGACTTCTTTGTCAAAACTGACAGAGACGATTTTATCGGTCGTGATGCTATGCTTAAAAAGGGCGTTTTGCGCAAGCGTGTGGGGCTAAGAGTCACAGGACGAGGGATTATTCGTGAGAACTGTGACGTTTACTCTAATGATAAACTCATTGGACAGGTCAGTTCGGGTACGTTATGCCCATTTGTCGGAGAAGCAATCGGCATGGCGCTGATAGACATTGATTACACAGATATAGGCACTGAGTTTGAGGTTGACGTGCGTGGCAGGCGTGTGCCGGTCACAGTTATCCCCCTTCCATTCTATAAAAGACCTACTACAAAATAAGGAGAATAATTATGTTGTATTTTGCAAAGTCCCATGAGTGGGCGAACCTGAACGAAGATGGAACTGCCACGATCGGTATTTCCGATTATGCGCAAAATGAGCTGGGTGATTTGGTGTTCGTGAATTTGCCCGAGGTCGGCGATGAGCTAAGCTCCGGAGAAGTCTTTGCTGACGTTGAATCAGTCAAGGCTGTTTCTGATGTTTATTCACCAATCAGCGGAACAGTCGAGGAAATTAACGAAAACCTTCTTGACAATCCTGCTCTTATCAATGAGTCCGCATATGATGCGTGGTTTGTGCGTGTGTCGAATGCAACGCTGCCCGATGGACTCATGACAAAAGAAGAATACGAGCACTATTTAGCGACGCTGTAAAGGAGAGAACATGGGTAGTTACGTCCCATCTACACAATCGCAAAGACAAGAGATGCTAAAGGCTCTTGATATCAACAGCTATGATGAGCTCTACTGCGATGTGCCCGAATCAGTGAAGCTGAAGGATTTACTCGATTTGCCCAAAGGTAAGTCCGAGCTTGAAGTCGTCCGTGATATGACTGCTATTGCCGAGAAGAATGTGCTATTTAGGACAATTCTGCGTGGCGCAGGTGCCTACGACCATTACATTCCCGCGATTGTCAAAAGCATTCCGCAAAAAGAAGAATTTTTGACCGCATATACGCCATATCAAGCGGAGATGAGCCAAGGCATATTGCAATCGATATTTGAGTATCAAACAATGATTGCAGAGCTGACAGGAATGGACATAGCAAATGCATCGGTGTATGACGGAGCATCTGCCGCTGCTGAAGCATTGGCTATGTGCCGTGACCGCAAGCGCAGCGTTTCGCTCATATCCCTTTCATCGCATCCTGATGCAGTTAAAACCATGGAAACATATTGCTTTGCATCAAACAATCAGCTGAAAACTATTTCCTGCAAAGGCGGCAGAACTGATATATCGATTCTTGAGTCCTTGCTGACTGATGATGTATCTGCGGTATACGTTCAACAACCGAACTTCTTTGGCATCTTTGAGGATATTGATGCGATTGCACAATGTGTGCATAAGGCAGGCGCAATGCTCATTGTCGGGTGCAACCCCATTGCTCTTGCCATAATGAAAACACCTAGTCAATGCGGTGCAGACATAGTTGTCGGCGAAGGTCAACCTCTTGGAATGCCCATCGCATTTGGCGGCCCATATCTTGGATTCATGGCAACAACGGCAAAGAATATGCGCAAGCTGCCCGGGCGAATTGTTGGACAGACAGTTGACCACGATGGCAACACGGCCTATGTTTTAACTTTGCAGGCTCGTGAGCAGCACATTAGGCGTGAGAAGGCATCCAGCAATATCTGCTCGAATCAAGCGTTGTGCGCTCTTACTGCCGCTGTTTACATGAGTACAATGGGCGCAGACGGGATGAAACAGGCAGCAGAGCAATCCATGTCAAAGGCTCATTATCTGCAACGAGAGCTTTGCAAGCTCCCAAATGTTGAGCTTCGATATGAGCAGCCCTATTTTGATGAGTTCCTGCTCGATATGCCAAAGATAGACCAGATACTATCCTCTCTTGAAAGAAAAGGAATTTTGGGGGGTCTGCCATTTGATGATGGTGTCCTGTGGTGTGTTACCGAGAAGGTCGGCAAAGATATGCTCGACCTTGTAGTTGCCACCTGCAAGGAGGTGTTACAAGCATGAAACTGATATTTGAACACAGCGTTGACGGCAGACAATGCAGCATTCTTCCCACATGTGATGTGGAATTGACGCCAATGCCCGACATAATGAAAAGAACTGTTCCTCCAAGGTTGCCCGAACTGAGCGAAATTGACGTCACACGCCATTATACTGCGCTTTGTAAACGTGCGCATGGAGTTAATTGCGGCTTCTATCCGTTGGGCTCATGCACAATGAAGTACAACCCAAGAGTAGACGAAGAAATAGCAGCTCTTCCCCAATTTACAGGCATACACCCTCTTGCTCCCCTTTACAGCGTTAAGGGCTGCCTAGAGGTACTTGAGCTAAGTAAAAAGTATTTGTGCAGTATTACGGGCATGGATGACATGACACTGCAGCCTGCTGCCGGCGCACACGGGGAATTTACAGGTCTTTTGCTAATAAAATCATACCACGTTGCCCGTGGTGATTTTAAGCGGACAAAGATTATTGTCCCCGATTCTGCGCACGGAACGAACCCTGCAAGTGCTGCAATGTGCGGTTTTTCTATCGTGTCGGTTCCTTCGAACGATGAAGGCTGCGTTGACCTTGATGCACTTAAATCCGTTCTTGATTATGAGGTTGCAGGTCTGATGTTGACCAATCCCAACACCGTGGGGATATTTGACAAGAATATTCTTGAGATTACAGACTTGGTGCATCAGTTTGGCGGCTTAGTCTATTATGACGGAGCAAACCTAAATGCAATAATGGGTGTTGTTCGCCCCGGCGATATGGGGTTTGATGTAATACACATCAACCTGCACAAGACCTTCTCAACACCTCACGGCGGTGGCGGCCCCGGAAGCGGCCCTGTTGGTTGCAAGGAGTTTTTGAAGGGATTTCTCCCCTCCTGTGCAATCTCAAATGCTTCAACATCGTTGCAGGTTAAGTCCTTCTATGGGAATTTCCTTGTAATAATTAAGGCATTGAGCTACATAATGACCTTGGGCGCTCAAGGGGTTCGTGAAGCATCCCAAAATGCGGTTCTAAATGCAAACTATTTGATGCACTGTCTAAAAGGAACGTTTACACCTGCATACAATCGAACCTGTATGCACGAGTTCGTCCTCGGTCTGGATTCGTTCAAAGAGCAAACAGGAGTCACGGCACTTGATGTTGCAAAGTCGCTTATTGATGAGGGAATGCATCCGCCAACGATGTATTTTCCGCTAATTGTTCACGAGGCGTTGATGTTCGAGCCAACAGAAACAGAATCTAAAGAAACGTTGGACGAAGCCGCAGAGATACTGAAAACACTGTACAGGCGTGCATTTGACGATGCAGAGAGCATGAAAACTGCGCCCCACTGCGCTGCCATCTCTCGTCCCGATGAGGTTCTTGCCGCAAGGCAACCCGTACTCAAATACGACTTTTAAGATGATATCAAAGCTGTACACAATCGAATCCAATAGCACGGACATCTTTTACAATCAAGGATTGGAAAAGGCGCTGTTGGATTCGGTTGGTGAAAACGAGCTGATATTGTATTTATGGCGCAACGATAATTCTGTTGTCATCGGAAAGAATCAAGACGCCTACGCCGAATGTCATATCGAACTGTTGGAAGCAGACGGAGGGCATCTTTCAAGACGTTTGTCAGGTGGGGGTGCGGTATATCACGACCTTGGCAATCTTAACTACACCTTCATAACTTGCAAGGAGAACTTTAATCGCTCACAGCAGCAAAACATTATCATCAATGCTATGTGTGAGCTTGGGCTTAACGCCTACGCTAGTGGAAGAAATGACCTGCTCATTGATGGAAGAAAGTTTTCAGGAACTGCATATTATATCGGCAAGCAAGGGTGCTTCCAGCATGGAACGCTGCTTATCAATGGCGATATGAATAATATGTCGAGGTATCTAAATGTCAGCAATTCAAAGCTGCAAAAGCACTATGTTTCATCATTGCCTTCCAGAGTAATCAATCTTTGCCAGATACAAGGCAGCTTATCACTTGACACAATTAAGCGGTCGTTGTACTACTCTTTATCGCACGAGTATGGTCTTGTTTGCAAGCAGATATGTCCCCCTGTCGGTGTTGAACGACACACATCGTTCTTTTCCGACCCAAAGTGGCGCTATGGGCGCAGGCTTGATAATTCTATTACTATTGATAACTCAGATTGCAGAGTTCAACTCATAGTAAACGATGGCGTAATTACCGATGTGGCAATATATACCGATTCGCTGGATTATACAGCTTATCAAATAGCACAAAAGAAGCTGAAAGGCTGTGCGTTGTCGTTAGACTCAATAAAAACTGCGCTCAATGGCAACGAAGATGAAAGAAACTTGGCAGAATGGTTGATTAAGGAGTGTTCAAATGTTTGATTTGATTGTAATTGGCGGCGGCCCAGCAGGATATGTGGGCGCAATTAAAGCAGCGCAAGACGGTTTGAAGGTTGCACTTATAGAAAAGAATCAGTTAGGTGGTACCTGCCTAAATCGTGGCTGCATTCCAACAAAGGCATTGCTGCATTATGCGGCTATATATGAAGCCGTCACAAATGCGTGCCAATACGGCGTAGAAGCCGACAATGTATCGTTTGATTTTCAAAAAATGCATCAAAAGAAAGCTGCAACAGTCGCCATGCTCAGAGATGGGATTACCAGTTTGTTGAGTGCAAACAAAATTCAGACTTTTTACGGAGAAGGCAGTATAGTGGACGAACACACAGTCGCATGCAACGGTGAGCTGCTGGCTACTTCAAATATCCTAATTGCAGTCGGCTCCTCCCCTGCTATGCCCCCAATCAACGGCAAGGAAAATGCTGTTACAAGTGATGATCTGTTGGATGGTGAGAACAAATTTTATGACAGATTAGCCATCATCGGTGGTGGCGTAATTGGCGTTGAGATGGCTTCGATCTATCGTGCATTAGGTGCTGAGGTTACAGTTCTTGAGGCGATGGACAGGATTCTTCCAATGATGGACAGGGAGATTTCGCAGAGTCTGAGTATGGTCATGAAAAAGCGAGGAGTGAGCATTATCTCGGGCGCAAGCGTTCAAAGTATTGAGGGCATTACTCCGCTGACCGTTACATACAAGCACAAAGACCAACTTTTGCAGCTGGATGCAGATGGTGTACTTATCTGCACCGGTCGACGTCCGAACACGGCCAACCTGTTTTGCGATGACTTTTCCGTGGAAATGAACGGTCGATATATAAAGGTTGACGATAAGTTTATGACTAGTGTAAATGGCATTTTTGCCGTCGGAGATGTCAACGGCATAATGCCACTTGCCCATGCAGCAGAGGCACAGGCACTAGCTGCGGTTGCATATATGCAAGGCAAACAACCCTCAATCAACCCCCTAGTAGTGCCGTCCTGCGTTTATACTGACCCGGAAATTGCCTGTGTAGGCATTACTGCGGATGAAGCGAAAAATGCGCAAATGCGTGTGCGTACAGGCAAATACATCATGGCAACCAACGCAAAGACACTGATTGAAGGAAAGGAGCGCAGCTATATCAAACTGATATTTGATGACGATTCGGATGTTCTGATTGGAGCACAGTTGTTTTGCGCTCATGCAACTGATATTATTGCGGAGCTTACTTCGGCAATATGCAACAAATTGACGAGCGCAGATATGCTAAAAGCTCTTAGACCGCACCCAACCTTCGTTGAGGGCATTACCGAGGCAATCGAAGCCTCACACGGAAACAGTATTCACATTATGCCTGCTAGGCGTTAAAAATAAGGAGGAAAATATGGCAATTTTGGATTTATTAGAAAAAGAGAGAGCACGTCAAAATGACGGATTGGAACTGATCGCTTCGGAAAATTTTGTTTCCGACAACGTTCGAAAAGCTGTTGGCAGCGTACTTACCAACAAGTATGCCGAGGGTTATCCTGCTGCACGCTATTATGGCGGCTGCGAGGTGGTCGATGAGGTCGAATCGGAGACAATCAGGCTTGCAAAGGAACTGTTTGGTGCGGAACATGCGAATGTCCAGCCCCACAGCGGATCAACTGCCAACATGGCTGCATACTTTGCCTTGCTTGAGCCGGGCGACACAGTGCTGGCGATGGATCTCAATAATGGCGGTCACCTGACTCACGGCGCAAAAGTATCGTTTTCGGGCAAGATGTACAATTTTGTTCATTATGGTGTCGATGATAATGGTTACATAGATTACGACGATGTTCGCTCAAAGGCACTTGAATTCAAGCCCAAAGCGATAGTTGCAGGCGCATCGGCTTATTCAAGAATAATTGACTTTCCCAAGTTTCGTCAGATAGCCGATGAAGTTGGCGCATACTTCATCGTGGATATGGCGCATATTGCAGGACTTGTGGCAGCAGGTGAACACCCCTCCCCCGTTCCATATGCCGATGTCGTCACCTCAACCACTCACAAAACTCTAAGAGGTCCAAGAGGTGGATTGATTCTCTGCAAGGAAACATTCAAAAAGCAGATTGACCGCGCTGTATTTCCGCAAATCCAAGGCGGACCGCTTGAACATGTCATTGCAGGCAAGGGAATTTGCTTTGAAGAAGCATTGATGCCTGAGTTTAAGCTGTATGCACAGCAGATACGCAAGAACGCCAAGGCCATGGTTGAAGCCTTTATTGCCCGTGGCTGCAAAATTGTCAGCGGCGGAACGGACAATCATGTCTTTTTGCTTGATGTTATGTCTTCGTTTGGTGTGACGGGTCTTGACGCTCAGCAGAAGCTTGTCGATCGCAAGATAACAACCAACAAGAACATGATTCCCAACGACACGCAGAAACCCAAATACGCAAGTGGCATAAGACTGGGAACGGCCGCTATCACCACTCGTGGTTTGAAGGAAAATGATTGTGTTGAGATAGCAAACATAATTTGCGATATTCTCAGCGGCGTTGAGGGGAACGATATAGATGCTCGCATTGCCCAAGTAGTTGCAAAACAGACCCGAATCTAAATAATTATCATTGACCTCACAACCCATATGTGCGAAAATAAGCATATACGAATTGTGAGGTATTTTTGTATGCAGAGAATTAGCAAGCCAAACTATTATCTGTCTATCGCCGCTGAGGTTGCAAAAAGATCAACCTGTCTTAGGCGTCAGTACGGTGCAGTTATTGTCAAAAATGATGAGATCGTGGCTACCGGATATAACGGAGCACCAAGGGGCGATGCAAATTGCTGCGATGTAGGCGAGTGCTGGCGTGACGTCAACCACATTCCTCATGGCGAACAGTATGAAAAGTGCGTTGCTGTCCATGCGGAGTGCAATGCCATTATCAGCGCAAGCAGAAATGAGATGCTAGGCAGTTCACTTTATCTTTACGGCTTTGAAAACGGAGAACCGATGGACGGGCCTCTCCCCTGTCTCATTTGCTCACGTCTGATAAAAAATGCTGGAATTGCTATGGTTTTCAACAACCGTGGAGGTATGCCCGTATGAATATAACAAAGGTTGGAGAGGGCAAAGTCGTTCTGATTGCAGGCGGTGGAAAGATTTATACTGATCTTGCCGCAAGATTTACTCGTTCCGAAAAGGGTCTTGTTGAGCTTCTTTCTTCCGAAGATGATGCCAAGCTGGTGCGTACTATCGTGGATAAGGGGCATCTTGCCGCTACCGAGTTCGACTATTTCCTGTTTGGCGTTGAAGGATACTCTCGTGTTACCGAGGCGCAGTTGGTGCGCAAGCGCCTAGCAAGTTACCTGATTAAAAGCGGACGTATTGAAAAGCATGGACGACGCAGCTTTGATGTGGCAGTTCCCGATGGCATTTTGGATCACAAATGCTCCTGCAAACTAAAAAACGGAGATAGCATTGAGCTGGACGGGCACGATCTGCTTGACCTTACCGAGCAATGGTATAACAGCGGAGTAAATGCAGGTTTGAGGGAGGAAGATTTACGCTATCTAAAGCCGGAAGCGACTGAGTTCAAAGCTCTAATTGGAATGAATGCGCACGCTCTGCTCGATTGGTTCAAAATCCGTTGCTGCCAAAATGCGCAAGCAGAGATTCGAGACATGGCATGGAAGATGCTTCGTCTCTGTAAGCAGGCAGCACCTGAGCTGTTTGAAACGGCAGGCCCGAGCTGCGTCTCGCTTGGTTACTGTCCTGAAAATGATTTTCAAAACAAACATTGTCATGTGATACGAAAGGATGCAGCAATGAAGATTCTGCAGGATTATTCCAAAAAATAAAGCAGACCGTGATATTTGCGGCCTGCTCAATATTGCAAACTATTTCTCAGTTAGATACTTGTCGATTGCAGACGCTGCATTTTTGCCTGCGCCCATTGCCAAAATAACGGTTGCTGCACCCGTGACCGCATCACCGCCTGCAAATACGCCCTTTCTGGAGGTCTGTCCTGTAGCTTCATCTGCAATAATTCCACCCCATGATTCTGTTTCAAGTCCCTTTGTTGTAGACTTTATCAGGGGGTTAGGCGAAGTTCCAATTGACATTATCACACAATCTACGTCAATGATGAACTCAGAGCCATTCTTCTCAACCGGTCTGCGCCTGCCCGAACTGTCCGGTTCGCCAAGCTCCATTTCAACGCACTTTATGCCTGTAACATTAAACTTATCGTCTCCAAGGATCTCAGTTGGGTTATTCAACAGCTTGAACACAATCCCTTCTTCCATAGCGTGTTCAACCTCTTCCTTTCGGGCCGGAAGCTCTGCAAGAGATCTGCGGTAAACAATATACACCTCTTGAGCCCCCAGTCTTTTTGCGCAACGTGCTGCGTCCATTGCAACATTTCCGCCGCCTACTACCGCAACACGCTTGGCATTATGAATCGGCGTCCAGCTATCCTGCTTGTAAGCCTTCATTAAATTCACTCTTGTTAAAAACTCGTTTGCCGAGTAAACGCCTTTTAGATTCTCGCCCGGTATTCTCATGAACTTTGGCAGACCTGCTCCCGAACCGATGAATACCGCTTCATATCCGTATTCATCCATAAGTTCGTCAATAGATAATACCTTACCGATAACCATGTTAGTTTCAACCCTTACTCCAAGCTCTTTGAGCGAATCAATCTCCTTTTGAACAATGGCTTTTGGAAGACGAAACTCGGGAATGCCATAAACTAGCACTCCTCCGGCTAGGTGCAACGCTTCAAAAATCGTGACGCTGTATCCTTTTTTTGCAAGGTCGCCGGCGCAGGTAAGTCCCGCAGGTCCTGAGCCTACAACAGCTACCTTGCGGCCGTTTCCCTTGGGCTGGTCAGGCTTCTGTCGGCTAAGTTCGTTGTGACGATCGGCAACAAATCTTTCAAGGCGACCAATGCCAACAGGCTCTCCCTTGATTCCGCGAACGCAAACCTGCTCACATTGTGTTTCCTGAGGGCACACCCTTCCGCAAACTGCAGGCAAGGAGCTGGAGCGCTGAATGATTTTGTATGCTTCCTCAAACTCGCCCTGCGCAACCTTTGCAATGAACTCAGGAATATCAATCCTTACGGGGCATCCGGTTACACACGGTTTGTTCTTGCAATGCAGGCAACGCTTTGCTTCATCAAGAGCCTGCTCCTCCGAATATCCTAAAGCAACCTCGGAAAAATTTTTGTTTCTTACATCTGCAGCCTGCGTTGGCATCTCGTTCTTTTTTAGGCTCATGTTAGGCATACTATTTCACCTCCGCTTTTAACAGATTGCAAACATGTTCGTGCGCCTTAATCTCAAAATCGCGATAGGTTGAGGCACGAGCCATGGTCTCATCAAAGTCAACAAGATGTCCGTCAAAATCCGGACCATCAACACAAGCAAATTTGGTCTTGCCTCCAACTGTCAAACGACAACAACCGCACATTCCGGTGCCGTCTATCATAATGGAATTCATGCTGACCGTAGTTTTTATGTTGTACTGTTGGGTTAGCTTGCAGACAAACTTCATCATAATCAATGGCCCTATGGTGATAACTTCATCATATTGGTTGCCCTCTTCGATGAGCTTCTTTAATGCGTCCGTGACTAAGCCTTTCGTTCCATAACTTCCATCGTCAGTCATCAGCTCCATGCGTGATGAAGCTGCTTTGAACTCGTCCTCTAATATCACAAGATCCTTTGTTCTAAAGCCCACTATTGCGTGTACCTCTGCTCCCAACTGATGAAGCTTCTTTGTTACTGGATATGCAATAGCGCAGCCGACTCCGCCTCCCACAACTGCTACTTTCTTTAGCCCATCAGTGTGCGTAGCTTGCCCCAAAGGTCCAACAAAATCAGCAATATATTCGCCTTCCACCTTGTGATTTAGCAGCTCGGTTGATGCACCAACGATTTGAAAGATAATCGTGACAGTCCCTTTGTTCCTGTCAAAATCAGCAACAGTCAACGGAATGCGTTCACCTTGGTCATCAACACGTAGAATGATGAACTGACCCGGTTCTGCTTTTTTCGCAATCAGCGGGGCATCAATCTCCATTAGGGTAACTGTGGGATTCAATTCTCTTTTTTTAACGATCTTGTACACATGAATTCTCCTGTTAATTAGATATAAATATTTTATAGTAATACGCTAATATTGTCAATTAAAACTAGGTTGTCCAATTCCATCTTTTCTTTGCGATGAAAATGAAAGATTTTTCTCAATGAGTGTCAAATAATACTTGACAGATTGAATCAAAATGGCTAAAATAACAAGGTACGTTAAATGCGCTTGTAGCTCAGTGGATAGAGTGCCCGGCTACGAACCGGTAGGTCGAAGGTTCGAACCCTTCCAGGCGCGCCAAAAAAAGTCATCATATGATGGCTTTTTTTATTACTTATTTATACCGTTCCGCAACCCATTTACGAATATGTTCAGCGAACAGGCGCACATAGACATTATCAAGGTGGCCATTTGGCATGGCTATTCCAATAGTTCTTCTTGCTCCGTTCTCAAGCTCGATGGCACATATATTTTCAGAACTGCCGCTAAGCAAAAGCTCGGGCATTATGCTGACGCCCAAGCCTTGCTCCACCATGGCAATAATGGCATAATCGTCCTTTGTCGTAAATTTGACATTCACCTTGACTCCTGCACTTTCTAAGGCTCTTCTTGCGTCATGGTCGCTATTTTCCATCAGACTGATAAAGTCCTCATTTTCAATCTGAGATACTGCTATTCTATTTTTTCCTGCTAATCTGTGATCATTCGGCAAAACAGCCATGAGCCTGTCCTCCATTAGCGGTATTACCTCGCAACCGTCAACTTCACAGGGCAACGTCACAAATCCAATATCTATGCTCCCATCTTTGAGCCATTCATTTATGTCGTGATAATCGCCGTTCATCAAGCCAATATCAATATTCGAATTGGATTTATCAAACTCTTTGATTATTCTGGGAAGCCAATGAACCGCAACACTTGTAAATGCTCCAATGCGTATCTTTCCCCCAATTTTACCTCTCAGGCTTGCTGCGGTCTTTTTTAGAGATGCTTCCGCTTTCAACAGATTTTTTACATCAGATAGAATGAATTGACCTTCTTTTGTCAAGACAGCACCATTTCTTCCACGAGAAACCAGATTAAGTCCCAAGTCCTTCTCCAGTGCAATAAGTGACCTGCTAACCCCCGACTGAGTACAGCCCAACAGCTCCGCTGCTTTGGTGATATTTCCAACTTCGGCGACCTTCTCGAATATCTCATACTTTATATTGCTCATTGTATGCTGCGTCCTTTACATTACATTTACTCATGTTATTTTCTATTATAAATAATTATTTGCTAAAAATCAAGAGTTTTTCTTGCATTATTTCTAATATTGTACTATAATTGCAAAATATTAGATTACAAAACATCATAATTTACACTTAGGGGGTAAAATGGACAAAAATACAATTATGATTTTGATTGCAATGGCAATCTACATGGGTGCTGTCATTTTAATTGGCGTTATGTTTTCAAAGCGGGCAAACGCCAGCTCGGAAAACTACTTTCTTGGCGGACGTACGCTAGGTCCTTGGGTGAGCGCAATGAGCGCAGAGGCGTCCGATATGAGCGGTTGGCTCTTAATGGGACTTCCGGGCGTGGCATATTGGTGTGGACTAGCAGATGCCCTTTGGACTGCTATTGGTCTTGCCATAGGTACCTACGTTAACTGGCTGATTGTATCAAAGCGTTTGCGTCGATACAGTATTAAAGCTGATGGAGCAATTACACTTCCCGACTTCTTTTCACGCAGATTTAAAGAGAATAGAAAAATCATTATGACAATTTCGGCAGTATTTATCATCATCTTCTTTACCGTTTATGCTGCCAGTTGCTTGGTGACTTGCGGAAAACTGTTTTCCACACTCTTTGGCGCACCATACATACCCATGATGATAATTGGCGCAGTTTTTGTCCTCACTTACACCATTGCTGGAGGTTTTCTTGCTGAGAGTGCATCTGACTTCATGCAGGCGATAGTGATGATAATTGCACTTGTGACGGTGCTTGTTGTTGGAACGGTTTCTGCAGGAGGCATTAGTGAAGTAATCAACAGTGCAAAGAGTTACCCCGGATTCTTTGAGTTCTTCGGAATAGCTTCTCCTGCGCTCAACGAGGCAAAAGAACAAATTATACTGAACGGCGTGCCGATGTTTAATTCTTCTAATACTTATGGCATCATCTCAATTATCTCGACTCTTGCTTGGGGGCTTGGTTACTTTGGAATGCCGCAGGTGTTGCTTAGATTCATGGCAATACGCAACGAGCGTGAACTGCCCAACGCACGAAGAATTGCAACCGTATGGGTCGTAATTTCTCTGGGTGCTGCAATCTTTATCGGATTGATTGGCAGAGCTCTCTACCCCACGGCTCTTAACACTTCTTCGGCTGCAGAGAGCATATTCATTCAGTTGTCCACAAGTATGCTGCCAGCAATAGTGGCCGGATTTGTAATGGCCGGTATTTTGGCGGCAACAATAAGTTCATCGGACTCATATTTGCTTATTGCTGCTTCTGCAGTATCTAAAAACATATATCAGGGGTTGATAAAGAAAAATGCTACGGACAAGCAAGTAATGCTTATGTCTAGAATTGTGCTTCTTCTTATAACAGTATTTGCCATCATTATTGCGCTTGACGAGAATAGCATCATTTTCAAGATAGTATCGTTTGCATGGGCTGGATTCGGAGCGACCTTTGGACCTTTGGTACTGTTCTGCCTATTCTGGAAGCGCACAAATCGTGCAGGTGCGATTGCAGGCATGATAGGCGGTGGTTTGATGGTCTTCTTTTGGAAGCTGGTAATTCGACCCTTGGGCGGAGTATTTGATATCTACGAATTGCTGCCCGCATTCATCGTTTCATGTTTGTTGATAATTATTGTGTCATTAGCCACAAAAGAGCCTTCTGCAGACATAAAGCGAGAATTTGACGAGGTGAAAGCAGGAATATAGTCAGAAAAGCGAAGAAAGGTCGCCAATAGTCAATAGCGACCTTCTTTCATTTTCCTCTCCAAATTATCGTTTGGTATCTTGTCAGAACCTGTTGGGCAACTGTACTCCACGGCAACGGAAATACCTTTTGAGCTTCAATACCCACTTGATTACATAAGGGCAGCGCATCAATTATGCAGGAGCATATACTTTCAGGTGTGTCCTCGCAAAGAAACCCATTTTCATTATGTATCATTCCTTCGGAAGCACACGAATTACGAATAACTAAACTTGGGGTCAGTGCTGCCGCCGCCTCTCTAACTACCAGACCGCAGGTGTCATATAACGAAGGAAAAATTAAAAGATCAGCTCTTCCGTAGATGCTTTTCATTATGTCACGATCAACTATTTGACCTGTGAATACGGTTCGATTGCTGAGTCCAAGATCGCTGACAAGCTGCTTAATCTTTTCGGAATCAGGCCCCTGCCCTACGAACACCATCTTAAAATCATCGTACTTCTTTGCATAAAGCGCAAGCGCTTCGATTATGTGACGTATGTTCTTTTTGAAATTTTGCTGACCAACAAACAGAAACACTTTCCCGTCACCAAGGTTAAATTTTTCTTGAGCAGTCTTGCAATCCTGCTCTGTGGGATACCAAAGGTCTGTTCCATTAGGCATTATGAATATATCCCTCTTGTAGCCATAGCTTTCCAGCACCTCGGCGCTGCTGGGGTTTACTGTCCAAACTTCATCACAACTGTAATAAAAGCGGACGATGTAACTTATCACTGCTTTTGCCAGAATATCGCTGTGCGTTTTGGAGTAGAAATCGTCATAATACTTTGAGTGAAAAGATGCCACAATGGGTATGCCTTTTTGCTTAGCTACTCTCTTTGCCTCATGTCCTGCCGTAAACGGACTGTGCGCATGTACTATGTCAAATCTAGTTTTACTGACGAGCGAATTATAGGAAATGTCGATAAAAGGAAGCCCCAGTCGATAAGCCTCTTTGGGTATAGGGATACTAGTATAGTTCATTGAACTAATGCCGATTACCATATCCTTATTGGGCTTGGGAGCGACATAGTAGCATTTGTTTCCATCGTTATTTAGTTGCTTTACATAATTGCTGACGACTGTTCCTACCCCATCAAGTTCAGGTGGAAAAACGTCGCAAAATTCTCCAATAATCATGACTATATTTTAGCATGATTGACTGATTATTTCAACCGCATAATTTTAGTATTATATCTGCAGTTGTGGGTACTCCAAGTGTCAGACACACCACCAGCCAAGCAAGAACCCGTCTTTTTTTGTTGTCAGTGCTAGAGAGAATACACTCCGTAGCCTTTACGTTCCTAAACCAATGTTCTGCCAGCACATACACCGCATGTCCGAACACTCCGCCCACTAGATTAGCAAGCACATCATCAATATCTGCTGTTCGTCCTATCATAAGCTGAACAATTTCGATACATATGGTTATTGCAAGGCAAATCAAAATTGTTTTCCACGCACCATTACGCAGGCGTTCAAATACACACGGAAGTAAAAAGCCAAGTGGAATAAACATAAATACATTCCACATAACCTGTGAGCTCCATGCTCCCCCGTCCTCCGTATATGCGTATATTATCTCGGAGAATGGAACCAGATTAACTCTGTAACAAACATTGTGTATGGACGGCGAAGGTGACGCCCAAAATATGACAACCCACACAAGCATCAAAAAGTAGCCGACAAGTGTATAATTGGCTACATGTTTCAGTATCGCAATGTCTCGTTTCCCTTTTCTCCAGATGAAAAATGGGCAATAAGCAATCGCTGCTAACACCGCAGCGATTGGCAGCATTACTACTGCATTTTCAAAGTATCGCACATTCGCCTCCACCTTGTTTTTCTACATATTAACAAGGTAATGCGACATATTTGTCAAATAAAGGCGGATAATACTCGGAGTTTCGACATGAATAATGCAAGCGCAAGCACATCGGCGCAGCCACCCGCACTTATGTTCCTGTCAATACATTCAGCGTCCAGCGACAGTATGCCCTCGGTTCTGACTTCAGAAGGAAGCAACAAAATTTCGTCTGCCTTTCGTTGAAGCCAAGTTAGCTCACCCTCACCGCATCTGAAAAGCACATTCGTATCTATTAGATCGGACATGATATGCAATAGGACGTCCACAGGCGTTTGATGCAGCAAGAGCAGCTTTGCAGCCTTGCGAGCATGGGT
The DNA here is from genome assembly GCA_028694155.1 of Eubacteriales bacterium. Taxonomy (GTDB): domain Bacteria; phylum Bacillota; class Clostridia; order Christensenellales; family CAG-138; genus JAQUTY01. Next base: position 95,124 of record JAQUTY010000003.1, read on the forward strand.
AAGCCCATTTATAGCTTCACCTATCACCCCTACATTTCCATACTTTCGCCTTACTTTAGCACCATGCGTATCTGCAGGAGGATCGAAGGCTTTTGCCAGTTTTATTACCGTCTCAAAAGGATTCTCTCCATCATAGAGCCAACGTCCAATGGAATACAGCAGCAGTAGGAAGGAAAAATTTGCTCCTTTGTGTGTGTTAATGCCTTTTGTAGCTGCATACATCGCTTTTTCAGCATTCAGTCCGATAGCCCTCAATTCACTCAGCGAAGATCCGCCCGACAATCCTAGAGACACAGCTTGAAAAAAATAGGGGCGTAGGCTTTTTGCGCTTGCAATAAACATATCGACATTCATATCTGTATGCGATCCATTATTGTTTAGGTCCACCAATCCGGCTTTAGGAGTTGTGCGCACTTCCTCTATAAGAGCGTTGACTGCCCGTTTTGATAGATTTTCGGCAGCAAACATATAAAGAATATCATCTGTTCTGCTCTTAACCGCTTCAAGTCCATGCGTTCGGTTCCGAGCGCAAGCTTGAGCCTGTTCATTGCACACAATGCAGCTTCTGGCAATGTCTCTTGACAACTTAATTCCGTTAGTGTCGAGGACATCCATATCAAACAGCCTGCCAATTAAGTCCGAATCCTCTATCTTGATGGTGATGTTTTTCAATTCATTGGCATCTTTTGAGTAAACAAAGTATCCTTCACACCCAGTTGGTTCATAAAATACTTCACTATGTATGGGAGCATAACGTGTGAGTTCATCTACCCCATAATCGAAAGCAAGTAGAATTTTGGGGGAGATTTTCACATCGCCTGCAATGTTCATTGTAAAGCAAACAATCGGCAGATGAAACCTGTCAAGAAGTTCATCCTGCCTATGCTTGCGCCGTTCTCGCGCCATTAGCATATCTTTAAGCTCTATCTTTACAGTAGGCATATACTTCATCGTTGACCAGCGGTTGGATTCCATCTACATCGCCATCTGCAAGCAACTTTCGTACTTTGCTCGCACTGATGCTATCCAATCTCGGTATCTCAATAAGCTCAATTCCAAATTTGGCAAGTAGCTCCTTCATTCTTTGATTATATTTATTAGTGACAACAGAGAAAGGCTCCTCTCCCACAAAGCGTTTATTTATCCCCAGTGCAGGTGCGATACTTTGTGCGAAAATGGTGATATCTATATCCATCCAAGCATCCTCGGCTGCGGAATCACTTCTTATAAAGTATGTAGGAAAGGTCGCCTTTGAAATGATGTATGCTCCGCTTTGATGTACCGATACATTTTCTAGCGAAGCCACGGCATTTTTAACAAAAGTGTATCTGACATGCGGCGGAAACATCGAGCCATTTTCGCTGACTACAAAGACGTAGAGATGGTCACAATGCGAAGCTGCATATTTAATTAGATGCAGGTGTCCTCTTGTCATAGGGTCGCAGTTGCATATAACGCAACCGTTGTTGCCGCTATATTTAGGTATGCCGTTTATAAACGAATTGACGCCATTTCTGTTGTTCTCCATCATTAACGCCTTATCCGTCTTACATACGGAAAAGAAACCTAGGGATGTAAACAATCTTTCATGCTCTGGCTTTGTGAACAAGAATAGATGGGAAAAGCCACGAGCATATGCTTCGGTAATAAGAGTAGACACGATGGAAGCGCAAGCTCCACTCCCCTCCGCCTCTTTGTCAACGGCAATCTGCTTCAAGATGTTGCCTTTGAGTGAGCCGCAGGCAACGAGTTTATCACCGTCAAACAACAGGGCGGTATAGTCTGCGTCATTTTCATTTTTAAGACCGCAAACGGATAACAAACTATTATATTGTTGCAGCCGCGATGGAGGTACCAAGGCGGCTGCTTCAATTTGAAAAAACATTACTCCTCAACTTGTCGGATAACATCTATGACCGTGTTATCTCTATACATCACAACGCCCACAATCTTATCTGTGTAGCAAATGTCCTCAGGAACGCCTACGATACGTTCTGCTCGCCTTTGCAGCGTCTCAATATCAAATACGGGCAGACCCGCACTCAATAAGCGGTCCTTTATTTCTGGGCGCAGAGGATTAACCGCTATGCCTTGATCGGTAACGACTACGTCTACGATTGCGCCCGGAGTTACAATGGTGTTGACCTTTTTGACGATGGTTGGTATTCTTCCTCGTGTCAGAGGTGCAACGATAATGGAGATGCTTGCACCATCCGCAGTGTCGGGATGTCCTCCAATCGCTCCACGAATAACTCCATCAGAACCTGTCAGAACATTTATGTTGAAGTTGACGTCTATCTCCAATGCGGAAAGTACAACAAAGTCCAACTGATTGACCGCAGCTCCTCCGTTTATTATGCTTGCATAGTAAGAAGCATCAATCTGCTGATGAAAACGGTTGTTTTTAAGTGATTCTGCCGCTATTAGGTCAAAGGATTGCACGTCCAAGATTCTATCAATTAGCCCTTCTTCGTGCATCTCAACAATTTGCCCTGTAATTCCACCCAGAGCAAAGCGACAACGTATGTTGTCACGTTCCATCTTTTCGCGTAAAAAGCGTGCGGTTGCTAGTGATGCACCGCCGCTTCCCATCTGCATGGAAAAGCCATCATAGAAGTACCCCGATGCCTCTATCACATCGGCTGCGGTCTTTGCTATCAATAGCTCCTTGGGATTCTTCGTAAAACGAGTTGAACCACTCATGATGCCTTGTGCATCGCCTATTGCATCGACCCTTACTACATAGTTTACGTTTGCTTCAGAGATTGCAAACGGTGCGTTTGGGAATCTCACAATATGATCCGTCAAAATGACCGTTTGACGAGCGTATAGTGCATCGAGTTTAGCATATCCTAAACTGCCGCAACTGGTAGCATTGTCCTGCTCACGGCTGTATCCGTTAGCGTTGCCATATGGATCGCATGAGGGTGCGCCCAAAAATGCCACATCTATCTTCACCTCTCCGCTTTCTATTGCGGCGGCACGCCCTCCATGTGAACGGAATACTACTGGAAATTCCATCAGACCGCGCGATATTTGCTCTGCAAGCTCGCCGCGCATACCACTAGTCTCAATATGCTTAACCACACCATTTTGAATGTGTTTAATCAACGGAGCATGAACTTCATTGAGGGAGCTCGCAGCAATGGTTAATCCCTTAATTCCCATCTTTGCAATCTCGTCCATGACCAGGTTGATAATATAGTCTCCGTTTCTGAAGTGATGATGGAATGAAATTGTCATTCCGTCCTTTAGCCCCGTTCTAATTATCGCTTCACGAATTGAGGGCAGAATCTTGTTCTTAGTGAGCATTCTGTCCTGAAAAGTTTGCGTTTGTTGCGGAAGTACACCGTTGAATGCACCATGCTGTGCATTTATCTCGGATATATGGGGAATTGAATCGATTATGCTCTTATCCATTATGTTAGACCTCCTCGATTGGAATGATGTTTGCTGCATCATAAAGTTCAAGCAACCTCTCGGCACGAATAACAACGGGTTTGTCAATCATCTTGCCGTTGAGACTTGCTACGCCACTGCCACGTTTGTTTGCTTCGGCAATCGCTTGCATGATTGCCCGTGCCTTGGTAAGATCTTTCTCGCTAGGCATAAATGCCTTGTGCAGCGGAGCAATCTGACGAGGATTTATCACGCTCTTACCATCGAACCCTAATTTTTTGATAAGCTCAACTTCTCTTAGAAATCCTTCTTCGTTGTTTACATCAGAATATACGGTGTCGATCGCATCAATGCCTGCGGCTCTTGCTGCATTTAGAATCACATTTCTGGCGAAAAACAATTCAGTGCCATCGCTTCTGGTGGTTTTTAGATCAGTAACATAGTCCTCTGCGCCAAGAGCAATTCCGATCAAACGCTTGCTCGAACATGCAATCTGATACGCATTCAGAACGCCTTTTGCACTTTCAATGGCGGCCATCATGCCCGTAGAGCCAACCTCTATACCTGCATCTGCTTCAATTCGAGCTATCTCTCTTTCGCAGTCGATTATATCCTGCGCCGTCTCTGTTTTGGGCAGTCGAATTACGTTTGGCTTTGCTCTTACTATCGCTTCAAGGTCTTCGATGCCCAGTCCGCTTGACAGGTCGTTAATCCTTACCACTAGTTCCTTTTTGCCGTATCTTAATGACATTAACGCCTGATACACAAGAGCTCTTGCCGCATCTTTTTCAGTAACAGCAACCGAATCCTCAAGGTCAAACATAATGCTGTCTGAACCATATATATGAGCATCACGAATCATTCCCGGATTATTTCCCGGGACAAAGAGCATACTTCTTCTCAGCTGCCTCATTGCTTAGTCCTCCAAACATATTGGTCACTGCCGGCTGCTCGATGTGCCGCCGTTTCTACTCTGGCGCGAACGGTACAGTCCAATGCGCCTTTGTCTGTCGCAGTAACACACGCAGCATCGACATCGAGCTCCTCTAAGGTGCTCTGAATGATGTGCTCGATTTGCTTGCCGAACTGCTGCATAACGCTGCTGCTCAAATGCAGATCAATTCCCTTTGTCTCCTTTGGTTCGATGCGAATCATTATGTCGCTTGATTCCATCGTGCCAGCAATTCCGATTTGTTTAATATGCATAATGCCCTCCCAAATCCAAATATTCACGGTTACATTTTACCATGAATTATAGGAATTGGAAGGGCTTAATAAAATATACTTTATTTTCCTAATGTTGGAAGCAGGTGAACGATGTAGCGGAGAATGCAGGACGCATCGGCTGCGGTAACTTCACCATTGAGATCAACATCGGAATTTATTAGCTGTTGCGCGTTCAATGTGGTCAGATGGACGACGTGTCTGAGTATCGCAGTTGCATCTGATGCGTCAATCGCATTGTCACAGTTTGCATCGCCATAAAATATCTCGCCAGTTGGACTAGCAGTAGGTGTTGCTGTTGGAGTTGCGGTAGGCGTTGCCGTTGGAGTGACTTCATCGACACGCTTGTACAAATAAGACTGCTTGTAGTTGCTTGTTCCGTAAGAACGAAAATCCTCTTGATAGATGCTTATATATCTTCCCAAAGTCGTGCCAGATTCCATCAAAATTCCATTGGTATATCTGCTGTCCTCAGTTGCCGTAAAGGTATCTGCAGTATCTGACAGCAAATATCCGCTGCTATCGGCTCGATATATGGTCAAATATTTTTCAGCTTCCGCATTGTAAATACTAAACCCTTTGGAACCGCCCAAATCCTGAACCGATGAAAAATGCCAAACGATTGACGACGATGGATTCTTGATGGTGTTATTAGTTATCGTTACGTCCTCTGCGCCCATTCGTGATGAGGTGCAAATGTTGTTCATTGCGCCATCATAATTGCCGTTTACTCCATAGATAATGTAGTCACCCTCGGTAATTTGGTTGATGTCGGTAACAAGTACATAATCGCCCTGTTGAGCCACTATTGGAGTAGATGTCGGCGTTGCTGTTGGTGTGGCGGTAATCAGAGGTGTAGGCGTGGGAGTGTAACCTTCGGGCGTGGGAGTGGGGCTGTTGCCAACTGTTCCTCCGTTACCGCTGGGCGTTTGATAATCATCCGGAACGTCCAGTCCAAAGATAAGCCATGCGTATTCAGGATAATCAATGAACACATTTCTGTTTCCTTGAATACCCTCAATTAAATCGTTGCGAGACATCTCCCATGTGTCAACAGGATCAAGCTCGACCCATTCAAGAAGAGTATCTAAGCTCTCAATAACCTTGTATCCGTTGTTAGCGTCATCATCTGAATCCATTGGTGGCAGATCTGCGCTTGCAACATTTTGATATAAATTTGGCTGCTGCCAGCGAACGTAAACATACAGCAATATGCGTGCAACATCGCCTTTTACGTTGTCGTTGACTTCGACAAGGTCTGCTGCGCTGTTATAATAAAGCACGGTATTTCCGCCATAGCTATATGTGGAATAGCTTGACAGCACACCTCGGACATTGCCCATGGTCATATTTCCACGAGTAGAATTTACAGCGGTATTTGTTGGTCTTAGATGATGCAGATCGCTGCCGCCGTTTTTTTGATAAAACCCTGCACGGCTTTTGGGCCAGACATGCTCTCGGTTGAAGCTGCTACTAACGGTATCACTATAAAACAATATCGTACCGGTTTTACCGCCTGATGCATCGGTGTAGGGCCAATAGCTAGTAAGACTGGTATACGAAACAGAATCGGTCATGGTGGTGCTCATAAGCGTATACAGCTTGCTCTTAATTGTATCAGGCGTCTGACCTGAAAGAGAACTAAAGGTATAGTCGCCCTTGTAATATGCTGCAGCTTGGGAAGAAAGCGAAGTTGCTGCAACATGGCGTGTCCCTGAGTTGTAGGTGCCGGCGGCCTCTACCTCTGTTAATTGCGGGGTAATCATCAATGCGCAGAACGCAAAGACTAATGCTAACACTAGTGCTATTTTTCGATATAAATTGTTCATTTTCTCCAACCTTATCTAAATTCACTTAATGATACATCCTTTTTTTTGAAAGAGCAATAGTAATATTAGGAATTATATGATAAAATAAGTTTCTGTGAGGTAATTCATGTTAGCTGTGTATGTTATTGCACCCATATTTATATTCATCGTGGCTATGTTCATTGCTGCATACTGCTTTGTTTCTCTTGCCTGCAAGCGCAAGGACGCAAAAAAGTATGTGGGGGTCAACATGCTCGGCCCTTCTCCGCGCCTTAAATATCAAAATGAGATTGCTCAAAGCTACCAATGGGTTGCTAATATGAGCTGTATACCGCTGCAAATAATGAGTAAAGATGGGCTTAAACTCTACGCCAGACTAATTGAGCACGATAATGCAAAGGGCTGTGTTCTACTGTTTCACGGGTTCAGATCCTCACCTGAACGTGACCTGAATATCATGATTCCATATCTTTTTGGCAAGGGTTACAGCCTTTTGCTCTGCGATATGCGTGCTCACGGCAAAAGTGAGGGTAATTACATGACCTATGGTGTTTACGAGAGTGATGATTGTGTTCTTTGGGCGAAGCTTATGGCGGAGCGTTTCGGTGACAAGCTTTTATATTTGTATGGTACTTCAATGGGAGCTGCGACTGTGATGTTTGCATGTGGCAAGGATTTGCCCAATAGTGTAAGCGGAGTTATCGCAGATTGTGGATTTACTAGACCATGGGATATACTAATACGGTCTTGGAAACGCAAAACGAAGATTTCGCCATATCCGCTGATGTATTTTGTGTGGCTTCTTATCAGACTTATTTGTGGATATGATCTTAGAATATCCACCCAGACAGCTCTAAAAAATACAAATATCCCCATCCTATTTGTGCATGGTCAAAAAGACATAACGATATTGAGCCACATGACAGAGCTGAATTATGCTGCCTGTGGATCGCTCAAAAAGCGATTGCTTCTGCTAAGCGAGGGCGAGCATTGCACCAACTTCTTAATCGGAGATATGAAATATTTTTCTACGGTAGACACATTACTGGAGGGAGAATAAAGTGAGCAAGAATTTATTGTTAATACTTAATCCGTGTTCAGGCAAAATGAAGGGATTAAAACATCTAACCGATATTTGCGAGATTTTTTACGAAGCAGACTATACGATTAGTCTTCATACTACAACCAAGTCCGGAGATGCTACGGAATTTGTACGTCTTTGGGGTCAACAAGCAGATTTGATTGTGTGCGTTGGAGGTGACGGAACGTTCAATGAGGTGGTAGATGGCATAATGCTAGGTGCGGTAACCACACCCATTGGATATATTCCAATGGGCAGCACTAATGATTTCGCATCAAGCTTGAAAATACCCAAAAGTTGGAAAAAGGCTGCCAAAGCTATTGTGATGGGCACGCCCAGAAGGCTCGATGTATGCAAGTTTAATGAACGATATTTTTCATATGTTGCCTCATGCGGAGCATTTACCAAAACATCATATTCTACACCACAGAAACTTAAAAACGCTCTAGGACATTTGGCTTACTTGCTGGAGGGAATCAAGGATATTCCATCAATCAAGCCTATACATATGTGCGTTTCTGTTGGAGACAAGGTGTTTGAGGGGGATTACATCTTTGCTGCCTTTTCTAACTCAACCTCTATGGGCGGTATATTGAAGCTCGATCCTAAGTTGGTCGATATGAACGATGGCTTGATGGAAATTATGCTTGTTCCCTCGCCAAAGAATGCAGGACAGCTTGCAAAAGTTTTATCTTGTCTGCAAAAGAAGAAGTATATCTCGCCCTACTTGGAATTTATGTCTGCTTCAAATGTCTCTGTTGTGACAAATGGCGACTTTGATTGGAGCTTGGACGGTGAAAAGTATGAGGGCTGCCAAAATATTAGCATTGATATGCAGTCGGACGCTATAACCCTAATACTCTAGCTTGACTTATCAGAAAATTATGATATAATTTGTTGATTTTATTTTCTGATGTGATTTTGAAAGGAAGACACTAATTATGAGTACATTAATCGGCGCATGTATCATCGGGCAGTCGGGAGGTCCTACCTCGGTGATCAACGCAAGCGCATACGGCGTTATTCGCACCGCATTGGATAGCGAATACATCACCAATGTATATGGAGCAGCACACGGCATCAAGGGCGTTTTGAACGATGAGCTATATGACATGAGCAAAGAGGACGACTCTGAGCTTGCCCTATTGATGCACACCCCCTCCTCCGCCCTTGGCTCCTGTCGTTATAAGCTTGCCGATAGTGAACAGGATGACACGGATTACAAGCGCATATTAGAGATATTCAAGAAATATGACGTCCGATATTTCTTCTATAACGGCGGCAATGATTCAATGGACACCTGCAACAAAATTTCGAAATATATGCAATCAGTTGGATATGAGTGCCGCATTATGGGTGTGCCAAAGACGGTAGACAACGATTTATGGGGTACAGACCATTGCCCCGGATTTGCTTCGGCAGCAAAGTATGTATCCACAAGCATCATGGAATTGTATCACGATGCACGAGTTTACGACAGTCCCATGGTTTGCGTGGTTGAAATTATGGGCAGACATGCCGGCTGGCTTGCTGCTTCCGCCTCAATAGCGACGCATTTTGGACAGGGTCCCGACTTAGTATATCTGCCTGAGGTTGCATTCAACATTCCGGAGTTTTTGAACGATGTAGAGCGCATCTACCACGATACAGGCAAGGTCATCGTTGCAGTATCCGAAGGTATTCATGATGAGAACGGCAAGTTAATTGCCGAGTATGGTGCAGAGAATGCCCCCGTTGATTCCTTTGGTCACAAGCAGCTTGGCGGACTTGCAGCAACACTTGTAAACATGATTAAAGACCGCATGGGCAGTATAAAAATTCGCGGAATCGAGCTGTCCTTGCTGCAACGCTGTGCCGCACATTTTGCCTCGGAGACTGATGTGCAGGAATCCTTCCTTGCAGGGAAAACCGCCGTGGAGCTTGCTACAAGCGGAATTACGGACAAAATGGTCGGCTTTGAGCGCAGCTACGACAATAATAGTAACTACATTTGCAATATTAAACTGATGGATCTGTCGGCAGTTGCAAACGCTGAGAAGAAAGTGCCGCGCGAATGGATCAACGACAAAGGAAACGGCATGAACCAAGCCTATCTTGACTACGTTCTTCCACTCATTCAGGGAAGTCCAAAGATGGCTTATGAAGGCGGCGTTCCAAGATTTGCAAAGCTCAAAAAGATTATTGCCAAATAATTTTCTCTACTATAAAGGCTCTTCGGAAATACCGAAGAGCCTTATTCTTTTATGTATGTCTTATGCCGCTGTGAAGGTTAGTACAAATTGGTAGGATTCGTTTGTAGTGTTTTGAAGTGCATAATTACCGAAAACACTGTTGTTCCCACCATTACATGCAAGCGCACGACCGGCGATTGTGCTTGAGTTTAGATATCCTGTTAGTTCATCATAGGTAAACAATTCGCCTGTTGTGCCAAGGGCAAAATTGGTCTTGTTGGAATCAGCAGTGCCTGAATACATGACGTAAGAGCCCGTTGGGTCCTTAATGAGCCAACCAGTACCACTTGCCTCCAGCGTCCACACGGTCGCGGCTGAGGCATCGGTTGTGCTTGTGAACTTATTTAGATTAACGGTATTGGTCATGTAATAAGTCACACCGCCAACAGTGGCAGATATTTTGTAGGTGCCTGCCGCCAAGCCTGAGCCTGTCCCGGGCGTTGGCGTAGATGCGGTCGGTGTTGGTTCAACAACGGGCGATCCGCTCGTAAGCCCAAAGCCAGTCATATACAACGCACCAGCATCGGAGGTTGAAGTGCCATCGGAATTATTTGTAGCCGATACAGTCTGTCTGACTCGGAATGTAACTGAGGATTGACCCTCGCAAGCTGCGGGGACTTCAAAGCTCCAGTTTACTGCGGCTGCCGGTACGACACCGGCGTTATGCGCAACGGCAATGACACCCAAGTCCGAGTATCCGCCATCACCAATCTTATACTGAGCCTTAAATTCGGTGGGGACACGACCATTGCCATTGAACACGCCTGCAAGCGTCAAATCGCTCTTGCCCGTCAAATCAGCAGTAAAGAAGATATATGTGTAGCCTGTATCAATATTAAAGTTGTTGATGCCATGCCACGGAGTGATGGATATTTTGTCGGTATTGGCGGTCGCTGTTGCCGGATTATCAGCTCCCGTAGAGGTAACAATTGTCATTGAGGTTTGTCCAACTTCCAGCTCGACTCCATTTGAAGTAAGCGTGTTGACAAAATATGGCAATCCCGACGGGTCAGCCGAGGGCGTTGGCGTTGCTGTTGCTATAGGTTCAGTCGATGCCTGCAACACCCAAATATCCTCGGGCAGCGCGGCTCTAAACTGTGCACCATCATAAGTGCTTGCAACTAAGTATCCGCCTATAATTGCACCTGTTCTAAACTCGTCAATACCATTTTCAGGCGTAGGGCACTTGTATATTGACATCTCCGTCGTACCATCGGTGACGACAATATTATAGTAACCTGCTGTGCTGCTTTCTTGCACGGACACGATTGTAAGACCATTGTCTATTGAGACATTGCCTTCATCATCCATGCCATAAGCAATCGGTGTGCAGGCAAAAGCATCAATGTACTCTGATACATCGGCAATAGCGTTGTAGCTCCAGCACCAGTAGTATTCCCATTCTCCCTCTTCAACATAGAGAGTATCGTCAATAGTCGCATTGCTCAATTCGTACAATCCATGATACGTTGCAGGTTCGCCCGAAGCCATGATAACATCGCCTATTCCGATGTTTGTCGGAGCTTCCGCACAGTAGAGGCAGATTCCGTAATTGTAATCATTTTCAGTTACATCGGTGCCAAGTGCCTCAATATATACGTTTCTTCCATCTACGAATGTTACGATGCCACACGTTGTGTAGCTTTCTTCTGTTGCACCATTATAGATATCATCGCAAATATCGTTGATAAGGGAGTAGTCTCCTGTTGCACCGCTTGCGCCCTCTGTCAGTTCGCCCGTAGTAAGGTCGAAAGTCCAATCGGGCCAGTTTGTAGCATAATCCATCGGGCTAATGTATGCAATATCTCCGCTATAAGCAGACAGATCAAACTGCACCAGATGCGATTGTGCGGTTTCATCATCCGAGAACGCTACACCATCGTAAAACTCCCAATCGGAGTTATACAAGGCGACAAGCTGGAGATACTGGTCGTCGGACGCATTAACAGTAAGCATCTTTGTTGTTGCATCCCAGCTCACAAGGGCAAGTGTCGGAGCAACGATATCTACTGTAACAGGATAATTCCAAACGATGTAATCTTCATTCAGCAGCGAGTAGTCGCCATTTATCGCCTGATAACTTGCTTCTGCTTCATCGTCATAGTCGAGCCATGCATAATAGTTGACCATAGCAGTAGTACCGGTGGGAACATAATCGCCCGACATATCTGTGCCGTCCCATACAAATGTGCCCTGCTGCAGATACATGTCATAATCAGCTTCATAGTATGCCTTGCCGAGATATGGAGTATCGTCCACATAGTAGATTTCGCCGGTTTGAGAATCGGATACTACCATAATCAAATGTCTTGCATTCCTTATCTGTGTGGGGAACGAAACCATTCCATCTGATAAGTATGTAACTTCGCTCAACTCGTTGGAAATGGCGTTGTGACTGCTATTTGAAGGGAAATAATCAAAGATGTTATCGCCTAAATAGCCAACCTGTCCTTCTCCATTATAGAGACCCCAAGCATACGCCTCATTGAAGCCAACGTTCATTTCAAACAGATCGGCATAGGTGTAACCGTTTTGCGCATATGTTAAGCCTTCTGTATCGCTTGTGTCAATGTTGTTGTTGAGGAACTCCTCTGCATCGATTACATCAGTAAAGTCATAGCTTTCAAGAATATTGCCGTTCCTCCAATCTCCATAGAACGCAAGGAATGTTGCATGTAAATCAGCACCGAATTCAGCGTTCAAAACGACATAGCCTTCAACAAACGCTCCGTTTGCAAAGACTGCATCGAAGGTGTCCTTCTGTTCTTGAGAAAGGGTGATCGTTACCTCAACTGTGACCGTCTCGCCCGCAGGTACTATGACGATGTCGTTTACCCAATTAGTTGTCACGGTAACATCAGCATGGTCGCTGGTTAGGGTGTTGTAATTCGTCCCGTCCAGACTATATATGTAGTCCATCAAGGTCGTTGTGTTGATACCATAGTACAGCGAGATATCACATATATTTTTTACCTCGAAGCTGACTGTGTAAACACCGTCTCTGCTGGAATCATCCCCTAATTCCACAATAGGATCGAGTATATATGCGCCAGAGCTGATTGCGTTGGCCGCATTGAGTTCACCTGCGCCTTGCTTTCTGGGTGAATACTCATATTCTTCAGCATCAAGGAGAATATCGGCGGTGCTCAACACTAAGCTCTCAGCAAATGCAGCTCTTTCCTGTTTGGTCATTTCAGGGAAATAATGCTTGACTGACTCAAGCAACGTTGCAAAGTTGCCCGTTGCATTTGGTGCTGCCATTGAAGTGCCGCTGTACACATCATAGGCGGAATTGCCTTCTACTGTGTAATAAGGCAGATTTTGAAGGTGAACTATGTAGCGAAGTATGCCTGCTGCATCTGCCGCATCAGTGCTGCCGTTCTGTGTAATATCGCCTTTGAATAGCTGCTCATCTGTCAGGGTCTGAAGATGTACAACGTAGCGAAGAATGGCTGCGGCATCTGCTGCTTCAATTTCTCCGGAGAGGTTGGCATCGCCCAGCATATAGCTCTCGCCCGCGGTTGCGCCGTTTACAGATGAATAAATCATTCCGCCGGGTGCGGTAAGCTGCGGCTTGAGTCTCAAATCGGAAGTAACGCCCCAGGATGAAAAGTCGCTCAATAAACCAGCGTTCTCATTGGCAACATCAATCATTTCCTCAGGCAGCTCAAAAAAACCAACACCATTGGAGGCCGCCGCAATGAGTGCCGCACCTGCATCCTGTTGAACGGATACTGCCGGTATCTCAAATGTTTCGATTGACATGCTGATTGTACCGTCTGCATTATTGTAGACGACTGCGCCAATAGCACCTGCGTTTGCTGCATTCTCAACCTTCTCTTCAAAGGTAATGTCGCCACGAGAAATGACAGCGATCTTGCCCGTTACATCTATTTGCGCATAATCCTCAGTGCTGCCAAAGTTCGGGACGATGACATAATCAAGCTCTTGACCGCCAAAGTTCTTCATAAATTTTAGGGCTTCATCTTCGCAAGAATCTATCAAAGAGTAATAGTTCTCGCCGACATTTATGCAATATGTCGGATATGCTGTGTTCTCTGAGCTTGCAATGGACAGGTTGCCTTCATAGGTTGAAGGACTGCCAACTGTGCCGTAATCAGCATAATCTGCCAATACCCACTCCTGCCCATAGTATAGCGATGCGTAATTCAACGCGGAGTAGCCCATGCTATATTCATTGCCTGCCGATACGCACATGATGACGCCAGCATCTTCTAATGTCTGATAAATATTGCCATAGACCTCATCCTCAAGCTCTGCATCGTAGGTAAAGCCGTTTGCTGCGCCCAAGGACATGTTGATAACGTCCGCACCCAGCAGGTAAGCGTCTTCAAGAGCCGCAAAATAGATGCTGGAGTTGGTTCCGCCCTGTTCGGGATCGCTGGAAAATACTTTCATAGACAGCAACTGTGAGGCAGGAGCTGCACCGCTAAACGTCACTGCACCATCTTCTGCTTCTACATAGCCCACTGCTGTGCCGGATACATGAGTGCCATGACCATTACTGTCGGATACATCTGCGTCCATATCATAGTAGTCATATGCATAAGGCACCTTGCAGGACAGGTATTGACCGTCCATAACTGTGTCGGTTGCCGCAACCATTTCTTCTGTTAAGGCAGGCGCACCGATAATTCCGTAATCCTTAAAGGCTTCGTGTTCTACGGCAAGTCCTGTGTCCAAGACGGCAACAACAATGCCATCACCCGTAAAGCCTGCCTGATGTAATTCAGATGCGCCGGTTATGTCATTTGCATAGCTCATTTGGGGCATCTCTTGAGGTGCGTCATAGCTGTTTGCAATGTAGACACCCGACACGCCTTTAATGTTTTCTAAGGCCGCAACGTTCTTATAGGCGGTGGTGATTGCTATGCCATTCATAAGAACCGTATAGTTGTATTTCAACTCAGCGTCAAAGTCCAGACTGTTGAAGAAAGCGTCTTGCTTGTTCTTCAATGCTGCTCGTGTTGCCTGCGCTGCCTTGCTGTTTATGTCGTCCGTTGTCTTAACAGCGGCTACACCGTCAAAGGTGATTATTACCGTCACCAGTGCATCGTCATCGACATTGAACCGATCAAAGCGTGAGCCGTCCTGCGGCACCTTTGACAGCCCTTCGAGCTTCTTTTCACTTTCGCTCTGCGCTTCTTCTCTCTTATTGAGATTTGCAGACGCAGATGTGCGCTTTGCGCGATTATCAGTGGTGATTGCAACCGCAGGTGCCAATGTCGTAAACAGCATTGCAACTACCATGATTATCGCAAGTACAAACCTTGCTTTCCTCATTATCATTTCCTCCATGTATTTTCCTGCATTATATAAAATAATACATTTATCGAGAGTATACAACCTTCCTCCCATCTTGTCAACGAATATGCAGATGATTTGCACAATCTAGAATAGTGATATTTAGTTTACTTTTTTCTTGACTTATCAACATTCTTTTGATATACTTCTGCCATTCTGTGGAAGGAATGTATTTCTAATGCGTGTGAGGTTATTTAGCTAATAGAACGAACGGAAAACTATTATTTTCCTAACGGTTGATTTTTTTCTTAGAAATTCAACTGACGGTTGATGGCTCAACCGTGTTTTATTTGCTACACTATCCTTGCTCGAACAGCATTCCATCAAAGTAATTCCATCCACTACATATGGGTTTAATTATTTGGTTGTGATGCTGCGGTCACAACTTTTTTATTATAGTAGGTATTTATGAAAAACATCTTGAAATACATTAAACCATTTAGAAGCAAACTGATATTGATTGGGCTACTGTATGTAGTATCGACAATGTGCAGTCTGCTGATGCCCTACATTATGAGCAGCATAATTGATGATGGTATACAAGGCAATAATCTGCAGTATATCTTTATCATGGGTGGTGTTATGCTTTTAATGTCACTTATCGCTTTGGGTTGTGGGGTATTGACCGTCAAAATTAACGCCGGCGTGTCCACAGGCTTTTCAAACGGGCTAAAAAAAGCCGTGTTTGGAAAGATCAACTCCCTGACCTTTGAGGAGTATTCCTCGGTAGGCACTTCGAGCCTGTTAACCCGTGCAACTCATGACATTCATAACTTGGAGGATGCGTCCAACATGTTTGTGTACGCTATTGTAACCGTACCCATCATGTTCATCGGCGGTTCAATACTTGCTTTTACCAGCGACTGGCTGTTGGCACTAATCCTTGTAATTATGGCACCATTGGTTCTGTTTATTGTATGGCTTGTGACTCGCAAGATGGGTGCGCTTTGGGAAAATTCTGATAAATATATAGATATGCAGAATAAGGTCGTTCGTGAGCGTCTGTCAGGGTTGAGGGTTATCCGTGCGTTTGATAAAGAGCTTCATGAGCACGAGCGCATAGACTACGCAACAAAACAGATGGCAAAGAACATCATCAAGGCTAACGTCCTTTCAGGAGTTATCAACCCTCTGTCAATATTCCTGCTGAATATTTCTACAGTTGCCATGCTATATATAGGTTCTCTGCGCATTCAGAGTGACACACTCTTGCAGGCAGGTGACATCATTGCAACAATTCAATATGTTGCATTGATAATGAATGGCTTACTGGTTCTGTCGTGGACTTTTGCTTGGTTGCCCCATCTCAAAGTATGCGTGCGGCGTGTTTGTGAAGTTCTAAGCATGAAAGGACTTGAATCCACCCATTCAAGCGGCGAGGTGCTCAGCGGTGACGTGTGCTTCAAAAATGTAGGCTTTACCTACGGCGATGCCGAGGAGCCTGTTCTTTCAAACATAAATATTGATGTCAAAAATGGTGAGGTAGTCTCAATCATCGGCGGTACAGGCAGCGGAAAAACAACTGTAATGAAGCTGCTGATGGACTTCTATGCGCCAACAGAAGGCAGCATCACGCTTGGGGGCAAGGACTATTCCACGCTCACCCGTGAGACTGTGCGAGACAATATTGCCATTGCCCTGCAAAAGAGCATGATTTTTGAAGGCAGTATTGAAGAGAACATCAAGATGGGTAAGAAAGACGCAACCGGTGATGAGCTTGATACGGTAACTCGCATAGCACAGATAGACGATTATATCGGGTCGCATGACCAAGGCTATGAGTATCGTCTTGCTCAGTCGGGTTCAAACATTTCGGGCGGACAGAAACAGCGTTTTAATATAGCAAGAACCATCATCAAGCCTGCATCAATCTACGTTTTTGACGACAGCTTCTCTGCTTTGGACTATTTGACAGAAAGCAAGCTGCGCAAGGAGCTCAACAAGCACCTTCAAGGCAAGACGCAGATAATCATTACTCAGCGTGCGGCAACCGCCATGCGGTGTGACAAGGTATTCGTGATGGATAGGGGTAGAATCGTGGGCTGCGGAACGCACGATGAGTTGCTTGAAAACTGCCCAATCTACAAAGAAATTTTTGATTCCCAGTTGGGAGGTGATTTAGATGCCTAAAACAGAAAACAAAATGAGCAATCGCCATGCACTAAAAAGAATACTCGGCGACACTAAGCCAATAATGGGTTGGCTGATTATCAGCGCATTCATCTCGCTTGTATCGGTCTGTCTTGCACTCATCGCACCTGAGATTGTTGGACAAGTATCTAATGAAATATTCGTATTTCGTGCCCAAAATGTTCCGCTCGACATGGCTTCTATTGTTCAGAGCTGCTTAGTTCTTGTGGCCGTCTACGGTGCGTCCGCACTGTGCAGTCTGGGTACCATGCTGATGATGAACAATGTTGTATCACGTCACTTTACCTGCACTCTGCGCATACGCATCAGCGACAAAATTCGCAGAATCCCCATTAAGTACGTTGACAAAACTCCAAATGGGGAGATTATCTCACGCATGACCGATGACGTTTCGGTAATGGGCAACACCGTCCATAACTTCTTGGATATTGTTATTCAAGGGTTTGTCAAGCTGGTGGGCATTTCCATCATTATCTTCTATATGCAGCCGATTATGGCTGCTGCCGTCATCATATTTGTACCGCTCTCCCTCGTCCTCTCGGCGAAAATCTCGCAAAAGAGTATGAAGCATTTCATGGGCGCACGCGAGGTCAACGGAAAGATTTATGCACTTGCTGAGGAAGATTTTACAGGCTTTGACACTATCAAGGCTTTCAACCTTGAAGAACGTCAGCAGCGTGAATATGGTGCGCTCGTTGATAAGAGCAGTGAGAAGCTCAAGCGTGGATACTATCTTTCGGGCATAGTACAACCGATAGTGGCTTTGACCAACAACGCCGCCTATATCGCCATCTGCATTATTGGCGGTTGGTTCGCTATCGAAGGCTGGGTAAATGTAGGCGAGGTTGTTGCGTTTATTCTCTATGCCAAGCTGTTTGCAGGGCCGCTTGAAAGTATTGCAAACGGCTTGTCCATGATGCAGAACACCTTTGCTTCCGCTAACCGTGTTTATGAGCTGTTGGATCAGGAGGAGATGAAAGAAGTGCCAAATAAGGACGTTTCTTCGCTTGATGGAAACATCACGTTTGAGCATGTCAACTTCTCATATGATCCAGCGCAACCGCTGATTACTGACCTCAACATTGAAGTCAAGTCGGGTCAGAAGGTAGCTATCGTTGGCCCAACCGGAGGCGGCAAAACCACCATTGTCAATCTGCTGATGCGTTTCTATGATGTCGATTCGGGTAGAATTTTGGTTGACGGTATGGATATTATGGATATGAGCCGTGCAGATCTGCGGTCAGTTTTTTCCATGGTCTTGCAGGACACTTGGCTATTTTCGGGCACAATTTATGACAATATTGCATACGGAATGGAAAACGCAACTCGTGAGCAGGTCGAGGAAGCTGCAAGGCAAGCGCACATCGACTACTTTATAAATACGCTGCCTGATGGTTACAATACCGTAATCAATGAGGAATCAACCAACATCAGCAGCGGGCAAAAGCAGTTGTTGACCATTGCCCGTGCTTATCTTTCCAATCGCAAGGTTCTGATTCTCGATGAGGCTACATCAAATGTTGACACTCGAACCGAGATACTGATTCAGAACACTATGGATGATCTCATGCGCGACCGCACCAGTTTTGTAATTGCCCATCGTCTTTCTACGATAATCGATGCAGACATTATACTTGTTGTCGATAAGGGGCGCATAGTAGAGCAAGGTTCGCACAAGGAACTGTTGAAGAAAAAAGGCTTCTATGCCGAAATTTACAACAGTCAGTATGAACTGCTGCACTAAGTAATTATACGATGTGAATTCCAAATACTACGACTTGGCACACCCAGTCGTAGTATTCTGTTATTTACTTGTTTGCTTTGAATACGTCAGCAACCTCAGAAATTGTGATGTATGCTTTGGGATCCTGCTTGTACACAAGTTCCTTCATTCGCCCAATCTGGAATCTGTTTACAACTATGTACACCGCTTTCCTGTCCGTGTCAGAATAATAGCTATGTGCATCTAGGGTAGTAATTCCATTTTCAAAGAAGTCTGAAAGAGCTTTGCACACTTCATTGCCTTTGTCTGTAATTATGATAGCTGCCTTTGCTCTATCAAAGCCTTCTACAATGAAATCGACAGTTTTCAGTCCTGCACCATAAGTGATGATGGAATATAACGGCAGAACCCAGCTTCCGTTGATTGCTCCGGCTATTGTGTAAAGCAGCACATTGTAGCCCATGACGAACGTGCCTACAGTAATACCAATTCGCTTTGCAAATATCACCGCCATGACCTCAACTCCGTCCATGGCACCGCCAAAGCGTATAGCAAGTCCGCTGCCTGCTCCTGATATGATACCTCCAAACACCGCACAGAGCAGCAGGTCAGTTCCGGCAAGCGGCGATGACATTGTTACATCAATAGGTAGTACTTCCGTTATGAGCCACGAGCCTAATGAATAACACATAACTGTAAAGATGCAGTAAATGGTGAATGTCAGACCTTGCTTCTTTAATCCAAATAGGAATAGAGGAATGTTCAGAACTAGGAGAAAGAACGAAAGGGTCAAGGCGTCAGGAGAAATTTGAGACAAAAGAATTGACGTCCCAGAAATTCCGCTGTCGTAAAGCATAACGGGTGCGATGAACACCGTCACGCCAAAGGCGTTGACAAAGCCTGCTATGAACAACAAAAGGAATTTCTTAGCTTTCAGTTCTTTAATCGATGCTTTGAAAACTGTTGCTTTGTTTGATCTTTTTCTGTGCTTTTTCATTTACGCTCTCAACTTTCAAATAGTAATGGGGACGGACAATCTGCTCGCAATTATGAGTTTATCAAAAGTTCAGCTCTCGGTCAATACATTCAGCAAATAGCAAAAGCCGAACTTCCCGATACGCTGGAAAGTTCGACTCCGTGCTACTTTGGTGGAGTATCCTGTCCTGGAATCGAGATACGCTGCACAAACTACACAATTTATCTCACCCGGCTAGTATGTCGTAGGTGACGGGTTATTGCTAAGAACAGCAAGGGTATCAATGCTTACAAGTCATTCTTGAGTTCGGGGAGTCCCGCCACACTTGTAAGCAGGGACAACACACCCGCCAATCCTGATGCAGATGCTACAACAACCCAGTTCACATTGGCAAAAACTGCGCAAGTGCCTATGGTTGCAATCGCAGTCTGCGCAACGGTTTTAAGAGCTCGAACGCCAGCCGCTTTGACCCAATTCTTAAACATATGATTACCTCCTTTCTGTGCTATTATGCACGTTCTATATCATCGAGCCGGTGTGTGTTTGACTTGCTTCTTTGTTCCACCACAACCATACGTTCAACCAAATTGTTATGTTTTTCGACCTTCTTTTCCAACTGTTCAATGCGGTAGTTGGTTAAGCGATTGCTCACGATAATACCGATGAGTGACCCCGCTAATGTGCCTACCCCGCTTATAATGGCGGTAATCATACTTGCGTCCATACTATCCCTCCTTAGCTGGTATAGGCTTGTCAAGTCCTACCACACAGCGTAGGATATACGCCGCATCGGCGGAGGTTATCTCTCCGTCATTGTTGGCATCACCGGCTATCAGCGGCAATGCATCTTCCAAGTGGACTATTGAGCGGAGTATCTTCGCCGCATCGGCGGCGGTCAGTTTGCCGTCACCGTCCGCATCACCCATGAGCGCACCAGTGGGGGCAACAAGGGCGGTAATGGCGGTTGCGATTGCGGACCAGGTTTGAAGGCCTACAATCCCATCCTCAACGAGATGTGCGTCTCGCTGGAATTTTGCTACGGCACAGGCCGTATCTTCTCCGTAAATTCCATCAATTCCGCTTTTTCCAACGCTATACCCAAGAGCGACAAGCGTTGTTTGTACCCACTTGACGTCTGCACCTCGCATATATGGATTTTGCACCGATATTTCACGATAGTACCCGTCAGGCTCGGTCGTGGGGTCGGCGGGAGACTCGGCAACCAAATCTTTGAATGCCTTTGGTCTGCCGAAAGCATTCCAGCGTGAGGACAATTTGTTCTCGACAACCCCCACGTCCCGCCCTTGGCACTCTATCACCTTGCCATCACCGACATATGCGCCGACATGGTATATCTCGCTCACGTCAAAGCCATCACCGTCCTTGTCATCCCAGCAAAATATCAGGTCACCGCACCGCAGTTCTTGTTTGGCGATGGGGGTACAAATGCCATATAGCCCCCTGCTGTTCAAATCGCTCTTGACCACACCGATTTTACTCAGACAGTAATACATCAATCCTGAGCAATCGAAGGCCCGTATCGTTTCAACTCCCCCCGAAACCCGCTTGTTATAGAGGGCAACCGCCCGTGCGGCATTGGGCGTACTGGTTTCATGCTTCTTTATCCATGCCACGGGGTCTGTCATGGCGCTGAGGATTTCCCCATCGCCGCCCCAGACGTATATTCCCTTGCCTACTTGCTCTTCCAATAGAGCCTTGAATTCAGATATTTTACTCATGTTCCCTCCTATAAAAATACGGCATCTTTGACAAAGTCAACGACTTTATCCATAACACTGTCTACGACTGCATTTTTGACGCCGAAAAGTAATTCATATTAGTTCACAGTAATGGGCTCGCTAAATAAACTAGTGCCCAGGCTGTTCTTTGTTTCCTCAAGCAGAATCTTAACTGTACTGTTGCAGCATCCCGAGGAAATTATATTGCCTTCTTCGTCCTTGATAGCCAGCCGGTAGTCAATAAGCTGACTTCTTTTAGTCTTACGGAGTGCTCCGGATGAACGCACACCTGTTCCACCGCCCACAAATCGATGTGATGCGGTGCCACGCCAGTACACGCATTTACGAACATCAGATGCTTGAACATTTGCGCTTCCCGCTGTTGCGCTCACAGAATACTCGGTAATTACCCACTCTCCGGCTAAATAGTCTGTGTTGGCTCCAGTACCCCAATGTTTACCCCTTACTGCTGGTGAGGCTGTCGAAGCAGGAGCACCGCTGTTTGGATGAACCCATCGAGACAAGCTGTAATTGTGACGAGCGCCGGACTCTATCTGTCTTCCACGCTTCCGTGTGCGAATGTCTCGCTTATATAAGTGCAATTCCAGCGTACAGACATTATTTTCTAGCCATTGAGAAAAGGCACTGTCAAGAGGACACCAAGTTACGTTTAATCTATCGCTGTCAGAATCGTACCTTATGTTGGTTGCAGGCAGGGAGCGCATGGCATTCGGCTCCAGCGCATCGACTCTGTCGTTGACATCAATCATCTGGTCCTGAACGTAACTCTTTGAAGCATAATCCGTCAAAAGACTTGTCCAGTTACTCCAAGTACCTGTCCTTTTAACGCGTAGCATAATTGAACCTAAATCGCTTTCAGTCTTTTTGCAGAATGTAAACTGCGCCTTATCAGAAGGAGAATCACTAGCATCCGAAAAGCTGAAGACGATATACCCGTTATAATTCTCGCCATAAAAAAGATACGCTCCGTCATCGAGGTCATCGAGTGAAGTAGTGTTATATAATGCATTATCCTCGTCAGTTATGACATCGGAGAACACTGTCAGATTTACATCCGAGGTTAACGGTATACCATTTATCTTGCGCGTAACAGGAACTGCACCAATCTCCGATGGGGTATATGTTGGCTTATTCGTCTCTTTTGCCCACTCTGGAACCGTGGGGTCGGTTTCGGCTGCATTGACCTGTGCGCCTTCCTCAATGCTCGCAAGTTTATTCTTATCGGAGTTGGTATAGTCATTGGTTGACAACTCCTTACCTTGAACCTTAGCAACTTTAGTGTCGGCATATTCCTTATTAACAAGGTGTGCATCGGAAGTTGGAGCTGGAGCTGATTTGGGCACGCTAACAAAGCTAACAGGTACATCCACCTCGTATTCTCCGTCATCGGGCGTTGCAGGAAGCTTATCGTCAGCCAACTGTACGCTTGACACCTTTGCATTTTCGTCTAATGTCGCTACGCCGTTGGCAACTCCTTTTTGTGACGCAGGTATGAAATAGTTTTTGACCGCTTGTGCCAAGTTGTCAAGTCCCACGGCTCCGTTATTAGCTGAAAGCGCATTTATGTCAGAAGAATCTAAGTTGTTGAGTATAGTAATAAGCTCTTGAACCTTTTCCCACAGTTTACCGTCGGCCTCGTCAAACTTTGCTTTCATGTCGGCTGCTGAGAGGTTAGGCCTGTCCGCAAGGGCAGATATGATATTAGGCTTATTTAGCGGTGTGAGCGAAGGTATATTTATGGACATCTTTTTACTCCTTATCTTAAGTATAACGCGATATATGGTATCGCGAGGTATTGACTTTTAGTAGCGAATAGCGGCGAGGATATATGCGTGTCGTCAGCAGTGTCAGCAGTTTTTTGCAAGTTCTAAATATATACATAGCCCAAAGGGTTTCTAAGGGTACAAAAACCCTATAATACCCTTTACCGTACCTACTTCATATAGAACGCTGCTGACGTTGCTGACAACTAGTCTAAAGGCTTATCACGTCTGCTCAAAAGCGTCAGCGGTGAGCCGCTGACAAGCCGCTGACACTGCTGACACGCTTGTCAGCAGTGTCAGCGGCTCAAAAAGCCAACTGCTGACGCATATTTACTTGTACCCGCACTGTGTCCAGAGGTATTTCCACTGCGCATCTGTCAAGTTCAGCGAATCTAACAGCTCCTTAGTTCTCTGCTTTTTGAGACCTGAGACGGATTCGCCGTTGTCATTTTTAGCATCTAGCTCGCGGTATTTAATCAGAAATTCATAATATGTATTTGCTTGAATTCCCACTGACCCGAAGGCTTGTTCTGCGTCCTCGTAAGCGCCTCCGGGCAGTACGGATAACTCGAACCAGGCGGTACTTGTGTAATCGGCGCATGCGTATTTGCCACCATTAGAATAAAGATGTTCTTCGAGAGCTTGCTTTTGCTTAACCGTAAGCGACCTATCTTTTAACAAGTCTCTGCGCCACATCTCTTTATCACTAGGGCCGTCATCGCTTTGTTTCTCGTTGTACAAGTCGCTCTTTAGTGTGTAATACTTATAGTACG
The DNA here is from genome assembly GCA_028694155.1 of Eubacteriales bacterium. Classification (GTDB taxonomy): domain Bacteria; phylum Bacillota; class Clostridia; order Christensenellales; family CAG-138; genus JAQUTY01. The sequence goes on from JAQUTY010000003.1 coordinate 119,338, forward strand.
CCTCGACAGGAATACCGTCAGATACTGCGCACTTGGCCTTTTCATATCGGTCTTTATCCGATGAAAGCGCAAACCACTCAGGTGATGTGTAATCGCGCTGTCTATCCTCGCTGTACAATAAACGCTCAATCGTTTCCTTCTCGGTAGCGGATAGTGTGTCGTCGTTGATTAGGAGGTCAAGCACTTGCTCCTTTTTGCCACGCTCCTCAGTGGCTTTTGTAGCGTCCTCGGCGGTCAGATACTTTAGCATTGTATCAACGGATATACCGCTTGTGATTGCGCCGTTGAGCTTTTCAATTTGCGAGTCAGACAAAACCAAGCCCGCCAGAATTCGCTTTTGCTCGCCAGTCATTTCAAGACCGTATAAATACTCGGCTCGTAAGCCGGACTCGGTACGCTCCTCTGCGGTTCCTATGAGCTTCAGTTCATTCAGCTGGAGGAAGAATTCCGCTCCTGCCATACCGGTCCCCAGGGCTGCATTATACGCGGCCGCTACTTTCTCGTTCTTTAGTGCCGGATGCGAGGCGTTGAACGTTCCAAATTCACCGTTAATCGCGTCTAGGCCCGACAAATAAACACCGCGAAGAATATTGTAGATATTCTCAACTGGAAGTCCTGGGTATACCTTAGTTATCGCGACTAGCATGTCATAAACCGCGCCCAGCATATTCGAGTCTTTACCCTCGGCGTACCTCGATATAGCTTTTCGAATTCCAGATATAGAATTGCGTAGTTCATTCGCTACGGACGCAACGGGCGTCTCAATGTCCCAAACGCTTTCGCCCTTTATGATACTGCTGTAAATAAGCTCGAACGCTTCTGAGCCGCCTAGGAACGAGCCCGCCAGCGACGACACCGCATCTTCTATAAGCTGGCCGAAGAAGTTCTCATCCGCCTCGAGTGACCCGTCGTCCTCATCTCGATACGGGTTTAGCTTATGCAGTAACGCTCGCGCAAGAGCGGTCATAAGTGAGATTGTGACGGCGGAGGCAAGCTGCGAAGTCATGGCATTGGTAAGACGTACGGCGGCCGTCTTTTTGGCAAGCCTCGTTCGGGCGTTCTTGTTCAGTGAATATGCTTTTGCCTGAGCCTGAAAGTCTGAAGCGGCATCAATGAGTATCGCACCGTTCTGCAGACGCTGGGTCATGAACATCGTAAACATTTTGACCGCGCCGGTCTGTCTCAATACCGCGGGTCTCTGCATTATCGAGAAGTTCGGCTGAGTATTCTGCACCATTCGGTTGAATGTTTTTGCGACCTCTTTATAATACGCGTCCGACTTCCTTTCTAGGCTTGTTTTGGAACGAACGTAATACTCTGAGGCCTTCCATAGCTTACTGACCGTAGCCACATCGATTTTTTGGATAAGGTTCATAAGCGGCAGCTTCTTGACCCAGCCCTTTTTGCTAGCGATTTCTCCGATATCTCGGTCGATAAGGCCTTGCGTTCTCATCCAAAGGAGCGGGGTGTACTTCGAGATTAGCTCTTGGTCCACTTTTCCGATATTGCCCAAAGACCTGAGCAGCGGACCCCATCCAAGTTCCGCGGCCGCGGTCGGAAGTGACGCGGCCTGCTTAATACCAACCGAAATGTTCGCTGACAGAACCGCCTGGGCAAAGTTGCTTGTTATCTTGCTAAAGAACTTGTCCGTCGCGCTACCACCTGATTTCCTTTGGAGGTCGGCTAGTAAGTCCTCGACGCGGTCTTCCGCGCCTTGGCCGAATTGTTGCGTGACCGCCGAGCGAACGCTGTCGTCGTATGCACCAAAGTTGGTATTCCATATTTTTGTTAGGTTCCTAACCGGGATAGCCAGACCTGCGTATAGCGCCACGTCGTCCAGTTGCCTCAATATGACCTGCGTTACGTCCTCAAGATATATTGGGTTAGCTGCGCCCACGACACGGTTTTTGAGCATTCCGAGGCCCTGTATGGAGCCGTTACGCATGACCGTATCAAAATCAGCTTGGACGAAGTTCCTATCCGACTTTATTGGGAAATAGTTAACTACGGTGGCCTTTTTGTAGCCTACAAGATTTAACGAGGTTTCATTAACCAGGTCACGGGTATATTCGTTAAAGAATTGTTTTGCGCGTTCAGCAAATTCCTGTTCAAGAGGGGTCATTGTTTCCCATATACCGTCAAGTAGGTCTTCAGTCAGATAGACTCTCTGGCCATTCGACATTGCGTCTCTGAATTTGCCCTTTTTGTAGAGCCTTATGTCTGGGATTGTCAGCCCCCCGTAGAGCATGTGTGTTCTGTTCGCACTATTGAGAGACGACAAGTATAGCGATACCCGCATGGCTTTTGTAATTCGCACAGGCTTGCCCTCTCGGTCTCTCCACCCGGTCTCAATTAGTTCAGCGTTCGGACCCTGGAATCTAGCTAGCGCCTTTGTATTCTTCTTTGCCAAGTCACTAAAGTACGCGAGCCCGTCCTTTTTAATCGTATTACTCCTTACCTCTCCTTGGTTGAGTTCCTCGGCGAGCTGTACAAGTACGGAATCTTGCTTGTAGCCAGATAGATACCTAAAGAATCTAATCGGTTGCAGTGCCCAACTCTTATAGCTGTTGCTGAATCGGTTTAGCGGGAATGCGCCCACTTTCTTGTTCGCTCTAACCTCGCCGATTACGGCCTCGCCTGCTTCGCGCGCAGACTTACTAATTTGAGACTTGACGAGTTTAGATGCATTTCGCACGGTTGTGTACACCGCCTGAATTATGGTGCGTAAGTACCGCAATTCCGCGTTGCTCATGTCTTTGAGGGCCTTGAACTCTGCTGCATCTATTAGGCTTGCAAGCGCGGTTACAATGTTCTCGTCGTAATCGTATTGAAAGTCCTTATCCGCCTTGAGTTTTTCATATTGCAGCTTTAACCTGTTAAGGTCGAGTACCTTTTCCAGAGACTTAGAGTTATTAGTAATATCGGTAATACGTCTGCAAATATCCGCAACCGCCGTAACAAGCTCGCGAGGTACGTACGCATCTTTTTCGGGCTTAAGCAAGAGCCTATCAAGGTCGGCCTTCTGCTCCCTAATCTTATCAAGCAATCGCGCGCGTTCTTGCGACGCCTTTCCTTTAGCCCGCTGCTCGTTTCGGGCTTGCCGTGCGGAGTCCAGCGGGTCCATTTTTGCAGTATCTGCCCGTTTTCTCGAGCTGTTTATCGAGCTGACTTTGGCCGAACGCGCCTTCTCGGCGGCTTCTTTCGCCAGCTTATCTGCAAGTTCCGTATCGTTCAGGCTTGCCATCACGGTATCGTACACTGACTTGTAGGTCTTATCATATGCAGCTTGAGCCAGTTCGTTTAGGTCCTTGCGCGTCGATTCTCGGTTGTCCGAGCGCAGCTTTTGCAGGGGCTGGCCGTTATTGAGAACGGGTCGGCGCGTTTCTGCATTGACGCCAGAACCCGTTCTTTCGCCGTTCAGCAGTCCTTCTATTTCTGCTTCTGCTTGTTCGTAGTCCATTGACGGCAGAGCGTCAAGCTCTGCCTGAGTATATTGCTTGAATTTTCCTTGCTCTAGCTCCGTTATTGCGGTCTCGAATACATAATCGCTCGGCAGCACAAAAAAGTATATATCAGGGTCGGCGGCAAAGTCGCTTTTGCCCTTAGCTCTCATGCTGTCGATATACGCGTCCATATCAGGGCTGAACCCGCGTGCGTAAGCTACCCTTGCGACTGGAATAAAACCACCTGATGCATACCCATTCATCAAAAACGCGCCGTAGCAGTCGCCGTGCGTCGCGCCGTGCGCAATGGCGTTTAATGTTAAGTCGCGGATTGCCCTAGGGGTATTATTTCTAAATTTGTTTTTGAATACCGCAGTCAGATAACCGTCTTTTGTTATGGCCACTCCGGCTGTTCCGTCGTCCGTCAGCAGCAGTGTATTACCCTCTAGTTCTTCGGGCGTTTTAGGGTCGACGGCGGCGCCCTCTTCATTTTCGGCGCGCATCAAGGCCAATGCTTCTGAATATTTAGTCGAATCTGCCGTCTTTGTTAAACCCAGATTGGGCACACCCGCTGCGGACAGCGCGCGACGACGGCGGGCGATTTCTAGTGCTCGATAATTGCTTCCGCTATCTCCCCGTCGGACCATCCCGAAGCTCTCAGCGCGTCCACTGTCGGGCGGTCGTAGGGATTGTTCACTATTTCGTCTATCTGTTCTTGCGACAGGTAGGACTGATAAGCCCTCTTTGGGGGCTGCGCTTGTTTCTGTTCCATTTATGGTCTCCTTATTGTCATAGTCTATTTCTTGGACGGAATTCGTTGATGCCGACGATGCATCTGTCCGCCCAGTCTGCAATGTTGACGCCACAGTTTGCGTAGCTCCGCCGCGGGAAGGTTCTCGTTGAATTGCCAATTGATTGTAATATCTCGAAAGATGCCCACCTGTTTGCGCCTCTTTCGAAGTATCTCCTCTTTCGTCTTTTTGATTTTGACTTTGGCTTTGCACGTCATGAAATATTCCCCAGTTAGCATATCTTTTTACCTCCCACATCCAGTACCCTAAAGCACGTAGTTTTTTACTATTATACGATATTTGGATGAAAGTATCAATATCCGTTACAACTTGTCCAAATATTGTTTGCAGTTCTGCCATGGTCGAGTCCCGCAGGTACTGCCGGCTAAGCCTAATGGAGTCGTTGTTTTGTAAAAAAGTGCTCTCAGTTTTATTGTCGTGCTGGCTTCTGGTCTTTTTAATGTCGTGAAGGTAGTTGTCCTTTGTCCTTCTCGCCTTCGTTTCACCCAAGTCCGCCTTGTACCGGGTGTATACCTCCTGCCACTCAGCATCTATGTACTCCTGCAAATCCTCTTCCGGCGCGGCCGTCGCTAAGACTTCGAGCTTAGCTGTGGTAGTTTTGGCGTTAGCAAATTCGGGGGAGGCCGCCTTTTCAACAAGGTCGTCAATAAATATCTCTAAGGCTGCAATACCGAGATTCGACCCGTGGTCACGGCCTTCAAAGGCGTCGACTGCGTGCTGAAGTTCATGAAGTAGTGTACCCGTGACTTCGTCGTTTGACGCGATATCGAGATACGCGTAATTAAAAGTTATCTCCTGCGTATTTGAGTTGCAAAACGCGCGCCCGTCCGGGCTGCCTAGGTCTTCAACTGACACCGTATAGTTTTTCAAATGCGGGTAATGGCTAAATAGGGCTTTGTGCTCCAGTAGGTCCGTTATAGGAACAACTTGTCCGGTTCTCATTTTTCTCTTCGTAGTCAGATTGAGCTTGGCGCTTCTATCCGTAAACCAAAAGGTGTCTTTCGCGCCGTTCGGGCTATCCGGCTCAGAAAAGCGCTTATACTTTGACGTATCGCCCTGTGCTTTCGGGCCGCCGAACATGAGCTGCAGGTCTTTGCCCGAAGACGTTTCAGAGCTATCGGCTTTAGATGACTCGTCGAGGCAGTCGAGCCATAGGCCGAGAGCCTTCTCAAGGTCGGAAACCATGCCGCTGTACTCGGATTTGACGTCATTAGCGAACGCCTTCTTTATGTTTTCAAGCAGGTCCATCAAGAAACCGACAATTTTCTGAGCTAGGGTGCGGTTTTGGCGACATACTTTCACAATAAGCTCCTCGTTGTTAAGGAGCTCCTCACAAAGAGACGCTATTGCTTCGTCCTCTGCTTGCGCGTCCCCATAGTTCTCTTTCATTTCGTCCAGAAGCTTATTAAACGCCTCTGCGTCCTCTTTATTGCACTCGGATATAAGGAAGTCTCTGAGTGCCGCATAGGTATTTTGGGACGTGTTCTGGAAGTGATGCGTCAGTTCGTGCGCGAGCGCCGCGGAGAGCGACGTAGTATTTAACGCGATGTGAACCGTATTGCTGTTCGGGTCGTAATAGCCGTCCGCGGGGCCGAGCACGTCGTGCAGGGTATACTTTGTTCCGAATTTCCTTGACATAACCTCTAAAACACGGATAAACGCCTTCCTCTTTTTTGAGAGCTTACTGAAACCTTTTTCGTGCTGGCTATAGGTTATGCCGTTCTCGGTAAAGGTGTTTTTAACCGGCAGGTCCTTGAGCTCTTTAGCAGCTTCAACCGAACGCAGCGTCGTGGCAGAATCATCTTCGCGGATACCGCTCTGCTCGTTTACGCCTTCGGTAAGGTTCAAATCATCGTCCACGTTTGGCAGCGGGCTCGGCGAAGTTGCGCCGGTTTTCTCTGCGGTAGCTGTGGTCTTCGCCGTACTCGGGCGCGCGTCTTCAATGCTTGGAAGCATAACGCCATTATCGTCATCCGAAGCTATCGACATTCCTGTTTCCCTGGCGTACAGACTGCATAGCTTGCCTACCTCCTTGTCGGTAAACAGTCTTTGCGCTATCATTTCTAGGTCCGTATTCTTGGCGGAATTAGTTGTGTTTTGCAGACGACCGTACATATCAACGGCTAGTAGATATGTGCGTGAGTCCTTCGGGAGTTCTAGGCTTTTAGCCAATAATGCCGTAACCGTTTTTTCCTGTTTTGCAATTCGCCCTTTTTCCGTGTCCGTCTTGCTCGACATCCAGCCCAGGGTTAAACCGCCTGCGCCCATGAATACGCCAGATACTAGTCCTCCCAATCCTGCTAGACCAACTTGCTTTGCGAGTTCTACCTTAGCTAGGCGCTCAGCTTCGCTACGAGAAACCCCAGGCTCTTGCATAAACTTAGCTATCATGAGTTCGTAGTTGCTCTTTTGCCCGGCTATGGCGGTGTCAAAAATGATATTGGCTATCTCGGTGAATACTTCCTCAGACGTCTCGACTATTCCCTGCTTTGCTATAATCTTGCTGACCTCTTTGGCAATAGTATTTACGGCTTCGAGTTTTGTCTTTCCTTTGACGGCCGTGCGAACTGCTCCGAGCGCATTGGGCGTTTCAAGCCACTTCCCGATTGATACCTTTTCGAACACGCACTCGGCAATACCCGATAGCAACGCCAAAGTATAGCAGTCCGAACTGGGCACTCCACGACTAAGCGCATCCTGCAGGGTTGAGTTAAACGCTTTTGCGCCAAGCACTGCGCTGCCCATCCAAGCGGCAGCCGCCGTTCCGCCCGACAGATATGTCGTGCCAGCAATAACTGCACTATCAATTATCGACATTCCGGTTTGATATAAGAAGCTCCCAACTGGCGAGTCAATTGTGTCAGAGACTGTAGATACCCATCGGTCGGATTTTGCGGGCTGTGCGGATTGTAGAATATCGGCGCCATGTAACCTAGTATTTGTATTATATCCTGCCGAAACGAGGGCCTCATAAAATCCTACTGGAATTGACAATATCGTGGCCCATACTGGGTGCGCTTGCGCGTATGCTTCGTCCGATGCGGAATCGGCTGCGGTTTTTCGCTGGTCCAGCTCTGGCAGCAATAACCCGAAGTAGTCTGAAGCAGCGTCTAGTCCTTGTGTGTTGGCTATATAGGTGTACGTCTGCTTTTCTTGCTCGGTTAGGTACTCCACTAGGCGAATGCAAGCATCCAGCTCATATTTTTTGCCGTTTAGGAGCAAGAATACGCCGTCTTTTTGATTGCCGACTGCATTTCCGTAACCGCTGAGATAGTATTCCTCGCCGCAAATCTCCGCGCAAAGCTTATATTTTTTACCATCATCATAGTAGGTTGTCCGATGGCTTTCCGGAGGTTTAAGCTGCGTTGGCGTTACGCGAGATAACTCTAAGAAATCTTCTTTTATTGCGTACGTACCCGCTGTATACTGCGCCTCGATACTGTCCCAGGCGTCAAGTAAATCTTTGTATTGCTGAATTTCATTTAACGCCTCTTGCTGTGCCTTCTGCGCACTGACATAATACCCAGTCGCAGATGACCGACCTCCTGCCTCGCCCGAACCAAATGTCATGTTTTGTGGCAAGTAGCCCGCGGCGTTGTTTTTATAGCTGTTTTCGAGGCTTACAATTTTTGCGATTATGTCCTCTTTTGACGAATAGCCGTAATTGTTTTCAAAGAAGTAGCGTGTTCTAATCGCCACGTAATCGGCTGTACCCTCTGCAGTGGAGAGTTTGCTTGTGACAAGGTCACTCAAGGTCTGTTCCGTGGGCGCTACGCCCTTCGTAGACGGCGCAATCTGGTCAATTTCTTCAGGGGATAACCCGTAGTTGGCGCCGATATAGTCGTAGGCTGCAGTCCTCCGATGTTCCGGATTTGCTGCGTTTTTGCTCGGCACATTTATCCCGCCGTTGCCTAAAAAGCGTTCGCGCGAGGCAGTCTTAGCCTCGGCATCAGCATCAGCCTTTTCTTGTTTTCTTGCGGCTATATAGGCAACAGCCTTTTTCCACGCGTCAACCTCCGAATCTCCGTCAAGCATGTATAAACGTTTTGCGCCTTCTATTTGCAGGCGCTCATCGTTTCCTTGCAGCCACGTTTCCCAGCGTTGGCCTCCTGCTGCCCTATCTTCGTGCAGCATCTGTTCCTGTTCGGTTCGATAAGCAGCTTGGTTGCGTTCACGTTGTGCATTCAAAGCCGCCTGTCGCTTGCGCTCTTTCTCAGCTTTTGCCGCAGCTTCGTTCCTCGCCGCTATTGTTTGGTTCGCCATTTGGGCGCCGAAAGCATCGAGATGGTACTGTTCTTTTGCGGATTGTTGTTTGTTTACGCCCTGGACGTATCTATCTTGCTCTACACGAAGTCTATTGACTTCGCCGCTTTTTGTAGTGCCCATTCGCCCGGCCAATCCGATATTTGCTAGGCCGTTTACACCCTGTTGTAGCCCTTGCACGCGCGAGACCTGCGCAGAGGCCCGTTCGTCGGCACTTTGCCGGCTAAGCTGCTCCGCCCGCAGCTTTAGCAATTTTTTCTGCGCGTCTGTTAAGTATTGGTTGTAGCCAGTATTAGACATTAGTCGAACCTCATTTCACGTAGTTGTTAATCGCGTATTGTACTTGTGTCCCGTACACGCCAAAGCCCTCGTTTAGCACGTCATTCTTGTATATAATTTGAAGAATGATAAACTTCTTGACCTTCTTGTTTATCGCAATTGTCCTTGGTGACACCGAAGTGTTAAAGTCAATTCTCGCAAAGTCGAGCGCGCTAAAGTCCCATATATCGGCGTACTCTGAATTGACCATAACAAGGGTTTCCGACATCTTGTCGGTCAATACGTATACTTCAATTGATGACCGTGTAAACGGCTTGACCATGACACAGCAACCTTTCTTTGTTAAGGTCTTGCGACGTGTAATTGTTCCGAACGAATCCGATTTTGTTCCCCAAACCGCAAGAATGGGTTCTCCATCAGTCCATTCCCCATTAACGAGTTCCGAGCCATCACTATATTTTGTCAGGTCTGTTCTGTCTGTGTTGAACATGCAGAGCCTCCCGTCATCCGTTCCAAACCACAGCTGACCGTCAAACTCGTAGAACACACGAGCGGGGATATTCGTCCAGTAATACCACTCGTATTGTCCGTTGTTCTTTTGTGAAAAGTCGGCAACGTAGCAATTCCCGCTTGGCGTACACAGAATATAAAAATCTTTCCACACGACGGAACACGCTTCTTTTTTTACGGGTTCTGCTTTTAACGGAACATCGACATACCGAGAACGGTTATTGACAGCTGTCTGTTGTGAAATATCTTGCTTGGTTATTTCAAACACCCCGTCTTTTGAGAAGAAAAGAGCGTCACCCCTTAAACATTGCAGTCCGTACTTGGACACGGCCCCTATACCCATATTACCCTGCTGAACGGGGAACATCACATAGCCATCATCCGTGACAATGGCCGTTCTCATATACACTCCTGCGTCCTGGTTGTCATCTGCTTTGACTATCGCCATAGCGTCGCTAACAGGGACGTAGCCCATGATTGCGCAAGCGGGAGAACCGACATCAACCCAGCCGTTTTCGGGGAAATAGGTGGGGTCATCCAATCCGCTCTGCCAATCTCGATTAGGCAGTAACGGGTTGCCGCTCACGAAGTATCTATTATCATTGAAGTAACCGAATCTTGTTGCAATGGTACACTTTGTAATATGTTCGGCGTCATCCTTGACCACAGTGTAGACGATTGAATAACTCGCGCCAACGGTAGCACTGTTGGGAAACGTCAGTACCCCGCCCACGAACGTATATCCATTCACGGCCGTGCCGCCGATAGTCACAGACACCGCGGAAACGCAGTAGCTGGATAAGGTCGTAGTCCTGCTTGCGGGGACGTATCCCTCACTTACGGCTTCCTTTAGCTCCGCGCAGGAAATTTTTATATTGTCTATCCCCGCTCCGTCGGGATGCTGCGCGGGCGCGGTCGTAAAGTGAACCTTGGTCTTGCCCTTGGCAGCGTCAAATGTCGCGGTAAATGCGTTCGTCTCCTCCCATTCGTTAGCGTGAGAAGTATAGAGTTCAACCTTATCAACCCGCAAATGCTTTGCGTCCAGCCAATAGTCGGTGTGCGTTCCGTCAGCCGATAACATGTTAATTCTTTTCGGTGTCAATATGTTGCGCTCCTCATATGGCGTACCGTCTACCCATGTTCCGGTATCGCCTTGAATCGGTTCGCCATTTGCATCCTCGCCGTAATAATAGTAGGCAGAATTTGAAGTGGTGGGAATATAAGCATTGTCCTCCACCCGCTCTATATCGTAGGCGTTACCCTCTCCAAGAGTAATTTTAAGGTAATTCTCGCCGTCCATAAAGTACAATGCTCCTTCATGCTCAAAAGAAATAGACCGTTCGTTACGAACCGTAATAGTAAGCTCCGTACTTTGGAACGTGTTCGGACTTATTAGGTTTACCTGCCATTGAAGCAGTAGCTGAGCGTCCTCCTCGTTGATAACTCCGTCCTTGTTTTCATCCATGTTTTCAATCTGCCACGGAAGCCACTCGCCGCCCTCGAGGGACGAAAGACCAGCTATGTATCTTAGTATCGCTGTAGCATTCGCCGACAAATTCATGTCTGCCTTATCCGTCTTGTCCTTATCGGCGCGCAGTACAGGTTTAAGCGGGCCAATCTGTGTACAGGCATACAGCTTGCGTCCCGAGTGGACAAGTATAATATCCACCCATGATGCGCCTGTGGCTTCTTTGCCGTAATTCCTGTTAAGCCGCGCAAACTTAATCTGATTGATTCGCTTTTCATAATTCGGAGTTTCTTCAAGACCAAAGGTTGCGCCAACATGCCAGCCTAAACGCTTTTCGGGATAGCCTGCGCCGTCCCGTATGATGTTTTTGCAGACCGGACTTCTGTACTCGGATATTTGAGTTGGGTCGGTCGAAAAGTCCACGCCTAGAAAGTTGGCGTAGGACTTCGCATATAGCCTTAATTCCCCGGTTTTGCTTTGAGGGGTGTATCTCATTGTGCGCCTCCATAAATATCTGTAATGGGCTCTTCTGTGAACCGTGTGGCCGAATTAAGCGCGTTTACGTATCTTGCTGTACATTCGGCGGCGTTATAATTATCCATTGCCTCTGTAAAGAATCTAGCCGCCAAGCCGTATGGTAAAGCGCCTCGAAGTATTTCATCCGAGTACGCGATAGTTTCGTCGAGCGAGGTAAGATACGGCGCGGAATCCAGCTGCGCCTCGCCTTTCGCAAAGCGTATGGAATTTTCGACGGGCAGCGCCTCCTGCATAAGCAAATTCAAAAAGGGTATGGAAAAATCCTTACTATCCATGTCCTCGTTATTACGCTCATATAGTAGCGCGCTCGCCATGATGTAAATGTCTTGCCCTGTCATATCTTCCTCCTATAAGAAATAAGTGAGGAAGGACTTGCGTCCTTCCTCTCAGAATTGGTCCTAGCTAGCTGCGACGTCCTGTGTGACCACATCAGACGAGAAGTAACCCGCGCCGCGCTCGGCGACGACTTTAACGGTCTTGCCCGCAACGCCAGAGGGAGTAGCGCCCGCCGTAATCTTTACGGCCGTCGTGCTGTACCTCGGGTCCGTTCCGTCAAGGGTATAATACGCGGCGGTGTTATTCGTGCCGAGCGCTATAGCGCCGGTGCTTGCGTTAACTGTCGGGTTAGCGCTCTTGTTCGCGGCGGCGATACAAGCGTAAACGCCTGACGCAATTTCGCCAAGAACAAAAGCATCGTATATCCAACGGCCTTCTATGAGGTGGCCAGAGATGCCGGGCGGGTTCTGGTGAACCTGGGTCTCGGCTAGCTTCTTCGGCCCTAAAAGTGACTCTTTCTGGGCGCAGAGGAAGTATACGTTCGCGGGCATGTAGCTCTCGGGGACGGCGACAATATGCAGAGTGCTAAACGTTCCGACTTCGCCCTTGAACAGAATCTTGTTCACGATTCCGTCGCAGCCAGTCCACTCTGACGCCGTCTTAAGGAACTTAACGTACTTGTGCGGAATCCAAACGCAGCGGGAGTCGGCGGGGACGAGGTTGTCCGCAAAGTAAACCTCGGCGTCGAGCAACGCGCCCACAATTGTAGCGGCAGTAGGCGCGCTGGCCATAGTCGCAATCTTGCCCGCGTGCATAGCCCACAGGCTAAGACGGTACTTGTCCATGGCGGGTGTGACGCGCTCGCGAATCTGCTTGCGCAAGTAGACAGCGGCATTCTTCATCATGTCCTGCTCGGAATTGTCACCCTTGTCGATGGCCTTGGTAAAGGACTTGTCCTGAGTCATAGTGAGTTCCTGCAGCGTGTCCTGCACGTCTGTAGGGGTACCGTAGCGAGATGTCCCGCTACGGGAGTAGTCGTTGAGTTCATCGGTAACCGTGGTCATGATTTTAATGCTCTTTACGCCAATAAAGTCGTACTTCGCACCGCAAAGGCCCTCGGTAAAGGAGTCTGCGGTAAATGCGTCGAGCATCTTCTTCGCAAACTTATCATGTAGGTTAATAGCCATAAATTTTGTCCTTTCTAAATTACAAAGTTTGTGAGGAATGCGTTATACGGTGCATCGGCGTTCGTTGACTTGGAACTGCCGATTGCCACCTCCGCATTCTTCTTGTTCTGTTCTTCTGCGGTCTTTTCTTTTTCAAGCTCCGCTATCTTAGCCCGCGCCTGGGCGAGTTCGTATGAGCGCATTGCTAAAACGGGCGTTTCGCCTGCTGCCACCCGCTCTTGAACTACCGGAGGCAGCTGAGCGAGGTCTGAATAACCAGGGTATTCGTTGGCAAACGCCTCCCATTCCGCCTGCTTAGCGGAGGTCTGCTGCTGCTCAATCTTCACTGCTTTCTCGGCGGCGCGCCTCTCAGCCAATTCGTCAATCAGCTCATCGGCTGCGTCCGGATTTTCCTTCAGCAGGGTCTGCTTCTCGCTCCTAACAAGAGCATCGCGCTGATGCTTGGCGGCGAATTGCACGTACTCCTCGCGGGTCATCCCGTTTTGCGCTGCAAAAGCGTCTAAGACCTTGAAAGCGTCACTATCTCGCAGCGAGTCGCGCTCAGTGCGCACCTTGTCATAGTTTAGTCCCTTCTCAAGTAGGTCTTTAGCCTCGGGTGAATACGGGTCTATTTCTCTCTCCTCTTTGTTGTATTTAACTTTGAGGGTCTGCGCAGGCTTTTCTTCGAGTGCTTCTTTCTCATTCTGTTCCTGCTCGGCGGCGCCCGTGTCTTCCTCGGTATCGGTGGCATCCTCTACGTCAGACAACCATTCGTCGTCAGTACTGATTGTGTCAGCAAGATTGGCATATTCTTCTGGCATATCTGGGGTCCTTTCTGCGGCATGGCGGCCGCTCGGTTTTTATTAAAAAAGCGCGGTTCGTGCTCTTTTATCTTGGTGTAATCGTCTGTGCGTATGTTTCGGGCGCGCCGACGAGCGAGTCTTGGTACATCGCGCTTGTGCGCGGCGTCGTCGAATCTAGCGATTGCGGCGGCTGAGACTGTTGCATCGCTTGCTCAAGAGCCGCGATAATTTCGGGTTTGCTCGGCACGTACTTGTCGGGAATGCCCTTGAGGTATAGCGTCGGGTCTGGGATGAGCCCTAGCGAATACAAATTGTCCATTGTCCGCATCTGCGTTATCTCGGAATAATAGGCTCCTGCACCTATATCAATCTTCAGCTGCATGTTTACCTGCTCAAGCGCCGAAAAGTCAAAGGTCTGCGCGGCACCCGTTAGGCCGTTGAAACTCGCTGCCGTGCCATTGGCCGCCTCGCCCAAATCAACCTCTCGTACGCCATAGTACGCGCGCATCATGTCGAGAATCCCTCGCACGTATTGCTCTACGAAGTCATAAAAAGTTAGGCGCTGAAGCTCAAGCGGCACTGCGCTTGCTTGCTGAACGGCGATAATCGCCGATGTATTATCCGGCTTTACATTACCGAGCGCCGCGTCTGACGCGCCCATAAAGTCGCGAGTCATAGAAACGCACCTGTCGATAATGTCGGTAATTTGTCCCGATACGTCCGCGCCCCTAAAGGCGTCGGCAAAAGCTCCGGTAACGTCGCCAGTCACGCCGATTGCCGAGCCGACTCGGTTATTCCAGCCGTCGGGAAAACGTGTCTTGTCGAACACGACCTTGGGAAAGGCATTGAGTTCAACGCTACGAACGGTCATGGCGAAGAGCTTATTGACCGCAATCTGATTAGGAATTAACCCGGTCAAAGCGGCCTGTCCGTGGTAACTTGCCCGCACGCGCTCCCAGTTCATCCACGCTATTGGGTACAGTTTCAGCGTAGTATTCCACTCGCCACGCAAAACGACGTCTTTAGTGCACTCTTGTGCCCATATATATCCGTCCTTGCGCCAGAGCTTTATAAGCACCGTACACATGCTATCGCTGTCGCCAGACTCGCCTTGATTTTCGTCCGTGTCTCCTGCGATGCGCGAAATTATGTCCTCGCTTGCGTTGCGCTGTTCGGCCTCCTCGCGTACCTCGCGCACCATTCTGCGCCGTGCCAGAATGATAAACGGTTGGTCCTGGGCGGAAGTAATATACGGGTTGCCGAAGTGGCAGTTAATATTTGGGATAAGCTCAAAGCGTATTCCGCCTTTAGCGGCCTGTCCCGTTTCCATATTCTGGTCCCACCACCAGTACATACACCCGTCACCGCATACGGCCGCGTCGCGAAGAGCGTGTCTGTTCTTAGCGCGCACTTGCGCGTTTTCTAAAACCTTCTCGACCTCGCTCTTGAGCAGCGCCGCATACTGAGCTATTGGGTCGTTCGCCGAATGCGAAGCCAGACTCACTCCTATATCGTCGGAAACGAGCATGGCAACAAAATATGCGACCACTCTATGCAAGAAGTTCAGAGTTGTCTTAGGTAAGTCGGGCGCGTCCAGCCCCTCCCATTGCTTGCCAATGAAAAAATTTTCGTTCTGTTTTACGGTGTCATACAGGTTTATACTGGCGTTATAGTCTTGCGCACGCGAGTATTCCGCCCATATTTCTCGGGGGTCAAGCTTCATTTTCATGCGTCTGATTCGCTCCTGTGTAGTTTAGTAAATTTGTCCACTGCCGTTGCCGCTCACTCTCGAGTTTGCGCGCGGTGGCTTCTTGCTCCAGCTCCTTCGCGTCTAAGAGCCTGCTTCCCTGCGCCTGAGGCCTCGCTAGTCGGAAAAGCAGCGCCGTAATCGCCACGCAGGTGCAACTCGCCAAGACCACCAAAGCGCAGGCCACCAGTGTAATCAATAGTTCCATAAGTATCTCCTTTAATGTCCGTAGTTAAGAAATGCGTCAACTTGGTCATCGTACTCAGGCGGGTCAAACTCATCGTGCGGCTGAATAACCCGCGCGAGATAAGGCCGGCCGTCGAGTAGGTACCGCACCGCGTCGGGCGCGTGTGTTATATCATGCGGTTGCGTAGCGCAGTCGCATGGATTCTTCTCGTCGTGCTGCAGTAGTGGAAGACACCTGATAAGCTCTCGGCAAGTGCTGAATATTTTCAGTTTCGGGCCCGAGCCTAAAGGCTTAATCCACTCCTTTAAGTTCATCCAGCTGTCAGCGCGCGAGTTGCGTACGCGCGTCAGCGGTAGTCCGTTCTGCGCGAACGTCTCCGCTTGCGCTACGCCAGAGTCGCGTGACCGGCCCCATAAATCGGCCGGCGCGTAAGTGCAAATTGCGAGTTCATTTGATAAATCCACAATCTTCCTTGCTGCGTCAGATACGACCACGTTTGGCGCGCAATGCTCGCGGAATATATAGCCATTCCCTGACTCGTCGAATGCGGCCCAATAGCAGGCGAGCATGTCGAGGCCGTAGTCGATTCCGCGATACACATTCCAGTGACCCGGAATAACAAAGGGTTCTACGACGTGAATCATGCGGCGGAATTCCGGAAAAAACTGGCCCGCATATACATCCCAATCGCCATATAAATGCGCCCTCCGCATATCTTCGGGTAAATTTTCTAGCGCCTCAACGTAGTCCGGATTGCGCGACATAAGGACGTAATTATCAAAAACGCGCGCCGGAATAAACGCATAATTTTCAGCGCGCTCCTTATTCATGTACTGTCGGTCAATGAATAACCGCTTAACCCACGCATGACCAACGCCACCGGGGTTACACGTGTAGTACATACGCGGATTGAAATCCGTTCGTATGTTGCGCAGGCATGTTGTGAAAAATCTCATTTGTTCTTCGGTAAAATGCGTCGCTTCTTCCATGCCGATTACATCGTACTCATGCCCTTGGTAACGGTTAATGTCCTTTTCGGCCTCGCAGTAGCCTAGTTTAATCATGCTGCCGTTAGGAAAGTTGAATTCCATATTCGTTGAATTGTATCGCGCGATATTACCAATCGACGAAATAAGTGGCAGCACGTGATTTTGTCTAAGCTCGCCGAGCGTTCGGCGGAGCAGCAGGAGGCGCAAGCCGGGATATTTTAGCGCAAGGAGGATAAACTTTGTACGCATCGCCCATGACTTTCCGCCCCCGCGCGCTCCGCCGTAGCATATATGCCGCGCCCGGGCTTTGAAGAATTCAAGCTGTCTAGGATTTGGCTGAAAGCCTAAGGAAATCCTCATCCCGATATTTCGTCTTCCGTAGTCTTGGCTGGCAGACTGTCAAACCCAAAGGTAAACCCGCCTGAATGCTCAACCGCTTTTTCATCGCGCGGTTTTTCGCCCACGAGGTCGCGTAAGAATGTGGCGCATTCTAGGTCGCCAGATATTCCCTTTAGCACTATTCCGGCAAGAATGGCAAGCTGGTTATCCGCATCGTCGGTTAAGGCGCCGAGCCGCTGCAAATTAGACAGGCCCTTCTTCGATTTAACCGAGGCCGCCAACAAAGCGTCGGCTTGCTCGCGCATGAGCTTCTTTCTCTTGCGGGCTTCGACCGCCGCCGCTGCGCCCATGCGCGCAATGCGCTTCCGCTCGTCTTCAGGTAGCGTATTAAACGGCCGTAAATGTTCTTTACTCATCTGCATCCATCCTTTCTCATTTGCCATAATATCGTGTGCACAGGTATTGAGAGGTATCGAGTTAATCGCCGCAGAAAAACGGGTTTGCGACAAAATTGCGACAAAAACATGACCCTAGATAAGATAATTGAGCCGGTTTAGTACCAGCTCAATTTTTTTAGGGCCGCCTTATGCAAATAGTAGGGATGCTTCTCACTAAAGTGAAGCCTTTTGGCAATCTGCCGCCAGCTTAGCCCTTGAATATACCTTAGCTCCAAGACATCTCTCTCCGGACCGTGCAATCGGTCAATCGCTCTCTCAATTTCTTGCCTCTTTCGCTCGGCGGCGATTACTGCTTCTGTCAAAGCCTTGTCGAGCTCATCGAGGTCGGCCACGTACCTACTCAGCTTATCACGCTCCCCGCTTTTTGCCGTAGCAAAAGAAAGCTGCTGCGTAACACTTGTCGCTCGCTCAAATAGCGCTTCTTTTCGCGCCTCAAAATCACGCTGCTTATCGCAGAGCCGCCGATAGTCTCTTAAATCTTCAATTCCCATAAAGCTCCTCCTGTGCCTTAATCGCCTGCAGCAAATCCTCTAACGACCTGCTTCGCTCATCAAGCAGACATGCCGCTCTCGCGTCAAAGGTTCCTGCGGCCAAAATCCTGTGCACCAGTACTGGATATTTTTGGTTAAGTCTTCGCAAGCGTGCGTTCGCCTGCTCGTATAATTCCAAGCTGCAAGTCCAGCCAAGCCAAATTATTATGTGCCCGCCATACTGCAGATTTAAGCCGTGCCCCGCGCTTGCAGGGTGCGCGAGAAGCATCTCAATCTTTCCGTCGTTCCAGTCTTGAACTGCCCCCGGTTCTAGTACGTGCCTAGCTTTGGGATATTTTGCACGAAGCCGCTCGAGCTCGTGCTTATAGGTGTAGTACACCACTACCGATTGGCCATTTGCTTGTTCAATCAAGCTATCTAAGACCTCAAACTTCTCGTCATGGAAGAGGTGAACCTCGCCCGAGTCATCATATACGGCCCCAGAAGACAATTGCAGCAGCTTATTTACTAGCACGCCCGCGTTAACCGCGTTTATCTCTCCGCCCCCGTGCTGAAGCATGCAGTCGCGCTCTAACCGCCTGTACTGAGACATGATACTTTCAGACAGCTCAAAGGTATGCGTAGTCACAACCTGCCCCGGTAGCTTAACATAATCTCCGATTTTCATACTCACGCATACCGGCGCTATCCGCTCGTGTATTTCCGCGTCCGCGCCCGGTCTTAGCTTCCACGAAAAAATCGTCGAGGCGTTCCGCTGGTCTGGAACAAAATACCTGTCTCGGTAACCCGTCAAAGTCGGGCCTAGCGACTTGCCTAAGTCTAGCAGATACATCTCCGGCCATAAGTCCAATAGCCCCGTCGACGTAGGCGTACCTGTAAGGCCCACCACGCGGCTAACGCGCTTTCGTATTTTTTTCAAGGCTCTAAACCGCTGACTCGAAGCAGCCTTAAAACTTGACAGTTCATCCAGAACCACCATGTCAAAGTTCCAACTACCTTTTAGCTCATTCACAAGCCAAACCACATTCTCGCGGTTAATTACGTACACGTCCGCGTCCTCTTGTAACGCTTGCCTGCGTTCTTGAGCCGTGCCGAGCAAAGTGGTCACACGAAGCCTCGAAAGATGGTCCCATTTCTTTTGCTCAGGACCCCAAACCTCTAGGGCCACCTTTTTGGGCGCAACGACCAGCGCACGGTTTACTTCGAAAAGGTCGTACTTGAGTTCTTCAATCGCGGTCAGGGTAGACACGGTTTTTCCCATGCCCATATCAAGGAAGAGCCCGGCCTCTTTATGCTCAATGATGAAGTTCTTGGCAAACGTCTGATACGCAAAGGGTTTATACAGCACGGTCGAGATACCTCCTAAGCGCTTCCTCGCTATCTATCACGTGCACGGTGCCGCCGTGCGTAGTTATTTGGGCGAGTACAGCCTGCTGTCTCTTTGACAGGCCGTTTATTCGGCCCGGGCTCTTAAGCTCTACGAATTCTACCACTCCCGGACTCCAGATAACAATCCTGTCAGGCACGCCCGTACACCCAGGACTCGTCCACTTGTATGTTAGCGCGCCGCGCTTTTTAATCTCTCTTACAAATTTCTTTTCAAATTCACTTTCTCGCATATTCACCTCCATTATGCGTGTCGTCAGCAGTGTCAGCAGTTTTTTGCAAGTTCTAAATATATACATAGCCCAAAGGGTTTCTAAGGGTACAAAAACCCTATAATACCCTTTACCGTACCTACTTCATATAGAACGCTGCTGACGTTGCTGACAACTAGTCTAAAGGCTTATCACGTCTGCTCAAAAGCGTCAGCGGTGAGCCGCTGACAAGCCGCTGACACTGCTGACACGCTTGTCAGCAGTGTCAGCGGCTCAAAAAGCCAACTGCTGACGCATAAACTACACTCGGATAAAGCCTCTTTGTCTTCCGTACAAAGCTCCACAGCGGACACAACTCTGGTATTGCCAGCCGCGTACTCGCCTAAGACAGCTCTTAATTTCTCTCGCAACTGTCGGCGTTAGGGTCTTTGCGTCACCCTTAAAAAGCTCCAGCCAGACCTCAAGCACGCACACGGTCGTTCGCGGTATCGTGCCTTCCGTGCGCGAAGACTCGCCAAAGCGGTCGTCGAACCAATAGGCCATCCGATTTTCTAGGCTCCAGCTATTCCAGTCCTTCGGCAATAGCCTCTCGAGAAATTCCTCAATCAGTCCCTGCTTCTCGTTTACCTCAGTATGCGCGTCTTGACGAAGTCTTGCCTCATCCTCCAGCTCTCTATCAAGGTACCACGGCTCACCGGCGTGGTAGCGTGCCAGCGCCTCGCCCCAAATCTGGGCGACGACTTCTGGACATAACGCTTCCATAAGGTTAACCTCCGTAAATTGAACTACCACGGGCCAGAACCTTCTGCCGCCCGTTGCGTCGTGCATGAAGTCGTTGTCGTTGGTCGTGCCAAAGAAAGCGCATTGTCTCGGGTGGTCCTGCGTGCGCCGCGCATATGCGCTCCTGTAGCTGTCAGTCTGCTTCGAAATAAACTGCTTTATCTGCTCGAGCTCGGCCTTGCGCGCCGCCGCCATTTCGGACATCTCCAAAATCCAAAAGCCCTGCACCTGCTCATACGCGTCCTTGCCCGATACCGTGTATAGCGAGTCCGAGAACCACTGCCCGCCCAGCCGGGCCAAAAAGGTAGACTTGCCGCATCCCTGCGGTCCCACGAGCACAAGCATATGGTCGTGCTTACAGCCTGGTTCCATGACCCTTGCAACCGCCCCTATGCAGGCCTTACGAGTAACTGCGCGGGTATAGGCGCAGTCCTCGGCGCCAAGCATGTCGATGAGCAGAGTGTCCAGTCTCGGCGTTCCGTCCCATAAGAGCGAGGCTAAGTAATCACGGACCGGGTGAAAATGCGCAGTGTCCAGGGCCGTATCAACCGCCGCCCGTATCTTCGCGATGCCGTCAACTTCGTAGGTCTTCTCGATGTACCGCCACAGCCCGGCGTCGTCAGTGTCCTGCCAAGTATCTGTAAGCCTATCGCGGCGAGCTTTCCATGGTAAATCACCCCGAACAATTGGCCGCTCTCTAAAATCGTCAAAAGCGTACTTCCCACGTAAATTTGGGTCATTCTGCAGTATCAAAACTACGTTATCTATTGTGGGGCAGACTGCTCCTTTTTGCGTGAGCTTCAGCTGCTGAAGCCACTGGGTGTTATCAGACGCTGGGTCATCGTCCTCGCCAAACGCAGCAATCGCTGCTGCGTACTTGCCAGCCATTAGGTTTTCTCTAACACGGCCATCGCCAATAGCGAAATCGGTCATGGCTGCGTAGCTCGGTCGCTTGTGTATGGGCGTATCGGCTACGCAGTCGTTGTCGAGTTCACCGAACTTGTGAATGCGTACGAGGTCAAACGCATTACATAATCTTCCGCTCGCTG
This sequence comes from Eubacteriales bacterium, assembly GCA_028694155.1. Lineage (GTDB taxonomy): Bacteria > Bacillota > Clostridia > Christensenellales > CAG-138 > JAQUTY01. The sequence goes on from JAQUTY010000003.1 coordinate 140,533, forward strand.
GGTCCGAGCCGTGATACGAATACGCCCAAAGGCCTTCGTAAATCACGACGCCACCGGCGCCCTCGCTTCCTAAGTATGTATAACGGTCTCCGCAAGACACGTATACGCCGGCAAGGAACACGTCAATCGCCTCCTCAATCGGGTACACGCGACAAAACGCGCCAACCGCGCCAGGTTTCTCTTCCGGGTTACCCTGCTTCTTTGCTGCTCGCCTGAAGGTGTCTTGCCTTCTGGACGACTGAGGCCATTGCGTGTAGTCGCGCCAATTAGCGTATCTCGCGAGCTGCTCATCTGGGTCAAGCCATAGACCGTCGCTCTGGTGAAACACGTATGGCCCGTCTGCAGGACAGCTCGGCCAGTACATGAGCCTATGCGGCTCGTACGTGGTATCGTCGCACATGTCTATACCAATATCCGAAGCTATTAACCGCGAGAGTGCGGCGTATTCCTCGGGTGTGACCGGACGCGAGAGCGGAATCACTATACGCAGTCTGGGCGCGTCCGCTGTGTGACTGTGTGTGCTATACACGCAAGCAGCACAGGCCAACGCGACTTCAACCGTTCCCCACGGGTCCGCGCCCTCGGGTATAGCGTCGAGGTCCAGCGTTAATAGTTGCCTCGACACCACCGACTCCGCCTTACGCCGACCCGAGCGTAAGTTGCCGCCCACGAAACCACCAACGTCCTTTATTTCGTCCCGCTGGGCTTTGGCTAGGCTTTTATACTCCTGCTCAGTTTCGGGCGTTCTGGTTGGCTGTGAGAGCTTCCAGACGAGCTCCGGCCACAAGAGTTCTCTGTTGCGCCATCGCATTTCGCGCCGGGAACTCCCGACCGCTATTGTTATCTTCTCGTTCTGCATATCACAGTCCTCGCTTTTAACTGGCAGTCGGTGCACACATACTGCGCGCCTAACGCCGGGCTTGCCATCTGTCGCTCAACGGTCTCGGCCTCTCCGCGCGATTGAAATTCAGCGCTAGGTACTACACCACAGTGCGCGCATTTGAGCGCATAGGCTTTGTTTTCTTTTCGTATCACCCCCATACGCCTACCTTTTGCCGTGAAGAATTTTATCGGCGAGACCGGTCATCTGCGCCGCGATGTCCTGCATTTTCTGAGCAACTGCGGTTAACTCTTTTAGGCACGCTGACGTGGTGCCAGACATGCGAATGCGCGGTTCCTTGTTAGGTTTTCCAACTTTGATTGTTACCATATAAATCTCCTTTCAGCGTCCAGTAGAGCCAAAACACCCGGCCCCACGTTCGTCTAGCTCTCCTGCTACTAAGTCGGCGACCACTATTGGAAGAATGACGAGCTGGCCCACACGGTCGCCGTCGTTAATCTCGAAAGTGGTTTGACTTTGATTGCTCACGATGGCGTGCACTTCACCCCGGTAGGTCGAGTCAATCGGTGGCAGCTGACATATTATCCCTTGTCGGCTCAGACTGCTCCGCGGGAAAATAAAGCCTGCGCAGCCGTCGGGCAAGACTAGCCCGAAGCCTAGAGGAATCACCTTTGTCTCGTGTGGGTAAATCGTGTAATGACGAGACACATACACGTCCAGACCCGCGTCATTATCGTGTGAGCGCTTGGGCACACGCTTAGACCCGAAGTCAATTAGTTTAATCCTCACTCCCTTGGTCCCTCCTTAGCGCGCTCAAAGGCGTCCTTGAACGGGACCAATAGGTCATCTGCGCTCTCGGTTTTGGGCAGGGGGTTAAGACAGGACATCTTGCCTTCCTGACAGGTGCCCCGAGTGCAAGCGGGTCCGCAGTCCTCAAATAGCGTAGGGCTTAACTCGGTAAGTTTTTGCCAAGCCAGCAGCATCACAAGCCTGGTCTCAAGGGTGTTCCGCTTGCAAGTTCGCTGTCTAATCATATGCTTCCATTGGTACGGCGTCGCCGAGATAATCAATACGTTGCGTAGCGCCTGCGGCGCGCAATAGCCAGCCTCATCATGGGAAATACCAAGTGCCGTCAAACTTTTGTACTCCCGCATAGACCTTTCGCACTGCTCAATATAGTTTGAACGCGCGAGCGTCTCGTCTGGGCCGAGCAGATTCAGCGGAACCACAAAGTCTGCGCTATCGCCGTAGTCAGAATACTGAAGTGATGCCGACATAAATTTGACCTCGTTTTGGTGCCTCGTTATCTGGGCTAAAAAGCGTCTGCTCGCGCCGATGACAACCATGTTGATTAATCCAAACTTCTGCAATGTCGGATGAGGCAGCGCTATCAAGCGCTTAAGGGCCTGGTCGCTGTACGGTTTCTCGGCTAGGTCAAAGAAGTCCTTAGGCCCGCGCATCTTATGCCCTGCCTGCGTCAAACGGGCGGACAAGACAAGCATCTTTTCAGCGTCCGCGATTGCCTGCGGGTTAAGACAATGAACTTCGATTCTATTCATGTAGTCGCTCCTCCTTTTCGTCCTCTAATAACGCTCGTAAAATGAGCAAGTAGTTGATATTGTCCGTTATTTTTTCTTCCCACGCGGCCATTGGGTACGCGCTGCCGGCTCGGCACATTTCATAGATGCTCGCGGTATGCTTAGCCATCATCCCGCAAAGAGCCTGTTTTGGATTCGTGCCGAGCATCGCGGCCGCGACCTTAAAATGGCGCATGCGGTCGTTTGGGTCGGGCACATAATCGCTCTCCTTAAAACCCAAAGTCTTGATGCAGCAGTCAATTTGGTAGTTAACTATTTTAGTGAATTTCTCGCCTGTCATTTGAGCCTCCTAGTCTTTCATATAGTAGTCGCATTCGTAAGCGTCGGCCTTTAGCGGAAGCCCCGGCGCCCACTCTATTCCTTGTCCAAGGAGCTCAGCGACCTCTTTGGCCGAGCTTACTCCAATCGGAACTTCCAAAATCACCTCGTCATGCACATGGAATACAACGGGAAAACCGTGTTTTTCGCAAGTCGATATTGCTCTTCCTAAACAGTCGCGGCTCGCGGCCTGAACGATGTTCTCTACGAGCTTTGGGCCGTAGGTCTCAACCTTACCCCATTTATTTGTGGTCTGAATCAAACCGTCGTAGCAAATCGAGTCGTCGATTATTCTGGGCTTAACGTAAGCCAATTCGCGCCCGCTCGGCAATCTTAGTCTAAGCAGCGGTCCTTCCTGTCTAATGCGTACGCCGTGCTTAAGCGTAATGGGCGCTTTGGTTATAATTACTTGTCTTACGGCGGCGTCCACGTCCCACCAGAAGTCCGTTATCGCCTTATTTGAGGCCCGCCAGTTACGAACCAAGGGACCTAGTTCGGACTCGTCCAGGCCCATTTCAAGAGCTCCCATGGCCCGTAAAGCCCCAACGCCTCCGCCAAAGCCTAGAGCGAGCTCGGCAATCTTTCCTCTCTGCCGCCGAGGGTCGCCCTTCTGAACCGTGCCGGATGGCAGCTTGAACATGCGTTCAGCACTGGCCTCATAGATTTTCCCGTGCGTATTAAATACATCCATCCGCCATTTTTCGCCCGCAAGCCACGCAATCATTCGCGCCTCAATTGCGCTAAAGTCCGCGACTATAAAGCGGCGGCCCGGGCGCGGGATAAACGCAGTCCTAATAAGCTGTGAAAGCATATCCGCGGGCTTGTCAAACAGCAGTTCCACCGCGTCAAATAAGCCGTTTGCGACTAATTGCCGCGCTGCGTCCAGGTCTCTCGAGTCCATCTTGTTTTGCGGCAGGTTTTGCATCTGGACTAACCTTCCTGCCCATCGGCCTGTACGGCCCGCACCATAGAACATAGTCAGTCCTCGAAGACGAGAATCTGGGCAGGCCGAGCGCAGCATGGCCGAATACTTCTCTGTCGAGGTCTTAGAAAAGCTAGCGCGCAAGTTAAGAAGCGCGTCGACCTCGGCGGAATTAGCGGCCTCTCGAACAGACGCAATCTTTTTCTTTTCAAGACTTTCGACCTCAACGCCTGCGGTGTCCGCAATCCAGGCCTTGATTTGCGCGGCGCTCTTTGGATTGTCGAGTCCTGTCAAGGCCTTGGCCTGACTCAAGAGCTTGGACTTTATTCGGTCGTCAAGAGCGATTGCGTTGCTCGCAAATGGTAGGTCCGCCAGCACTCCGCGGTCGTTAATTACCTGGTCGAGAACCCACAGGTCTTGCTCGCCTGGAAGTACCGAAAACCCGGCCAGCCGTCGCGCAATCGCGCGTTCTGCTTCAACGTCCTGCCGGCAGTATTTCTTAAACATTTCCCACCGCAAGGCGTCATGCTTGGGTAGGTTGCGCTCGCGAAGTCCGTTGGTTTTAGTGGCGCGGCAGGGCTTGCAGAAAAACCTAATTAGAGCCTTGCCCTCCTTGAGCTTTTGCTTGTCCTCAGGAAGTCCGATGGCCTCGCCGACGGACGCAAGATTTCCCGGAAGACCTAACTCGCGGGCGAGAACCGCCGAGCACCGCCATTGCACTGGCGGCATCGGCGTTCTTAAGCTCTTACCCAGGCAGACACGCTCAAAGTTTGCATTAAATGCGGACTTGACTATCTGGGGGTCCGCTAGGGCGTCTCGCAAATAATCCGGCATTTCCTCTCCGGAAGCCAAATCAACAATTTGGACTGGGCCGTCCTCGCCGTCTTTACTTAACGCGTAGGCTATGAGTAGTATTTCGAAGTCAGGCGCATTGACGTAAGCGTATACGCCTGACCTGGTAATATCTACACTGCTATATGTTTCAATGTCGATATTTAGCATGCGCATTTTACTTCAGAAGCAAATCGTCGTCCCAGTCGTCGTCCCAGTCTGCATCGGTAACGATTCCGCCGCCCAAAGGCTCGCCGTCTTCAAGTTTCATTATGCCATTAAGACCCGCGGATATTCCGGTGTTCCCGCTAGTAGCAAAGGCGTAGAAGTTGATTATTGCTCGCCCGTAACAGCCGCTATACAACTCAGTCGGCTCAGTTATCGGAGTCTTATCCGGGTAGACGAGAACTGGTGCGCGCTTTGAGGAAACAGTAATGACCCAGCAGCCTTTGCACTCCGGATTAAATGGTCCGCCCGTGGGGCGTTCCCCGTCACCATCATGCAACGTGGACTTGAACGCCGCCGCGGACTTGCCAGTATTAGCCTGATACGCCTGACGCGCAGCCTGAATTGCTTCCATAATCTTTGAGTGCGTAGCTTTATCAGCTTTAGGAATCAGAAGCGTCACCGAGTATTTGAGGTCGGTGCTGCCCGGCTGAGCCCTGGGCGTGAAAAGATTTGCGTAGGAAAAGCGTACTTTTCCAGTGGTAACTTGTGTTTTTGGTGTTGGCATATTATTTTTTCTCCTTTTATTTATTGTCAAATAACTGATTAACTAATCGGTCTTCCGGTACGTATTCCGGTCGCTTGTCGTTCGCGCTGGCTAGCGTGGGAGAACCCTCAGGCTTGACAATTGTGTCGCCAAGCACTTCGGCTAGTGTCTTCTTGCCAAAGTCGCTCTCAAGACGTGTCAAGGTGAGCAGTTTGCGCTCGTAGAGCATAGCCTCGGCGTACCCCGCTTTTGTCATCTTCTCAACAACTTCGTCTTCGCTCCTGAATTTGCGAGTGCTTTTTCCGCGGACGAGCTTCCAGCCCTTGACGGTTTTCCCAGCAAGAAGTTCTTGCGTAACGGCGGAACGCAAAGTTCCGAGCCAAGTTTCGAGGTCTTCGGCCCGTTTCAGATACTCTCCCATATCCTCAAGGGTAAGAGTGTCTTCGGTCGTAGCACGACTGATTGCCGTGTTGCTGGTCGCCCGGGCTCGGCACACTGCGCCGGCTCTACAGAACTTGCAAGTGTCGGCGCAAGGACAGAATTCGCCGGAGCCATTCCACGCTAACGTTGCCGCTGGAGCTACGACCGTTTCCGCCCAATCAATCAAATCCGACACGCTTATTTCGTGAAAACTTGCATTTTGCGATAGCCGTGGTTGAAAAATCGACATTCGCACACTCTCAACTTGGTAAAGGGTCCATACCATGTTGAGCGCGCCCAAAGCGTAGAGCTTCATTTGTGGGTTATTTTCTGCCTCTACCCTATAGCCCTTGCCGTACTTATAGTCAACAATTTCAAGCGTGCCGTCGCTGACGATAATACAGTCGCCCGTACCAAAGCCCGATGGTACCCACTGTGAGAAGTCAAGCCGTTTCTCAAATACAGCATAGGCGTCGGGACAAGTCTTGCGCGCCGTGTCAAGGCGCTCTCTGGCGTACTTGCCGTATCTAACGGCGCACTCCAGCATTTCGCCTGTGTAATATTCGCCCTTGCTGAGTTCCTCAACCTTGGCCTCGTATTCTGTCTCAGAAATAGCGTCGGTGAAATATTTACCTGCCAGTTCAGCGAATTCGTGCGCCGCTGTTCCCTCTGCTGCGTATATACTTGTTGTTTCTGGCATCTGCTCCTCGAGCCGCGCGCTTTTCGTACACTTTAGCCAGCGCGCCGCCCCTGATGCTGATAATAGCGCGTGCTCATTAGGCATCAACGGACACCTCCTTCAAATCGGTGTACAAATTTGCGTAGTCTCTCTCGTTCACGTTAGATAGGCGGTCGGCGTTGTACTTAGCAAAAAGCTCTTTGAGCAGGCCTTGCTTCCCCGCTCGGGAGACCGCTGTCGCCAGACTGCGCAAGTCAGTAATCGTAGGTCCCGAGCTCGCTGTCGTCGGCCTGCGCAAGTCAGCAATCGTAGGTCCCGAGACCGTAGGTTCCGCCTCATGCTTTGGCTGAGTCTGCGGCGACGTAGCTAGCAGGGTTTTAGGCTCTGGCGCTAGGGCTGAATTATCCGCGAGAAGTAGACTTGCAATTTTCAGAGCCGTGCTCTGGGAGACTGTTAGGGTCATTTGAATATTCATATTTATCCTCCTTCAATTTGTTATTCCATTCTTCGAAGACCGCTAAATTCTTTGAATCCTTGTAGAATTCGGCGGTTAAACTACATAAGTGCACTAAAAGGCAAAGCATTAGTAAGTCCTTCGCTTTTGCCACTTCAATACATGCGTTTTGCGTGTCTGCTGGTACGCGCGATACTCGTCCTCCTGGTGCTTTCGCGCCTGCATTGCCTCTTTTTCCCGGCGTCCGACTTCACGCGCTAAGCCCTCCAAAAACTCTTTTAACGTAACATTTGTCATTCTAGTCCTCCGCGTTATCTTATTTAGATACTTCGTTGCTAAAAAATATAGCAGCGAATCGTTCATTACTCAAGGACCAGCGCGCTTTGAAAAAAGCCAGCTCATTCTGTGTGAACTCAGCCCCGTCGCGCTCGTTAATTTTTGCGTTCAGTCTTGATAGACTTATTCCCATAGCAGCAGATAGGGTCGCTTGAGTATCTTTGTTCTCGGCCATTTCGGCATTAAACTTTGACCTGTTCATTTGTCTCCTCCTTCCTTCAAGATATATTTTGAACCGTCGTCTCCGCAAATGAGCGATAACTTATCGGCACAAGCCTTTACTTCCGAGAGGCAGACAGGGCATACATAGGTGTGTGTGACCTTCTTAACACGTGTTTTCTTCGGTTTCGCCGGGTCCGGCACTGTAATTCTCTCTCGTGCCGGGGGTAAATCCGTATCACACCCAGCGTGTTTTAGCGTATTTATTAGGTTGTCAGTAGGGGCTGTAAGTGAATACCCAATTGTTGAATCATACTCAATGCGCAAGTCGCGCGCTTCAGCCTCCCGCTTAAAACGTTTATTGTGGTAACGACCGCCTTGGCATGTGTCTTCTATTGAGTTGACTAGGCAATATAGATGGACCATTTCGTGAAGCATAGTCGCCGCGGTATTGGCATACGGACGTCTCAAATGCTCGGCGGACAGATTGATTTCAAAATGCTTTTCCAGTTCTCCGCGCCATACTTCTTTTGTCGTGCAATGACCATAGGCTTTGGGCCTTGACTGAATAGTAATAATTGGCTGAGGAATTTTGGATTCAAAATACTTAGAATTAAGCAAATCGAAAAGCGCCTCAAGGTTTGTCACCATCTCAGAAAGTTTCATAGTAGCATCTCCAGATAATTCAATTTTCTTAAAAGCTTGTGTCTCCTTTTAAGATACTTGCAATTATAAGCTGTCATTTTGCGTTTGTAAATAGCTAGAACTGCGAACTTTTATAATATTTTCGAAAAAGGCGATACTTTTTAAGCGCAGTATGATATAATTAAGAAAAAGTAGGAAGGTGAATAAACTATGTTAAATACAACGGGCGAAAGAATTAGGCAATTAAGAAAGAGCAAGGGACTTACACAAGAAGCCTTAGCAAAAATTATCGGCACTCAAAAAGCGGCCATAAATAAGTACGAAACCGGTATTGTAGTGAACCTCAAGCGCTCAGTAATTGAAAAGCTGGCAAAAGCTCTTGACACTACTCCGCTGTATCTGCTTGGCTACGTTATAGATATTAACGTGTACGCCGGAACAGTTCCCCTCCCACGCACAAAAGCTATCCCGCTCCTCGGTGTTATTGCTTGCGGCGGGCCTATACTTACGGAGGACAATTTTGAAGGCTGGGTCCTGCTGGACGAAGGAATTAAAGCCGACTTCGCACTTCGGTGCAAAGGCGCGAGCATGATTAACGCGCGCATATACGACGGCGACTTGGTTTGCATACGCCAGCAACCGGCTGTCGAGAATGGCGAAATCGCGGCGGTTCTCGTTGATGGCGAGGTCACGCTCAAGCGGGTATATACGTACCCTAACCGCATAGAGCTTCGCCCGGAGAACCCTCTTTTTCCAGTTCTAAACTACGAGGCTGAGGGGCTTCAAGCGGTTGCAATTCTTGGCAAGGCAGTTGTACTTCAGGGGATGATTAGGTGAGCTATGGAATACCTTGAAAAACGAGTAGAAACGCTAGCCCACAGTATTTGGGGGATAGTGTCATGCTGAGAGCTGTTATTTATGCGCGGTACAGCTCGACAAATCAGCGAGAGCAATCCATTGAAGGCCAGCTTCGTGTGTGCCACGAGTACGCGGGTCGGAATGGCTTGACCGTGGCAGATGAATATGTGGACCGCGCCATCTCGGGAAGAACCGATAGTCGTCCCGCGTTTCAGAAGCTCATAACCGACAGTAAGGCTAAAGCCTTTGACGCGGTTATAGTGTATAAGACTGACCGTTTTTCACGCAACAAGTATGACGCAGCTGTATATAAGTCTTTATTAAAGAAAAAGGGGATTGCAATTCACTACGCGGCTGAGGCAATCCCGCAGGGACCTGAAGGCGTTATCCTTGAGAGCGTAATGGAAGGTCTCGCGGAATACTATTCGCTCGAGCTCGCCCAAAAAATCCGACGCGGCATGTATGATACCGCACAAAAAGGGAAAGTTACGGGCGGTACAACACCTCTTGGGTATTGCATTTCACCCGAGCATTACTATATAATAGAGCCGAAAGAAGCGGAAATAGTGAAGCTGATTTTTCAAATGGCTGCGGCTGGAAGAACCGATACCGAAATCTGTATCGCGGCGAATGCCTTGGGCCTGCGCACAAAAAAGGGAAAAGCCTTCGGACGCAGCAGTCTTCACGCTATGCTTAGCAATAGAAAATACACGGGAGTCTATAAATATATGGACACAGAAATTGAGGGTGGCATGCCGAGAATTATTTCCGATGACTTGTTTAACGAAGTTCGCGCTGTACGCGAGTCGCGACCGCGAGCCCGGCATTCTACGGACCACGTTTATTTGTTGTCTGGTCATGCTTTTTGTGGTGAGTGCGGCGAGCCTTTATATGGCACGAGCGGTACCGGCCGCAACGGCGCAAAATACTACTACTATTATTGTAAGAGCCTACGGGACGGGAATAAGTGTGTCCTTGATAAATGGCCGGCAGACGAGCTTGAAGACATGATTGTTGAAGATACTGTTCGCTTTGTACTGCGCCCTGATATTATCAAGCGTGTTGCGAAGTCGTGCGTTCAGATAGCAAAACAAACTCGAGACGACAACACGGCGCTCAAAATAATTCAAAGTAATATTGCTAAGAACAAGAACGCAATAGACACTATTGTTAATTTGGCCGAGCAAGGAAAAATGACCGATACTCTATACGCTCGGCTGGTCCAGCTTGAAGAAGAAAAGGTTAGTCTGGCGCAAAGCCTAGCGGTCGAGCAGCGCACTGTTTTCGTGCCGACCGAGAAGCAGGTAGAATACTTGTTGCTGCAGTACGCTAACCCGTGCGAAGACTGGGACGCCTATAAAAAAGATATTTTGAAGAGCTTCGTGTCAAAGGTTCATGTTTATAAGGACCGAGTAGTAACGACCTTTAATATAGCAAAAGCCGAACTTCCCGATACGCTGGAAAGTTCGACTCTGTGCTATTCTGGCAAAGAACGCTAATTTTGATAGAAATGCACCCCCCTGCGCTTAGGGGGTTCATTTCGTTTCAAGGGGGTTCATTCTTTCCCTATGCCTAAAAGCAGGCTTTACCGCTTTTACCGTCAAAGACGTTTGCAGGCATATTATAGCGCACTTATAACCATCCGTCCATGAAAACCTACATCATCTGGCAATTCCCGGACACGCGATCGACGCACCACGCAATGAACTCCTCAACAGATGGAACACGCCCCGCAAACGGAGCCGTTGCCCATTCCGCCTGTATAGCCGGATCGGGATTATTATAACCCTCCAGCATGGCGATTTCCATTTCCGTTCGCACCTCGGTTTCGGATATGCGTTGCATCCGGGCGATTCGTCGTATTGCCTTTTCCGCTTTCTTTAGCGCCAATTCATCATATACCGCCATTTTCATTCCCTCCATACCTGTATTTTGAAACGCAAATACCGCTTCTTATAACGGTATTTTACCATTCAGTATGGCGTGAAGTCATTGACAGTTCCTGTCGATTTGTGAGAACCATTGCCGAAGAAGCACGAAAATAGAGAAAACCCGCAAACCTTTGTAGATTTGCGGGTGTTGAAAATTAGGCTTCTATGTCTGCGCCTGTCAGGAAGTGGAATACCATGCGTTCATCCTCAAAAACTGTAACGGTGCTAACGGTGGCAGTCCATAGCTTTGCATTGAATTCCGTTAAAACGTCCTGCTCGGAGATTGCAAACATGAATGCTCCTATGCCGTCCGCCTTTGCCTGCCGCTGTGCGTGTTCGCTTCGCAGCCGTTCCAGCTTGGTTTTCGAGGTCTCATACCTTTCAACGTACCCGTTGTAGCGGGCCGCATACTCTTCTTGGTTTTGTGCGTCCCGGCTGTTCTCTTCGACGCATTTCCGTATCAATCCGGCGACCACATCCATTTCTTCCTGCAGCCCGCCGATCTCTGCCTCTATCTCCGTGCAATCGGAAGTCACGGACTGAATAATGCGGCAGTCATCGAGCAATTGGGCTTTATCGGTTGTCAGCTTATTGTAGGCGGTGACAAATCGGTCTTTAATTTCGGCTTCGTCCAAATGCGGGGTCTTGCAACGCTCACCGTTCTTGAACTTGGCGTTGCATTGCCATATCGTGCGGCGGTACTTGCTCGTGGAGTTCCATACCTTAGAGCCAAAGAATGCGCCGCAGTCGCCGCACACAATGCGAGAAGCGAAGATGCTGTTTCCGCTGTAACGGTAGCCAATAGCCTTGCGCCGGGCGAGCTCTGCCTGCACCAGTTCGAACTCGGCGGGGTCGATAATGGGTTCATGGCTTTGCTCGATATAATACTGCGGCACTTCGCCCTCATTGGTCTTCATCTTCTTTGAGAGGAAATCGACCGTGAATTTCTTTTGCAGTAGGGCCGCGCCTTTGTACTTTTCGTTCGTAAGGATGCTCTCGACCGTAGTTGACCGCCATTGTGCTTTTCCAGCGGGAGTGGGGATGCCCTCTTTTGTAAGAAGCCGCGCAATACCGCCCGGCGTTTTGCCCATCATGAAAAGGCAATAAATGCGTTGAACGACAGCGGCTTCTTTTTCGACGATCCGAGGAATGTCGTCCTCGCCTTTTTCGTAGCCAAGGAAATGACTGTACGCAACGCTGACCTTCCCGTCTGCAAACCGCTTCCGCTGACCCCATGTGACGTTCTCGGAGATAGATCGGCTCTCTTCCTGTGCGAGGGAACTCATAATGGTAATGAGCAGTTCGCCCTTGCTATCGAGCGTGTAGATGTTTTCTTTTTCAAAATACACCTCGACGCCTTTTTCCTTGAGTTTGCGGACTGTCACAAGGCTGTCGACCGTGTTTCGGGCGAAGCGGCTGACGGATTTTGTTACGATGAGGTCTATCTTGCCATCCAGCGCATCTCGCACCATGCGGTTGAACCCCTCACGCTTTTTCGTGTTGACCGCCGAGATGCCTTCGTCAGTATATACGCCGACGAACTCCCAGTCAGGCTTCTCCTGAATGTAGCGTGTATAGTAATCCACCTGCGCCTCGTAGCTGGTCAACTGCTCCTCGCTGTCGGTCGAAACACGAGCATATCCAGCCACACGCCGTTTTACCACCGAAGCTATCGGCATCCGTGTTAAGGCGCTTATCCTTGGTGGAATGACTTTAACTGCCCGTTGCGTGCTTTCCATGACGTCACCTCACTTTCGGGGCGGCCAGTCTGAAACCAGCAAAGTTTCGCCCGTAGCGGATACTATTTCTACGCCGTTCTCGTTGAGGGTTCTCCTAATCGACTCGAATAAATCCCTCTCCCGTGCAAGCCTGCCGAATGAATGAACGACCACTGCGTCAAAGGCTTGCGCCTTGGCGTCGATCAGCAGGCTCCGCAGACCGTCTCTTTTGTCTACAGCCGCTGACTTCTCTTCATCTGAGTAAACGCCCGCAAGAACCCATCCGTCTTTTGCGGCTACAAAGGTTTTCAGGCTTTCGGTCTGAGAACCAAGCGCCATTTCATCGCGGTTTGCAGTTCGGCAGTAAATCGCTGCCCGTTTTTCTGTGTTACTCATTCTTCAAATCCCTCCATTTTTCAATTGACCGCAGTCGTGCGGCTTCTTTCATATCATCAGTCCAACTCTCCCTGCGTGAGCGATCTTTCCAGACCTTCGTCTCCGTGCGCCCATCAGCAAGGGTGAATAGCAGTTCGTTTGGTGCGGTCACCCGTATGCCGGACACACGTTCGGCAAAGACTCGTTCGTCAAACTCCGCAAGGTCCAGCACCTCACAACAAACGGCCATTAACGTAGGTTCGGGTATCTGCTTCGCGGGGCAGGCGCTTTTTCCCTCGAACTGAAAAGTCGTACATTGCCAGGAAATCCGACCGTGGGTTGTCTTTCTGCCGAAACGCTTACCACAGTTTCCACAAACGATTTTTCCTGAAAACGGGTATCGCGTTGTCGTCGGCTTTTGAACATTACACTTCTCGGTATTTTGAGCAATTCGCCGCTGCGCCCGTTCAAAGGTATCGGTATCGACAATCGCATCGTGCGTCCCCTCGACGTAGTATTGAGCAAGCTCCCCGTGATTCCGAACCAGCCGTTTTGTCAGATGGTCGGCAACATACTTCTTTTGCAGGAGGGCATTGCCTATGTACTTCTCGTTCTTGAGAATATCACGCACCCGTGAGTCGTTCCATTTCCCTCCTGAAACCGTGGGAACACCGCTTGCTTCCAGCGCCCGTGCAATGCCGACGGTTGAGCCGCCGGAAATGTATTGCTCGAAAATGCTTTTAACAATAGCGGCTTCCGTAGGGTTTACCGTAATGACTCCGCGTTCGATATTATAGCCGAACATCCGGCGCAGGCCAACCATGTGACCTTCTTTCATACGCTGCCGCCAGTACCATTTGCAGTTTTCAGATACCGAAAGGCTCTCTTCCTGGGCGTATGACACCAGTATTGTCAGCATCAGTTCGCCATCCGCGCTCATTGTATGGATGTTCTGCTCTTCAAAGAAAACATCGACGCCCATGTCTTTCAGTTCCCGCACTATCTGAAGGAACGATACCGTGTTCCTTGCAAACCTTGAAATGGACTTTGTGATAATGAGGTCTATCTGACCGGCGCGGCAATCATCCAGCAGTCTTTGAAAATTTGCGCGTTCATCCTTGGTGCCGGTAATCGCTTCATCCGCATATACCCCACAGTAGAGCCATCCGCGCCGCTTTTGGATAAGGTCGCTGTAATAGCTGACCTGCGCCGACAGCGAATGAAGCATCGCGTCCTTGCCGGATGATACTCTGGCATAGGCGGCAACGCGCTTCATTTTAGCGGGCGGGCGCTTGTAAAACCGCACCTGTTCTATGGCTCTTTCCATCAAATCACCTCCCTTCGTAGGTGTCATATTAACTCTAAAACAGCTTATTATCCAGTCATTTAGCGATAAATACTTCGGATAAAAAGCCCGTATTTAGCCAAAATCAGGGGTTCTATCCGGCAATAATCCTCGTCCGAAATAACCCCTTCGCGCCGCAGCTTATCGGCGGCTGCCATCGCCCGCAGATATGCGTTCACACGCTTGAGATACTCGCTGTCCATTAACGCGCCTCCTTCGCTCTGTATTGATAGTAGCAAGCACGGGAGCAGAACTTGCGGTTTGGATTGCCGTAGCTTTCAAACGCCCGGCCGCACGACGCACAGGTGAAGGTGTAGTATGCTTTTCTCTTTACTCGGCCTGGGTGCGCGTTCCACCATGCCATACGGCAGGAGTCCGAACAAAACAGTTTTTGCTTTCTGTGAGGGTTCTGCGTGACGACCTTTCCGCATCGTTTACACACCGTGGCGTCGGCGGCTTTGCCTTGCGCCAAGGGATGCCTTCGGCAGTAAGTCTTAACGCCGTTTACAGGCAGCCCCGTTATTTGCGCTATCTTCTTGTATCCGTACCCGCAGCGTTGCAGTTGGATAATTTCATTGATTTCGTCCTGTACCATGCCGTACTCCTTTCCGAAAGCGGTATACGCTCTCACAGGTAGGCCTCGGCACGGAGAAAAGTTAACCCCCAAAAAACAAAAAAACAGCCCATCGAGCAAAAAAACCCGATGAGCTGTCATACTGTGCCGGATTAACCGTTCCACACCCCGCCAAGCGTGGTAATGGTCTGTTTTCCGGCTTTGCCGTCCACATCCAGCCCGTTTGCCTGTTGATACGCTCTTACAGTCTTTCGGGTACTGGAGTAGTAGTTCTTGTTGGTGAGCGACAGCCCGCCAAACCCGGCAGCGGCAAGCAACTTTTTGAGTTCGCAGACGTCGTCACCGCGCACGCCGTACTTCAGCACACGGGTAAAAACAAAGCCCTCCGACTTGACCGAGGGCTGTTCGACTCCCTGCAGTTCAGCGACCTCCGCTTCCGTCCAGTACGGCGGCCTGCCGTACACATCCCAGCCTTTCAACGGGGATTTGGTCACGCCGTAGTCCCTGCCTTTGGCTTCGATGACGTTCAGGTCGTTATCCGCCACATAGCCGATGTGGGTCGCTCTGCCGGTGCTGTTGGTCTTGAATACGAAATCACCGATGCGCAGGTCGGCTTTGGCGATCTTCTTGCATCGACCCATGAACCCGTTGGCGTTGGTATCCGACTTGATCAGCCCGTTCTCCAACAGGAAATAAACGCCCAGCCCGGAACAGTCGAAAGCGCGCAACACATCTCCATACCCGGCGGCGCATTGCTTTTTCCAGAACGCTATGGCGCGGTTGGCGTTTACCGTGCTGGTCTCGCGCCGCTTGATCCACGCTTCGGTGATCGCCGCACCCAGCTGACCCTGTGCGCCCCAAACGTAGATGCTGTGCGAAGCGACCTGCTCATGCAGATATGCGATGAACTTACTCAGATTTGCCATTGGTATCCTCCTTGTCCGTGGTATCAGTAGAACGGTTGTGAAGCTGGGCGAGTACGCTCTTCAGCTTTTCGGGGATGGGGAGTCCGAGATGCCCGGCATTCTCAATCAGCGACAATCCCTCGTTGGCGCAGTAGAAGAAAATGACCGCAGTCCGAAGAACGTCGCCGCCGCCGAGAATCTGCGCGTCAAGGGTATGTCCGATCCCGACCATCACGAAGATAAGAATCTTTCGGAAGATACCCTTAAAGCCGACCGAACTGGATAGCTTCTTGTCCACAATGGCGCACATCACGCCTGTGAGATAGTCGATGGCTACGAAAGCGATCAGCGCATACAGGAAGCCATCGCAGCCGCCAAGAAAGTACCCCAGCCCCGCTCCGACAGCGGCAAACGCCCCACGGAGCCAGTTCCAAATAGTGTTCATGTTGTTTTCCTCCATACAAATTGATTTTTCTTTCGTCACCCGCTATACTGGTGGGGCGAAAGGAAGTGGTACACATGGCTCGATTCGTCTCGAAAGAGAAAATGAGCAAGAAAGCGCGAAAAGCGCAAAACGACCTCCGCCGCGAGACATGGGGCGCTATCAGCCCGGTAACGCGCAAGGTCGAAAGTAAAAAACGGTATAAAAGAGAGAAACCCTCGAACTGGTACAGGGATGACAGTTTGAGGGTTTCTTCTTTATAGGGTCACGCTGTTCGCTTCCAGAAATAACAGGTGATGTACGGCTGAAGGTTGCTGTGCGCCGACCCGCTGCCCGTGTTCGCGGCAGAGCCGGAGAAGGACGCGGAGTGCGTGTGCGAGCTTCCGGCGCCGGTCGTCTGTCCGCTGGTAGACCCGTTGTTTGTCATGTAGTAGTAGGATGAACCCGAACCGCTGCCGACTTTGTACGAGCCGGTGGAAGCCCTATGCGTATGAGACCCTTCATACCCAATCGACACCGAGCCTGTCACCGTATGGCCATGAGACGGCAACTGCGCCGTCGTCAAAGCCACGGTACTGGCGCCGGCCTGTTTCTCAACGGTGTTGAAGTTGGCGTCTGATGTATTCACACCAACGGGAACTCTGCCGGAGCCCCATTGCACCCATGTTCCTCCAAGGAAATTTGCGGCGCCGGCCGTACTCGTTGTCATTCGAATAGAACCTATCGGGAATATCATGTCTCTGAGCCACGTCAGCGATGAGAAGCTGACGTCGCCATCGAACTGAACGTCCTCGTGGAACTGTGCCTGCCAGCCGACCTCGAATTTGTTAGCTTCCGATACCTTGCCGATCGCCATTCCGAGACCGTTATTTCGAATGGACAGTATCGTATCCGCGGTGGATATGTCGGAATAGGCATAGGTAGTGGAGAAGTAGTCGGTCGCTCCGACACGAATATCGTAAGCCGCTTGGTTAGACAGACTGCCGCCCACGATGTATGTGCCGTTGATCGTATAGCCCCCGGAGCCGATTGCCGTGTTATTAAAAGAACTTGCCGTTTTGAGCTTGTACCCGACCGTGAACGAAGCGGTGTTCAGATTGTTCAGACTTGTCACCTGTCCCGAAAGCGTCACGGACATATACGCACCCGTATGGCTGGCGGCTCCGTTGCTGTCGCAGCGGTATATGGAAACGTTCGTCAGCTTGGGGGCGGCATACGCAGTCACCGAATAACTCACGGTATAGGTCGCCGTTCGGTTTCGGCTGTCCTTGACAACGATTCGCATGGTTTGTGAGCCGGAACCCGTCAGCACCGCCGTGGTAAACGAAGTCGTTGTGTACGTCGTTCCGTTCACGGTCGTCGTAACCGACGAGATGGTGGAGCCGTAAGCACCGCTGGGCGTGATCGACACCGCCAGCTTGGAGTTCCCCTGTATATACGCACCAAAGCGAGAAGCAATGCCGCTGACCGCCTCCGCCATAGAGTATGTGAGCGTAGGAACAACAGACGCCGGAATCGTCGCAGAAACGCTGATCGCGCAAGTTCCGAGCAGCGTACTGCCGGAATAGGTATCACAGTATAGAGTTCCCGCAACCGCCGTCGCATTGGGTGCAGCGTTGGCTTCCGCAAGCGACGGAGTCCATGAAATGGAAGTGGCGCTCGTCAGCGAAGCAATCGTGGTCTGCGCTCTGTTGCCAAACTGAGCGCGAAACGTATGCCGGAACGACGACGACGCGGGATATATGGAGATCGTCGCGGCGCTTCCAAGCGTTACGCTGCCAACGGACGGTACTGTGCTTCGAGGAATAGTCGGAAGCTGGATGGTGACCGAGCCGCTTGCCGTGCCAAAGGATGAAGCGATGCTGAAATCACCGGTGAACGACAGCGTGAACTGGCGTGTGCCGTCCGAGTTGTGCGCTATCGTAAAATCCCCATAAGCATACGCTCTGCTCGATGCGTTATCGGTCAGAACCGTAATAAACTTCTTGCCTTCCGCATTGACGTATTCCGTTTCATACTGCGTGGTGTAATCGGAGGGCGTCGGGATATTCGACGTAGCAAAGCCACGGTTCGCACGTTCGTAAACAAGGCTGCCGGCCGCATATATCTTGAACATACCGCGGCTGTCGCCCGAATGATTATTCCAGTACGTCCAATATTGCGACGTGTTTTGCGCGGTCGCAATATAGCCGTACACCCTTATCGTACTGGTGTTATTCACAATGGATTGTGAAATGACCCGATACTCTACCCAGCAGGCGACCTTTGAGTTAGCCGCGCCGGTCAGCGAACCGCTGACAACGGTATAACCGCTGTTGATCGCACCATTTATCCAGTTCGCCATGTTATGCCTCCATCAGTTTGAAGTTAAGATTGTCGGATTCCGGCACCCAGGCGAACGGACCTATCCGCATCGAGGTCAGAATCTCCACATCGTTGACATAAAGTTTGCCTGCGGAGAAGTACGCCATAGCGTTCTCGGGCGCGACCGTATCCTCCGCGCCGGTGAAGAAATAAAGTACATCGTTCTCCAGCTTCAGCTTGATCGCGGAGTTGCTTTGCCCGATGACAATGCCGGACGCTATGAGCCGGATGAAACTGCGTATCGACTCAAACTGTTGTGATACCGCTCCGTTCATCTCGGAAATATCGCTCGTGGTTTCCGTAAAGTTCGCTTCGATCGTACCGGCCATGATGGACAGCGTGGTTTGAATCGAACTCTGAAAAGCCGTGTAGTCCGAAGTACGCACGAAGTCCTCCAGCGCGGATAAGATGATCTGCTGCGCCGACTGCAGTATGGTCGTGTTGTTCACGATCTGGTCGGTCGTGATCGCCATGACCTCCTGATTGGTGACATAATCGGCTTCGATGGTCTCCAGCCGTTTTGCCGCCGATGCGTTCTGCACAGCGACGTCGCCGATCAGCGAGGGGCGCGTATCGCCCAGCGTGACGCTCATGCTCCCCGGATTGTTGAGCGGTATCTCCATGCCGGAAAGAACGAACTCGCTTGCCGGGCAAATATCGCCGCATGACACGATGACGCGGTCGAGGAACGAGAAGGTCTCCACCTCCGCGTTTACGTTATGCAGGTCGACCGCCGTCAGCGTAATGCTCTCTTTGAGCCGTGTGCCGGTTCCCGAAAGCCACGCACGACCACGCTGCATGAGGTAGGTGGCGTTCTTTTCGTCCTCAAACGTGGTCAGTTCCACGGGGGCAAAGATAACGCCGTACAACGCAGCGTTTTCGGCGTCAACGAGATAATCCAGCCCGCCGTTCGCATCCGCGATCGTGAGCCGCTCGTCGCTGTCAACGTGTTCGTCGATCTCACTAAGCGGAGCGCCAAGCGGAATACAGGCGGTGTAGGTCTCGTCGGCGTTCCGGGTGACGGCAAGGTCGATGAGGTTCTCACCGAACTCGATATGCTGGGTCGCCGTATCGGGCGGCTCGGCAAGGTAACTCAAAATGGGATGCTCGTCCGAGTCAAAAGTGAGTACCAAATACCCGCCATACACGTCGACAAGCAGGGCTTTCAGCACAGACCATACGGACGCATACTCGTCGGAAGCAGCGGTCATTGTGACGCCCGATTCGACCGTAACGCTGCCAACGCCGATCTGCTGTTCGGCATTGACCTGCGCGTTATGCGTGTTCAACTGTTGAGTGAAAAACTCCGCGACGGTACCGTCAAAGCTAAATGGCCGCTGGACGCTGTCGAGCAGAAAGGCAAGCGCACCCTCCGCGACATACGTCTGGCGATGATTCAGTCCGATGCCATCCTCGATCACGCGCCCAAGGAAAACGAGCGTGTCATCCCGATAGACCTTGACTCGGCTCTGAAGCCGTGTGACCGCACCGCAGTTGGGATTGGTTTTCGGCACGCCAAACGACAGTCGTGCCGGTTCGTTTTTTGAAAGCGAGAGCACCGGGTCTATAAGAACATACTCCGGCAGACGCGGGTCGTACAACGGAGCGTTATCGCAAAACACAGTAAACATCAAAGCGCCCCCTCTCTGTAGGTGAAAACGACCTCCCCGGTCGTGGTGATCTGCACGGTTTTCGACCCGGCTTCCAGCAGCAGCGTCGGCACGAAGTGCGTACCGGCCGATACGACGGTCGTGGTCGGAATACCGCCGCATTGATACACGAGAGTGGCTTCCGCGCTTGCGGTCACTTCCGGCACAACAGGCATACGGAGATTGGATAGCGACACAGACCCGCTGCCCGTGCGTGAAACAGTCGTTTCTGTTTGTTTGTACTTGAACGGTTCCGCATTCACGTTGACCGTGATGGCGCAGTAGCCGTCGTGCTTTTCGATACTGTCCACGCTGACGCGCCCTATATAAAAGAAAGAAGCGTCACGGTCGAACGTGAGCTCCATTCGCTTCCCATGAACATCGTTTACGAAAGCGAAAACCGCCTGCTCATACGGTGCGACAGCATATAAAGTGAGGGCAATGGCTCTGTTCGAATAGCGAACAAGGCCAAAGCCCTCCGAAAGATCAAGCATCCCGTCACGCCCCGGTATTTCCACAAAGTTGGTCTGTACGGTCGGCATTGGGATAATGTAAGGAGCGACGATAAAGCCGTAATCGGTCTTGGTACTCTTGCTCCCAAACAGGATATAGCTCACAGGAATCGCTCCTTTCTGCGCTGCATTGTTCCGAGCGCGTCATCCATCACGGGCGCGAGCCAGCCGACTACCGCGCCGGTGTCGGCCACAAGCTGATAGTTGCCCATCTGCGGCAGATACTTTTCGAGCAGCGCGACAACAGCCGCAAGATCGCCCGTGCCGCCGTTGACCGAGGAAGTGCCATTGACTGTGAAATCCGTTGACAGGCCGGATTGCATATCATCCGCAAGCCCTTTCATGACGCCGTTGATGTCGTCGCTCATGGATTCGGCAGCTTTTACCGCTTCGTCGCCGTTATTCTCGATTGACCCGGCGAGACCTTTCACCAGCATCTCACCGATCCAGCCCATTTCCTTGGAGGGCGAACGGATGCCGAAGAAATCGCAGATGCCGTCCCAGATGCTTGAAATCCAGCCCGACACCTTGTTCCAAAGCCAAGTCGCAAGGCTCTTGATGCCTTCCCACAGTCCCTTGACGATGTTGCCGCCGATCTCCACGATCTTGTACATGAGAGAGCCAAACGCCTCCACGATGCCCTTTATGATCTGCGGCACCGCCTTGACGATCTCCACGATGATGGTCGGAAGGTTCTCGATGAGGGCGATAAAAAGCTCCACACCCGCCATGATTATTTTGTCGATATTGCCAATGAGGGCGTCGACAATGCCGGAAATGATCTGCGGTATCGCTTTGACAATCGTCGTGATTATCTGCGGCAAAGCCCGCACGAGCGCAATAAGCAGGTCGATTCCCGCTTGAATGATCAAAGGAATCGCGTCCAGCACAGCGGTGATGATACCGTCTATAATGAGCGGTATCGCTTCTACGACAGCCGTGATGATTTCCGGCAGAGCCGCCACCAATGAAGTGAGAAGTTGGATGCCAGCGTCAATGATCTGCGGTATCGCGCCGAGGATGAAGTCCACAATTGCCAATATGATGGACGGCAGGGCTTCGATCAGCACGGGAATCGCGTCCAGCAGTCCTTGCGCCAATCCCATCACCAGTTGAAGCGCGGCGTCGAGCAGTAAGGGCAGATTCTCAATGAGTGTTTGAACCAGCGTCGTTACAGCCTGCACCGCTGCCGGAATCAGCCGAGGAAGAGCGTCGGCTATGCCCTTCACGAGCGTTGCGACAGCCTTGACCGCCGCTTCAACGATCAGCGGGAGGGCGCCGATCAGCCCCTCCACGAGCGCGAGAACAAGCTGAACCGCACCAGCGGAAATCTGCGGCAACGCGGCGATCAGTCCTTCCAAGATCGAGAACACGATTTGGCTTGCCGAATCGACGATTTGAGGGAGATTGTCCACGATAGCCTTTCCGAGCGAACCGACGATCTCACCGATGATCTCCAGCAGTTCCGGCACATATTCCATGACTTTCGTTAGGACTTTCGGCAGAATATCACCTATGACGTCGGAGATTTTGCCAATATCGCCGTTTGCGTCAAGGATTCCGTTCGTGAACTCGCCAAGCAGATCGACGCCTTCTCCGGCAAGGTCGGTAAGCACAGGCAAAAGCACCGTGCCGAGCGCGTTCTTCGCCGCTGTTGCGCCTACGGAAAGGTACTGAAGCTGGTCGTCCAAGGCTCCGTATGCGTTGAGCATATCCTCACCGACGACGTACCCGGCTTTCCGAGCGGCTTCTCCGAGTTCGTCCATACGCGCGGAGCCCGCCTCGATAAGCGGGTTTAATTCCTGCGCGGATTTGCCAAGAATCTGCATCGCCAAGGCGTCTCTCTCGGTTTCGTTCTCCATCCGACCGAGAGCGTCGATGACCTCCCAATACACGGTATCGCTGTCGCGCATACTGCCGTCCGCGTTGAGTACGGAAACGCCCAGCTTGTCGTATGCTTCGACCGACAGCTTCGTGCCGTCCTGCACGCCTTTCATGGACTTGATCTGCTTGGCCATGCTCTTTGTGAGCGTTTCGGTCGAAACATCGATCAGCTCCGCGGCGTACATATACTCCTGAAGTTTATCCGTAGCGATACCCGTCTGCGTTGCCGTTGTGAGGACTCCGTCGGCATACGCCGCACCCTCGACGGTCATATCGACGAGCGCCTTTCCGGCGGCTATGGCGGCTGTGGATACGGCGACAAACGCCGCGGCAATCGTAGCGGCGGCCGCTTTACAGACCGCGCCGAGTTTATCGAATCGACCACCCGCGTCGTCGCTCTGCTTTCCAGCGTCCTCGACCTCGTCACCAAAGTCGTCCGCTTGTTTTCCGGCGTCGTTAAACTCGTCGCCCGCTTTATCGAGCGCGTCGTTGTTCTGTTCGAGTTCGCGCTCCATGCCGTTTAACGCGGCTTCGGCGTTATTCAGCTGAATCTGCCAAGCCTGTGTGCGACGGTCGTTCTCGCCAAAGGAAGAAGCCGCGTTTTCAAGCGCCTGACGCAAGGTGCCTATCTTGTCTTTCTGCGCTTCGATCTCCTTATTCAGCACAGCGTTCCGTGCGGAAAGCGCCTGCACGGAGGAGTCGTTTTTGTCGAACTGCGAGGACACCAGTTTCATTTCGCTCCCCAGCACTTTGAAGGACTGGTTAATGTCCGAAAGCGCCTTTTTAAACTCTTTTTCGCCTTCCAGTCCGATCTTCAATCCAAAATCGTCCGCCATGCTTTTACCTCCCTTGGCGGTTTCGCGTTATGCCAAAATCTCTATACAAGGGCGAAACCTAAAGTCGTAACACGTCGCCGTGTTCCGTATGTAGACCGCCAGACAGCTAATGTCCACGGGAGTGACGCCTTCAAGCGAGAATATCCCGTTGCCCAGCTTGCAGTTGAACTGCACAATATTGCTTTTGTCCCGCAAAACGACGTTTAGCGAATCCGGCACATCCGCAAACGAACCGCCAACGCTCTCAACATAGAATCGGATTCGTGTATTGGCGGGTATGATAGTGGTTTGCGAGTCCGCTATCACCGTTGACGAAGCACCCGCCGCATAGCTGTTCGTCAGTCGGATAAACATTGCGCTCGTGGAGGTTCTGCCATCCAGGGTCACGACACCCGCGTCGTCGACAGCCACGGACACCCCAAACGACGACCATTCGCCCGTAAAAAGAGAAAGCACGTTGCCGGGGGCTTTACGCCACAGCAAAGTGCTTCCACGATAGATTTCCTTGATCGGATCAGCGCCATAAAACACGGCAGAGTGCGTTCTGCCGTCAAGAAATATCCCCGCCATATCCGTCACTCCCTTATGAAGTAGATCACATCGGGCAGCGGCTCGGCCGGGAGCGCGTCAACGCTTTGGAGTTTTGCGGTCAGCATATTGGAGATCGTAGTATTGATCGCGTCATAATCCACAACCGCATCGGCGCCCGGTTGCCCGTCAACGCCCGGACGACCATCCTTGCCGGGGAGTCCGTCGACGCCCGGAAGTCCGTCTGCGCCGCGAGGACCCACGACATAGCCGCAGTCCATTGTGACGCCGCTCGAAAGCGTAACGATCAATCTGCCTTGCTCGTTTACCGCCGCGCCCGTAACGGACACGCCGTCCTGCCCGTCTTTACCGTCCGCGCCGGTGGCGATGTCGCCGATATGCTTTGACACCTCTTCGACCAGCGCGACCGCCTGCGTGACTCGCCGCTCGAATTCCGCGAACTCCGAAGGAAGAGGAGACCCAAACTCATCCGCCGCGTTGATGGAAGAGCCGACTATGAACACGCCTTTGCCGCTGTGCCATATCTCCGTGCCGTTTTCGTTGTACGCACGAAGCTGAACGGTAAGGGCGCCCGCGGTGTCGAGTTCGCTTTCCAAGAGCGTCCATGTAAGGAGCAGCGTCTCGTTGTCAACGACCTTCTCCAGCGCGACAACGCCCATATCGCCATTGCTTTTTTGAATATCCAGCTTGAACACATAGCCCGACAGCGATAGGTCGGTCACGCCAAACACCCGAACGGCCACGGCGTTATCGCCCTCATATCCGAGGTTTTTCTCCTCGTAAGGGATCGTCATTTTTCTGTTTTCAGTACGAACCATGCCGTAGCCTCCTAAAACCCGTCCGGGATAATTTCGTCGATATAAACCGTTCGCTTTGGACGCGCCATGCCGTTGTACTGCTTATGGCACTCCCACAGATCGAGCAGCAAGCCAAACGGTGTCAGCCACACTTCATCCATTGTCAGATGAAGTAAGCTGACGCCGTAGTAAAGAAGTCGAGTAAACAGTTCCTCGTCTGTTACCCGACCACCGCGTTTTTTGGGTCTGATTCGCTTTCGATATTCCTCTTCGTGCCTCTATACAGGGCTTCGGTGATAGCCGCCTTATACCCGGCGAGGTCAAACGGGGTGGTGAGGAGTTCCACCTCGTCCTCCGTCAGAAGCGCCTTTGCGTCGTCTTTGTTCTTAAGGTTGTGAACGAGGATGCTCTGATTGGCAAGCAGGGTGATCAGCCACACGATCTCACCGATTGCCATTTCGAAGTTTTCAGATTTCAGGAGCTTGTCGCCGAGGTTTTCAAGCCCGCCATAGCGACCGGCGATCTCCTTCGTCGCTTTGGTCGTGAGAAGCAGCGTATGCTGTTCTTCACCGATCAGAATAGAAGCTGTGCGTTCCGTATCCATATCGTTCCTCCTTATACCGCAGGGGTGAATGTGGGTTCATACACCTGCGTATACCAACCCGTAATGGTAGAAGCCGCAACGTCGGCGTCGCCTTCCGTAACCTCGGCTTTCCAGGGGTGCTTCCCGTTACCGTCCAGCTTGTTCCGGCGCAGGATAGTCCCTTCAATCGTGGGCGTAGAGAACGTGATGCTGTCGCCCTTGGTGGCAAGGTTCGTGGCCGGTACGCCAAACTTCACGCGGTACAGCCAGTAATACTTGTAGCGCCCGTTTGCTTTCTTTGCCCTAAAACCGATAGCCACGGGATCGCCGCCGTCTTCGCTGCCGGAAATAACGACATGGTTATCGTCAATAGTAGCCCCGGTCAGGTCGGAAGCGACCGAAGCGCCAATGTCGTCGACGCCCAGCGAAAGCGTACCCGACTTGAACTCTTTGACGATCTCCGCCGCACCGTCATCGGCGTAAAGGGTTGCTTCAGCAAGCTCCACGGAGAGGTCTGCGGAGATGGCTTTCGCCAGTTGAACGGGAGTGGCGTAGGTTTCGTCACCGTTGGCCGCTTCCGTGATTTTTGCATAGTACAGTCTGTCAAGACCAATCGTTGCCATAAGTTATTCCTCCATTTCGTAATGCCGCGCTACATCCACGACATAGTGGTGGTAGCCGGTATCTGTTTCGTAGCCGACATATCGTCGGTCGGTAATCGTGAATTCAGCGGCAAGAAGCGCGTGAACCACAGCGTTTTTTGTACTCGTATAGCTGCCCTTCGCATACAGGGAAATACGCGCCTCCTGCACGTCGTAACCGGGCGCGTTATCCGCGAACAGTTCAAACGCGTCCGAAAGCGGGATAACGACCATGTATGTATCGGGCGCCGCGTCGGTAAACGCACCCGTTTCCACGGGAATATGGAGCGCGGTCAGCGCAGTTTGAATATCCGCAAGAACGCTCATCCGCCGTCGACCTCCTCTTGAAATTTCCGCTGCATCGCTTCTATGCAAGCGGCTCTGGACGCGCTTTTCGCAGGCTTCAAAAACGGACGGGCGGCTTGACCGCTTTTCCCGTATTCGAGCATATTGGCAAGCTGTGCGTTGGTCACGCCGCCAGAGTGCGGTTCGGAAAACCCGATTTTGATATTGTGATTCCCGTTCCTATCCAGCTTGACGGGCGATAGCCCGATAGCGCCTTCCAATTCACCCGTGCTGCGGGACTTATATTTCGTACCTTTGCCAACGGCGGCCGACAACTTGCTTTTGACTTTTTCAAGCACGACCTCGCCACCGGCTTCGAGTACCCGTTCCGCGACCGCGTCTGTGCGGCTTCCGAGCCGGGAGAGCCGTTCCAGCAGCTCGTCCGGCATTTTGATATCAGCTTTTGCCAATCGTACTCACCACCTTCTTCGCAAGCACCTCGACATACATCCCGCGTCCCTTGACGTCCTCGACCGATGTGATCTCGAATCGACCGTCGTCGCAGACGATGAAATGTGCCGTCGTGACCGTAAGACCGGGGATTATGCGAAAGCGCAACAGGTCGGTCGCTTCGGAGAAGGCGGCAAGGTTAGCCCATTTCTGTGTTCCGTGCCGGCCTTCCCGGTAAGCGCGAACCGACGCGAGTATTTCCTCGGAATCGACCGAGAAGCCCTCGGCGTCTTTACCCTTTGTGACCGCCGTGATCTCGATAAAGGCGTTCATTTTCCCAAAACTCATGTCACACCCTCCAGTTCCGATCAAGGCGCAAAAGCAGATTGACCGTGTTCCACGTCTGCTGCGCCGCCTGCGGATTGTCCGCAAAAAAGCCGCCCGTGCTGCCGTCCCTCGATTCATAGAAGTGGGACGACAGCATAATGACGGCCTGTTCGGTCGTTGGCGGCATTGCGTTGGCTTCGTAGTACCCCTCCGGCAGATGCTGATAGCTTTCGGCATACGACACGGCGGCGAGGATGTACGATAAAATAAGCGCGTCATCCGCGCCATGCTCTACGATCAGATTCGCTTTTACCTTTGCAAGCAGTTCATTCATACATCCTCACCGCCTTTGTTTAGGACGCCTTCTGCACAAGCAGCTTGATGGCTTCGGGGAGGATGAGCTTGCCGTCGACGCGCTGGGAACCGAGGAAGCCGACCTGACCGTTCGCGGCGTACAGTTCACCGAGACGCTTGAAGGAGCGGCCCTGCCTGTCGGCGATCCAGTAATAGCCGAAATCACCGAACGCTACGGTCTTTGCGGCAGCGGCGACGGTGGGCATATACGCGGAGGTCTTTACGGGTCTGCCGAGGATGGTATCGGGAGTACCCGCCACAAGCGAGGGCTGCCACAGATACTGACCCTGCGTATCTTTGAGTTTACGAACGGCCTTGACGGTAGCATCGTTCAGCAGCCACACGGCGTTTTTACGGTAGGGGCTGTTGAGCGAGTAGAACAGGTCGATGAGCTCGTCCGCCGTGATCGCGGTAGCCGAAGCCGCCGTGACGCCGGTTTGTGCGCCGCCCGTCGCGGCGAGAACGCCCGTGGGCTTGCCGGAGCTGTCGCCCGTGAAGAACGCCTCTTCCTCTTTCGCACCGATACGGCGACCGAACTCACGGGAGATGTAGCTTTCGAGATCGAATACGCTGTCGTTCAAGAGTTCCTCGGACACCTTGATCATCGTGCCGAGCTTATACGCGCCGATGGATACCTGGCTGAAGGCATCGTCGCTTTCGGTGAATGCGCCTTCCTCGTCGATCCAAGAAGCGGTACCCTTGGACGCGACAACGGGAATCTTTCGGTCGCCGCTGGAAGTCTGAATCACCTTGGCAAGCTGACGGAAGATGTTTTCCTCCTCAAGCGCCTCTACCAGAGTACGCTCGAACTCATCAGGGACAAGGTAGCCGCCTTCGGAGTCGGTACCGATCTGAAGCGCGTTTACCACTTCGGGCATCGCCGCCTTGGAGCGCATCAGATTCCAGAACGACTGCTTATAGTTCTCGGAAGCACGACCGGGCTTATCGGTCTGTTCACGCACGGCGTTGGGTCTGCCCGTAATGGGCGTGCCGACAGGCTTGTTCAGTTCGGCGTCCAACGCCTCCTGACGCTCCAGCCGGACGATTTCTTTACCGAGGTCGGTGATGTCCTGCTCCATACGAGCGTAGGTGGCGTCGTCCTCGGCGGTCAGCGTACCCTTTTCGGTACGATGGGAGTCAAGGAAGCCCTTCGCGGCTTCCCACGCTTTCGCACGCTTTTCGCGCAGTTCAAGAATTGTCATTTTGATTTCCTCCTCAATATTGTTTCATAATGTCGAGCCGCTCATATAGAGCGTCTACGCTGCGCCCGGTCTCTTCGGGCTTTGGGGCGATAGCCGCGGTTTCAGCGGATCGGCGCGTCAGTTTGTTCAGAAGCGAGTTTGTGACGGCTTTGCGTGAAAAAGAAAAAGCCGTGAAATCATCCACGACCTTCTTTTCATCGGTAAGCACATCGTCGGCAAACCCAAGCTCAATGGCTCTGTTCGCATTCATCCACGTTTCGGCGTCCATAAGGTGACTGAGCTTCGCTCTGGACTGCCCGGTCTTGATCTCGTAAGCGTTGAGAATGCTCTCCTTGACCTCCGCAAGCATGGCGATCGCTTTCTGCATTTCCTCGCTGTCGCCAATAGCGAGTGTCATCGGGTTGTGGATCATCATCAGCGCCGTAGGAACCATAAGCACCTTTGTTCCCGACATAGCAATGACGGAAGCGGCCGATGCCGCAACGCCGTCGATTTTGACTGTGACGTTCCCTTTATAGTCCATGAGCATCCCGTAGATCTGACTCGCAGCCACACAGTCGCCGCCCGGACTATTGATCCAAATGGTTACAGGGCCGTTTCCGCTCATGAGCTCCTCTTTGAACAGAGCGGGGGTGACGTCGTCCTCGAACCATGTTTCTTCAGCAATCGTGCCGTAGAGTTCAAGCACCCTTTCCGCTTCCGGCTCGTCGCTTTGGTTTTTCCACCGCCAGAACTTCTTCGCTGTCGGTTTCTTTGTACCCATCTTCAGTTTCCTCCTTCCCTGCAGAAGTAGTAGTATCTGCAAAAGCCCCCGCGTTTTTCAGCGGGAGCATATTGCCGTTGATGAGGTAGAGATCGCCGCCGTCCTCTTCGGGGATACGGTCGAGGTTCTCCAACTCGCGGATGTCGTTCGCGGACATCCAGCCGTTCTGCCGCGCTATGGCGTACCCGTTCATTCGGCTTTGATAGTCGCCGCGAAGAAGCCCCTCAAGATTGAACTTCACGAAATAGCCCGCTTTTTCGTCCTGCGAGAGCAGGGAGCGCGTGATGGACTGCTCCCAGCGCACCACCCACGGGTCGAGCGTGTATTTCACAAACTCGAGGGACTGTTGCTCGATATTCGAAAAACTTGACTTTTCAAGGTCGCCGACCATGTGCGGCGGAACTCTGAAAATCCGAGCGATCTCGTTTATCTGAAACTTCCTCGTCTCAAGAAACTGCGCCTGTTCGGGAGAAATCCCAATAGGCGTATACTTCATGCCCTCTTCCAAAACGGCTATCTTGTTGCTGTTGCCGCTGCCGCCGAATGTGGTCTGCCAGCTTTCACGCACCCGTGCGGGGTCTTTAATCGTGCCTGGGTGTTCCAGCACGCCGCCCGGAGCGGCGCCGTTGGCAAAGAACTTGGCGCCGTACTCCTCGCAGGCCATAGCCATTCCTATCGCATTCTTTGCCATTGCGATAGGAGAGTAGCCGACCAGCCCGTCAAAACCCAGTCCTGGGATATGCAGCACATCCGACGGCCGAAGCGTGACGGTCGTGCCTTTCATGGTCGGCGCTTCGTCGTTTGAACGGGTGTAGCTGTAATACAGCCGTCCGCTCGAATCCCTTTCCACGCTCATACGGTTTGGCATGAGCGGGTACAGCCCTATGACTTCGCCCTTGCCGTTGCGAATGATCTGCGCGTAAGCGTTGCCCCACAAAAGCAGGTGCGTCATGAGCGTTTCGCGGAATACGAAAGAACTCATCTCCGGGTTAGGCTCGTCGTGAAGCAGGATGTACAGCGAATGGTCGACCGCTTTTTCCTTGCCGCCGCCATCCGTATATCGGTATAGATGCAGCGGCAAACCGGCCACGGCCTCCGCCAGTATCCTCACGCACGAGTAGACCGCCGTCATTTGCATGGCGGACATTTCATTCACGTTTTTGCCGGAAGAAGAACCGCCAAAGAAAAAGCTGTAACTGCTTCCTGCCGTCCTGTTTTGGGGCTTATCCCGTGAACGGAAAATGCCTGTAAACAATCCCATGTCTGTTGACCTCCTCAAATAAACAAAATACCGCGGTCGTCGTAGACCGAAGCACTCGTATCGTTACCGCATCGAATCGCACGGTCAAGCGCCATAATGGTGGCGACCGCGCCGTCGATCTTCTCCGTGGACTTTTCCTTGTCGGGCTTGATGTTGCCCGCCGGGTCGGTACGGATGAAGATGTTATCCATCATCCAGCGCAAGACCGGCTGACCGCCATGCGCGATCTTCTCTTCCAGCACCAGCTTCATGAGTTCCTTGGTCGGCGGACTCATATCTTTGAAGCCCTGTCCGAACGGCACGACGGTAAAGCCCATGCCTTCAAGGTTTTGCACCATCTGCACAGCGCCCCAGCGGTCGAACGCGATCTCACGGATGTTGAATCGTTCGCCGAGTTTCTCGATGAACTGCTCGATAAATCCGTAATGAACCACATTACCTTCGGTCGTCAGCAGTACGCCCTGCTTCTCCCATGTGTCGTAAGGCACATGGTCACGCCGCACACGCAGGCCGATGTTGTCCTCTGGAATCCAAAAGTACGGAAGTACGGCGTATTTGTCGTCCTCGTCCTGCGGCGGGAACACCAGCACGAACGCCGTGATATCCGTCGTAGAGGATAAGTCCAGCCCTCCGTAGCAGACGCGCCCCTCAATGTCGCTTTCATTCACGGCGAACGCACAATTGTCCCATTTCTCCATAGGCATCCAGCGCACCGCCTGCTTGACCCATTGATTCAGGCGAAGCTGGCGAAAGCTGTTCTCCTCGGCGGGGTTCTGCCGCGCCGACTCACAGGCGGCTTTGACCTTATCTATGCCGACCGTGATACCGAGCGACGGATTCGCCTTTTTCCATACCTTGGGGTCAGTCCAGTCATCCTCCTCGGCGGCTCCGTATATCACGGGATAGAAGGTGGGGTCAGCTTTTCTGCCTTCAAGAATATCCTTGGCCTTCTGGTGCGTCTCATAGCAGATGGAGTGGGTGTCCGTACCCGCCGTCGTGATAAGGAAATACAGCGGCTGCATTCTCGCGTCGCCGGAGCCCTTGGTCATAACGTCGAACAGCTTGCGGTTCGGCTGCGTATGCAGTTCGTCGAACACAACGCCGTGGATATTGAAACCGTGCTTCGAGTACGCTTCTGCGGAAAGCACCTGATAAAAGCTGTTGGTGGGAAGGTACACGATGCGCTTTTGTGAAGCGAGTATCTTCACACGCTTTGACAGCGCCGGACACATCTTCACCATATCGGCGGCGACCTCAAACACGATAGACGCCTGCTGGCGGTCGGCAGCACAGCCGTAGACTTCGGCACGTTCCTCTCCGTCGCCACAGCACAGGAGCAATGCGACCGCCGCCGCAAGTTCCGATTTGCCCATCTTTTTCGGTATTTCGATATACGCCGTATTGAACTGCCTGTACCCGTTGGGTTTCAGGATGCCGAATAAATCACGGATGATTTGCTCCTGCCAGTCGATCAGTTCAAATGGCTTACCCGCCCATGTGCCTTTGGTGTGGCACAAGCACTCAATAAAACCGACCGCATAATCGGCGGCTTCCTTGCTGTAGCAAGAGTCTTTCGCCTTATATGCGGTCGGCGTGTACTTTTTCAGCTTGCGAATACGCGGTCACCTCCTTTCAAAAGACATAAAAAAAGACCGTTCATGCGGTCGTGCCTATCTGTACGAGATACAGCCCCGAAGGGCCGTAATCCCGGTTGTTGTCAGTAGTTATCGCTGTGCAGGAGAATCTCTACCGCAAGCTGCGCGTCGCTATGGTCGCGCCCTCCTCAAAAGCGTTCGAGCGTGACGTTGCCTTCGCTGTCGAAGAGTACCTTGTAGCGGGTTTCCAAACCGTCGGCTTTCTTCGAAATCAGCCGGATGCCGCCCTCGAAAGCGCTGTAGGCTCGGTCGAATCGCTCACCCTGCGGAAGCTGGCTCTTGGCTTGCTGAAGCTGCTTGTCTGTCATTTTATCGTTCCTCCTTATCGTTTGACCTGGAAGCGGTAGGTGACTTCCCCCGCAAGGTCGCTCTTCGCGTCGAAGTCGATGACCGTCCATTCATCGTAGGCGTCGGGCAAGGCGTTCAGGCTGCCTTCGTAGAAAACCTTATCGCCCTTGGCGTTCGTCAGTTTGATGTTTGCGTGGCCCCGAAGGAGGTCGTAGAATTTATTTATCTTCATGTTCGTTTCCTCCTTATCGGGCGTTCCAGCGTCTGTCCATCTCGGTCATGAGGTCGTGGCTGCGGTTGATGAGTTCCCGCTTCCTTTCGAGGGTCGCCGTCCGCAGTTCGCGGCGGTTTTCGATCACCTCGTTTTCGAGCTCCTTGTAGGTCATGGCTGTCGGCTTTTTCATGGTGTGTACCCCTTTCGTTTTGGTACTGTATATATCACTCTAAACCGACATATTAGCAAGTCTTTTCTGCGAAAAAGTGTAGATATTATCGGACTTTTTCGTTATTCCTCCCCGGTCAGAATGAAGCGGGCGTACTCACGCTGATGCTCTTCGAGAAAGCACACCAGTTCAAAGAAATCCATGCTGTACGCAATGCGCTGTACGGCGGTAAGGTCGAACATATTTGTCAGCCCGGTGTCACGCACGGCGAGTATTTGCTCCCTAATCATTGGGGTCATTTGAGCCGTCCTCCTTTACCAATGCGTCAAGCGCGGCCGCCAGCTTCCTTTCATCGAAGCCGTATTCACGATACCCTTTAAGGAGTAGTCCGTAATAATGACGGCTCGGTGCTGCGGTTGGGTACCCGTCTCGCATGATGTATGCCGTTGCTTTGATACGCTTGCGACCCTGTGTGATGGTCAGCGTTTCCTTTTGATACACAGCCGGGCAACCTACGCCGCAGTCGAGAGCGGACTCGTCAGCGGGAGATAACTCCCACAGCGTTGCGGGTACGGACGAGCCTTTTTGCGGTTCGAGCGCAGCGACCGCCGCGCCGTGTCTGCCGCGAAACAGCAGCCGATAGTCCTTTAGCTCGGCCGTACCGATTGCCTTTGCCGTAGGGCATATCCGCGCCATCTGCTCCGAGCCAAGCGCGGCGTCGTAAGTCATGTAAATATGCTTCATGTTCACCACTCCGCTTGTCCCGTCAGTCATCGAGCTCATCCCATTTCTTAACAAAGTTTTCGATTGCCGCATTGTCCGCTTCAATGTATTTCCGAGCATCCTGTAACGCAACGAAGATGTTTTCTTCATCCTGCCTGTCAAGCAGTACGAGCGCGGTTGCGATGCGGCCATGCATTTCGGGCGAGAGGTCATCCAAGCCGAGCGTTGAGTTTAACAAGCGAACAGCAAGTTCAGCGGTATCTGTGCGTTTCATTTTTTATCCACCTTTCTGCATTCGTCAGCGCCAAAAGCGACGTTCAAGCTGCCGCCGTTGTCCCAGTCGACCATAACCGAGCCGATATCGTCAACGCCGGTTACGGTACCCCGTGTGCCGATGGGCGGGGCTTGCGGGTCATCCATACACACCAGTTCCACACGGCAGCCGATGGGGTAACGCTTGCGGAGCCGTTCGACCGTTTCGTGGGTTGGGTACTTATTGTTCATCGGCGGCCTCGCTTTCAAAGGAAGCATTGACCTCTTGAATGAGCGTTTCATCGGCAAGCGCCTCGGCGCAATCGTCAGCCGTGTCCTCGTTATCCGCAATGGGTGCGGCAGGTTCTTTTCGTGCGCCGCTTTTGAAGGAACCGTTGCCTTCGAGGTTTCGGAGCAGGATTTTCCGCATCTCTTTGTACTCCGCACCGATAAAGCCCAGCCGCAGGAGAAAGCATCGGAAGGCGTATTTCTCGTTTTCCGTGTCCTTTTCCTTTGCCGTGACCCGCTTCTGATTCCGCGCCATTTCGCAGAGTGCGCAAATGAAATGGTCGTAGGCTTTGATTTCTTCGGGGGTAGGTTCGCCATTAAACCAGGGGAAGCATACCTTGCCATCCACTTTGACCACGGGCAGTTCGGAAACGCCCAGCGCCTTTTTGATGAGCTCGCCCTTCGCTTCCAGCAGGCGGTCAAGGTTCAAAAGCGCGGCCTCGGTGAAAAGCGACTGCGGCATGGAAATGCACAGTCTTGTTTCGTCGGGTTCGGAAGCATCGTCCGCGACCGTTTCTTCCTCGGTCGGCTCCGCTTCCGTGAATCCGGCTTCCGGCC
Source organism: Eubacteriales bacterium (assembly GCA_028694155.1). Lineage (GTDB taxonomy): Bacteria > Bacillota > Clostridia > Christensenellales > CAG-138 > JAQUTY01. The sequence continues at coordinate 175,200 of JAQUTY010000003.1, forward strand.
CAAAACCTCTTTCGAGCAGAGCTTCGACCAGCATCTCGATTTCCTCGCTGTCGGCGCGGTCGTCGAAGGTGACGCCGCCATTCTTGTCGATGGTGAAGTAGTCCACCTCGTAGGCGAAGCTGGGAGCGCCAAGGTACTTGACGGGCGTCTCGGTGATCTCGCTTATTGCGTTCACCAGTTCTTTGCGCTTTGCGCCGGTCACGTTGTACTTGAATGTCATGGTATGTACCACCTTTCTTTTTGGTAGTACATATATCACTCTAAACCGAAGGAATAGCAAGCGGTATTTGTACTATTTCTCTATCTTTTTTGACGCCCAAACCACTCCCGCAAGCACGAAAAACACGCATGGCAGCGCCACGCCGTTGCCCCACATTTTGTACTCGGCAGCGTCGGCGTTCGGTGCTTTCAGCCATTTCACGATTTGCTTTTCGGTCTTGGGTTTGGAGGATGCGCCCGTGATGCGGCGGTGCGTTTCCCACACCTCCGACCAGAAAGAGATCTCGTCGTTGGTGGGTTCATCCGTACCGAGGTCATCGCACCACCAGTCGGGGAAGCCCTGGAGCCTCGCGCACTCGGTCGGCGTGAGCCGTCGCACGGAGTAGCCGGGTTCGACCAGTCCGTTCTGATAGCCGGGGTTCGTACCGTTGACCAGCGTGTTCGATGTCCCGTCCTGTCGGAAACATTGGCTCTCCGCTTTCATCTGCGGATAGAACGACGCTGGCTGCGCTACCGCACCGGGACCTTTCGCCGTAAGCGTCGGCTGCTGTTCCTCCTCGATGGCGGGCTTATATTGCGCGTTTCTGCCCTGATTGAAAGCCGCCCTGTCAATACCGTAGGCGGGTTCGGAAACGACGGTCGCATCCTTATAATCCCGCGATAACAGAGTCGGAGCCGTGTTCTCGCTGACCTGCGTGAAACTGCCGGTCGTTAACGCATACACCGCGTGGCGGTCGATGGTGTTGAGCGTAAAGGAAACATCCTCGTTCACGCCGTCGCCTTGCGGCCCGTTCTTTTCCGTGCGGCCAATCATGGAGCCTTGGAGCGCATACGCCTCAACTACGGCGACCCCGCCTTGATTGCAGGACGGGTTGCCGCCGTTGGCGTCGAGGGTGCGCGAGGAATCGGCTTCATACACGCCGCTGTGCGGATTGTCCGAAAGCATGGCGTTGGATTTGTCCGAGCAGATGCCATAGCAAACCACCACCGAGTCCGCGCTCCCCGCCGCAAGCGTATGACACGGAGCGCCGGGTTGGGGATTGGAGCGGTTTGTTTTGGAGGTGACCTGCTTGCCGTCATATACAGAAGGAATAAAAACCGTCTGGTCGTTATTGCACGACAGCGTGGCGGATTTGTCCTCCTGTATCAAAGCGCCCTTGCCGCCGCCCTCGCAGCCGCTTCGTATCTTCAGCGTCAGCGGCGTTTCCTCGCTCATGAGCAGCGGCACGTTCATACCGCCCGTACCCATGCGACCCGACAGGGTTTGCACGGCTTTGCCTCCTTCAATGCGAATGCGGCCGTCCATCGGGTGATTCTCCAAAGCGATAGCGGCGGGAACCGTCCCCGCTCGGAGCGTGGGAGAGGTTTCTTCCTCGTATCCTATCGACCGCGCCTTTGCGGAATGCTCCGTACAAAAGCCTGCGGACCCCATAACACAAGGCGGGTGATGCGCCTCGGCTCGAAGCGTGGCGGTCACGTCATTGCTGACTTCCATCCGGGCGCCGCCCTGGTCGTTTAAGCAGAGGCTTGGCGTTCGAGCGCCGCCTTCAGCACGGCAGGCAGTTCTTTGCCACGCGCTGAAGCCCTCCGCAGAATACCCTGACAGGCCTTCGGACTCAAATAGTATTTCTCCGGCACTCCGGCCTGCAAAATCTGCGACAAGGTAGATACGGCGGCGACGCTGGGGGACTCCCCAGTATTGCGCGTCGAGAGTGCGGTAAGCAACGCTCCATCCGTTTCCCATATATAGGTCGGCGTAGGGCCAGCGCCCGTTTTCAGGCATAGGCACCTCGGCGTTTTCGTGGACGACGCCGACGACCGCTTCGAGAACGGCTTTGAAGTCTTCGCCGCTGTTTGAGGAGAAAGCGCCGGGTACGTTCTCCCACACAATGTATCTTGGGTATTTGCCATTCGTGGCGCACCTCATTTCCTTGATGATTCGGATGGCCTGATAGAAAAGCACGGACTGACTGCCGTCGAGTCCCGCGCGTTTTCCGGCTACGGACATATCGGTGCAAGGCGAACCGAAGGAAATAATGTCCACCGGCTCGACCGTGCCGCCATCCATCGTCGATATATCCCCGTAATGCTTCATGAAAGGCAGCCGCTTCGTAGTCACCCGTATGGGGAACGGCTCGATCTCCGAAGCCCAAACGGGCGTAATACCGCAAAGCAGTCCGCCCAAAGGAAAACCCCCGGAGCCGTCAAACAAGCTGCCGAGGGTCATGTTCGTATTCTCTGTCATCTGTTACCTCCGTTAAAACAGCGGGATGACGTCATCATCGGTCGATTCCGATACCTCTTCGTAACGGTAAGGCAGCCCGTCGCGCTGTACGGTCACCCCGTCGGCCGAACCGACCTGCTCGATGTACCTCCGCACGATTACGTCGCAGAACTTCTCGTCGAGTTCGATGGTATGGCAGACTCGCTCCGTTTGCTCACAGGCGATAAGCGTGCTGCCGCTGCCGCCGAACGGGTCGAGAATGATCGCGTTGCTCATACTGGAGTTCAGGATCGGGTACGCCAGCAACGGCACGGGCTTCATGGTCGGATGGTCGGCGTTCTTCTTGGGTTTGTCAAACTCCCAGATCGTCGACTCCTTCCTGCCCGTGTACCACAGATGCTTGCCCTTCTTTTTCCAGCCGAACAGTATCGGTTCGTGCTGCCATTGGTACGGGGAACGCCCCAGCACCAGCGATTGCTTTTTCCAAATACAACAACCGGAGAGGTAGAAGCCTGCGTCCGTAAACGCCCGTCTGAAGTTCAAACCCTCGGTATCCGCATGAAACACATAGATAGAAGCGTCGTCTGCCATGACCTCCGCCATGCGGGAGAAAGCGTCGAGCAGAAATGTATAGAATGCGGTGTTTCCCATGTTGTCGTTCTTGATTTTTCCCGCCGCACCTTCGTAATTGACATTGTAGGGAGGGTCTGTCACCACAAGGTTTGCCTTCTTGTCCGCCATGAGCAGGGAGAAGGTATCCTCTTTGGTGCTGTCGCCGCAAACGAGCCGATGCCGGCCAAGCAGCCACAGATCGCCCGGTTTGGTAACGGCGGGCTTCTGAAGCTCCGAGTCGACGTCGAAGTCGTCATCCTTTACGCCGTCCTTAACGCTTTCTTTGAACAGCGCGTCGATCTCCTCCGGCGCAAAGCCGGTGAGGGACACGTCGAAGTCCGCGCCCTGCAGATCGGCGATGAGCAGAGCCAGCTTGTCTTTATCCCAGTCGCCGCTGATTTTGTTGAGCGCGATGTTGAGCGCCTTTTCCTTCTCTTCGTCCAGTTCGACGACCACGCAATCGACCTCGGTCATACCCATATCGAGGAGAACCTTCAGCCGCTGGTGTCCGCCAACGACTCTGCTCGTGGTCTTGTTCCAAATGACCGGCTCAACATACCCAAACTGCTCTATGGAGCGTTTCAGCTTTTCATATTCGGGGTCGCCGGGTTTGAGGTCTTTGCGGGGATTGTATTCGGCGGGCAGGAGGTCTTCCGTTTGCTTCTTCTCAATCAGCATCAGAACAGCCCCCATTCCGCGAACTTCTCAAAACCGCCAACGGAGCGGATGTATTCTCTCGCTTCCTCCACGATATACGCATACGGAACGCCATCCACGGTATCGTCGCCGATGGCGCAGCACAAATAGACGGGCTTTCCCGTTTTCTGCGCTTTCAGAAATGCGTGGATGTTCACGGAGACGTCGGCTTTACTGAGGTCTTTGCCGTGCAGACCGCCGCCTGTGACTGAGTCGGCCATATCGGAACCCAGCTTACGGTTCGTCGCGCCGGTATCCACATCGGTACCGCCCGTCCAGTCGCCCAGCGGATTGATCTCTGCGGTCGGGAACATCGCACGAAGAGCGGAGGTGGGTGCGTTGCTCTGGCATACGATGAGCCTGCCGCCGTCCATGATGTACTTGCCGTCATAGGGATATTTTACATAAATCTCACGGGCGGTTTGGGAGAGCTCCCACTGCTCGGCAGTCAGCGGCATTCCCTTGAAGATTCCGTTATCGCCGCAGCGGAAGCCGCACTTCTGATTGTCCGAGAGCCGTTTATCCTGCGGAACGATCAGTATGTCCGCACGAACTGTGCCGGCGATTCTGAATATCGCAGCCGCCACATCCGCTTCGGAAATTTTAGCGGTCGTTTCAATGATCGCTTGGCAGACGCCGTGACCGATCAGCACCTCCACGGCGATTTTGGGGTCGTTCTCCACGCTATATGCGAGGTCAACGATCGCTCCCGCGATTCTGTCCGCCACCTTATCCGGGTGGCACGGATTCACTTTTTCTATCATCTCTTTAATTTCCTTTCCTCGCACGGAGCAGTCGCTCCATAACGTCATCCTGCGGATTCGCCCCGGCGTATTCACCGACGCAGTTTTCCTTAACGATCTGGAAAATCTCCATCCACAGCCGGTTCGTCTGCGACGTGAAGTTCTGACTCATCGCTACATACGGGCTTTGGATCGCGTTCCCCGTCGTAGGGTGTTTTGCGAGAAAGCCGTACTCGGTGACCGCCTCCTCGCATTGAATCCATCGCGCCACGCTCATAGCGTAGCGTTCCAAAAGCTGCGGGGAAACGAGACTTGTGCAGCCACGCTCCGAGAGCCATTTCCATGTGGTTTCGTATACCTCGGACGCAATGAGCGTTTTGCCGTCCTTTTGCGTAGCGGAGAGCATAGCCGAAGGCTTCGGCATGGGCTGACCTTCCAAATCGGCCGTGTCGTTAAAGTCGATGACAGTCAACTTCCGTCTGCCGGGATTACCTTCCGCGATCTTCTCCGCAAGAGGCTTCTTTTTCGCGCCCGCGCCTATACGAGCGCCGCCCCTGTTAGTGCCATCTTTCGCCACTTTTTCACCTCCCGTTCAGTTGAGGGTCAATTACCCCGTTTGAAAGCGCGATTTTACGCGCGTGACCCCACGCCCGTTGCACGGGCAAGACGCAGTAGAGATTTCGACCGCCCCTCCCGGCAAAGAAAAAGAGGTTTCCTCTACGATTTAGGAGAGACCTCATCTGTCGTGCCAGCGATCGCCGTCCTTCGCTGTGATCGACGAATGGCACGGCGTACATAATGCCATGAGGTTAGCCTCGGCATGGGTGCCGCCCCTCGACAGCGGAAGGATGTGGTGGACTTCCTGTGCCGGGGTCATCCTGCCTTCCTTCTGGCATTGCTCACACAGCGGATGCGCCGCAATGTATCGGTCGCGTATCCGTTTCCACGCTCTGCCGTACCTACGGCGTACAGCCGGGTCACGGTCGTACTTCTCGTAGCGGCTGGCTTCCTGTTTCTCATGCTCCTCACAGAACCGTCCATCCGTGAGATTAGGGCAGCCTGGGTGGGAGCAGGGTCGCTTCGGTCGTTTCGGCATTCTTTCACCTCCTTCGGTCATTTGCCGCTCCTTCAGTCGCTCCTGCGCGAAAAAAACAAGCCCTCTTATGAAGAGAAGGCTTCGCGAAAAAAACAAGGACTGTTATGAAGGAGGTGTGCAAATGGACACACGATTTGAAATCAACATCAAAAGACTCGGGATCAAGGGCGATGACAAGGCGCTGTATTTGTTCTTCGACGGGAATCTAACACTTAAACTCGAATACAAAGACGTCGAGTACGCGGTGAACTATCTCGTCAAAAGAGCCAATCGACAGCGGTTATCACCCGCCAATGACAAATCCTCATTACCCATCACCGCTGCGAACACATCGGAAGACGATGAATGAGGTGGGTAGAGCCGTCACGCAACGGCTCTTCTCTTTTGCATACAAAAAGCCACCGAGGATTTCTCCGGGGTGGCTTTCGTATTCTTTTTCGCTACTGTAATACTATCACAGGAGCCTTAGTGAAAAATAGTGAAATTTAGTGAAGTCTTGCGGGTACGACCACGATTTGCAGCGCCTCCTTATGAAGCAGATGCACGTTGCGAACCGTGTAGTTCATCTCGACCGCTATCTGCTCCCACGTCTTGAAACAGAGGTATCGGAGCTCCAGCAGCGTTTGGCATTCCGTGTTCGCCACCGCCTTGATGACCGTGACCATCTCCCGTTTCAAATCCACCAGCCGGTCGATGTCATTGTTGATCTCCGCCTGCAGGTCGATGATTTTTGACACCGCGTCCGCCATAGTCGAGGTGGCGTGATTGGGGTTCTTGGGCATACCTGTAAGCGTGCTGCTGACTTTGGTAGCCAGTCCGTTCAGCGATTCCACCTGTTCGAGGTTGCTGTTGATGCGTTGATCGAGCCGATAGGCCTGGGACAGGTATTCTTTTGCCGTCATGCCGCCACCTCCGTATTGAGTCGCGCCAACAGTTTTGCTCCGTCAATGCGCGTCAACATCGTGAGCCATTCGGAGCGAAAGAACCTCTCGACTTCGTTTTTCATGTTTATTGCAGGCTGATAGTCCGCTTTCTGCCGAAGCTGCCTGAGCGCCAGCCTGTAATCGTCCACCGCCCGTAAAACTATGGCGTTTGCCAGTTCCTCAAATCTATCCATCAAAGTATTACCTCCAAATCTGCCTTGACCGCGTCGATAAGGGCGGTCTGCGTTTTTTCTTTTTTCTGAAGCGCGGTCATAATGCGCTCGTCGATCGTGCCGGTTGCGATAATGTGGTGAATAACCACAGATTCGGCTTTTTGACCTTGTCGCCATAACCGGGCGTTGGTTTGCTGGTATAGTTCCAGACTCCACGTCAAGCCGAACCATACGAGGGTCGAGCCTCCGGCTTGGAGATTCAAACCATGCCCGGCCGACGCCGGATGGATGAGCGCCACGGGAAATTCGCCCCGGTTCCATCTGGCGATGCTCTCTGCGGTATCCAGCGTGGAGAACGGGATGTGGCGTTTGTGCAGCCGTTCCTGTATCCGTGCGAGGTCGTGCTTGAACCAGTACGCGACCAACACGGGTTTCCCGTTCGCCGCTTCGATCAGGTCTTCCAAGGCGTCCAGCTTGCGGTCGTGGATCGGCAGAACACGCTTGTTTTCTCCGTATACCGCGCCATTCGCCATTTGCGCGAGTTTGCCCGAAAGCACCGCGGCGTTTCCCGCGTCGATTTCCTCGCCTTTGAGGGATACCACCAGGTCGCGCTTGAAACGGTCGTAAACCTCACGCTCTTTTTCCGACAGCTTGACCTTGACCTCGTTTATCACGCATTCCGGCATTTGCAAATGGTCGGCCGCTTTCATGGAAATGGTGACGTCGGCTATCTGACGATAGATTGCGTCTTCGGCGCCGGGCAGCGGTTTGTAGCTGAATACGACCTGACCGTTGCGCTTATCGGGCGTGAAGTACGTTGTACGGAAGCGAGTGATGAAGCGGCCGAGCCTTTTGCCCATATCGAGGACACGGAACTCCGCCCATAAGTCCATTAGACCATTGCTGCTGGGAGTTCCCGTCAGTCCTACGATCCGGCTGACCGTGGGGCGTACCTTCAAAAGACTTCTGAATCGCTTTGCCTGATACGACTTGAACGAGGACAGTTCGTCGATGACCACCATGTCGTAATCGAAGGGCAGTCCGCTTTCTTCGACCAGCCATTGCACGTTCTCGCGGTTGATGATGAACACGCTGGCTCTTTGCGTGAGCGCCGCTTTGCGCTCGGCTTCCGTTCCGAGAGCGACGGAGTAGGTCAGCCCATGAAGGTGATCCCACTTTCGCAGTTCATCAGGCCATGTATCTCTTGCGACGCGCAGAGGAGCGATCACCAGCACCTTTCTGACGAGGAAGCTGTCGAGACAGAGGTCAAAGATGGCGGTCAATGTTATAACGCTTTTTCCAAGGCCCATGTCCAGAAAGACAGCCGCTACGGGGTGCTTCAAAATGAAGTCGGTAGCGTAGGACTGGTATTCATACGGACTGTATTTCATCGAGCATCCCTCCGATCTGCGCCGCGTCGTCCAGGCAGTAAACCGAAAAGCCAAGTGCTTCCAACTGCCTTTTTCTCTTTACCTGCAGGGGGCGCGGTTGCTTCCCATGCGCTTTCACCTCTACAAACGCCAGCCTGCCGAGAGGCAGGAGGACGATGCGGTCGGGCATTCCATCTAAACCGGGGCTTGTGAACTTGGGCGCGAGACCGCCCATTGATCTCACGGTCTGCACCAGCTTTGCTTCAATCGTTTTTTCACGCATATTCGCCCTCCATCGAAACGTGGGGTGTGACAAGAGTGACAAGAGTGACAGAATTTCCTATAATACCCATACGCGGGTACAGGGACAGGATTACTTTCCCTTTTACACTGATGAGGTCTATATAGTAGTTCTTGTCACACTTGTCACAGCAAGTCTCGAAAACGCCTGTATGTCTCGCTTTTTTGGTTTTCTGCAATTCGTGTTTCATAACTGCTTGTCACACTCCCACAAACGCTGTAGACCATAGATCGGAATACGCTTGCGCATCTCGCTGGATACCCAGCCCAGCTTCCGCAGCACAACGCCGATCTCGTAGCTGTCCATTTTGCGAATGGACGCCGGGTCTTTTCCGAAGCACTCGGCCCATATTTCAATCGCGCTGACATACTCACGCTGCGCAACGCCCTTTTCAGTAGACCCGAACTCGCCGCCCGTCAGAAACGAGCGCCGTGCGTACAGGTCGAGTTCGTTCCAGCCTTCCGGCAGCAGTCGTTCAAGATACTCACGAACCATGCCCTCGCGCTCGTCGGTTTCCAGCGCCGCGTTCTGCATAGCATTGGCTACGGTCTTTACTTCGCCTTCGAGGAAGAGCCGTTCACCGTCTTTCCACCGAACCATCGCTTCCGCCCATATCTGCTGCACGTCCGACGTGGTCAAGTCCCACGCATGGCGCGTTTTGCCGCCCGGCGTATTCACGGGCCAGAATCTTCGGTTGCCCGTTGGATCACGAAGGAAACCGCCCGTGCCGTTGACGGTTGCGACGATAATGGACTGCCGGGGATGGCTTTCCACAACGCGGCCGTAGCTGGCGCGGTACTTGTCGTCGCGGCGTGAGATGAAGGACTTGACGCTGTCGATGTCCGATTTCCGCATACCAGTCAATTCACCGATTTCCATGATCCAGTAGCCCTGCAGTTTTTCGGCGCCGGTCTTGTCCTGCATATCGGTCAGCGTAAGGCCGTCGTTGAACCAGTCGTCCCCGGCGAGCCTGTTGAACAGGGTGCTTTTGCCTTTCTCCTGCGGCCCGTCCATAACGAGGACAGAATCGAACTTGATCCCCGGAACGAACACACGCGCTACCGCCGCGACCAGCGTTTTTCTGGTGACGGCTCGGACATACGGCGTGTCTTCCGCTCCCAGATAATCAATGAGCAGAGTGTCGAGCCGCGGCGTTCCATCCCATGCGGGCAGCTCGTTCAAATAGTCACGGATGGGATGGTGCTTGCGCTTTGCCGCTACCTTATTGAGCGCGTCCGCCGTTTTATTCGGAGAGTAGACGCCGTAGGTTTCGCTTAAGTACACCCGCAGTTGAGAAGCGTCGTTATCCGTCCATGCCGGATACTTGATCGGCTGCCATGCGGGAGGCGCGAGGAAGTCGATGGTGCTTTTGAGCTCGTTGTACCCAATGACCGCCAGCTTGGGGTCGTTGTCGAGGATAAGCACGATATTATCGAGGGTGTCCTTGACGCGGCCGTTCTTCTCCAGTTCCAGCCCGTTCTGCCAGTCCTCGTCTGTGAACTCCTGTTCCGCCTGCGCCTTGCGGTCTTCGGCGAACACGCCCCTGACGCGCTCGTCCTTCAGCGCGAAATCGCTCATGGCGACGAACGACGGCAATTTCCCGACAGGAGTATCCAGCGGACACTTATCGTCGAGGTCACGAAAACGATGCAGCCGTACAAGGTCAAAAGCGTTCAACAGCTTTCCGCACACGGGGTCGGTTGCGTGATGGCTGTACGCGAACTTCCCGTCGTACACCACCACGCCCGCGCTGCTGTCGGCGGGGATATAGTCGAACCGGCCGTTCATGGCGCTGGGTTCGTAAACATCTGAGAGGAACGCTTCGATAGCTTCTTCGATGGAGTAGGCGCGGCAGAAAGCGCCGACGACACCCGGCTTTTCAAGCGGGTCGGCCTGTTCTGAAATGGAGCGCCGCACGGCTTCCGATTGACGGGAGGATACCGGCCATGTGGAAGCGTCCCGCCAATCGTCGTACTTGGCGAGGATCACATCGGGGTCTATGGGCGCACCGTCCTTTACGTCGTAGAAGAACACGCCGTTGACCGAGGTGGAGGGCCAGTACATCAGGCGGCAGGCTTCATAGGTCGTGTCGTCGAACAGGTCGATGCCGATCTCCTTCGCAACCATACGGGCGACAGCGGGATACTCCTCCTCGGTGATCTCACGAGCGAGAGGAAGGATCATACGAAGCCGCGGATGCTCCGGCGTGTGCTTGTGAGTGGAATACACACAGCATTGGAAATCGTGGAGCATATTGATTTCTTCCCATACGCCGGGCTTTCCGTAATCCATATCGAGCGTCAGCATGGAGCGGCAAAGCACATGACCATTCTTTCGTCTGCCATTCCGAACGTGACCGCCTACGAAGCCGCCGACGTCCTTAATGGAATCCTGCGAACCCTTTTTCAGCTTTCGGTATTCCTCCACAGTCTCGGTCGTGCGAATCGTTACGCTGACTTTTGTGCAGAAGTCAGTCCAGCTTATTTCACGGTTTTTCCATTTCTTATCCATGCGGCTATTGCCGACTGCGATCTTCATTTTCAAGCCTCCTTGCATTCATCGGTAAAGTAGCGAATGGGCTGTCCTTTGCGCTTCGCCTTCTCGATCTCAATGCTCATGCCTTTAGAGATCGTGCTTCCGAACACCCATAACTCGGCGCATTTGGACAGTAGAACGACGTCCATAAACAGCGCGAGATTGCGCTCCGCCTTGGATTCCTCCCGCATGAATTGCGGGAAATAGAGATGCGGAGCGATCGGGATATAGCCGCTGTCGACCGCGAACCGGCAGTAGCGTCTTGCTTTTTCCTGATTGCCGTCAATGTCCCCGGATAACGGCGAACACACATACACCAGCGGTCGGAAAGCGGTCTTCTGTTTGGCTTCCTTTTCTATCGTGGTGAGGGCTTCATAGGCCGTGGGGTCGAAGTAGCCCTCCGCGTTGAATTTGTTTACTCCCATAGGTTTCACCTCAGTCCTTCTTATAAAAGTCGCACATATATCCGTCCGCTCGAAGGAGCAGGCCGTTTGCCCATGCCGGAGTGCGCCCCATGATTTCGCAGATTCTTTCCAGCGACGCGGTTTCCGGGGCCTCGATCACGGCTTCATCGTGTATGTGCATCACGATGCGGTATCCGGCTTCGTCGAGCCGGAGCATGGCTTCCGCAAGAATGTCTCTCGCCGTCGCCTGAACGATGTTCTCTACAAATTTGGGTCCGTAACTTTCGAGCCGCAGCCACTTTTTCTGTTCACCAACGCCCTCGTAAGTGACCGATTCGTTGCCGTAGCGGTTGACGCCCATGCGTGGTTTGACATACGCGAGTCGTCTGCCGGAAGGAAGGATGATAAACAGAATGCCGCCTTGATAGGTGAAACGGATTCCGTGTGTTTCGGCCTGGCCGTGTTCACGGACACAGGTCGAAGCGGCTTTATCCACGTCCCACCAGAGCCGAACGATAGCGGGGTTGGATTGCCGCCACACGTCGACAAGCGGTTTCAGTTCTTCCTCCGGCACGCCCATGTTAAGCGCACCCATCGCTTTCAAAGCGCCGACAGAGCCGCCGTAACCGAGGGCGAGTTCCGCGATTTTGCCTTTCTGCCGCAGATGCCCGTTCACGCCGTTTTTCTCGACCGGGACATGGAACATCTGCGACGCCGACGCACAGTAGATGTCGCCGCCGCTTTCAAAGACCCGTCGCCGCCATTGCTCTCCCGCGATCCAGGCGATAACTCGTGCCTCGATTGCCGCGAAATCGGCAACGAAGAAACGACAGCCCGGTTTCGGGATAAAGGCGGTTCGGATAAGCTCCGAAAGCGTCAAGGGTACGGAATCGTACAGCATTTCGACAGCGGAGAAATTGCCGTCCCGAATGAGACCCCGGACTTGTTCCAAATCCGGCAGATGGTTCTGCGGCAGATTTTGAACCTGTATGAGCCGTCCGGCGTATCTGCCGGTCCTGTTTGCGCCATAGAACTGGATAAGTCCTCGTGCGCGTTCGTCCGTACCGATGACAGACTCCATCGCCGTGTATTTCTTGACGCTACTTTTGGCGAGCTCCTGCCGGAGCGAGAGCGCGAGTTCGACTTCGCCTTCCGCATCCTCCAACATCCGAAGCACCGACGCTTTGGAGAGCGACTCAACATCGACGCCCTTTTCCGACAGCCACTCTTTCAACTGAACCGGGGAATTGGGATTTTCCAGCCCGGTAACCGACCGCGCCTGCTCCAAATGCGACCGTTTGAACTGTCCGTCACAGCGGATTGCCTGCTCTACCAAAGTTCGGTCGAGCATGACTCCGCGGTCGTTTATTTCCTGGTCGAGACGGTAATTGCGCCACTCCAAATCGGAAACGGGATACTTGGAAAGCCGCACCTGTATCGCCATTTCGGTTTCCACATCACGAAGGTTGTACGACTTATACAGCGACCATTTATCCGGCGCATCGTGTGGCATACGACGAAAAGTCGCGCCGTCCTTTTGTTTGCCTGGAGTGCTGAAGTACCGAATAAGGTCTTTGCCTTCCTTGAGTTTCTGTTTTTCAAGCCCCAACACGGCTCCCACGCCTTCAAGCGAAAGCGGGAGTCCAAGTGTTGCCGCCCACACCATCGTGCAGCGCCATGCGCCGGGATCGAGATATCTTCCTGTCGGCAGCCCGAGAAATCTCGACAGGCAAACCCGTTCGAACTGTGCGTTGAACGCCCACTTGATAACGCTATCGTCGGTCAGAGCCGCCTTAACTTCGTCCGGCAGTTGTTCGCCGCAGGCAAGGTCGACAACGTGAACGTCCGAACCGTCCGCGCTGTAGCCGAACAGCAGAACGGTGAAGTCAGGTTCTTCGCTGTAGCGGTAAACGCCGCATTTTTTGAGATCGGCGCCGCTGTATGTCTCAATGTCTATGGATAACGATTTCATTTCGCTCCTTTCCCGCAAGGGAGGGACGGCAGAGAAAGCACCTCCGCCGTCCCCGCACGGGTCATTCCGCCTTATCAGCGACGACCTTTTCAGCCTTGCGCCGGCGTTTCTTCTCTCTGCGCTCACTTACCGCAAACATGATGATCGAGATCAGATTACCGATGAAAGCCCCGATCACAGAGCCAAAGCACACGGCGAGCATCAATTCTTGCATTTGCGTCATATCGGTTCCTCCTTTAGGACAGGAAATCATCGTCGAGTTCGGTAGCGAAATCGGCGGCCGCGGAAGACTTGCCGCCAAGCGGATCGCCGTCTTTGACCTTCTGGATGTTGCCGAGACCACAGGCGACGCCGCGATTCCCGTTCGTATTGAAAGCGTAGAAGTTGATGGATACCCTGGCATAACAGCCGGAGTAGACTTCCGCACGGTCAAGGATGGGCTGAACGGTACGGTCGACGATCTGCGGCGCGGTCGTACTGTTGGCGTTAACGAAGTAACTGCCCTTGTAGGCGTCGTCGTCGCGCTCGGTATCGCCGTCGCGCAGAGGCAGCTTCAGCGCGGCACGGTTCGGAATCTTGCCGCCGAACTTCGGTGCGCCTTCCTTGATGGCGGCGTCGATAGCCGCGTTGATAGCGGTGAGGGTTTTTTCATCGTCCTTGGGGATGATGAGTGAAACGCTGTACTTGGGCGTACCGCCGTTAATCGATGCGGGTTCCCATACGTTCGCGTAAGAGAGACGGACAACGCCGGTTACAACTTTAGTCGTGTTATTCTGATTAGCCATTTTTTCTATTCCTCCGTATAATCGTTAAAGTCTTGTTTCGCATCCGTGGTAGTGATAGCCGGTCGCTTGTCGGAAGCGGGGACGAGCGTCGGTTTGCCCTGGGGCTTGAAGACCAGGCCGCCGAGGACTTCGTTAAAGGTTTTCTTGCCCATGAGCCGCTCCATCTCGGTGATGGGGATAAGGCTCTTTTTGTAGATGTCGTGGTATCCGGCCGCTTGCGCCGCGGCAACGACCGCCGTTTCGTCGGTGTATTTGCGGTTGGAACGTCCCTCGACCAGCTTGAAGCCGCGCCACTCTTTACCGTGATTGAGCGCGGCATCAAGCGCATACGCGCAGATTTCGTTCGCCCATTTGGTCAGATCGTCCAGCCGGAAGAGAATGTCCTCGATCTCCGCGTCGGTGAGGAGCGGGGGAAGCGCGAACTCGTACCGCGCCAGCTTCAGCTTGGCATCCGCCCTCGCTCGGCACTTGACCGCAGCGCGGCAGAACGTACACCAGCTACCGGGGACGTATTCACCCTCCCCTTTGAACGCCAACGCCGCTTTGGGAACAAGCGTTGTTTCCGTCCATTCCAACAATTCGGACACGGGGATCGTCCATGTGCTGACATTCTCGCGGCGGGGCTGGTAGATGGTCATACACACGGTTTCCACATCGTAGAGGGAATCGAAGAGCCGCAAAGCGCCCAATGCGTACAGCATCATCTGAGGGTTTTCGACCGCGTCTACCAGAACACCCTGTCCGTACTTAAAGTCGATGATGTGCAGCCGTTTGTCTGCGACGATGATGCAATCGCCCGTGCCGAAGCCGTCCGGCACATAGCAGGAGAAGTCCAGCTTTTGCTCGATCAGCACCAGCGGGTCGCCGCATTCGCGTTTCGCTTCCGCGAGGGCTTCCAGCACGAACTCCACATAATCGTCCGTGCAGGCGTCCATCTCGTCACAGTCGTACTTTGACACGGGCTTTTTCGACCGCATCTTCAGCGCCTTGCGGAGCTTATGCTCACAGAGCGCGTGTGCGGCGGTGCCTTCCGACGCGGCTTCGGATTCGCTTTCGGCAAATTCGAGTTCCAGCCGCGCCGATGGATTGCAGTTGAGCCAGCGGTGCGAAGAGGAAGCGGAGAGGAGCGCGTGTTTACTTTCCGGCATCGTTCAGTTCCTCCGCATCCCGAAGCAGGTCGGCGTATCGACCGGGGTCGATGGCACTCAACTTCTGCGCTCCGTACTTCTGAAGCAGACCGCGCACCTGCTCGGTGAACCCGGCGTGGCTCTTTTCAGCCAGCACGGCGCGGACCCGCTCCAGCGTGACCGCTTTTGCCGTGGGCGCGGCGGCTGTCGGAGCCTGCGGTTCGGCCGTGGCGTCGTCCCCGGCGATCGCGTTCGCCATTGTCTGAAGGCTGTCGGCCAGGGAGCGTATATCCTCGACCACGTCGAGAAGCAGCTTAACTCGGCTCATTGACCGCACCTCCTTCCGGCACTTCGATGATGGACAGCGCCGAGACGCTGTTCCCCGGAATGAGGATCATCACCCGTTCTTGCTTCCCCAACAGGCGCGTGAGGATTTTCTCGCGGAGCGATACGTTTCTACATCGCACGACGCCACCGGTCTGGGGTTCGTTGGAAACACTTATTCTGAGATTGTGTTTCATGACTACCGTCCTTTCCGAAGGGCGGGTATTTTGTTGCCCTTCGTAGGTAGGCCACGGGAGAGGTAAAAGTTAACCCCTTATTTCAAATATTTTTTCAGAGCATCGTATATTTTGGTCATACGATTGGTCAGCGCCACTTTGCTGACGCCTTCTTCACGAGCGATATGCAAGAGTTTCTCGCCGCCAAAGTAAACCCGGCGCAAAAGTGCTCGTTGTTGAGGCTTCAACTCTTCGATAGCCGCATATAGCAGTTCTTTTTCGATTTCATTGAGGGCGTCTGTTTCGATGTCAACGTCGGCGGCAAACAGAGTGCCGTCGAGATTGTATGCGTCCAGGGAGGCGTGACGCCGCGTCTCTTTGTGATTGTTGTTGTACTCCTGCCGGTCGAGGTCGATGAGGATTTCACCCCATTCGTCCGAGACCTCGATCTCGACCGTCTCATTTGCGAACGCGTACTTGATTTTCATTTGCTCGACTCCTTTCGTTGGGGAGCCAAGCGGAGGTACTATATGGAAAGAACCGACCACGAAACAGAAAAAGCCGGATGACTACAAAACTCTCGTTTCGTGATCATCCGGCCATTTGGTAGCTCGCGCTCGGCTCCGTTGCTCGGTATGCTTCCTTATTGCGTTATTCTGAAGCGTCGGCTTATCTCATGGTTTCACCGCCCTTCTCGTCATAGTCCATGCACGACGCCTTATTGCAAGGCACCAGCACAAACTTGTGACAGTTCGGGCATTTTAGCTCGACTTCGATCCGCTCCTTTGGCAGCGTCGATATGTCAAATGCCCGTTTTCCGCACCTCGGACACTTCATTTTTCGTCTCATCCGCAACACCTCCATTATTACTTCCCGTGTAAGCTAACTGGCTTACACTATGGTTAAAAAAATACAGCGGGCGGTTGACCCGCTGTTGCGTTCGTGCTAAACGATCATGGTATCCAGAAATCCGGCTAACAGATTATAGTCCGTCATGTCGTCCTTCGGAATGAACCCCATGTCCTTGAGCCGAATGGTGGCGGCTTCGGAGGACACGTCGAAAGCGTCCGTCAAAGCGTACACCATAGCGGTGTGGCGCACCGTATCGCGGCGCTCCTTTTGAAACTCTCTCGCAAGGAGCAAGACCGACGATTTGGGCATAAGGATAGCGGAGGAGATACGATTGGCGTGCCATTCCATCCAGTCGCGGTCATCCCAGCAGTTCGTTTTCTTCTTTTCCACGCTGCCGCCATCCATCCGGCATTGAACCATCGGTGCGTTTCCCATATCAAACAAGGAAAGCTGGCTCGGATTGTATCCGAAAAAGCCCGAATGGAAAATATCGTGTCCCGCTTCATGCCCAAGCGTGAAACGATAGCGATGCTGCTGGTTCTCTTCCAGCAGTCGATTGTCTATAATGATGGTGCGCGCCTTCGCGCTGATATACTCCGCGCGCCCCGTGCCGGGGTCGTAAACAGGAACCTTGTTCGTATCGTTGAACACGGTCATGCCGAGGTAGATTCCATTGTGCGACAGATATTGATAGTCGGGCGTAATGCCGAGGTAGCTTTCGACAAAGGATTCAATATCAACAGGCGCCGGATGCGTCAACACCTCCGGGCAGAAATCCTGCACATATCGCTCACCGATAGCGTCGATCTCGTCTTTGCTGAGGATCGGCACGCCGTTCTTCTTCACTCTGAATGAGGGAGTGTACATATTCCGATAATTACCCCTTCCGCTTTCGAAGTTCCTCGATAAACTCGTTCCATTCCTCTTCACCAGCGTCAAGGTCACGAGCCGTCCTCAAGGCGGCGGCGACATAGCCGCGTTCCATGATGTAGTCGGGAAGGTCGGGCGCTACCGAGTTTCTCTTTTTACCCGCCAAGTCGAGCATCATCGCGTTCTCCTCGTCAGACAGATTGAGCGTTCTTGCGATAAGCTGCAGCTTGTCGATTTCGGGAGGGTTACGACGGTCTTTTTCAACGTCGCTCCAGAAGGGGGCTGAAAAACCGATTGAGTCGGCAAATTTCCGCAGCGTTATCTGCTTTGCTTCCCGCTTCTCCTGGACAAACTCTCCGAAGTTTTGATACTGTTTACTCATTTTTTTGTTCACCTTTTCTCAAATTTTACCCGCCATTATAATCGTGTTGGTCTTCCATAAATCAGGCTGTTCGTTAAATGGAAGGTGAATCGTTAGCAAGTATGCTTGTAAGCTAACCTGCATACACAATTATATCCACAGACGGATATCCTGTCAATCCCTTATTTGAAAAAAGTTTATTGGTACATCAGCCCCGGCATCTTCACGATGTGCCGTCCGTCGTCTGGCATCTTCAGATCGCCCATAAGGATAGCGTTTGTGATGGCTCGTTTGCCGTAGCGTCCACGAATCTCCTCGATAGCTTCCTGGAGCCGTTCCCGCTTCTCCCGCTGGCTGTGGTCTACAAACAACGTGAGCTGCTCCGGCTGGTCTTTGGGTACGAGCTCAATGGCTCGAACCGTCACGGCGCGGACTTTCGTTCCCCATTTGTAATGCTCTTTAAAGGCTTTGAACGCCATCGCCGCGATCTCCGAAGGTAACTGCGTCTTGAACGGCAGCTTACATTGGAACTGTGAGCCGAACAGATTATCCCCACGGACGAAGACCTGAACCGTCCTTGCGGACAGGCCGTGAACACGCAGCCTGTGACCGACGTCCTGCGACAGTTCCAAGATGACTTTCCACACTTCCTCTTCGTTCAAAAGGTCGGATACGCAGGTGATACCATGACCGATGGACTTCACAGGGGAAACGAAATCCTTATGCATGACCCGCGATTGGTCGGCGCCGTTGGCGAACGTCCACAAGGCTATGCCATTGACGCCCAGCAGTCGCTTTAGAAACGCCGGGTCGAGCGCGGCCAGTTCGCCAATCGTGGTAACGCCGTATGAAGCCAGCTTACGAGTGGTAGCGGGGCCAACGTAGATCAAGTCGCTTGCCGGAAGCGGCCACACCTTCTCCTTAAAGTTCTCCTGCGTGATTTCCGTGATGGCGTCGGGCTTCTTCATATCGGAACCCAGTTTCGCAAAGATTTTGTTAAACGAAACTCCGATACTTACGGTCAAGCCGAGTTCCTCACGGGTAGCGGTACGAATGTCCTCCGCAACCGTCATGGCGTCGCCGCATATCATTTGGCTGCCGGACACGTCGAGCCAGCACTCGTCCATGCCAAAGGGCTCGATTAAATCCGTGTATCGCTGGTAGATCGCTTGCGTCAGTTTGGAGTATTTTAGGTACTGCTCATACTGCGGAGGTACTACAATAAGGTCCTTACACGCCTTTCGCGCCTCCCAATTCGCCATGCCGGTTTTGACGCCCGCTTTTTTAGCGAGTTCGGATTTTGCCAGTACAATACCGTGCCTTTCTTCGGTCGAGCCGCATACCGCTACAGCTTTGCCGCGCAGCTTCGGATCAAGCATCATTTCCACCGAAGCGTAAAAGCTGTTTAAGTCGCTGTGCAGTATCGCTCTCATGTCGCATCCCTCCTTCCAGGTACATTAAAGCACGATTTAGGATATTGCATAAGGCAACAAGTGTTCTATTTTGAGATTTTCTATTGCAAACCTGTTTCCACCGTAGTAGAATGTGAGACACAGGAGGTGGATGACGAAATGGATAAGAAGTACAGCGACGTCCTCCGGGCGTTGCGAAAAAAGCACGGCTTCATTCAGCAGGACATAGCCGCTCGGCTCGATGAACTTGGCGCTCCGACCACCAAAGCGCAGGTGAGCCGATGGGAAACCGGGCTGAACAATCCGACCATAGACCAGTTTATAGGTTTATGCCGCATCTATGGCGTGAAAGACGTTTACGGCGTTTTCGGCATGGGGGATCTCTCCGATCTGGAATACTCGCTCAATCGTGAAGGCGTCGAAAAGCTGGCTGACTATAAGAAACTGCTCATCGCAAGCGGGTTGTTCTCGCCCGTGAAACTTGAAGACAGGGTCGTACCGTTTAGAAGGCGTACCGCTCCTATGTACGACATCGGCGCTTCAGCCGGTACCGGGCAGTTCCTTGACAGCGACTCCTACGAAATGGTCGAGGTTCCCGACGAAGTGCCGGACAGCGCCACATTTGGTCTTCATGTCTGCGGCGATTCTATGGAGCCGACGCTGGAGGACGGTCAGGAAATTTGGGTACAGATGCAGCCGACGCTGGAGAGCGGCGAGATCGGCATCTTTTACCTCGATGGGAACGCTTATGTGAAAGAGTACCGTCGGACCGGCAAGGACGTATTCCTTATTTCGCATAATGACAAATACCCACCGATCGCCATCAAAGAATACAACGAGTCACGGATATACGGGAAAGTCGTGTACCCACGGTAAGACCGTTAAATAGGACACCTCCGGGCGCATAATGGTCTTAAAAGCAAATGCTGATTGGAAAGGAGCGTAGTATAATGGAAAAAATAGAAATGACAAAGCGCGAACATGATGTGTATAACTACATACTGGAGTATAGAAAAGAAAAACGCTTCTCTCCCAGTATGCGCGAAATCGCGGAAGGCATAGGACTGCATTCCCCGTCGACCATTCATGTCCATGTGCATAACCTTGTAGACAAAGGCTGGCTTCTGCCCTGCGGACAGATGAACAGGACTATACTGCCGGTTGATGATGGTGTATAATATTATGGATGTTAAAGTATATGTGCAGGTCAATGCAGATTTCAATACCGATGGCGTGATGCTGCCCAGAGAGATAATCTGGGAGGACGGCGAAAAGTACGCCATCGACCGTGTTACGGATATCCGGCAGGCGGCTGCTATGAAAGCGGGAGGGCAAGGCGACCGATACACCATCGAGGTGCGCGGTCATAGAAGCTACCTCTTTTTTGAAAGAGTTCCGCAGCTTACCGGCAACGTCATAGGCCGTTGGTTCGTGGAAAGGAAGAGCGCATGAAAAAGATAACGCTTGCTATTGCCCTCGTTGTTTTGCTGTGCCTCACCGCTTGTGGAAAGGTCGAAACGAAACCCCAACCTCCCGACCAAACGGATGCGGGTGCATCGGAGGAACTTCCAGCGCAAACACCTGAAGTGCCGTCAGAGGATAATGTGATCGATGGTCATACCATCGATGATGTAATGGAAGAAATCGAAAGCGACGGTATTGCGGAAAAGTTGATTTCGCTTGGTCTCACAGAGGAGGAAGCGGACGAGGGAAGCAAAATACTCCGTCAATGCGGTGTCCCCTCTATAGACCTATGCGAACCTACAGACCCGAACGCAACGGTGGACGGATTGGTGTGTTTCCGTGAGAAACTGGACGATGATAGAGTTCTCATATTCACAATGGAAAATCGAAATATTTTCTATGTTGCGCTGAACGGTGAGGATTTGTACGACGAAGACCTGGGCGGCTTTTTGAAACGCTTTGACGATGTCCATATCCCAGAAACATATCTATCAGAGCCAGTGAAGATAAATTTGAGGGACAAGACCGAAAGCGTACTGGATAAGTATTTCCCGAACGCCACCCGATACTATGACGCATGGGGATTTGGACGAGAAGACAATAAATTCATGGTGCAATGCCAAATATCCGACGGCAGTATTCTTTCCGGCGATTGGATTTATGCCTACGTCTGGTATGAGGCGCAGATCGAGGGTGAGTTTACGGTCGTTGGCGTTAAAATAAACGGGCAGCAATACGCATCACGGATTGCTTCTCTGGTCGTATGCTTTTTATCGTCAACCCGTCCACGCGGCTTTAGTGGTAGTTTCTTGATAATCTTCATGCGTTCACCTCCTCCCTCTGTCGGATTGCAGCGTGTGTGAAACCCACATCACTGCGACAGCAATGGAGCCGGTGCGTTATGATTATAAAGGAAAACGGGAGAATAGTTAATATAAACGGTATTTACCACTATTAGTAGTGGTACAAATCGCAAAAAAAAGAAGCCCTGCGGCTTCTTCAGCCTGTCAAAAAAGGTCGCAAAAAGCGATCTTTTTTGACAGGCTGAAGCCCAGTATTACTGGGCTTTTCGGCTACTCGTCATTGTATCAATAACGACGTTTAGATTTGTGTTTCCTGCACTACTTTGATACAATGCACCATTTTCTGCCGTCGGCGAGCTTTCGTTAACGAGCAGGGTATCGCTAACGAGCAATAATGCTGATTAGTTTTCGGTGCCTGCTTGAATTTATG
>JAQUTY010000016.1 GCA_028694155.1 Eubacteriales bacterium
AAAAACCTACATACTTCGGGAGTGAAAGTCTTTACAGGAAATGGATGCATCACGGCGATATTCAATATGGGGATATAGTTTTTACTATGGAAGCACCTCTTGGAAACGTTGCAAAAATAAACGATAATCACCGCTATATTCTTAGTCAGCGTACTATTGCGTTGCGTTGCAAAAGTTTCTGCCGTAATGATTATTTTTACTATTTTCTGTTGTCTGAGATGTTCCAGAAATATTTATCACTCTATACTTCAGGGACTACTGCAAAAGGCATACAAAGGAAGCAATTGTTTAAGCTATGGGTACTGCTCCCAACATCAACGACAGAGCAAGACAATATTGCAAACCAGTTATCTAAAATAGATTTAAAAATTCAGTCCGAGCAAGATTACCTAACCAAATTGCTCAACATTAAGCAAGGTCTGATGCAAGACCTGCTCACTCATAAAGTTCCCGTGGACGCACTGCTATAAAGGAGGCGTGTGATATGAACGCCGGAGAGCTGCGGCAAAAAGAACTGAATTACGTAGAAACCCCACTGATGGCGCAGCTTGCCGCGCTCGGCTGGGATACTGTTGCCATTGACGAGTCTACACGCAACGATCCTGCGGCAAGTTTTCGAACTAGCCTTGCGGAAGTGGTCATTGAGCGGGAGCTGAAAGCAGCCATCCTGCGCATCAACCCGTGGGTCACTGATGCTCAGGCAAATGACCTTGTGCTGCAAATGCGCACCTACTCCTACCCCGGCAAGTTGTTGGAAAACAATATCGAGGTATTTGACCGCATTACACAGGGGCTTTTCTGCGATGATGAGACCACCGGCGAGACAAACCGCCCGGTGCACCTCATCGACTATGCCGATGTTGAAGGATTCAACAAGGAAACGTCTAAGAACAGTTACCTTGCTATTTCCCAATATAAACTTCGCATCCCCGGCAAAGAGGAACATATCATTCCGGATGTTATACTATTCGTCAACGGTCTTCCGCTTGTTGTCGTCGAGTGTAAAGCTCCGGATATTGAGGACCCAATTTATGAGGGCATCGAGCAACTCATGCGTTATCAAGACAGGCGTGACTCCCGTGAGCCGGAGGGCGTACAGGAGCTGTTTTACTACAATCAATTTATGGTGTCCACCTGTTACCATATGGCGCGGTACTCCACCATCACGGGCAAAGCCAGTCACTATATCGAATGGAAAGACCCATACCCGTTCAAGCTTTCGGATATCAAACCGGAGGGCGCTGTCTCCAGTCAGGAGATACTGGTAGCGGGAATGCTTGCACCCGACCACCTGCTGGATATCGTTCAGAACTTTACGGTGCATATCGAGGATGATGAAAACAATACTATCAAGGTTCTCGCACGTTATCTACAATATCGCGGCGCGCGAAAAATCATTGAGCGCCTGCGCGGGAATACTGTGCCGGAGACTAAAGGCGGTACAATTTGGCACACGCAAGGCAGCGGTAAGACACTGACCATGATGTTTGTTATTCGAAAAATGTATAACTCCGCCGATTTGCAGGATTACAAAATCATCATGCTGCTCGACCGCAAAGACCTACAAACACAGCTATTCAAAAAAAGCCAGGCGGTTCCGTATAACTGCAACGTTGCCGGAAGTATCGAGGGCATGAAGGAGCTAATCCGTAGCACCTCCAGCGATGTTTCCATCGGCATGGTACATAAGTTCGGAGAGCAGCGGCGGGCGGAGCAAAAGAAAGACAAAAAACGTAAGCCCGGCAGAGCTTCAACTTTCCCCGTGCTTAACAACTCATCGAAAATACTGGTGATGATCGACGAAGCACACCGCAGCGAGTACAGCGATCTTGCAGCAAACATGTGGAAATCCATGCCGAATTCTGTTAAGGTTGCCTTCACGGGTACGCCTATTGCCGCAACCACCGAGACCTTTGGCGGTTATATTGACACCTATACCATGCGGCAGGCCGTTGAAGACGAGGTTGTCGTTGAAATCAAATACGAAGGTCACGCTACGGAAAGCACGGTTACCGACGAGGATGCTATGAACCGCCGCTTTCTTGATGTGTTTGGTATTGTGGACACTGAAGTCCAACAGAAAATCATGGGAAAATACACCAAGCGCGGTTACTTGGAAGACAAAGATGTTATTCGGGCCAAGGCCGCCGACATGCTTGATCATTATGTGGATACGGTGTTTTCAAACGGTTTTAAGGCACAGGTCGTAGCAAGCAGCCGCGAGGCCGCTTGCCGATACAAAGCTGCTTTCGGTGAATTGCTTTCACAAAAAATCTCTGCTCTCAAAAAAGATAACCCGCTTGGCATTGATATTGCTCAACTTGAGAAACTTAAGGTCGCTTGTGTTATTTCCGCACAGAATAACGACGCACCATATATCAAGGCATTTGCAGACGAAACGGCGAATACAAATATCATTAGCGGATTTAAAGAGAGCTTCAAGGAAGCCAAAGAAGGTGTGGACAGTAGCTACGGCATATTAGTCGTAGCAAGCATGCTGCTCACCGGCTTTGACGCGCCTGTGGAACAGGTTATGTATCTTGACAAGGAGATGCATGACCACAACCTGCTGCAAGCTATCGCCCGCGTGAACCGTACCTGTGGTGCGAACAAGAAGTGCGGCTATGTGGTGGATT
>JAQUTY010000004.1 GCA_028694155.1 Eubacteriales bacterium
AAGCTGTGGGGATCCACCTGTTCTCATTCCGAACACAGAAGTTAAGCCCACACACACCAACGATACTTGACTGGAAACGGTCCGGGAAAATAGGCAGCTGCCGGAATCCACCCCAAAAGACACCCTCTGTGGTGTCTTTTTTCGTTTTGGGTTGTTTGTAAATTGTATAGGCAACTTAATTGTGCCCTAAATGTAAAATGTCTGCAATACACTTGATATTGCACGGCTATCATGATAAAATGAACCGAAATTCAAATGGAGGATAATAACATGAAGAAAACAATCGCAATTATTCTTACTCTCATGCTGACAGTTTGCTTAATTCCCACGATCGCAAATGCAGCAGGCGAGTATACACTTACAGGAGATAAGGGCTTTCAGACCAACTATTCTGTCGATGCACAGGGTAACGTTCTTTGGACAGCTAAGATCAGCAGCCTAGGCGAAAGCGTCCGCATCAGTTCACTGCAGTTTGTTGTGAGTTGGGATAAGACTCAGCTGACAGTTATTGGCACCAGTGCAGCAGAGCTGTACTACATGAGCCAGGGCAAGGTTAAGGTCGCTGACATTTCCGAGTCCGTCACCGATGAGACCGATGCAGTTCAGGAATGGACAGCAGCGAACAACTTCGGCACGTTGGGTTGCAACTACAACTACGCAACAGCATCTTCCTATGGCCTTACAGTTCCGGGCGATGGTGTCACGATTATCACCTTGGCATTCAAGGTCAACGCAGCAGTTGCAGCAGGCACACAGATGAACATTGCCATAAGCGGTTTTGGACTTACGCTTGTTGATGCAAGTGATACGGCTATCAGCACTTCCGAGTACACACTGGCTGCTGCCGATGGTTACATCACAGCAGGTTCGGCACCCGTTGACAAGACTCAGCTTCAGGCACTGTACAACACAGATTTGGCAGCCATGACAGGCGTGGTAGCATCCGATGAGCCGAACAAATTGGCAGACGGAACAAGATATCTCTCTCAGGCTCAGATTACAGCCAACAACAATGCACTGGCAGCAGCAAAGACAGTTTTGGACAATACAGCAGCAACACAGGCTCAGATTGACGCAGCTTACACCGCACTGAACACCGCATTTGTGATGCCCAAGACAGTCTCCGTTAACGTAGCAAACTTGCAGCAGGCAATTGAGTATGCACAGGCCTTCATTGCATCCGCAGACTTTACGAATGAGGAAAAGGTCTCCACCGAGCTACAGGCAAAATGGACGGCAGCACTTGCATCGGCACAGGGCGTGCTTGCAAATACAGCACACACCCAGAACCAGTGCGATGCAGCAACAACAGCCATTTATGCGCTGGATAAGACAGGCGAGGATATCGCAGTCTACGCATTCGCAGGCGTTTCGATTCTGGCACTGATGGGCTTGGCAGTAGCATTGCGCCGCAAGTTCAACTAACAACAATCGCAAAAGGAAGACCTTCGGGTCTTCTTTTTTTGCAATTATTGGCTTGCAGTAGCATAAAAAAGTATATTTTTCTATCCTATTGCAAACCAACATATGATTGGCTATACTCAAGTCGGATACAAATTCGGATGAAGAAGGAGCAATGAGATGAAACTTACCAACAAAGGTGTATATCTGTGTGGGGGCAAACCCGTTGTTGATGCAGTCAACATGCCCGAGCCTGACAAGGCAAGGGAGGGCACACTGGCATACAAGATCATGCGTGCGCATGACACAGGCGAGGATCAGAAAAAGCTGCACATACGCTTTGATGCACTGGTATCCCACGATATAACATATGTGGGAATAATTCAGACGGCGCGAGCAAGCGGCATGACCGAGTTTCCCATTCCTTACGCAATGACGAACTGTCACAACAGTCTGTGTGCTGTTGGCGGCACGATTAACGAGGACGATCACGTCTTTGGTCTATCCGCTGCAAAGAAATATGGCGGCATTTTTGTTCCGCCGAATTTGAGTGTAATTCACATGTATGCTCGTGAGGCACTTGCGACCTGCGGCAATATGATACTTGGCTCTGACAGCCATACCCGTTACGGTGCTCTTGGCACGATGGGCTTTGGCGAGGGCGGTGCAGAACTGGTAAAGCAACTGCTGTGCAACACATATGATGTTGATGCACCTGAGGTTGTGCTTGTCCATGTGACCGGTGCGCCTAAAAAGGGCGTTGGCCCACACGATGTTGCGCTTGCATTGGTCAAGGCGGTCTTTAAGAACGGCTTTGTCAAAAACAAGGTGCTCGAATTTGTTGGCGAGGGCATAAAGAATTTAACCATTGATTTTAGAAATGGTATTGACGTAATGACAACCGAAACGTCCTGCCTGTCGTCCATCTGGGAGACTGACGAGGTGGTCGATGAGTACTACAAGTGCCATCATCGTGAGTATGCCTACGAGCCGATGCACCCCGATGAGAATGCGTACTATGACGCAATGATAGAGCTTGATCTTGGAGAGATTGAGTGCATGATAGCGTTGCCGTTCCATCCGTCCAACGCCTATACCATTCATGAGTTTCAAGCAAATGCCAAACAAATTCTTGCCGAACTTGAGACAACTGCAAAGGAGACCTATCCTACCTGTGACATTCATCTTCAGGATAAGGTCACGGACAAGGGTGTTTTGGCAGATCAGGGCGTTATTGCAGGGTGTGCCGGCGGTCTGTACGAGAATTTGGTCGAGGCGGCAAGCATTTTGAAGAATAATTCTATCGGAAACGAGTATTTCGGCCTGTCAGTATACCCCGGCAGTCAGCCTGTTGGACTTGCACTTGCAAAGAACGGCACTACTGCCGAGCTGATGGACGCTGGCGCAGTCGTCAAGCCTGCCTTCTGCGGCCCGTGCTTTGGAGCAGGCGATGTTCCTGCCAACAACGGCCTGAGTATTCGACATACCACACGAAACTTCCCCAACCGAGAGGGAAGCAAGCCCAAGGATGGGCAGATTTCCTTTGTGGCGTTGATGGACGCACGCTCCATTGCGGCTACGGCAAAGAACGGCGGAATAATCACTGCCGCTACCGATATAGAGTATGAAGTTGAGGATAAGCCCTATGTCTATGACCCAACCTGCTATGAGAAGCGAGTGTATCAGGGCTTTGCCAAGGAGAACCCCAACGAAGCGTTGCGCCTTGGGCCAAATATCACGGACTGGCCGGTGATGCCTGCCTTGTCTGAAAATCTTCTGCTGAAGCTGACCGCCGTTATCAACGACGAGGTGACCACAACCGATGAGCTGATTCCCTCGGGCGAGACTTCGTCATACAGATCCAACCCGTTGCGCCTGTCCGAGTTCACGCTCTCACGCAGAGTACCCAGCTATGTGGGCGATGCCAAGAAGATTATGGCGATGGATAAGCTGCGTTTGGAAGGCAACTGCCCCAAAGCCGAACTGGATATCATCGAGCAGAATGGCGGCAAGCCCGACAACACAATCATTGCATCGGTGCTGTTTGCCAAGCGTCCCGGCGATGGTTCGGCTCGTGAACAGGCAGCGTCCTGCCAGAAGGTGCTGGGCAGCTTTGCCAACATTGCTTATGAGTATTGCACCAAGCGTTATCGCAGCAACTGCATCAACTGGGGCGTGATTCCATTCACAATCGACAGCAACGTCGAGTTCCCCTATGACAATGGCGACTATGTGTTCGTGCCTGCCATCAAGTCTGCGCTGGAAACGGGCAAGGAGCAGGTCGAAGCAATGGTCATTGCCAAGGACGGAAGTCACCCCATTAGGCTGAACATCAAGAATTTGTCTGAGATTGACCGTCAGATTTTGCTTGACGGCTGTCTGATGAACTATTATGCAAGGGAGAAGAAGAATGACTAAGATTAAAATGGTTACACCCATCGTGGAGATGGATGGCGATGAAATGACTAGGATTCTTTGGAAGATGATCAAGGATGAGCTTTTGATTCCGTTCATCGACCTAAAGACCGAATACTATGATTTGGGCTTGCCGGAGCGTGACAAGACAGACGATAAGGTCACAGTTGATGCAGCAAATGCCATCAAGAAGTACGGCGTTGGCGTCAAATGCGCCACCATCACCCCCAATGCGCAGCGTGTTGAGGAGTACAAACTTCACCGCATGTACAAGAGCCCCAACGGTACTATCCGTGCCATTTTGGACGGAACGGTATTCCGTGCGCCCATCCTGATTGACGGAATAAGCCCCGTTGTCAAGAATTGGACAAAGCCAATCACCATTGCTCGTCATGCCTACGGTGACATCTATCGTGATGTTGAGATTCGCACAACCCAAAAGGGCAAGGCGACACTCACCTTTACAGGCGAGGACGGAACGGTAACGAGCGAGGAGGTCTACAACTTTGAATGCCCCGGCGTACTGTTGGCGCAGCACAACAAGGACACGTCCATCAGGTCGTTTGCACACTCCTGCTTTAAGTATGCTATTGCAACCAAACAGGATTTGTGGTTTGCAACAAAGGACACAATTTCAAAGAAGTACGACCATACCTTCAAGGATATTTTCCAAGAGGTGTTCGATGTCGAGTATAAGGACGAGTTTGAGAAGCTGGGAATCGTGTATTTCTACACTCTGATTGATGATGCGGTTGCTCGTGTTATCCGCAGCGAGGGCGGCTATATCTGGGCTTGCAAGAACTATGACGGCGATGTTATGAGCGACATGGTATCTACAGCGTTCGGCTCACTTGCTATGATGACCAGCGTGCTTGTTTCTCCCGATGGCAACTATGAATACGAGGCGGCACACGGAACCGTCACCAAGCATTACTATAAGTACCTCAAGGGCGAGCAGACCTCAACCAACCCTGTGGCGACCATCTTTGCATGGTCAGGCGCACTTGGCAAGCGTGGCGAAAAGGACAATCTGCCTGAGCTTGCAGCCTTTGCAGATAAGCTCGAAAAGGCAACCATTGATACCCTTGAGGCAGGCATACTCACAAAGGATCTCACCGGCCTGTGGGAGAAGGGCGAGGTTAAGGCAGTAACATCGCTCGAATTCATTCAGGCGATACGCCAAAGACTGGCATAACACTACCTATTAAATAAAGGCTCCACGCATTTTTGCGTAGAGCCTTTTTGATTGCCTATGTTCAAATGGCAACGATATTTATGACGTTCTTGACGACAATGACCTTTTTAATCGTCTTTCCTTCTATGAAGGGCCTAAGATCGTCAAGAGCAAGCGCAGAGCTGATAATATCTTCTTGACTTAGATCTGCAGCAAGCTCAACTCGTGTGCGAACCTTGCCATTTACCTGAACACCGTATTCGATGGAGGAGGCAACCAGCGCAGCAGGATCGAAGGTGGGCCATGCGGCATGATGCAACTGCTCCTTATAGCCGAGATTTTCGTTCATTTCCTCACAGATGTGCGGTGCGATGGGGCAGAGCAGCAGCAAAAGGGTGTGCAGCTCGTCACGGGTGAGCGAGCCTGCGGCGTAGAAATCGTTGACAAGTGTCATCATGGCGGCGATTGCGGTGTTGAACTTCATACGTTCGTAGTCCTCGCCGACCTTCTTTATGCAAGCGTGAACCTTTGAACGCAGCTCATTTGATGTATCGCCGTTGCCTTTTACCATATCCTGCAAACGCCAAACTCGATCCAAGAAGCGGCGACAACCGCGCGCACCAAGGGTGCTCCACGGAATAGCCTGTTCAAATGCGCCCATGAACATCTCATAGAGACGGAACGCATCTGCACCAAGCTCGGCAACTATTTCATCGGGGTTGACAACGTTTCCACGGGATTTGGACATCTTCTCGCCGTTTTCGCCCAGAACCATGCCGTGACTGGTGCGCTTCTGATAGGGTTCGGGGGTGGAGACATAGCCACAATCATAGAGGAAACGATGCCAAAAACGTGAGTAGAGCAGATGCAGCGTGACGTGCTCCATTCCACCGTTGTACCAATCCACGGGCATCCAATAGTCCAGAGCTTCCTTTGAAGCAAACTCCTTATCGTTGCTAGGGTCGCAGTAGCGGAGGAAATACCATGATGAGCCTGCCCAATTGGGCATGGTGTCCATCTCACGCATCGCAGGTGCGCCACATTTTGGGCAGGTGGTGTGCAGCCATTCGGTTGCACGAACGAGTGCGGAGGAACCATCGTCAGCAGGCGTAAAGTCGGTCAAATCGGGCAGCCTAAGCGGAAGCTCACTTTCGGGAATGGGAACCCAACCGCAATGCTCACAATGAACAAGCGGAATCGGTTCACCCCAGTAGCGTTGACGGGTAAAGACCCAATCACGCAGTTTGTAGTTCACTCTGCGCTTGCCGATTTTCTCCTTTACAAGCCAATCTATCATTGATGGTATGGCATCCTTGACTTCCAAACCGTTGAGGAATCCGGAATTGACCATTATTCCGCTGTGACAGTCGGTAAAGGCTTCATTTTGAACATCGCCGCCCGATACCACCTCGATAATGGGCAGGTTGAATGCTTTGGCAAACTCCCAGTCACGAGTGTCGTGGGCAGGGACAGCCATGATTGCACCCGTTCCATAGGACATAAGAACATAGTCGGACACGAAAATGGGGATATTCTTGCCTGTTGCGGGATTGATGGCGGTTATTCCGTCGATGCACACGCCCGTCTTGTCCTTGTTAAGCTCACTGCGCTCAAAATCGCTCTTTTTGGCGGCATCGGCACGATAAGCAATAATTTCATTCCAATTCTTTATGCTGTCCTTCCACTTGTCCAAGAAAGGATGCTCAGGAGAAACGACCATGTAGGTTGCGCCGAACATCGTGTCCGCACGGGTGGTGAAAATTTCCAAGCTGTCGTCAACGGGGGAGAGCTTGAATATAGCTTCAGCTCCCTCGCTTCGTCCAATCCAGTTGCGCTGCTGAGTTTTAACTCTGTCGATAAAATCAAGCCCATCAAGTCCGTCCAAAAGCTTTTGGGCATAGGCGGTGATTTTTAGCATCCATTGCGAACGCACCTTTTGAACTACGGGCGAGCCGCAACGCTCGCATACACCGTCCACAACCTCCTCGTTTGCAAGACCTACCTTGCAGGAGGTGCAGAAGTTTATCGGAATCTCCGCTTTGTATGCAAGACCCTTTTCAAATAGCTTCAAAAATATCCACTGTGTCCACTTGTAGTAATCGGGATCGGTGGTGTTGACCTCGCGTGAGTAGTCGAATGAGAAGCCCAGCATCCTAAGCTGCTCACGGAAGTGAATAATGTTGTCGTGAGTCACCTGTTTTGGGTGAATACCCGTCTTGATGGCGTAGTTCTCCGTGGGCAGACCGAACGCATCCCACCCGATGGGAAACAGCACGTTATAGCCCTCCATGCGACGCTTTCTTGCGATGGTGTCCATTGCAGTATAGGGGCGTGGATGCCCAACATGAAGACCCTGACCGGAGGGATAGGGAAACTCCAAAAGACCGTAAAACTTTGGCTTCGAGTAGTCGCAGCCTGTTTTGAACGCCTCGTTGTCGTCCCAGATTTTCTGCCATTTCTTTTCGATAACAGCCGGATCATATCTATCGATCATGCACATATTCCTCACATTTTACAGTATTCTATAAGTATAGTTTTTTTCGCCGATTTGTCAAGTAAAGCAGATTGTAAAAATTCCCATACGAGGTTGAAAAGCGCAGATAGATATGGTACACTCAAAATATACTATGTGGGAGGAATATCATGGCAAGCTATAAACAACCTTGTATGCACTGTGGTGCGCTCATTGATACGACCGTGCGCTTTTGCCCCAAATGCGCCAGCAGAAGCCCCTTTGGATATGTTTGCCCATCGTGCAGAACCCCGATTGATGCCCAAAATATAGCTTGCAGCGGTTGTGGCAGATTGTTAAAGGTTGAATGTCCACACTGCAAGCAGCCCACCTTTATTGGAGAGGACACTTGCGAGCATTGTCACAAGAGCCTTCTTAAACAGTGCAAGAACAAGCGTTGCAACGAGATGCAGTTTTTCGATCTCAAAACCTGTACCGCATGCGGTAAAAAAATGAAGTGAGGAGACGACCATGTTAAAAGCTTTCACAAGAAACTACTATGACAATTCGACAGAGGCAGGGTTCCAGTTCACCTTCTATTGTGACATTTGCAATGACGGCTACAAGTCGAGCTTTATCGAGTCGACCACCTACAAACAGCAGAAGCGTATGCGTGGACTGTCTACGGGCGCAAGCATTTTGGGCAGCTTGATTGGCGGCAAAGCGAGCAGCGTTGGTTGGGCAGCGGAGCGAGGCGGCAATGTGCTCAGCGAGCGTTTCAACGATCAGAGCCCGGCATGGCATAAGGAACACGAGCGTGCTTTTGAAATGGCGCAAAACGAGGCGCAGCAGCATTTTCATCGCTGCCATTCCTGCCAGAAGTGGGTATGCGATGCGGATTATAATGAGGAGGAGGGACTGTGCGTTGAGTGCGCCCCACGTCAAGAGATATATGTGGCAAAGGCGAGAAGTGCCGCCATGCAGCGCAACATTGATGAAAAGGCAGAAACAGCAACGGTGTGGAAAGGAAACCTTGAATCAAAGACGACGGTCTGTCCAAATTGCGGCAAGCCTGCCGGAAGCGGAAAATTCTGCAACAACTGCGGTGCGTCCATGGCGATGAACAAATGCCCTTCCTGCGGCGCAAGCAACCCTCTTGGAGTGAAGTTTTGCCGTGACTGCGGCGCAAGACTTGGTGCAGCACCTGCGCCAAAGCCTGCAGTATGCCCTAGCTGCGGTGCAACCGTGGAGGCAGGGACAAGGTTCTGCGGCGAATGCGGAGCCAAGGTGTAACGACCAGACTTATACATCAGACTGTCTTTATCAGGCAGTCTTTTTTGTTGCAAATAAGCTGGTGATGGGCTACAATATATACATGGATTTATGTGCGCTGACGAGCCAATACAGGAGCGTGTCCATTGTGGGCATGTGCAAGAATGCGGGCAAGACAACCGTCTTGAACGCTATACTTTGTGCGCACAGTAGTGAGGGACTGAACGTTGCCATTACGTCAATAGGACGTGACGGCGAGCGAGTGGACATTGTTACAGGAACGGATAAGCCGCCGGTGTTTGTAAAGAAGGGGACGTTCATTGCCACCGCTGAGCAGCTTTTAAGCAAAGCCGACATCACCCAACGGATTATGGACGTGACCGACGTTTCAACGCCTCTTGGACGGGTAGTATTGGTTGAAGCTCTGTCGGACGGCTTCGTTGAATTAGCAGGCCCCAGCATGACAGGCGAGCTTATGGATTTGATACAACGCTTTTACGCCATGGGTGCGGACAAGGTGATTATTGACGGCGCAGTATCACGCCGTTCATCGGCACAGCCTGCCATCTGCGAGGCGGTGATACTTTGCACAGGGGCATCCTACTGCGCCGATAGGAACAAGCTGATTGAGGACACCGACTATGTTGCCGAGCTGTTGACGCTAAAAAAGAGCCAAAGATGTGGCGTCATCGTTTCGGGCGAGCTAATTGATGCGGTCAGAAGTAATGTTGACAGCAACGTGTTTTGCGTTTGCGGCGCACTGACGGACAAGATGCTAAGACCCCTGATTGAAAGCAATTATCCACAAAAGACACTCGAACTTGTAGTGCAGGACGGAAGCCGAGTGCTTGCTTCACGTTCAACGTACAGCAAGTGCCTGGCACGAGGAATAAGCCTTTGGGTGCAAAATGAAATGAAGCTCATTTTTGTGACCGTGAACCCTCGTTCCGCAACGGGAGAGGACATGGAAGGGATTGGACTTATAGACGCATTACGGCAGAGAATTAACGTTCCTGTATACAACGTGAAGGAGGACTGAAATGAAGCTCACCGCAAAGCAGTTGAACCAAATAGGGGTTGCATTTGTACTAGAGGGGCTTGCACCCGACAGTCCTTACGGGATTGAGCTTAGGCGCACGCTTGCGCCCGATGCTTCCGAATATGACCTTTTACAGCTTGGGAAAATGATGGCCGCAATAGAGAGCGAGCCTGAACGTTTTGATGCAATTCGACGTGCGCTGATGCTCCAAAGGGAGATTCGTGGATCGATAAAAAATGTCGAGCAGGGAACTGCGTCCGATGTCGATTTCTTTGAACTCAAACGCTTTTTGCTGCAGCTTAACACGCTTGCTCCGCTGACGAGTGAATATGGCGTAACGCCGCTGCCTGCTGCCCTAAAAATCCTTGACCCAAACGATACCGCAGTTGCGACCTTTTCAATAGAAAGCTCACGCTCTTGGGAGCTTGAGCAAATTCGAAATAAAAAGGCGACCGCTTCAATGGACGAGCGAGCCGAGATTGCGGCGATGGAGGAGCGTGAGCAGAGACGAATCCGTGCCGAGATTTGCAATGAGCTGCGAGAACACACCGATGCAATTTATTGCAACTACATCACGCTGGGCAGGTTGGATTTTTTAATGGCAAAAGCACGGCTGGCACTGCAAACAGGGGCGATTGTTCCCCAAATTGGAGGGGACAGGATAGTGCTTGAGGGCATGACAAACCCGAAGGTGCGAGCCACGGTTGAGAAACACGGCGGTGAGTTTTGCCCAATTACGATTGAGCTGGACAGAGGCTCGACTGTGATAACGGGCGCAAATATGGGGGGAAAGACGGTCGTGCTGCACACGCTTGCCATGAATGTCTATCTTGCGCATTGCGGGCTTGCAGTCTATGCAAAAAAAGCAATTATTCCCAAGATAAACGAAATTTTCTTGATTCATGAGCAGGGCGAACACGGACAGGGCTTGTCCGACTTTGGCATGGAGATGGTGCAGTGCAAACGTGCATTGGAGACGGCCCAACGCAAGGGCGAGTGCTTGCTGCTGTTTGACGAGCTTGCAAGGGGGACAAATCCCTTTGAGGGCGCAGCAATAGCACGGGCAACGGTGCGCTATTGCAACGAACTATTAAGCTATGCTCTGTTTGCGACACATTTTGACGATGTTGCCAAGGAAAGCAGGGCGCATTATCAGATAGCAGGGCTGAAAAAGAGCGTGAGCGAGGTTTTAGGAGCAGATGAGGTCTGGGCGCACATGGACTATACGCTAAAGCCGTCCAATGGCGATGATTCCATTCCGCACGATGCCATGACAATATGCAGGCTAATAGGACTTCCCGATGAGCTTATAGGGCAAATAGAGGAGCAATACAGGTGATACAGGGCAGAAACATAAACATTAGTCGCATAAGGGACGACACGCCGCTGGTTTGCGACTTGTCATTCACGCTCAACGATGGGGAAAAGGCGGTGATTATCGGTGAGGAGGGCAACGGCAAGAGTACGCTGCTGCGCTTCATTGTCGATCCCACGTCCATTGACGGATATGTGACATATTCGGGCGACATGCTTCTAAACGGTTCAAAACTGGGGTATTTGCCGCAAACGCTGCCGCAGAGCGACCGAGACGTTTTGGTGAGTGAATATCTCAACGCAAACGGTGCAAATCAGCGCAAACTGGCTCAACTGTTAGATGAGGTGTGCCTGCCTGCTGATATGCTTTTTCAGACACGCCGCATGGACACGCTTTCCGGCGGAGAAAAGGTAAAGCTGCAGTTGGTGCGGGTTCTGTTGGACGAGCCCGATGTTCTTTTGCTGGACGAACCTACAAACGATCTCGATTTGGGCACATTATTTTGGCTTGAGGATTTTCTTTGCCAGTGCGAGCAGGCGGTGCTGTTCGTGTCACATGACGAAATGCTGATTGAAAAGGTTGCAATGATGGTCATTCATCTGGAGCAGACGCCGTCAAAGAAGGAGTGTGTCAACACGGTGGCTCACCTTCCGTACACCGATTATATGGAGGCAAGACGCCGAGCATTCGACAAGCAAACGCAGATAGCACGAAAGGAAAAGTCGCAGTTTGACGCCAAGATGGAGCGATTCAGACAGCTTTTTGAGCGTGTTCAGTTTGAACAGAGAACCATTTCACGAGGCGATCCATCGGGCGGACGTTTGCTTAAAAAGAAGATGCACACCATCAAGTCCATGGGCGCACGGTTTGAAAAGGAGAAGGAGAAGCTCACAAAGCTGCCTGTGATGGAACAACCGATATTTTTAACGCTGCCCGAGGTCAGCATACCACGCACAAAGGAGATTATGCGGCTGGATATTGATAAACTCACGGTTGGCGAGCGAGTGCTGTCAAAGAATATTCACCTTGAGGTGTTTGGTGGCGAGCATATCGGAATTATTGGCGATAATGGCGTTGGCAAGACCACTCTTTTGAGACGTGTCGATGAGGAGCTTAAAAAACTTAATCGCCTTTCTCATTTCTACATGCCGCAGGATTACATGGAGAAGCTCCCGTCCGATATGACGGCGGTGGATTTTCTTGCGCCAAACGCAGACAAGGCAGCCGTGACGCAGGCGCGCACTACTCTTGGGAGCGTTAAGTTCATGCGTGAGGAGATGACCTGTCCCGTTTCAAGGCTGTCAGGCGGACAGCGTGCAAAGCTATTGTTTTTGAAGTTTGCGCTGGAACGCTACTCGGTGCTGGTCTTAGATGAGCCGACACGCAACCTGTCGCCGCTGTCGAATCCCGTAATCCGCAATATTCTTGAGGACTATGATGGGGCAATAATCAGTGTGAGCCACGACAGAAAATATCTTGCACAGGTGTGCGACAAGCTGTTCCGACTGACAAAAGACGGGCTTGAGCAGCAATGAGCCTAAGTTCCATGACAATTATGACGTGCAATTCAGACAAAATTTGTTAAAGCTGTGAAGAATTATTCAACAAATGACCGTATGTCTTTTAATTCGTATATTTTTATGCTATAAAGGAGACATGAAAAAAAGACTCGCCATATTCATTAGCCTAAT
Organism: Eubacteriales bacterium; assembly: GCA_028694155.1. Taxonomy (GTDB): domain Bacteria; phylum Bacillota; class Clostridia; order Christensenellales; family CAG-138; genus JAQUTY01. Next base: position 12,760 of record JAQUTY010000004.1, read on the forward strand.
ACTTCTGCTTTCCATTCTTACCGTCCCCACGCCCACAGCGGCGTTTGACGACTACGGAAGAACGGTTCGTGTGCGCCTTTCCGTGGGGAACATATCCTCGATAAATATTGATGTAACAGGCACATATACGGTCGCAGGGACGAGCTTTACAGGCGGCAGACTGACCGCAACGCTGCTCTCATCGGGCAACGTCAAGCTGGAACATTCGTCGCTTGGAACGCTGACAACCGCAAAAGAGGTCTATATTCAGCGTCAATATGCCGATAAGGATTCTGCATATTTGAAGCTGGCGGTATCCAGTGGCTCGGTGCGAACCTATTTGGGCGATATGAACTTGTTCAAGGATTCCTCCGACAACATATTGCGAGTGGTCAACCATGTCGATATGCACGACTATCTCTATGGAGCAGTCAGCGGCGAGGTATCCGAGAGCAGCCATGTTGAGCTGCTGCGCACCCAGACTATAGCTGCAAAATGCTTTGCTCTTGTCGAGGCAAATGCACATACCTCATGGACTTTCGATGTCTACGATACCACCACTTCGCAGCTCTATATTGGTTATGTCGCCTCAGATGTACGCACGATTGCGGCGGTCGATGAGGTTTGGCAGCAGACGCTGCTGTATGAGGGCAATGTAGTTAAAACTCACTATGGAACCGCAAACGGCGGCGTTATTCTCACTCCCAAAATGAAGTGGGGCGGCTCCTCGAACTATGAGGGAGCCTATCAACTCAAGTATGATCCCTTTGATTTACTGCGAACGAGCAGCAACCTAGTCATTCGCATCAATGGCGAAACCCCCTCGACACTACCCGATGGGCTCTATTCTGCCATGCTTAATGCTGCAAAAGCCAATGTGTCCTCGGCAACGTCCATATATTCAATAGATGCTATGAGTGGGTTTTTCACATACGGAGCTGGCAGCTATTCCGCACCCACAACCTTCACCGTGCAGCTCACCGTTTCTTCAAGCAGCGGCAGCAAATATTCAACCGAGATTACGCTGAACTTTGACACACTTCAATCCTCAGGCGTTGTATCGGCTTCGGGAGAGGTGCATTTTGTTTCTCAGGTGGGACTTAAAAACTGGCACTTGGTCTATGGAATACCCAGTGGGCCCAGAGTGGGAATGTCGCATCAGGGCGCAAAGAAGATGGCGGAATATGGTTACAGCTATGTGGATATTCTCAAGTACTACTATCCCAATGCCACGCTTACAGACCCCGATGGCTCGGTTGTTCCGTCAACTGCGGACACGAGCATAGCAGGTGTTGTCAAGGCAATCTACGGCGAGATAGTGCTTGAGGGCAGCTTCTATGGTTATGTGAATATCAGCTCGGCAAGCCTCATGAGCGCACCCGAATCCAATTCGGTCAATTTGTATCAATTATCGGCAAAAGCACCAATCATTGTGCTTGACAAGGCTGGAGATTGGTACTATGTCAAGGATATTCAAAGCGGCTTGTTCGGCTACCTGTACATTTCCTATGTTGCGCCATTTACCAAATTCGTTTATGTTAATGACGATGACACAAATTTCAGACAGGGCCCCGGCACGGAGTACGGTGTTATCACCGTGGTCAACACCTATGAGCAACTGGCGGTGTATGGCGAGAGTGGAAACTGGTATCAAGCGGCTATACTGAATACAGGCACGGTGGGATACATCTACAAGAGCCTGTGCAATGCCATGTCCACAATCACTCCTCCCACTATTCCAACCCCGACCCCAACGGCAGTTCCTACCCCAACAGCGTCACCAACGCCCACGCCCACACCCACGCCGCGCCCAACCCCAACCATTGATTATGGGATTATTCCCCAAACATTGGGCGATGTGAACGGGGACGGAGTGGTCAACGCCGCCGATGCTTCGAGCATGTTGCGCTATGTGGTCAAGCTGGAGAGATACAGCAATTTGCAGACAGAAGCAGGCGATCTCAATGCCGATGGATATGTAAATGCTGCCGATGCATCCAGAATACTTAGATATTTGGTGCATCTTGAGAGCCAGCTAGCCTCTAACGGCTGAAAATTGTCATAAAATCCACAAATCGGTGAACAAACAAAAAAGGTATGGTCAGAACAATAAACCTGTGCTATAATTTACAATATTATTGAGTGGAGGTATGGCGTTGCTTGGCAACCTTTCAAGACGAATATTGAGCTACTTTGTAGTGCTGTTGCTGACAACAGCCCTGCTGCTTCCGCTTGGGCTTGCCGCAGCCGAAGGAGAGGAGACAGGAACGCCATCGGAAGAACCTACAGCAGCTCCTACCGCCGCGCCTGCGCCTGACACCGAGCCTCAACAGATTGACGGCACAAAAGGGATTAAGCTGATTTTGGGCTACGATGTGGCTCAAACGGACGGAGCAATTATCAAGGTTCGCACAGAATACGCCGAGATAAAAATTAGCACGCTGCTGTCCCTTGCAAAGAACCAACAGTACACATATTCATATTTTTCAGCAGGCGTACCCGCCACAGAAAGCACTCAAGCTACCGACCCCTATGTGGTAATGAAAACGGGCAAGGGCGTGACGATGCAGCAGCTATTGGACAGCAGCAATTTGAGTGGAGTAGTGTCCTCAAGCGCAAAGGTCTCCTTCAATGAGGGAAGCGCAATCGACCTTTCGTGGTTTTCGGGCGTAAAAAATACTTATTCAGAGCTATATAAATACATATTTGACAACGGATCGGGAAGCATCAGCTACGATTCCGATGGCACATATAACGGGCGCAGCGACGTTCCCACTATACTTGCAATCTGGAGTGGGTACAATGCCTATTCTTTGGGGGCAGACGGGTCGGTAATAAGCTCTAGCAACGCAAGTCAGGAGAAATATCTATCCGTGTTGCGTGGACAGGACGATCCCACGCATGGCGGTAGTATTCACGACTATTACGATATTAAATCCATCACCTTCATTCTGCCAAATCCGCCGACAGTTGGGACTCTGCTGCAACAAACTTGGGATATATCCGTTGGCAGCACTCGCACAATTCCGTCAAACATCACGGAACATGACGTATACAATAAGCTCACAGAGGAATATCTAAAGAGCGTTATTGTGTGGACTAATGCGGATTCATCAGTTGCCTGGGTCAATGCGGACAGGCTTGTATCCGCCGATAAAGAAGGAACGACCACCATTATGGGTGCGATTGACGGTCAGATTAAGTACAGCATAACCGTGAACGTACATCCAAAATATGAGATTAGCTTTGCCACAGGCACAACGGACACCGTTTCATCAATGCCGCAGATGCTGCAAAAGGAGTACGGCGTAGACCTCACGCTGCCAACAACGACACCAACAAGAACCGATTATGCTTTTATCGGCTGGAATACTAAAGAGGACGGAACCGGCACAACCTATCAAGCAGGTGCGACATATAGCGACAATGCTTCCGTGACCCTGTACGCACAATGGAAGGTGCCGTCCTTCACAGTTTCCTTTGATGCTAACGAGCCGACAGGTCAGGAGGGAAAGGCGTCCGCAACCGCACCCATCGAGGTAATTAAGGGTGTCAAGGCGTCCATTCCCGCCGCACCAACGCTTGCAGGCTACACCTTTGTATTTTGGAACACTAAGGCAGACGGTTCGGGAGCATCCTATGTTGCAGGGTCGACGACGGAGATTTCGGACGGAGTGACGGTTCTGTACGCCTGCTGGAAAAGGACACAGTACACAATCACCTTTGACCCCAACAATTCAAATGGCAAGATGATAATTGATGGGACGGAGCTGACCATATATAAAAAGGTAGTGGATTCGGGATTCCTTCTCGACACAACGCAATTTGTGTGCAAAAACGTTTCCACCAAAGCATATCCCAAGCACTGGCTGCTTGTTGGAACAACCAAGACCTATTTGAGTGCAAATCAGAGCCAAAGCTATCCGTCAGGCTCCGACAGGTACATCACTGTCACCAGCGACATAACGCTTCAGGCGGTGTGGACTACCACCCCAACGGCATCTCCAACCTCAACAATATCTGTAAGCTATAATGCCAATGCCGGTTCGGATAAGGTATCAAACTTGCCCGGCACGCAGAAGGCGAACAAGGGCAGCACCATCACAATCAGCACACAGACTCCCACTCGTGCAGGGTATACGTTTGGCGGCTGGAATACAAAGGCTAACGGAACAGGGACAAATTACAGCGGAGGATCAAAGACATCGTCTTCTTTGACGCTTTATGCCAAGTGGACGCAGGCAACGCCCACCCCCGCGGCATCACCCACGCCCACGCCAACACCGGAACCAACTCCATCGCCAACGCCAGAGCCCACGCTCATTCCCGATGCGATTATGGACGATGATGTCGTTGTCGAGCCTGTGGAGTCCGTCATGGAGCCTGTCATATTTATCGATAACGTAGGTGCGACCGATACGCCTAATCCCGATGAGGACGGCGATGGGGAACAGAGCGAACCTACGCCCACGCCTAATCCGTGGAATGAGCAAAATCCCGATGACCCGACAGATGCCGATGTGCCGTCCGGTTCGGATGCGACCTATGCAATCGTGGGCATAGCAAATGGCGTGCTGCTTGTTGCAGGCGGCTGCCTTGCGGTAATAAAGTTTAACCTACAACTATAAGGAGAGAGAATATGTTTTTTGTGGAAATTGCGGGAACGGGAATAGCCAATACAGAGACGGCGGCATCGGGGAGCTTTTTGACTGATGCGATGCACGCAATATCGTCCGCGATGAAGTACCCCGTCATCATCATTTTGATGCTGCTGTTCGCTGCTGCGCTGGTATGCGTTGGTTGGTTGATAGCAGAGTATTTCACCGAGCGCAAGCATTTGAATGCGAAGCTGCCCCAGCTCATTGATGACATTCGCGGCAGCGATGACGCCATAGAGGAGTGCATTGAGAGAAGCGGTCTTTTGAGACGGCAGAAGGCGGCATTGTTTGAGCTGACCATGCACCCCGACCTCACGCCCGATATGCGTGAAGCGTTGGCGGTAAGGCTGATTACCGAGGAGCAGACTCGCTACGACAAGATTGTAAAAATTACTGATATAATTGTCAAGCTAGGGCCTGTGTTCGGACTGTTGGGAACACTGATACCCCTTGGCCCGGGCATCATCGCATTGGGACAGGGCAACACCGCCTTGCTTTCTCAATCGCTGAACGTAGCGTTCGACACAACCATCATCGGACTTATCTGTGCGGCAATAGCACTTGTTGTCTCATCAATTCGCAAGGCATGGTATCGCAACTATATGTCCATGCTGGAAACGGTCATGGAAGCAGTACTGGAGATGCAAAAATGAAGCTGAATCTCGGAACGAAAAAGATTTTCGACCGTCAAAAGGACGATGAGGAGCCAAACCCCATGGAGGGAGTTGCCAACATGGCGGACGTCATGCTGGTGCTTGCCGTGGGCATCATGCTTGCGCTCATCATAAATTGGCGAGTTGATCTTACCAAGAACCCTGCTCAAGATCAGCAGTCGATTGGGGACACCAGCAACGGCTATATCACTCAGCAGGAGGAAGGCGAGCCAATAGGCATAGTCTACGAGCGTGAGGACGGCAGTCTGTACTATGTTGTGGACGAGCCATCAGAAACTCCAACTCCGTAAATAGTATAATCCATTGATATGGCTTCCTTCCTTGCAGGGAAGCCTTTTTTTGTCTGAAAAAATTTTTTTGAGAAAATTGCTTGACTAATTGACAACAAGGTGATATTATTTCAAATTGCATTATGATGGCTTATCTGTGGTAATATGCCCAAAATTCCATTCACAAGGTACCTTTTGAGTGGGTAGGGCGACTATTATGCAAATAGGGTTTGAGTATGCAGTTTCAAAAATCGGATGCAAAAGCATCGGCAAGGAGAGCGTGACTGTATGATGCATGATGTGAAGATGGGCAGAAAATCGAGGAAGAGCTTTTCTCGTATTTCTGAGGTTCTGAACATGCCGGATCTCATCGAGGTTCAAAAAAATTCCTACTACAGATTTTTAAGAGAGGATCTAAAGGACGTTTTCGACGACATTTCTCCGATAATCGACTATTCGGGAAAACTGGTTCTTGAGTTTGTTGACTATCGCATTGATTTGGACAAGCCGAAATACTCCATTGAAGAGAGCAAGGAACGCGACGTAAACTATACGGCTCCGCTTCGTGTTACCGTACGCCTTATAAATAAGGAAACGGGCGAGGTCAAGCAGCAAGAGGTGTTCATGGGCGATTTTCCGCTGATGACGCCGCAGGGAACCTTCATCATCAACGGCGCAGAGCGTGTCATTGTTTCGCAGCTCGTACGCTCCCCGGGTGCATATTTCTCCGTAGCGACCGACAAGATGGGCAAAGCCCTCTATTCAAGCCAAATTATTCCCAACCGTGGCGCATGGTTGGAATATGAAACAGACTCCAACGGCATACTGTACGTCAAGATTGATCGTCAGCGCAAGGTGTTTATCACCTCGTTGCTCCGTGCAATCGGGTACGGCACAAATTCCGAGATATCCGAGCTATTGGGCGATGATGAACGGCTGGGTGCAACCTTGCAGAAGGATCCTAATCGTTCCGTTGTCGATGGTCTGATTGAAATATACAAGCGTCAACGTCCCGGCGAGCCGCCCACGGAGGAGAGCGCACGCTCCTTGCTGCATTCTCTGTTCTTCGACAACCGCTACGATTTGGCGCGTGTTGGACGCTATAAATATAATAAGAAGCTGTCCTTAAAGTCCCGTATTGCGGGCTGCATCTCCGATGAAAACGTAATCGACCCCACAACGGGCGAGATAATCATTGAAGAGGGTCAGCAAATTACCCGTACAATGGCAAAGGCAGCGCAGAATTGCGGTGTAAATGCCGTTACAGTGCGCACCGAGGACGGCCCAATCAAGGTTGTGGGCAACAACTGCTGCTCCGCCGAGGGTTTCTTGCCCTTTGCGCCCATTGACGCAGGTCTGAACGAGGACGTTCATCTTCCCACCTTAAAAGCCCTGCTCCCCGAAATGGAGAACATGACCGATGATGAGAAGAAGGAGTTTTTACATACTCATTATTACGATTTGATTCCACGTCACATCATTCCTGATGACATAGTGGCTTCCGTATCGTATCTAATCGGACTGGCTCACGGTTTGGGCAAGACCGATGACATAGACCATTTGGGCAATCGCCGCATTCGTTCGGTGGGCGAGCTGCTGCAAAACCAGATTCGTGTTGGACTCACCCGTTTGGAGCGTGTTGTGCGTGAGCGCATGGGCTTGCAGGATATGGACGTGGTCATGCCCTCCAACCTTATCAACATTCGACCCGTGACCGCTGCAATCAAGGAATTTTTCGGTTCCTCCCAGCTTTCACAGTTTATGGATCAGACCAATCCGCTGTCAGAGCTGACGCATAAGCGTCGTCTGTCCGCATTGGGACCGGGCGGTTTGAACCGTGACCGTGCAACCTTTGAAGTTCGTGACGTTCACTATTCGCACTATGGCAGAATGTGCCCCATTGAGACGCCTGAAGGCCCGAACATCGGTCTTATTAACTCCCTGTCCACCTATGCTCGCATCAACGAGTATGGCTTCATTGAGGCACCCTACCGTGTCATTGACAAGGACCACAAGAAGGTTACAGACACTATTGTGTATCTGACTGCGGACGAAGAAGACGGTGCGATTGTCGCACAGGCGAACGAGCCTATTGACCAAAAGACTAATTGGTTTGTAAAGGACCGTGTTATTGCCCGTCAGCTTGACCAGATTATCGAGGTTAAAAACACCGAGGTTGACTATTTGGACGTATCGCCCAAGCAGTTGGTTTCCGTTGCTACCGCAATGATTCCCTTCCTTGAGAACGATGACGCTAACCGTGCTCTAATGGGCTCGAACATGCAGCGTCAGGCGGTTCCGCTTCTAAAGCCCGAAGCACCGATTGTCGCAACGGGAATGGAGCACAAGGCTGCTGCCGATTCGGGCATTGTCGTGCTGTCCAAGGAGGACGGCGTGGTGAGCTACGTTTCTGCCGACAAGATAATTATTGAGACAAAGGCGGGAGTACCGCATGAGTATCATATGACAAAGTTCCAGCGTTCCAACCAAGGCACTTGCCTCAATCAGCGACCCGTGGTTGCAAAGGGCGAGGTTGTCAAGGTCGGAGACGTCATTGCAGACGGCGCATCGACTGACGAGGGCGAGATTGCTCTTGGAAGGAACATACTAATCGGCTTTATGACGTGGGAAGGCTATAACTACGAGGACGCAGTTCTGATTTCCGAGAAGCTGGTCAAGGAGGACGTTTACACCTCCATTCATATCGAGGAGCATGAGCTGGAAGCCCGTGATACAAAGCTGGGGCCCGAAGAAATTACAAGGGATATTCCCAACATTGGCGAGGACGCTCTTGCGCAGCTTGATGAATTTGGTATTATCCGTCCGGGCGCAGAGGTGCGTTCAGGCGACATTTTGGTCGGCAAAGTCACCCCCAAGGGCGAGACAGAGCTGACAGCCGAGGAGAGATTGCTCCGAGCCATCTTTGGCGAGAAGGCAAGAGACGTTCGTGATACTTCGCTGCGTGTACCGCATGGCGAGGGCGGCGTTGTTGTCGATGTGAAGGTATTCACTCGAGAGAAGAAGGACGAGCTAAGCCCCGGTGTAAACCAGATGGTTCGTGTCTATATCGCCCAAAAGAGAAAGATTTCCGTTGGCGATAAGATGGCGGGACGTCATGGTAACAAGGGTGTTATTTCAAGAATACTGCCTGAGGAGGATATGCCCTTCCTGCCCGACGGTACGCCGTTGCAGATCGTGCTGAACCCCTTGGGTGTTCCGTCCCGTATGAATATTGGACAGGTTTTGGAGCTGCACTTGGGCATGGCGTGCAAGGCACTGGGCATCAAGATAGCCACCCCGGTATTCGATGGCGCAACCGAGCAGGATATTAAGGACTTGTTGGTCGCGGCAGGATGTGACGAGGACGGCAAGACGGTGTTGTATGACGGCAGAACGGGCGAAGCGTTCGAAAACCGCATCTCCGTTGGCTATATGTACTACTTGAAGCTGCACCATTTGGTTGACGACAAGATTCACGCTCGCTCCACAGGCCCGTACTCTCTTGTCACTCAGCAGCCTTTGGGCGGCAAGGCGCAGTTCGGCGGACAGCGTTTTGGTGAGATGGAAGTCTGGGCTCTTGAGGCTTATGGCGCAGCAAACACGCTGCAGGAGATACTCACGGTCAAGTCGGACGATGTCGTTGGCAGAGTCAAGACCTATGAGAGCATAGTCAAGGGTGAGAACATTCCGCCCGCAGGTGTGCCCGAATCGTTCAAGGTGCTCATCAAGGAGCTGCAATCGCTGGCGTTGGACGTCAAGGTACTGTCCGATACTCGTGAGGAGATTCAGATTGCCGAGGATTATGACGAAGATGTACGTTCAATGGACATCAACATTAACGGCATCGAGGACGGTCCTGAGCTGTTTGCGGACGATGATCATGATGATGAGGACGAGGAATTCGGCGACCTGTCGTTTGATGAAGATGAGGACGAAGAGTCCGAAGATTTTGACGACGACTTGGGGTTGGATGACGTTGAGGAAGATGATCTCGATGAGGACGAGGACGAGGACGAGGACGAAATGCCTGATGAACTCGATCTGCCTCCGCTGACGGACGATTTGGACTTGGAATAAGCGCAAAGGAGAAGCAATATGTTTGAATTAGCTAATTTTGACGCATTACAGATAGGCTTGGCTTCGCCAGAGAAGATATTGGAGTGGTCGCATGGTGAGGTTAAAAAGCCTGAGACCATCAATTACAGAACCCTAAAGCCCGAAAAGGATGGCTTGTTCTGCGAGCGCATCTTTGGGCCGACTAAGGACTGGGAGTGCCATTGCGGAAGATATAAGCGTGGAAGGTACAAGGGAATAGTTTGCGACAAGTGCGGCGTTGAAGTCACACGAGCAAAGGTTCGCCGTGAGCGCATGGGACATATCGAACTGGCAGTCCCCGTAAGCCACATCTGGTATTTTAAGGGTATTCCCTGCCGCATGAAGATGCTGCTGGACATGAGCCCACGCGATTTGGAAAAGGTGCTCTACTTTGCATCCTATGTTGTTACCGACCCCGGAGATACGAATTTGCAGTACAAGCAGGTTATTAGCGATGCAGAGTATCGTGAGTATCAGGAGCAGTACGGTGCCAAGTCGTTCAAGGCAGGAATGGGCGCAGAAGCGATTCGCCAACTGCTTATGGATTTGAATCTTGAGAAGCTCGATGATGAGCTTCGCAAGGAGGTCGATGGCAGCAGCGGTCAAAAGCGCATAAATGCAATTAAAAGATTGGAAGTAGTCGAGGCATTCTTAAAGAGTGGCAACAAGCCTGAGTGGATAGTCATGACGGTGCTGCCGGTAATCCCGCCCGATTTGCGCCCCATGGTGCAGCTTGACGGCGGCAGGTTTGCCACCTCCGATCTAAATGATCTATATCGCAGGGTTATTAACCGCAACAACCGTCTCAAGAGACTGTTGGAGCTTCGCGCCCCCGATATTATCGTAAGAAACGAGAAGCGTATGCTTCAAGAAGCAGTCGATTCTCTTATCGACAACGGACGCAGAACCCGTCCCGTAACAGGCCCGGGCAATCGTCCCTTAAAGTCGCTGTCCGATATGCTAAGAGGTAAGCAGGGACGCTTCCGCCAGAACCTTTTGGGCAAGCGTGTTGACTATTCGGGTCGTTCCGTTATCGTTGTCGGGCCTGATCTTAAGATGTTCCAATGCGGTCTTCCTAAGGAGATGGCACTTGAGCTGTTCAAGCCGTTTGTGATGAAGAAGCTCGTCAAGGGCGGCATGGCGCAGAATGTCAAGGGCGCAAAGAGAATGGTCGAGCGCAACGACACGGCGGTATGGGGAGTGCTGGAGGAGGTCATCAAGGATCATCCTGTTATGCTCAACCGTGCGCCTACGCTGCATAGACTCGGTATTCAGGCGTTCGAACCTGTTCTGGTCGAAGGCAGAGCAATCAAGCTGCACCCGTTGGTGTGTACTGCATTCAATGCGGACTTCGATGGCGACCAGATGGCAGTACATGTACCGCTTTCTGTTGAGGCACAGGCTGAGGCAAGGTTCCTCATGCTGGCAAGCAATAATATTTTGAAGCCGCAGGACGGCAAGCCCGTTGTTTCGCCCACACAGGATATGGTTATGGGCTGCTATTATCTGACGGTCGATCGTGACGGTTCCAAGGGCGAGGGCAAGGCGTTCTCCTCCGAAAACGAGGCGATCATGGCTTACCAGACAGGCGAAGTTTCGCTGCAGGCAAAGGTCAAGGTTCGTATTGAAAGGGAATGGAAGGGTCAGACTTATAGAAAGGTCATCGACACCACCGTTGGACGAATCCTGTTCAACAATGCTATTCCGCAGGATCTCGGCTTTGTTGAGCGTAACTGCTTGGACGATATGTTCAAACTTGAGATTGACCGCTTGGTAGTCAAGAAGGATCTGGGCACGATCGTGGACAACTGCTATCGTATGCACGGGCCCACCATCACAAGCGAAGTGCTTGACAGAATCAAGAAGCTGGGCTTTACCTATTCGACAAGAGGCGGCATTACGGTTGGCTTCCAAGACATTCAGGTTCCTCAGGAGAAGAAGTCTTTGGTTGCGGACGCCGAGGCACAGGTTGTCGAAATAGACGAGCTGTTCAGAATGGGTCTTTTGTCCAACGCAGAGCGCAGACAGAGAGTTATCTCGGTTTGGGAAAAGACCACGGTCGATGTTACCAATGCTTTGATGGATTCGCTGGATCCGTTCAATCCGATATTCATGATGGCAAACTCCGGAGCTCGTGGAAGCAAGGCTCAGATTCGTCAGCTGGCAGGTATGCGTGGTCTGATGGCTGATCCTAGCGGACAGATCATTGAGGTGCCTATCCGTGCAAACTTCCGTGAAGGCTTGTCGGTATTGGAATTCTTCATTTCTTCCCACGGTGCCAGAAAGGGCTTGGCAGATACCGCTTTGAGAACGGCAGACTCAGGTTACTTGACCCGCCGTTTGGTGGACGTTTCGCAGGACGTGATTGTTCGCGAGGAGGATTGCTTTGAAGCTCGTGGCGATGTGCCCAAGGGAATGTGGATAAGCGAAATCAAGGATGGCAACAAGCTGATTGAACCGCTAAAGGCGAGAGTCATCGGCAGATATGTCATTGGGGACGTTGTGGATCCCAAGACGGGCAACGTAATCGTACCCAACGACACCATGGTCTCCTACGAGCAGGCAGAGGCGATTGAGAAGGCAGGCATAGAAGAAGTGCTGTGCCGCAGCGTATTCACCTGCAGAAGCGAGCACGGCGTGTGCGCAAAGTGCTACGGTGCAAACTTGGCAACGGGCGGACATGTGGATATTGGCGAGGCGGTGGGCATCATTGCCGCACAGGCTATCGGCGAACCCGGTACGCAGTTGACAATGAGAACGTTCCACACGGGCGGTGTTGCATCGACCGAGGATATTACCCAAGGTTTGCCCCGTGTTGAGGAGCTTTTCGAGGCAAGAAAGCCAAAGGGACTTGCGACCATCACCGAAATATCGGGCAAGGTCAGCATTGACGAGGCAAAGCATCGTGCAGTTATCACAAATGCCGAGGGCGAGAGCGAAAGCTATCTGATTCCCTACGGATACAAGATGAAGGTCAAGGAGGGCGACACGGTCGAGGCAGGCGATGAGCTTACCGAAGGTTCGGTCAACCCCAACGACATTCTCAAGATTAAGGGTGTCAAGGGCGTTCAGGCATATCTGCTCAAGGAAGTGCAGTCGGTCTACCGTCTGCAGGGCGTTGAAATCTCCGATAAGCATATCGAGGTCATAATTCGCCAGATGCTGCGCAAGGTTCAGGTCGAAGATGCAGGAGACACGACGCTGCTGCCGGGCGAGCTGTGCGACATCTTCCGTTTTGAGGATGAGAACGAGCGTGTTGTCACCGAAAACGAGGAGGGACGCCCCGCAATCGCAAAGCGCAAGCTGTTGGGCATCACAAAGGCATCGCTTGCAACGGATTCGTTCCTGTCGGCGGCATCATTCCAGGAGACGACCAGAGTTCTGACCGAGGCGGCCATCAAGGGCAAGATCGATCCGTTGGTTGGCTTGAAGGAGAATGTCATTATCGGCAAGCTGATTCCTGCAGGCATCGGACTTCGCAGGTATCGTGATGTTGAAGTAACTGAAGAAGGCGCAGTTGCGCAAGAAGAAGCGTAATTGCTTATAGAAAGGAGCAACAATGAGAGAAACAGTACCTTGCACCCTTCAAGGGACACGCACATGTGCGGTCATGAATATGCACTCATGCGATCGTTGCCCCTGCAGTAAGGGCGAAGGAAAGAACGATGAGCTGATCGAGGACGTAAAGCTGTACTGCGATCTGCTCCCCGAGGAGGGGTTGTATTCGCTGTTTGACACTGACCAATGTCAGTTGTGCAAGGGCGAGAACAAGGGGAAACGTTCGAGCTATGCTCTGCTGGATATGGCGCACGCCGGAAATGCCCGACTCTCGAAGAAGAGAAGCATTTTTCAAAAGAGGCCCATTGGTCTTTTAGCCCCCGTGCAATTCGCCCTGTGCAGCAAATGCCGCCTAAAACTGCTCTTTTTGGAGTATATCCCAATTCTCACCACCGTGCTGTTTACGGCACTGTCACTCTTCTTTGTTTCCAATGAGGATCAGAGAAGGGCGATGTCAAGCACGAGCATTGGCTTTGCACTTCCGCTGTTGATAGTGCTTGGCTGCATCGTTGTTGGATATGTGGCAGGGAGAATAGTTAAATGGCTATTTACCCGAAAGTGGAACAATGATATGTACATCAACGCACTTGAGCATCCGTTCGTAGTGAAGATGATGGAGAAGGGCTGGTTTCCGCTGTTCGATTCGAAGAAGAGCAAGGTGGTATTCACCAAGAAGCGGATTGACGTAGGTTTGGGCACTGCCACAGAAGATGCTTATCAAGTGCTTGACAACACCGAACAAATCTGATAAAATACATCTTTGCGCGGTGCAAACTCAGGACAATATCCTCCACGGGTTGCGGAGGGATTGAAATATAGAATAAGAAACAAACATTATTTAGGAGGAACAGACAAAACATGCCGACCATTAACCAATTGGTTCGCAAGGGCAGAGAACAAGTTGAATACAAGTCCAACGCCCCTATTTTGAAGCAGTGCCCGCAGCGTCGTGGCGTATGCACAGCGGTGCGTACCATGACCCCCAAAAAGCCGAACTCTGCTTTGCGTAAGATCGCCCGTATCCGCTTGACCGATGGTCTTGAGGGTACTGCATACATCCCCGGTATCGGACATAACCTGCAGGAGCACTCTGTCGTTCTCATCAGAGGCGGCCGTGTAAAGGACCTGCCCGGTGTTCGTTACCACATCATTCGCGGTGCATTGGATACCGCAGGCGTTGCAAACCGTCATCAGAGCCGTTCGCTCTATGGCGCAAAGCGTCCTAAGAAATAAGGGGGAAAAGAAGTATGCCTAGAAGAGGATTTATTCCCAAGAGAGAAGTTCTTGCAGATCCTATCTACAAGAGCGTTGTCGTCACCAAGCTCATCAACCAGATTATGCAGGATGGCAAGCGTGGCGTAGCACAGAAGGCTGTTTACGATGCCTTCGATATCATCGCACAAAAGACCGGCAAGGACGCGCTGGAAGCATTCGAGCAGGGCATGAACAACATTATGCCCGTGTTGGAAGTCAAGGCACGCAGAGTCGGTGGTTCCACATATCAGGTACCTATCGAGATTCGTCCCGAGCGTCGTCAGACATTGGGCCTTCGCTGGCTGGTATCCTTTGCAAGAAATCGCAACGAGCGCACTATCGCAGAGCGTTTGGCAGGCGAGATCATGGATGCTTGCAACAATGCAGGCAACGCCGTGAAGAAGAAGGAAGATACCCACAGAATGGCAGAGGCGAATAAGGCGTTCGCACATTATCGCTGGTAATCGCATGCGGGATACAGCCCTGGCATTAACCAGAAATATCGGCATCATGGCTCACATAGATGCCGGCAAGACCACTACAACCGAGCGTATTCTGTTCTATTCGGGCAGGATACATAAGGTCGGTGAGGTGCATGAGGGAGCAGCTACCATGGATTACATGGAGCAGGAGCGTGAGCGTGGAATCACAATCACCTCCGCTGCGACCACAGCATACTGGCAAGGTCATCGTATCAACATCATCGACACTCCGGGTCACGTCGATTTCACCGTTGAGGTGGAACGTTCGCTAAGAGTGCTCGATGGTGCTGTTGCTGTATTTTGTGCCAAGGGTGGGGTCGAGCCGCAATCCGAAACTGTTTGGCATCAGGCAATGAAGTACGGAGTACCGTGCATTGCCTATGTAAACAAAATGGACATTACAGGAGCCGACTTCTATCATGTTATGGACATGATGCGTGACAGACTCAAGTCCAACCCTATCGCTATCCAAATGCCAATAGGCAAGGAGATGGACTTTACGGGCATCGTCGATTTGGTGACGATGAAGGCGGAGGTCTATTATAACGACGATGGTACCGACATCCGTGAGGAGGAGATACCTGCCGACCTGTTGGACAAGGCACATGAGCTGCGTGAGGCTATGCTTGATGCGGTGTTGGAGCAGGACGATGAGGTCTTGGAACGTTATTTCGAGGGCATTCAGCCCACCCAAGACGAGCTTAAAAGCTGCATTCGCAAGGCGACCATCAACGGAACAGCCGTTCCCGTCACCTGCGGTACTTCTTACCGCAACAAGGGTGTACAACCACTCATTAACGCTATTGTTGACTATCTCCCATCTCCACTTGACATTCCCCCTGCAAAGGGTACGGATAGACACGGCGAGGGCGAGATTATAACCGAGCCTGATGATGATGCGCCCTTTGCAGCGTTGGCGTTCAAGATAGTTGCTGACGCATTTGTGGGCAAACTGGCTTTCATTCGTGTTTATAGCGGAACCATGAAAGCAGGCAGTTACGTCTACAATGTCAACAAGCAGAAGCGTGAGAGAGTAGGAAGAATACTTCTGATGCACGCCGATTCAAGGACAGAGGTTGATGAGTGCCATGCAGGAGACATCGTTGCTCTTGTTGGATTGAAGGATACGACCACGGGCGATACTCTGGCGGTTGAAAACAAGCAACTGCTATTGGAGCGCATGGAGTTTCCCGATCCCGTCATTCAAGTAGCGATTGAGCCAAAGACAAAGGCAGGGCAGGAACGCATGACGCAGGCTCTATTGAAGCTTGCAGAGGAGGATCCCACCTTCCGCACCTATGTCAACCAAGAGACGGGACAGACCATCATTGCCGGCATGGGCGAGCTGCACCTTGAGATAATCGTTGACCGACTGATTAGAGAGTTCCGCGTTGAAGCGACTGTTGGCAAGCCACAGGTCGCATATAAGGAAACGCTTACCAAGAGCGTCAAGGCGCAGGGCAGATACGTCCGTCAAACGGGCGGTCACGGTCAGTTCGGAAATTGCGTGGTGCTGTTCGAGCCCAGACAGGCTGGCGAAGGTTATCTCTTTGTCAACAAGATTGTTGGCGGAGTCATTCCACGAGAGTTCATTCCGGCGATTGACAAGGGCATTGGCGATGCGTTGCAGTCAGGACCTTTGGGCGGCTACGAGATGGTAGACATTCAAGCAACTTTGATTGATGGCTCGTATCACGAGGTCGATTCAAGCGAGATAGCTTTCCAGATTGCAGGTTCATTGGCGGTCAAGGACGGCATTGTCAAGGGAGACTGCAAGCTGCTTGAGCCCTACATGAAGGTCGAGGTCTTAGTACCCGACGAGTATCTTGGAGACATCATGGGCAACCTTACCGCAAGGCGAGGCAAGCTCAGCGGAATGGAAACAAGGGATTCATCAACAGCAATAACAGCGGACTGTCCGCTGTCACAGATGTTTGGGTACGCAACGGAATTACGCTCCAAAACACAGGGGAGAGGAACCTTTACAATGCAGTTTGCAAGGTACGAGGAAGTTCCGTCCAGTATCGCAGAAGAAATCTTGGGCAAATACAATTATTTGTTCTAAGGAAACGCCGAAAACACTTGCATTTTTCATCGACTAGTGTTAATATGCTTTCGGAATGTAAAAAATACATAGAAATATTTTAAGGAGAAACAGTAATGGCAAAGGCAAAATTTGAAAGAAACAAGCCGCACGTAAACATCGGCACCATTGGACACGTTGACCACGGCAAGACGACGTTGACAGCGGCGATCACGATCGCTCTGTCCCAGCAGGGACACGCAGCGGCAATGCGTTATGACCAGATTGATAAGGCGCCCGAAGAGAAGGCGCGTGGCATCACGATCAACACGTCACACGTTGAGTATGAGACGGACACACGTCACTATGCGCACGTTGACTGCCCGGGTCACGCAGACTATGTAAAGAACATGATCACAGGCGCAGCACAGATGGACGGCGCAATTCTGGTCGTATCGGCAGCGGATGGCCCGATGCCCCAGACCAGAGAGCACATTCTGCTTGCAAGACAGGTTGGCGTACCTTACATCATCGTGTTCATGAACAAGACTGATCAGGTAGACGATCCCGAACTGCTCGAGCTGGTCGAGATGGAGATTCGTGAGCTGCTGTCCAGCTATGACTTCCCGGGCGATGATATCCCGATAGTCAAGGGTTCGGCACTGTTGGCATTGGAAGCATTGACCAACGGCGCAGTAGCGAAGGAAACACCTGCATGTCAGTGCATTTTTGAGCTGATGGACGCAGTAGACAGCTACATTCCGACACCTGAGCGTGCATCGGATAAGCCGTTCTTGATGCCTGTTGAGGATGTATTCACCATCACAGGTCGTGGCACAGTGGCAACCGGTCGTGTCGAGAGAGGCACCGTGAGAGTACAGGATAACGTGGAAATCGTCGGCTTGTCGGAAGAGACAAGAACAACGGTAGTCACAGGCGTAGAAATGTTCCGCAAGCTGCTGGATCAGGCAATCGCAGGCGACAACATCGGCGTACTGCTGCGTGGTGTACAGCGTTCGGACATCGAGCGTGGACAGGTTCTGGCAAAGCCGGGAACGATTAAGCCGCACACACACTTCACCTCTGAGGTGTACGTATTGACAAAGGAAGAGGGCGGCCGTCATACACCGTTCTTCCCCGGCTATCGTCCGCAGTTCTATTTCAGAACGACAGACGTTACAGGCACAATCGAACTGCCTGAGGGCGTAGAGATGGTCATGCCTGGTGACAACATCAAAATGACAATCAAGTTGATCACCCCCATCGCAATCGAGCAGGGACTGCGCTTCGCAATTCGTGAAGGCGGAAGAACAGTCGGCGCAGGCGTCGTGGCAACAGTCATCGAATAAGAACCAACAAACTCAAAAGAAGACCCTCGGGTCTTCTTTTTTGCATCTCACAACCAAATAATATATCAAATTCGTCTATTGGGGTCAGACCCCAAATAGACGAATTATATATAATATGAGGGGAAATGAATGCTATTGCGAGTTGTGTCTATTCCTCTCTATACACCGTCAGAACCCCACTTGCATCCATGCAGGCAAGAAAGATTTGCTTTGGCGATCGAAATCCGAGTGCCTTCAGCTGATCACGAAGACGTCTGGCAGACACACCTGCTTTATCCAAATTATCGTCCATAAGCTTACCGTCCATGATTAGGTTCCATTGCATTCGTTCCTGTGTGGGATTTAGGCTCATGTCCTTGGGAGTCAGAGGTCGATAAGGCTCCTTGGGCAGAAAAGAAATGCTTCCGTTTGTCTCCATGATTGCCGTTTCGAGCGTGTTGATGCAATAGTACCCATTTACTCTGGCGATGGCGAGAAACTCGTGCAGGTCGATGCGTGCCTTTTTGAAGCCCTTTTTGTACAGCTTGCCACCATCCAGAAGAAGAATTGGTCTGCCTGCGAACAGCCGCCGCATGACAAGCGACTTGTTTGTCAAAAGAGAGATTAACACCGCTGCCAAGCCATACACGACGAGGGCAACCACGGAATTGAGTGGCGTTTCAAGCTCTATGGCAAGGTCTGCTGCAATCGAACCGATGGTTATGCCGACAATATAATCAAACAAAGATAGCTGCGAGAGTTGCTTGTTCCCCATGAGCTTTGTTAGCAAAAATAGCACAATTAACGATGCAAGACTGGTAATTATGATTCTCAAAATATCCATATAGAAAGTTTGGCGTAAACTTATAAAAGTATACGCTGTTTTATTTTCAAAAAATCGGCACAGAATAGGGGATGAACTTCATACGATAAGATACAAGGAGATAAGTATGCCATCTTGGTGCGTAACGACAATGGAATACGACGTAGATTTGAAGGTGCTTTTTGCGAGGCGACTCAGCAGGGCGGATATTAAACATGCGCTTGAAAAGAAGGGCGAATCGATCTATGTAACCATAAAGGGCGATGATGCTGTGGGTGCCATGGCGGACGCCTGCATAAAGGTGTTGTGCCGTGATCTTCAGTATTTTGTGCTTGCAAAGATGGCAGACAGACTGCCAATGACGATCAATGATAAGCAGCAGGTTCTGACAGAGTCGTTGCGGCTTGCTCGCTCCCGTGAGAGCTTGGACGGATTGATTGTGGATATGAAAGATTATCTTCGTGACACACGCGATCTGTGCATTGAGGGGTACATGCAGTTCCGATTACAGCCCAGCCTGTTGATGTGGGAACTATGCGTTGAACAGGCAGCCACCGAGGTTCTGATGCAGAAGGAATATGCAGAGCTTAGAGAGGTGCTCGAACTGTGCAGCAGGCAGCGTGGAAGTCAGGTGGGCGAGCTTCAGCTTTGTATTCATTCTGATGGATCATGCACACTCACTGACGATACTCTTGTGCGGATAGAATATGTAGATTGCTCAATAGAGGGCATTGTGTCCCTGCTGGTCAACATGGCACCCAAGCAGCTTGTTGTTTACGATTTGACCGGCGGACAGGGAGCAGGACTCACGGAGGCAATTCAAAAGGTGTTTTGCGGGCGAGTAAAGATATACAAGTAGGAAACTTGCGCATAAACACATCAGATTTTGATAAGCAAATAACCCTAGTCTTGACTCACACGCTCAATCTTTGCGCCAAGGGC
Organism: Eubacteriales bacterium; assembly: GCA_028694155.1. Classification (GTDB taxonomy): domain Bacteria; phylum Bacillota; class Clostridia; order Christensenellales; family CAG-138; genus JAQUTY01. The sequence continues at coordinate 32,845 of JAQUTY010000004.1, forward strand.
ATTAAACTTATGCTCAAGGTGCTCATAGCCACGATCGGTGTACTCGATGTTGCGCACTATGGTAGAACCTGAGGCGGCAAGACCGGCAACTATTAGGGATGCGCCTGCACGAAGGTCGGTAGCCGATATGTCCGCACCATGCAGCGTCTCAACGCCGCGAACCTTTGCAGTACGTTTGGAAATAGAGATTGCTGCTCCCATTCGGCGCAGCTCCTTGACGTGGTTGAAGCGGTTCTCAAAAATATTTTCCTGAATAACCGAAGTGCCTTGTGCGGTACACAGATAAGCCATCATGGGCTGTTGAAGGTCGGTGGGGAAACCGGGGTAGACCATAGTTTTGATATTTACGCTGCGTGGACGCTCGTTCATGGTGACACGGAGGTAGTATTCTCGACCGTCATCGCCCTCAATGACACGCGCACCACTTTCCATGAGCTTTGCAGAGATTGCTTCCATGTGGGTTGGAATTACGTTTTTAATCACAACATCGCCACGAGTTGCAGCGGCGGCAATCATGTAAGTTCCTGTCTCAATCTGGTCCGGTATGACCGCATAGTTGCAGCCATGCAGCTTTTGCTTGCCCTGGATACGGATAACGTCAGTACCTGCGCCACGAATGGACGCACCCATCATGTTCAAAAAGTTTGCAACGTCAACAACGTGCGGCTCTTTTGCCACGTTTTGAAGGATAGTCTGACCCTCCGCCTTGCAGGCTGCAAGCATCACGTTTATGGTAGCACCCACGGATACAACGTCAAAAAATATCTCTGCGCCCCTAAGTCTGGTCGCCTGCGCACGAACAACGTTGCGTGACTCGTCCATATATACCTTTGCGCCAAGGGCACGCATACCCTTGATGTGTTGATCTATGGGACGCTGACCGATGACACACCCTCCCGGAAGGGCTAGCTCAACCTCGCCATAGCTTCCGAGCATGGCACCAAGCAGATAGCTTGAGGCACGCATAGAACTGACCTCCTTAAAGGTCACGTCACTGGTGTTGATACCTCTAGGGTCAATTTTCAGACAGTCGCCCCGTGTGAACTCAACGTCACAACCGAGCATACTAAATATTGTTTTTAGACTTTGAACATCCTGTATGTGCGGCAGATTTTCAAGGACGCAGCATTCACCTGCCAAAATCGCAGCAGGGATAATTGCAACTGCGGCGTTCTTTGCGCCGCTGATGGATACCGTTCCTTCAAGTCTCTGTCCACCTTGGATGGTGTAGTATTGTTTCATTCATACCTCTTTATCTTACTATACCAAAAAATCTTGCACTCGTCAAATACTATTAAAGACCGTTTTTGGAATAAAGCTCCGTAAGAACGCCGTCCGCTGACCAATCCAACAGAAGCTCATCAATTAAATCAATGAGGACTTTGTTGTCCGAGGTCGATACTGCATAATAGTTGAGGGTACCCACACGGGTGGCGTGATACGTCCATGACGGTTCACGGAAGGTTTCGGCAACGGAGAGGGGCATACAGAGCGCATCGACCCTACCTGCACGAAAGAGAACCAGCATATCGTAGTATGCGGCGGAGGGGACGATAATTATTTCCGACTCAATATCCTCTTCAAATTTTTTCAGCAGAGTATGGGCAGGAGTTCCGTTTAGTACAGCTACCTGCATTTCAATAAAAGATGCGTTGCTGTCCCTTGTCAAAAGTACGCATGGCTCGGAATAGAATGGACGCTTGCAGGTAGAATAGCCCTTTTGCTCAATGGCATCAATGCTCATAAGGGCAAGATCTATGGTATCATCCTCAAACGCCATCAAAACGGTGTGCCTGTCAAGCTCAACAAAGGAAACGCAGTCGTCCGCATTGAATATTGTCTGTCCCAACAGCTTTACAAGGTCGTCCTCGTAGCCCGTGCCGTCAACGTTAAGCCCGACACGATTTGTGTCAATTCCCACACGAAGCGTTCGAGAAGAACGCAGAACATCCAGTTCAGGACTGTTAAGAAGCGAGCTTGACGATTCGTTGAGCATTATCAACAGGGCAAGAACCAACAAAATGATGGCTATCACAAGGATGAGCTTTACAGGCAGCTTTTCCTGCCAATCGCTAATCCGCTGTCTGCGCTGACCCTTGGGTAATTTTTTGTTGATTTTTGTTTCCATTGCTAAAGTATATCATAAAGATGGAGCAACATCAACTTTTACGCTTTACTTAACACAAAAAATGGAGTAAAATGATTGCAAACGAAAGGAGCAGATATGAAACTCATTGCATTCGATCTTGATGGTACGCTGTGCGATACCATTGTAGATATTACCGATTCCCTCAATCGTGCGCTGGAGGGGCGCAAGTATCCGACCTTCACGGTAGAAGAAGTCAAGGGCATGGTGGGCAAATCCATCGTGTATATGTGCCAACGTGCAATGCCAAAAGGGCATGAGAACGATTGGGAGCCGGTCAAGGACGACTATTATCAGGACTACTCAAGGCATCTTGTTGATGCAACAAGACCGTATGAGGGCATAGTGGAGGTCGTGACCGAGCTTAAAAAGAGGGGATACACCTTAGCGGTGGTGACAAACAAGCCACACGCACACGCAGTGGCAATCGTGTGCGATCTGTTCCGCCACCATGGCGACGATTTTTCAGCAGTTCAAGGACAGGCGAGCAAGTTTGTCAACAAGCCCGATCCCGAAACGATGAACTTTGTGCTGACAAATCTGAATATAGACGCAAAAGACACCATCTATGTGGGCGACTCCGACACTGATGTTATATTTGCACACAACTCAAACATGCCCTGCATAGGTGCTGCTTGGGGTTACAGGGGTGAAAAAGCACTTTGTCTGGCAGGCGCAGATTATATTGCGCACAAGCCGAGCGACATTCTTGACATCATTGACAGCATAGAAAAATAGATTCCAAAGAATATAGCTCTCGTTCATTTTCTGAACGGGAGCTTTTTTGCGCCATACCAATGAATAATATATATTATGCTGAGCAAATGCCTTGCGTTTGACAAAAGAGAGCCGCCCGCTTGGTTGCGGATGGCTCACTTTGTTGCTCATTTTCGGGTTCTACCCCAACTATTGACATAGAACTATTATATTGTGTTATTACTCGCCCTGATGACGCAGCTTGCCTTCTTTTTCGAGCTTCTTGAGCGTCTCCTGCGGATTTTTGACCTTTGCAAGGAAAATCATTGCAGCAATGATGTAGGGCTTGAAAGATGCCTGCTTGTACAGCGGATCACGATAACGGTCAAACACGGTTGCGGCCACTTCGCCTGCGTCACAACTGACATCGGTGATGTCGGCGGGCAAGCAATGGAGATACAGAGCCTTGCCGTCACGGGTAAGCTTCATCATATCTTCGGTGCATTCCCAGTCCTTATGCTCGGCGTTCTGCGCAAGGAGTTTCTTTTCAAGAGCCTTGATGCCGTCCAAATCGCCCTTGCCGTACAGTTCGGTGCGCTCTTCCATTGCCTTGAAGGGAGCCCATGACTTCGGATAAACGATGTCGGCGTCCTTAAATGCTTCCGCCATGTCGTTGGTGATGCTGAATTTTGCGCCACTCTTTTGGCAGTTTGCCTTTGCAACCTCGGCAACCTCGTCCATAATTTCATAACCCTGGGGATATGCCAGAGTGACGTCCATGCCAAAACGGGTGAACAGACCCACAACGCCCTGAGGAACTGACAGGGGCTTGCCATAGGAGGGGCTGTATGCCCAAGTCATGGCGACCTTCTTACCCTTGAGGTTTGCAATGGCTGTATCCAAATCATCGCTTCCGCCAAGCTCGTGGATGCAGTGGAGCATATCTGCCATGCACTGTGTGGGGTGGTCGATGTCGCACTGGAGGTTGACCAAAGTGGGCTTCTGCTCCAACACGCCGTCACGATTGCCTGCGGTCACGGCATCTACAACATTGTGCATATAGGTGTTGCCCTTGCCAATGTACATATCATCACGAATGCCTATAGCGTCTGCCATGAAGGAAATCATGTTGGCTGTTTCACGCACGGTTTCGCCATGTGCAATCTGGCTCTTGCCCTCATCCAGATCCTGAACCTCAAGACCCAACAGGTTGCAAGCGGAGGCAAAGGAGAAACGGGTACGGGTGGAGTTGTCACGGAACAGGGAGATACCAAGACCGCTGTCGAAAATCTTTGTGGAGATGTTGTTCTCACGGAGGTGGCGAAGTGCATCGGCTACTGTGAAGACTGCTGCAATCTCATCGTCCGTCTTTTCCCATGTGAGGAAAAAGTCGCCGTTGTACATCTTGTCGAAGTTGAGCTTATCCAGCTTGTTTGTGTATTTTTTTACGTTGCTCATGATATATCTCCTTAATTATTTGTTTGTGTAGAGCATGGGTACTGCCGCATAGACGGCTGCGCAGCGAACGAGGTCTTCTTTCCATGTAATCTCGTTGGGCGCGTGTGCCTGAGACTCTGCGCCGGGGCCGAAGCCAACGCAGGGGATTCCATAGCGACCCTGAATGGATACGCCGTTTGTCGAGAAAGTCCACTTGTCAATCAGGGGACGATTGCGAAGGTGCATCGCCTCGGGGTTGCCCATGCGCTTTTCACCGTAGAGTGCCTTGTGTGCATCGGCAAGAGCCTTGACGTGAGGTGCGGATTCCTTGTTAATCCATGTGGGGAAGTAGCACTCCGTCTCGTATACTAGACCCGTCCATGCAGGACGATCATACATATACATGGAGACCTCGGCACCGTACTTTTTGCAGGCGGGAAGCGCACGAATTTCATCAAGACAGGATTCCCAAGTCTCGCCGGCGGTCATGCGGCGGTCGAGCGATACTGCACAGGAGTCCGCAACCGCACAACGGGAGGGGGAGGTGTAGAAAATCTGAGAGGTTGTGACGGTACCACGACCCAAGAAACGAGCGTCCTCATAATGATCGGGATTGTACTTGGGATCGAGCATCTTTACAAGACCCTTAATCTCATCGGAATCGGTTGCGCTGTTCTCGTTGAGCGCACGGACTTCCTGAAGAATGTCCGCCATCTTGTAGATTGCGTTTTCGCCACGCTCGGGAGCCGAACCATGGCAGGAAATGCCACGAACATCGACACGAATTTCCATGCGGCCACGATGACCACGATAGATACCGCCGTCAGTAGGCTCGGTGGAGACAACAAATTCGGGAGTGATGCCGTCCTCGTTGTGAATGTACTGCCAGCACAGTCCGTCACAATCCTCTTCCTGAACGGAGGCGACCACCAGTACGGTCACGTCCTCGGGAATGAGGTTCAAATCCTTCATAATCTTTGCGCCATAGACGGCGGAAACAACGCCGCCCTCCTGGTCGGAACCGCCACGACCGGCAATGACTTCATCTGTCTCATAGCCCTCGTAGGGATCGAACTTCCAGTTTGCAATGTTGCCAATGCCTACCGTGTCGATGTGTCCGTCAAAAGCGATGATGCGCTTGCCTGTACCCATGTAACCCAGAGCGTTGCCCTCGGGGTCAATCTCTGCCTTGTCAAAGCCCAGAGCCTTCATCTCCTCGATAGTTCTTTTTACCACGCCCTCTTCCTCGCAGCTCTCGGAGGGAATTGCGATTAAATCGCGCAGGAACTTGGTCATCTGCGGCAGATATGCCTCTGACGCCTTTTTAATTGCTTCAAAATCCATTTTATGCTTCCTTTCCATTTTCTATTTTTGCATCGATGTAAGAGTAAAGAGTATATTTGCTGATGCCAAAATATTTTGACACCTTATCGCCGCTTCTTGTTACTAAGAACGCGCCCTGCTGATTTAGAAACTGAATCGCCTTGATTTTATCGTCCTTGTTCATCAGCACTACGGGCTTGCCAACAATGGCGACCGACTGTTCAATCAGATCGTCCAAAAGGTCATTGACATTCGTAGGAATACGTTCGGGTATGGAGGGTTCGACCTTATGATTAAGAATGGACTCAATCGCTTTTTCCGCCATGAGCATTTCCGTAATATCGTAGTTGATGCCAAAGATGCCCACCAGCCTGTGTTCATCGTCACGAATGTAGATGGTCGATGATTTCAAAATGCGCCCATCGTGCGTTTTTAGCAGATAGCCCGTCTCGTCCTTGAGACTGTCAGGATCCTTCTCTTGAAGTGCCTCCAAAACGATGCGTGAAGGGCCATCGCCAACCTGTCTGTGCGTGACGTGTCCGTTCTCAATAGCAATGATTGATTTATCGTGGTCGCCGCCTGTCAAATCGTGGACAACAACCTCACAGTTTTCACCAAACTGTGCCGCCAAAGATTGCGCTAAACGCTTGTAAAAAGCAAAATCCATTTCACACCCTCATTTCACCTACAATATATCGCTTTTTTTACCAGAATACAAGGGATTTCAGAAAATATTTCAGAAAAGCTAAAATATTTTTTGTTTTCAAGTTATCCTTGAATTATTGGCAATAATAGGGTACAATAATGATTAAATATGGAAAGGAGATTATATCATGGAAGAAGAAAGAGATTTGGTTACGTTTTCGGACGATGATGGCAACGAATTTGAACTTGAGGTAATAGATTATTTCGAGCATGAAGGACAGGAATATGCAGTCTTGGTAGACGCAGAACCCTGTGAGGACGAGGAGTGCGATTGCGACACCGAGGTCTACATCATGAAGATCGTTGTCAACGGCGAAATGGAAGAATTCCTGCCCGCCGATGAGGACAAGATGGACGAACTAATTAAGGTGGTCGAAGCTCGTTTTGACGATTGCGACTGCTGCGGCGATGATTGCGATCACGATTGCGATTGCGGTTGCAACGACTGCAAAGAGTAATTACAGAGATATTTGATTACAAACCAAATAAGGCGAACGACCTAGAAAACATTTTAGGTCGCTCGCCTTTTGTGCGTAATGAAATATTTGCTTTATGGTTCGGTTGCTTCCCAACCCTTTTCAATGAAATAGTCTTGCCCTAAAGCATCGATTCTGTGTTCGAGCTTACAGATGAAGTCCACCGTGCGAGGCGAACTCGATTCGGATAAGTAGGTGCCCCTGCCTACTACTGAATAGAAAGCACCATTCTGCCGAACGTCAATAATCTCAACCCTTCGATTACTTGAGTTTGAGCTTCGACGAGACATGCAGCCCATAACAATCGCCTGTGCTTCATTAACTGCATTAACGGCACGGGGATCATTCTGCCAGTTATCATTTACCATATTGCCCCCAAATAGTATAATTTATCTATATAGACCTATCCGATTAATGTATAGTATACAGATTTAAGCAAAGGTTGTCAAGAAACCAAGTATACTAATACGTTATATTTGTTGTACATTATCTAATTAGTACAATCCTATCGCCATCGCACAACGGCTCTTTAATATCGGGGTTAAAGTCCATGATTACCGAGATTGGCACCAAAAACCGCTTGCCAATATCAAACAGAGTTTCACCACGATCTGCATAGTACAACAGTATCCCGCTTCCCACGTCATCTGATGAGGTATGCCTAAGATCATCGACCACGTTGACAAAGCATTCCTTATAGCACTCGGCATTGAGAAGCAATGCAACCTGAGCCTCCATGAGCCTTCCGCTGCCCGACAGACGCACGTTGCCAACGGTGATGCAAGGAACGATTATATCGCAGTTACAGTCGAGTTCGAAGGAGAGAGGAAGCTCCTCAGTGAACGAGTGTATCAACCCACCATCGCATTGATAGACGGCGGTAAGCTGCAAAACCCCGTCAACAGACAGACCGTTTTCATCCCGATGCACCGCCGTGATGGCCGCCTGTGCCGTGCCGTAGAGGGGCATGTAGACCTCAGGAAGATGATTTGGCACGACAAGCTGTTCGCTTTGAATGAAGGAGCGTTGATGCGTGCAGCAAAACTGTATGAACCTATGGCTGTGTGTCTCGGTGGCAAATGACCCGTCCAGATCATAAGCATCGCAAAGCAGAGTTGTCGTAGTTTTCAAAATACCATAGATAGAGACGGACAGGGTTGCGTCTATCTCCAGTAGACCCTCCGCCGAATCGACCGAGCGCACCACAAGCTGTGTTACCGATACGGTGGAGTGCCGTTCGGCTGACAGTTCGCTTTGCACGATGTCGTTGAAGGGGAAGCTGAGAACTTGCTTTTTGAGCCCGCCATCGTCACAGATGAGCAACAACTCCAAAGCGAGCGTGCCGCTAACGGCGGTACCGTCCTTGGTTGGGGCAGTCTCGGTCAGCTCCGCCGCCCCACGAGCGAACAGCAGATTGCTGCTTGAGGGGATTTGCGCCTCCTCACGGAGCTTGATTGATTTTGCGCCCAGCAGCACACGCTTGGAGAATGTAAGCTCCGTCTGCTTCTGCTGCAGGTTTTTGTCGCCAACAAGAGATGCAATCGCCTCAACAACCTCATTTCGCATCACAACCGCAGTTAGCGTGATGGATGCAACCAACCGTAGTCCGCCCTCATCGGCGGTACATCGGCACGAGAATAGCTGCGCCGTGACGTGTGCCTGCATACCGTTTTCCAGCGCAGCGTCCGCAATTCGGTGCGTGTAGTCCGCCACGGCTTCAAATGCGAACAGTCCGCCGTCGTCACCCTCAACGACCAGAGCAAGCGCAATAGCACCGGCAACGTCAACACCGCCGGCAAGGCATACGGCGGTTTGAACGTTCACGTCTGCTCGGGTAGACAAAACCTTTTTCGCACTTTTACCCTGCGGCAACGGGAGTGCGCTTTCGATGCGCGTTTGGGCATAGTAGGTGCCCACATAGCAATCCATGTTCAAAGTCGTTTTCTGTATATCCATCTTGTAGCCTCCTTGGCATTATTTCATAACAACTTATGCAGCCGTCAGGCCTCATAGAATATGTATAAATACGCAAAAAATATATTTGTTTTGAGAGCTTGTCAACGGTTGACTAAAGCTATAAAAGTGATATGATGAATAAAGGCAGATATGCCAAATTTGAAGTTTTGTTCGGAGGAAATATGAACAGCTACATTGAAAGAGTGCTTGAAACAGTCAAGAAGCGTGACAAGAACGAACCAGAGTTCTTGCAGACAGTCGAGGAAGTTTTGAAGTCTTTGGAAGTCGTCGTCGAGCGTCATCCCGAGTATGAGAAGGCGGGTCTTTTGGAGCGCATGGTAGAACCAGAGCGTGTCATCGAGTTCCGTGTTCCTTGGATGGACGATAATGGTGTGGTTCGTGTCAATCGCGGTTTCCGTGTTCAGTTCAACAGTGCGATTGGACCCTACAAGGGCGGTCTTCGCTTTGCTTCCCATGTAAATCTGTCGGTCATGAAGTTCCTTGCCTTTGAGCAGACCTTCAAAAACAGCCTCACATCTTTGCCCATGGGCGGTGGCAAGGGCGGTTCCGACTTCGATCCCAACGGCAAGTCCGATATGGAGATTATGCGTTTCTGCCAGAGCTTTATGACTGAGCTTTATCGTCACATTGGGCCCAACGTTGACGTTCCGGCAGGCGACATCGGCGTAGGTGGCAGAGAAATCGGCTTCCTGTTCGGTCAATATAAGCGTATTCGCAACGGCTTTGACAATGGCGTTCTGACGGGCAAGGGCAGAAGCTACGGCGGAAGTCTCATTCGTCCCGAAGCAACCGGTTGGGGTGCGGTGTACTATTTGGTCGAGGTGCTCAAGCACGAGCATGACAGCATTGAGGGCAAGACCATTGCAATGTCGGGCTTTGGCAACGTTGCGTGGGGCGTAGCCATGAAGGCAAGCCAACTGGGCGCAAAGGTCGTCACCTTGGCAGGCCCTGACGGATATGTATTCGATCCCGATGGCATCGGCACACAGGAGAAGTGGGATTATCTTCTTGAGATGCGCAACAGTGGCAGAAACCGTGCGCAGGACTATGCCGACAAGTTTGGCGTCAAGTTCTTTGCAGGTCAGAAGCCTTGGGGCGAAAAGGTCGACATCTGTATGCCCTGTGCATATCAGAATGAGATTGGCATGAAGGAAGCCCAGCAGATGATTGACAATGGTGTCAAGTATTACATCGAAGTTGCCAACATGCCTACCACCAACGAAGCAATGTATTATCTGATGGATAAGGGCGTTCTGGTCGCCCCGTCCAAGGCAGTCAACGCAGGCGGCGTTTCCGTCTCGGGCCTTGAAATGAGCCAGAACTCCGAGCGTCTGAGCTGGTCTAAGGAAGAGGTTGACAAGTGGCTCAAGGAAATCATGGTCAACATTCATGCCGCATCCGCCGAAGCATCAGAGCATTGCGGAATGGGCTACAACCTCGTGGCAGGTGCAAACATTGCAGGCTTCCTAAAGGTCGCAGATGCAATGATGGCACAGGGCTTGGTATAAGAACCGTCCAGATACAATTAACCATTACAGCTCCCCAAGGTTCAGCCTTTGGGAGCTTAATTATTTTTCGCCATTAAGCCAAAAAACGCTTGACTTTACGCATATTTTACACCATCTTTACCTCCATTTGATTGAATTGTATGTTCGCATTGGATAAACTAAAAACAGGGAAATATGGGAGGAAAGCATGAGTCCATTAGTTGAAGGCATTCTTTTATTTTGTTTGGGGCTGGCATTCACGCTGTTTGGCATGAATCAAATGAGCCATGGATTGGAGCGCATGTCTGGCGGCAAGCTCGAACGTGTTCTTGAATCTGCAACCACTACGAAGTCTAAATATCCCATAATTGGCAGACTCAAGGGAATGATTATGGGCTGCGGCATAACTGCGCTTGTACAGAGTTCATCGTCCACGACCGTAATGACGGTTGGCTTTGTCAACTCAGGCATGATGAAGCTGGAACAGGCAGTGGGCATAATCATGGGCGCAAATATCGGCACGACCATTACGCTGTGGATTCTTGCACTCACGGGACTAAGCTCTGATCTTTGGTATGTAGCCATCTTCAAGCCGTCCACGTTCTCGCCCATTCTCGCCATTATCGGCATTGCACTTTTGATATTCTCCAAGCGCACACGCAGAAGAGATATGGGTACTACACTTGTCAGCTTTGCGGTTTTGATGTATGGCATGACCCTGATGAGCGATACCTGCAGCCTGCTTGCGGGCAACCCCATCGTTTCAGATATTTTTGCAGCTCTTGAAAATCCCATTCTGGGCTTGCTTGTAGGCGCAATATTCACCGGCGTGATACAAGCCTCCGCCGCCGCACTTGGTATCGTTCAGGCTCTTGCAGCGACAGGAGTAATCACCTATCGAGCAGCGATACCGATAATACTGGGCACAAATATCGGAACCTGTGTCACCGCCCTTATAAGCTGCATCGGCGCATCTAAAAATGCAAAGCGCACCGCCATGGTTCATCTGTATTTCAACATCATCGGCAGCGTGCTTTTGATGAGTATATTCTATCTGTTGGACGCAGTATTCAATTTCGGCTTTATGGATACGGCACTTGCACCGGTCAACATCGCTTTGATTCACACGATATTCAACGTTGCTGCAACCATGCTCCTGCTGCCGCTTGGCGGCATACTTGCAAAGCTCGCCATCAAGACGGTTCGGGACAAGCACGATGGAAAGGAAGTTCCGGTTACTCTCTTGGACGAGCGTTTCATCGCCACTCCGGGGTTTGCGGTTGAGCAATGCTCCACAGTAACCGACAAAATGGCGCATCTTGCCAAAGGAACCATGTACAACGCTCTCAGCACGCTCAATAAATGGGACGATGCTATGGCAAAGACCATCATTGAGGACGAGGATCACCTTGACCGCTATGAGGACAAGCTGGGAACATATCTTGTCAAATTGTCTGAACAGTCCCTAAATGAGGAGGAGAGCAAGCGCATCAACCAACTGCTGCATGTCATTGGAGACTTTGAGCGCATCGGCGACCATGCGCTGAACATACTTGATTCCGCCCGTGAGATGAAAGAGAAGAACCTTGTCTTTTCCGATGAGGCAAAGACCGAGATGAAGGTCATTATAGATGCTTTAGAGGAGATACTTGAGCTGTCCTTCAAGTCGTTCTTTGACAACGATATGGAAGCTGCCAACCGTGTTGAGCCGCTTGAGGACGTGATTGACGTCTTGCAGCAGGAGCTTCGCACAAGACACATCGCAAGACTGCAAAAAGGCGACTGCACCATTCAGCTTGGCTTTGTGTACAACGACCTTCTTTCGAACATTGAGCGTGTTTCAGACCATTGCTCCAACATCGCAGTAGACCTCATCGAGGTCACACAGGCGAAGTTTGACACCCACAAATATCTGAACGCCCTGAAGCTCTCGCCCACGGAACAGTACAGCGCATATGTCAAGGAGTATACCGATAAATATATGCTCGGCTAATCCGACCAACGGGCAAGACGCTCGCGCATCCACCCGTAAACATCCATAGAATAAACTTTTTTGAGGTTGTCCTGCGAAAGGACGGCCTCAGTTTTTCCCAAATCCACAATTCTGCCCCTATCCAACAGCAGCGACTGTGAGCCGTAGCATTTTGCCAAATCAAGATCGTGCACCACCGATATGACAGCACGGTTTGGTTCCTTTACCCAGTTGCAAATAAGCTCGAACACCTGCTTTTGATAAACCAAATCGAGATGGTTTGTGGGTTCATCCAGTATCAAAAGTTGGGGATTCTGGGCAAACACCTGCGCCAAGAAGGTGCGCTGAAGCTCGCCGCCCGATAGCGTTAAAAGGGACTGGTTCTCAATTTCCGTTAGCCCGGTTATCTCAAGAGCACGCCTAACGCTCGTGTCGTCATCACACCCAGAGGAGAAAAAGCCCTTTTTGTGCGCATATCTGCCAAGCCGCACTACCTCGCCAACCGTGAACGAATAACCAACTCTCTGTCCCTGCGCAAGTACGCCTATGCGCCGTGCAAGCTCAATGGGCTTGTACACGGAGATGTCCTTACCCTCAAATAGAACGGTGCCAGTATAAGGAATGCCTTTGGATATAGCGTTGACAATGGTGGATTTTCCTGCGCCGTTAGGCCCAACTAGCATAAGCCATTCGCCTCTGGCAACATCAAAACTCACGTCATTAACTATGGTGGAAGAGCCGTATCGCACGGTGAGATTTCTAACTTCAAGCATGGCGTGACCTCACGGATCTAAAGAATATAAACACAAACACCACCGCACCAATAAGCGAGGTCACAACGCCAACAGGTAATTCCAAGGGAGATACAATTACCCTTGCTACAAGGTCGGCAAGCATCAAAAAACATGCGCCGCAATACATCGAGGCGGCAAGGAGCTTCTTGTGGTTTGGGCCCAAAATGAGCCGCACCATGTGGGGTATCACCAAGCCTACAAAGGCTATTGTGCCGCCTACCGATACACACACGCCGATGAGAACGGACACAGCAATGAGTATAATCAATCGCTCACGGCGCACGTTCACGCCGATGTGCCGTGCATTGTCCTCACCGATGGCAAAGGCGTTCAGCTCTGATGCTCTTGACAGAATTACCGCCGCACAAAGGGCAAGCGTCACAAGCAGCACCAGTGCGTTTGTATAGCTGCTGCCCGACAGAGTACCCATCGTCCAGCGTGTAATATCACGAAGGCGGTCGCTGGAAAAATACATCATCAGGCTTATCATGCTTGAGGCAAACATGGAAAAGATGATGCCGATTAGGATTATCGTGTTGGTTGCAAGCGAGCAATCGAGCTTGTAGGCAAGGGACAGAATGATGATGAGCGACAGAAAAGCAAACAGCACAGCCATTACCATCGTGCCTGCAAAGGGGAGAGAGGGGATTGAGATTGAAAGTGTAATGGCAAGCACGGCACCAAGCGATGCGCCTGAGCTTACGCCAAGCGTTGAGCCGTCCGCCAAGGGATTTTTCAGCAATCCCTGCATGGCAGCACCGCAAAGTGACAGACTTGCGCCGGATAGTGCCACGCATAGCACACGAGGCAGACGCACATTCAAAATGATTGAGCTTGACAGCAGCTCATCCGGCGGCACACTCACACTGCCCAAGCACACGCACAGCAACATTGTAACCAGCGTGAACACGGACAATGCGATGTATGTCAGAACGGATAGCCCCTCTTTTTTTCCACCCTTATGCTCCATAGACAAACTCATACAGCGACTCAAACGCATTTACCAGTCTGGGAGAGGGACGGCTTATCTCGTTGGAATCGGCATTGAATACCTTGCCGTTTTTAATTGCCGTCATATCCTGCCAACCAGCACGAGCCATAATTTCATCAACAGGGGTTGCCCCTTCGCCGTAGTACATCGCAATGGTGACAATATAGTCCGGATTGCGTGCAATGACCTGCTCCTGCGATATTTCCGCCCAGCCGACTACGTCCGAAAAGGCGTTTTTCAGCCCCATAAGCGAAGCAAGCTCGTCCATAAACGTTCCGCTTCCTGCTGTCCAAAGCCCATACTCAAGCGGTGAGACTTCAAAATAGATTGTCTCCGTGCCATCGCCCTTACTGTCGATATTCTCGAAGCTGGATTTCATGCTCTTGCACAATGCGTCTGCCTGAGCGGACTTGCCAACCAGCGAACCGATGAGCGCAATCGAGCGATATACGCCGTCAATATCCTGCGCATCTGAAACAACAACCGCAATACCTGCGTTACTTAGTGCCTCGACCTGTTCAACGGTCTGCCCCATTTTAGTCATTATGACCACCTGCGGCTCAAGGCCGATTATCTGCTCAAGATTTGTTTCATAGCCCGATTGCACGGAAGGAACGGACTCAACCGCCTCAGGATAGTCGCAATACTCGCCACGACCAACCAGCGTATCGCCTGCACCAAGCGCAAACAGAATTTCGCAATCAGAGGCGGACAGCGCAACAATGCGTGTTGCAGGCGCATCAAGCGAGATTACACGGTCGGTCATGTCTGTCACGGTATAACCGCTTTGCGCAGGTTCATTCTTACCGCATCCGCACAGCAACAGCGCACAGAGCAGCAGGACAATAATGATGTTTTTCTTCATAAAAACACCCCCTCATATTATTCAAACGAACAGCCGAGAAGGGGCAAAAAATTGACCGCTTCCCCGTTTGGGAAGTAGCCAAAGAGCATGGCAACAGCCATACTTACTCGTTCTTCCTCGGGAACATTATGTGTAAACAGGTCTCCCGACTTGGCTTCGTCCTCAGGAACGCCTTCCCATCAATAGACAGTGGCTCATTTGTCCCTTCGTCAGCTTCACGGTTACCGAGATAGTTCGGAACTCTCATCCGCATTCCCATCACAGCTTCTGCTGCGGCACGACACGACTCGTGCAGATACACATGCTATTCGTTTGTAATCGGATTATATCATCAGCGGTTTGCTTTGTCAAACGAGATGGTCAGTCCTTATACTCAAAAATGACCTGTTCGGCAGCCTTTAGCCCGTCCACGGCGGCAGATACAATTCCACCTGCGTAGCCTGCGCCCTCACCGATGGGATACAGACCACGAACCGTGGGCGATTGCAGCGTATCATCACGCAGGATTCTCAAAGGCGAGCTTGTTCTGCTTTCGACCGCCGTTAAAACTGAATCGTTAAGGTCGTAGCCCTTGAGCTGTCGTGCAAAGCTCTTGATACCGTCACGAACACCTTGATACACAAAATCGGGCAAACAGTCCCTCATGTCCACGGGCTTGACTCCGGGACGATAGGTGGGCTTTACTGAGCCAAAGTGCTTTGTGGCAACGCCTTTCAATATATCACCTACCAAACAGGCAGGCGCAACGCCATCTCCGCCACCCAAGTTGAATGCGTCCTTTTCAAGCTGCTCACGGAATTTAAGACCGTCCAGCGGCTCATATCCGTAATCATCGGGCGTGACCTGAACCACTATTGCAGCGTTGGCATTTTCCCCATCACGGGCATAGTCGCTCATGCCGTTGGTCACGACCTGCTTATCTGCGGAGGCAGAGCCGATGACTTTTCCGCCCGGACACATACAAAAGGTGTATACTCCTCGTTCACCACTCTTGCCGGTTAGAGCATAGGAGGCGGCACCAAGGCGTGGGTGATTGTAAAAATCGCCATATTGCGAACGATTTATCATAACTTGCGGATGCTCCGCACGAACTCCCACAGCGAAAGCCTTTGGAGCAAGTGCCAAGCCTTTATTGAAGAGCATTCTGTATGTGTCGCCTGCACCCTGTCCGATTGCAAGCAATAGCGCACAGCAGGGAATACGCAGGGTTTCACAACCCGAAAAAATAGTGATGGTATCCAGTTGACCGTTTGCGCAGTGGAAATCGACCAGCTCGGTTGAGAATAGTACCTGACCGCCCAGAGTCTCAATTTCCTTTCGCATATTGACTATGACCTCACGCAGCTTATCGGTTCCAATATGCGGCTTTGCAAGGTATTCTATCTCCTTGGGCGCACCGCAGGATATGAGCTTGCGAAGCACCTTTGTGATGCGCTCGTCCTTAATGCGTGTGGTGAGCTTGCCGTCCGAAAAAGTACCTGCGCCGCCCTCGCCAAACACAGCGTTGCTGTTGCGAAGCACCTTGCCCGAACGCCAAAACTCCTCAACGTCCGCTTTGCGCTCGTCCATGCACTTACCACGCTCGAGTACCAAGGGCTTGTAGCCCTCCTGCGCCAACTGCCATGCTGCAAACAGACCGCACGGGCCAAGACCGACAACTGCAATTCTGCCACGCTGTTCACGTTTACCGTGCTTTAGCGGAGTGAGTCTAAGCGGCGGCAGTTCAGATGCTTTCTTTTGAGCAATCATTTTCTGCGCCGTTGCATCGTCCATGGTCAACGCTGCATGGACTGAAAAGCAAACATCGTTTTTCTTGCGTGCATCAATGGCTTGACGCACGATTCTAACGCCGCTGATGCAATCTTTGGATAGGGAAAGCTGCCCAGCAAACAGGGAAGGATATTCCTGTGGGTCAATCTGCAAGGGCAGCTTTAGATTCTGAACCAATACTGTTTTTGACATTATAATCCTTCTAGCCGCGAGAGTTATCGCCCGCTACCTTGGGTGCGAGTGACAGAGAAATCCTCAGAGTGTCGGACTTGATTATAAACGTATAATCGCCGTTGTAGGTGACGGTAACAAGCACATTGAAGACTCCAGCCTCGTAGTTGCGAAGGTCAACAACGGCAGCAAAGTCGGACGCCAAAGTAGTGTCAAGCTCCTTCTTCTTTCCCGTAACCAGAACAGTAATTTCTCGTATAGCATCGTCGGGCAGCTCAAGCGCATCGGACAAGCCGGTATATTCGATGGGGATAACGAACTTGCGCTCCTCCTGGGCGTCACGCACCACGATGGTTGCACGCACGGTCTTCTGCTGACCCAAGCGCAGCGACACGCCATCGGGCAGAATGAGGGCGATGGTTTCGGTGACAGTGGTATCGACCATGTCGGCAGTGATGGGTATTTTCTCTGTCAAAACAGAGGTAATGCCCGCAAGACTCTCATTGCTTCCCAGCAGGTCTATTGAGTCGAAGTTCAGGGTGATGTCAACATCCAAGTATTCCGTATCATATTCGGACAAATCAAGCTCGATAGGAACGGCGTACAGCACGGACGACACTGATAGCTGAACGACCATGTTGGGCTGCTCGCCTGTGCGGGTAATGACGTCTATCTCGTTGCCATCGGCGTCATAGAAAGTGACGTTGACGGAGCTTTCGTAATCCTCGGTAAGCCCATCAATAGGTACTCTGACAACAGCTTTTGTGACAGGCTCGATATAGCGTGCTGCACCCTCAATGGCTATTGAGTTGGCAATCGTCTGACCTGTAATCTCATAGCCTGAAGGCATTTCCCCCTCAAGCTCCAGCTTGACAGGGACGGGCTTTGTTACAAGGCTATCAACAACAACGGATATGGTTGAAGGCGAAATTGACGCAACTGTGCCCAAATCGCTCTGTACTGAGGCGTTGACAGGAATCTGATATGTTCCGGGTGCGGTTATTGTAGCAACACTGGCGGTGCAGTTGACACGAGATGCGCTGAGCTTGCTGTGATTGTTTATGTTTGCAGAAACGCTCACGCTGGCCGATCCGCTGCCGCTTTCGACCACAATTAGGTTGCGGTTCATCAAATCAGTAGTGCCGGAAAGGGAGATAGGAACCCCTGTTACCACCTTTACCTGAACAGGATTGATTGAGGACATGACATAGCCCCAAAGAACGATGGCAAAAACAAGGGCGACAATCTTTATACCCACATTTTTGGTTGCAAAGTTCTTGAGACCTTGGAGGAGCGAACGGAAAAATCTACGACTTCTGCTCATGCTTTTTTTCCTCCGTTCTTAGATTTTTTGTTTGCAGGTTTTTGAGCCTTGCTCTTTGCCCATGGGAAGCCTGCGCCCTGCTTTACAAAGATGCTTTCCAATACATCGTGTACCGCTTGCGAATCCAGATAGCGGACGAGCTTGCCGTCACGAGCCATGGATATTGCACCGGTTTCCTCGGATACGATTATTACGATGCAGTCTGATACGGTCGATACGCCAAGTGCAGCACGATGTCTGGTGCCAAGCTCACGAGATATTTCATAGTCGTCCGAAAGGGGCAAAAAGCAGCTTGCGGCGACAATGGTTTGTCCACGAATGATGATTGCACCATCGTGCAAGGGAGTGTTGGGCTCAAAGATATTTTCTATGAGCGCACCGGTTAAGATTGCCTCCAGCCTCGTGCCTGTCGAAACGATGTCGCCAAGACCGGTTTTCTGCTCAAACACCAGCAGTGCGCCAACTCGGCGTTTTGAAAGGTGTAAAAGCGTGCGCTGAATATCTCGGACGACCTCGTTGCCGTTTTGATCCTTGCTCGCTTCGGCAATGGTGCGACCGATTTGCTTTCCGCTTCTGCCCAGCTTCTCAAGAACACGCCTGATTTCGGGCTGAAAAAGAATAAACAGAACAATGATGATGGAGCCTGATTGCAGGATGGAATCGAGAACCCAGCTTAGGGTATTGGTCTGGAGCAAACGGCTTATAACAGAGAAAACAAAAAGCAAGGCAACACCTTTTATAACCTCATATGCCCTTGTCTCCCTTGTCCAACCAATCAGCTTGTACAGCAAAAATGCGATGATGATGATATCCAACGCGTCATGCCAATCAAAGAGTTGCAGACCGCTTAAAATGGTATTAAAAACGCCGCCGTCCATGCCAAGACCTCCTTCCACACCAGATACTAACTGAAATTATAGTATACTATACATGTGTCAGAATTGTCACGCAAAAATTACACTATTCATAAAAATGAAATAAATTTTTGTACTAACAAATAAGAACTCGGTTGCTGAACGCCGAGTTCTTGAAAAAGTGGTTGACAAGATAATTCTGCTTGTTTATTTTTCCCAGTCGTAGCTCTCCTGCAGACCCTCAAAGAAGTTGTAGATACAGTGCATAGGGCAGGTCTCCACACAGGCACCGCAACGAGTACACTTGTCCGGATCAATCTCGGCAACGCCGTTGACCACATGAATCGCATCGGAGGGACAGGACTTTTCGCAGCGGTGACAGCCTATACAGGCGACCTTGCACTGAAGCCGTGCGGTCTTGCCCGTTTCGGTGTTGCGACATTGCACAACGACCGTGCGATTCTTAGGCACCAGCGCAATAATGCTGCGTGGACAGGCGTCCACACACGCACCGCAGCCCGCACAGTAGTCGTCATTTATCTTGGCTACTCCGTTTTCGATGGTGATGCAGTTGAACTTGCAAACGTTGCAGCAGTCACCGTAACCAATGCAGGCAAAGCTGCACGCTTTAGGGCCTCCCGAAAGGGCGGCAGCGGCTCTGCACGATTGCACCCCAGTGTATTGATAACGCTCTGAGGCGTTGTCACAGGTACCATTGCAGCGCACACGTCCGACCTTACGCTCACCAACATCGGCGGTCACACCCATGATTGCACTTAC
The DNA here is from genome assembly GCA_028694155.1 of Eubacteriales bacterium. Taxonomy (GTDB): domain Bacteria; phylum Bacillota; class Clostridia; order Christensenellales; family CAG-138; genus JAQUTY01. The sequence continues at coordinate 52,613 of JAQUTY010000004.1, forward strand.
GGCATCGGCAGTCTTTTTACCACCGGCTGTGCAGCCGGTAACGGGGGCTTTTCCTTCCACGACCGCTTTTGCAAACCCATCACAACCGGGATAGCCGCAAGCACCGCAGTTTGCACCTGCAAGAGCAGCACGAACGGCAGAAACACGCTCATCCTCTTTGACCTCGAACTTTTTGCCCACTAAGCCCAACAGGATGCCCAAAACAAGACCCAGAACGCCCAAAACGCCCAGTGAACAAAGAATTATTACCCATGGTTCCATGCTTTTGACCTCCTTAAATATTGTTGAACAGTCCCGAAAATCCCATAAACGCAATGCTCATAAGTCCTGCAATGATGAGGGACAGAGGGAAGCCCTTGAGAGATTTAGGAACGTTGACGCTGCCTTCGATGCGCTCACGAATACCGGCCATCAAAACGATGGCAAGCAGGAAGCCCAGCGCACCAAACACGCCGTTTAGAACCGAGAACAGCAGGTCGTGTCCTGCATTCATGTTGAGAATGCACACGCCAAGCACCGCACAGTTGGTGGTGATGAGGGGCAGGTAGATGCCCAAAGCACCATAAAGGGAGGGACTCGATTTCTTCAAAAACATCTCAACGCATTGCACCAGTGCAGCAATAACCAGAATAAATGAGATGGTTTGCAGGTATCCAAGACCCAGCGGCACGAGCACCCACGAGTTAATCATCCATGTAAAGAGGCTTGCAAGAGCCATAACGAAGGTCACCGCCATGCCCATGCCAAACGCCGTTTCCACCTTGCTTGATACTCCAAGGAACGGACAGCAGCCCAGGAACTTTGAGAAGATGAAGTTGTTGGTCAGCACGCAGCTCACCATGAACAACAGAATATCCAGAAGGTTTGAATTAGCTATCTGCATTCTTCTTGACCTCCTTTCCCTTGCTGGTTAGCAGATTGACAATCCACAGAACCAGCCCAAAGGCGATGAATCCGCCGGCCGGCATGATGAACAGCAGCATCGGCTCGTAGCCCGAACCGAGCAGATTGACACCAAAGACTGAACCGTTGCCGATAAGCTCACGAATTGCACCTATCAGGGTGATTGCCAATGTAAAGCCCATGCCCATTCCAAGCCCGTCCATAGCGGAGAGCAGCACGCCATTTTTGGAGGCATATGCTTCTGCTCGCGCCAGAATGATGCAGTTGACCACGATGAGGGGGATAAAGATGCCCAGACTCTGATATAGCGAGGGCAAGAATGCCTGCATCAGCATCTGCACCATGGTAACAAAGGTACAGATTATGACGATGAACGCAGGAATGCGAATCTTATCGGGAATGAAGTTTCTAAGCAGGGATATGACAATGTTGCTTCCCAATAGCACGAAGGTTGCCGCAAGCCCCATGCCTATGCCGTTAATGGCCGTGGTTGTGATTGCCATGGTGGGGCAGGTGCCAAGCACTAGGCGGAGAGTGGGGTTTTCGGGCAGGATACCGTTAAAAAATACCCGTCCGCAGCTTTTCTTTTCCATACTTAATTCCCTCCTTCCATATAGCCAATTAGCTCCTCAAGCGTGCTGTTGACACAGTTTGTAACGGCACGAGAGGTGATGGTCGCACTTGAGATTGCGCCTATATCGCCGCCGTCTTTGGCAATGGCAATTTTGCCCGTCTTACCGATGAATTGCTCCCAAAACCAAGGCTCCTTTGCGCGTGCGCCAAGACTGGCGGTTTCCGAGAAGTTCTCACCGCCAATGCTCACTCCCGTGATGACACCGTCAAGATTGGCACCAACCGTGACTTCAATGTCGCCGCCGTACCCTTTGGTGATGCGTGCGGTGCAGTAGCCGATGATATTTCCGTCGGCGTCCAGCCCCTTGTAAAAGTCGCCGTCCTGTTCAAAGGACACGGCATCGGGCAGAACAGTTTGCCTTGCCGAATTTTGAGCTGCAATGGTCTGCTCGGCTATCGGCTTTGCGGTGATGACGTACACGCCGCCCAGCGCAAGCCCTGCAACAGCAGCAATTAAGAGGAGCTTTAGCCCCAACTTAGCTATCTCACGCATGGTTTTTCACCTCCCCGTACACTCTGGGTCGCATGAAGCGATCAATAAGCGGAGTAAAGATATTCATTATCAAAATGGCGTAGGTCACACCCTCAGGATAGGTTCCAAACCTGCGAATGACGGCGACCAAAAGACCGCAGCCCACGCCGAATACGAGCTGTCCCTTGCGTGTCATGGGATTTGTCACATAGTCGGTAGCCATAAAGACCGCACCAAAGAGAACACCTCCGGACAGAACAGCACGAAGCGGATCATAACCGAATATCCATGCAAAGAGCATGAACGAGGCAATGAACGAAAGGGGCACATGCCATGAGACGACCCTGGTTACAAGAAGCAGCACAAGACCCAACAAAATGGCAATCTTGCAGACCTCGCCCATGCTTCCGGGTATATTGCCAATGAATAGGTCAAGCGTGGTTGCTGGCACAACAGATGCAGACGAAACAGCACCCGAGGACGCAAGCGGTGTTGCCTGCGAAACGCCGTCAAGGACAAAGTTGTTCATTCGGGCAGGCCATGACACCAACAGGATTGCTCTTGCGGTCAGGGCAGGGTTCAAAAAATTGCAGCCGATACCGCCAAACAACTGCTTGACAAGCAGAATGGCGACCGCACTTCCCACAACCACCATCCACCAAGAAGCGGTAGGGGGGAGGTTCAGCGCAAGAATCAGACCGGTTACTACTGCACTAAGGTCGCTCACGGTTAGGCGGCGTTTGGCAATAAGCTCCGAGAGCAGCTCGAACACGACACACGACGCAACCGAAATAGCACACAGCAGAAGAACATTCAGTCCGAATATCCATGTTGCAGCGATAACGCAGGGCATGAGTGCGGCAATGACGACCGCCATGATGCCTTGGGTGGACACAGGTGCTTTGATATGCGGTGCGGGAGAAACAAGTAATTTCATAACTGTCACCTCTTTTGCTTGGCGGCAATCTGGTCCTTGGCGAGCTTAATCGCCTGAGTCAGATGTCGCTTTGCGGGGCAGGAGTAGGAGCAGATGCCGCAGGCGATGCAATCCATCGCATTATGCTTTTGAGCTGCGTCCCAAAGCTCCTTTTCCGCATCGAACTTAATTTGATAGGGCATCAGACCTATGGGGCAGGCATTGACGCATTTGCCGCAGCGAATACAGGCAAGCTCAACGTCCTCACGGCTCATAGCCTCGTCATACACAAGTATTCCACCGCCAGCCTTGGTGATGGACACCTCATCGCTTGGGCAGGCAAAGCCGGTCATGGGGCCGCCTGAGATTATTTTTTTCGGCTCGCCCTTATAGCCTCCTGCGGCCTCGATTGCATCGCCAAACTGCGTGCCTACACGAACAAGGAAATTGGAAGGCTGGGCTACTGCGCCGGTAACGGTGGTAATTCGGCTATATAGGGGCTTGCCCAACAGAACCGCATCGGAGACGGCGGCGGCGGTCTGAACATTGAACACCAAGGCACCCACATCAATGGGCAGCTTCTTTTGGGGTACCTGCTTGCCTGTGACCACCTCGATGAGCTGCTTTTCACCGCCCTGTGGGTACTTGGTGGGCAGTGTCAAAACGGTAATTTCGGGATAATTCATTGAAGCCGCCTTGATGGATACCACGCAGTCGGGCTTGTTGCTCTCGATGGCAATTACTCCTTTTTGAACGTTGGCAGCCTTTAGCAGCAAGCGCAGACCCGATACGATGCGCAGGGGCTGTTCGAGCATCACCCGATGGTCGCAAGTCAAATACGGTTCACATTCCGCACCGTTAATGATGACGATTTCTGCCTTTTTGCCTTCCGGTACAGCCAGCTTGACGGCACTTGGAAAAGCTGCGCCGCCCATGCCGCATATGCCGGCTTGGCGCACTGCATTGATTATATCAGCAGGAGAAACGCTCTCAACGGTACCTGCAGGGGTAAAGGGTACGGCTTCGTCCAGACCGTCATTTTCAATGACGATGCAGTCCTCAGGATGACCCTTGAGCTGCTGGCGAGGTTCAACGGCAATGACCGTCCCCGATACAGATGCGTGGACGGGAACACCCAAAAAGCCGTTGGGCGTTGCTATGGTTTGCCCCAGCAGAACTCTGTCGCCCTTTTGGACGCAGGGCGTGCTTGGCGCACCCAAGTGCATACCAACGGGGATAACGACTGAGGAGGGTATCAGCTCCCTGATGGCACTTCCGCTTGACAGCGGCTTGCCCTCATGTGAGCTGTGCAGCGGATGCACTCCGCCACGAAAGGTTCTGGGCATAAAGGTAATCACCCCCAATAAAATTTCATTTTATTCTAGCATAAAAGGGGTTTCTTTGCAATGCTATTTAGCGGCCCAAAGATGTATATTATTGACTATATTTTCAATCCATAGTACAATGAACAAAAGGGTTAAGGGGGATATATCGGACAATGGAAGCAAAGAGCAGAAACGGGTGGATAGTAGCACTCTCATTGATTCTGGTGATGATGCTGGTTGTGGGGGTACTGGTGTATGTGCTGTTTTTCTTCCTGCCATCCGTGCCAAAGTATACGGGAGCTTGGATGGCGGAAGCGGTGACGGACGAGGTTGGCGATGTATATTTATCCGTTTGGTATGACGGCACCTGCGAGCTTACAAGCTACGGAAAGAGGCTTAGCGGACGTTGGCAATCCGATGATGAGGGTATTCACATTAAAGTAGGAGATAAAGAGGAGCTATATTTCCTCAACGATAAGAACGAGCTTGTTGGCGAGGGAACAACCTTTAGAAAAATAGCATCAGGCTCCAACATGGAAGCGCAGGGAATCGTTCTTCCAACAGCCACGCCCACACCCACGCCCATCCCTACACCGACCCCCGAACCGATTGATGAGCTTGTGGGAAAGTGGTGGTTCAAGGGTGCCTCTTACGAGGGCATGGATTTGATGGGGACATTGGACAAAGAAGCCTTGGATACGCTTCAAGCATGCTACATATCTTTTTTCAAGGATAATACCTGTGAGATTGTGCTTGGTGCGGAGCTGACGGGTTATGGAACATGGACTCATATTGGCGAAAAGGTCGCCATCACAATAGATGGCGATATCGAGAACGCAATAATTAGGGACGGACTGCTCATCATGGAGAGAGACGGCCTAGAAATATCCTTTGAGAAGGAAAACTGAACACAACTAATAAACTGCCACGGGGAAATCGCCTGTGGCAGTATTTTGTTACTTAATCAGTATTGCTCTTGTGGGGGAGGCTTCACCGCCACGAATTTTCAGCGGAAGTGCGACAAGTGTGTATTCTCCATCGGAAGCGGCGTCAAGATTAAGGTTCTCAAGGATTACAATTCCTTTTTCAAACAATATCCGATGCACCTCCTTTTCACACCTCGGCAGGGCGATGCTGTTTTTGTCCGTGCCGATTAGAATACAATCAAGCATTTCTGCCTGCTTTGCGGAAAGCTGTACGCCCCTAAGCAGCAGCCTTTGAGCCTTAGCTGATGAGTCGGAGGTGACAATACAAGACCCCATGCAGCTTGCAAGCTCGATTGCGGCAACATCCGTCCCATTCTCACACAGATGCAGCGGCGCATCGAAGTGAGTGGCTCCGTGCAGCGAGGCGGTAAGATACTGCGTCAAAAAACCCGCCATGTCCGAGCGTGGCGCAGCAGCCTTTAGGCTAGGTGCATCGTCACCCGGATAGGGCGGTGTGGAAAGCAGCTCTCGTGTAATGTCAATCACCCTATATGCTGATGTCATAGGCGACCTTGTACATATAGGCGTCAAGCTGTTTGGTCATGTTCATCGCATCGTCAATGGGGACGGCGACAATCCTTGAGTCACGATAGCAGACAATCTGGTTGCGATTCCCTGCAAGAAGCTGTTCAACGGCAAAGTGTCCCATGCGTGAAGCCATAACACGGTCGCGCGTTGACGGACTGCCACCACGTTGAATGTAACCAAGAATGGTTGTTCGAGCCTCCAAACCCGTTTCTTCGGTGATTCGCTTGGAAATCTCATCGCATTTGCCAACGCCCTCAGCGACAATGATGAGGTGGTGATGCTTGCCACGCATACGACCCTCACGGATTTGCTCGGCGATGTCACGCTCAAAATCGAAAGGAAATTCGGGAATGATGATGCTTGTCGCACCCACTGCAAGTCCCACATAGACTGCAAGATGTCCTGCGTGCCTGCCCATTACCTCGCACACGGATACTCGCTCGTGCGACTGCATGGTGTCTGCCAGCTTGTCGATGGCGAGCATGGCGGTGTTTGCGGCAGTATCAAAGCCGATGGTATAGTGAGAGCAACCAATATCGTTGTCAATGGTGCCGGGAATACCGATAACATTTACGCCTGCGTCCGACAGAGCCTTTGCGCCCCTAAACGTACCGTCTCCGCCGATGCAGATAAGCCCATCTATGCCCATGTACTTGCAGGTGCGCAATGCACGCTCCAACCCTTGCGGCTGCATGAACTCCTCGCTTCGGGCTGTGTAAAGTATCGTGCCGCCACGGTCGGTGATGCCGTTGACGCTGCGAGCGTCCATCTCAATGGTGTCGGCGTTTATAAGGCCCTGAAAGCCCCTGCGAATGCCAATTGGGTCAACATCATGCTGCAGACAGTTGCGAACTGCAGAACGAATGGCGGCGTTCATTCCGGGGGCATCGCCGCCGCTTGTGAGTATTCCAATTCGTCTTAACTTATCCATTTTCTTCCTTCTTTTTCGTTGTTTTTTTGGGAATGGTTATTCCCAAAGTATTGGTGTATAGCTTGACATATGCCTTTGCGGACGCCTTCCAGCTAAAGTCGCAGCTCATCGCACGCTTTTGCAGACGCTTCCACATGACCTTGTCATCGTAGTAGTACCTAACGGCCTGCTCGATGGTGTAAAGCATCTCGTGAGCGTTATAGTTGGTGAAGCTAAAGCCGTTGCCTGTGTCGCTGTACATATTGTATGGAATTATGCTGTCTTTCAATCCGCCTGTTTCACGCACAATGGGGATAGTGCCGTAGCGCAAAGCTATCAACTGCGAAAGACCGCATGGCTCAAATTGGGACGGCATGAGGAACATATCCGCACCTGCATAAATTCTGTGCGCCAAAGCCTCGTTAAGCTCGATTCTCGTGGCAATCCTGCCGCCGTAGCGTGCCTGTGCGTCACAAAGAAGCTGCTCATAATGCGCATCGCCCTTGCCCAAGAACAGAAGCTGAACGTCCATACGCATTATGTCATCCAAAACTCGCTCAATGAGATCAAGCCCCTTTTGCGAAGTGAGCCGTGAAATCAAGGCAATAAGCGGAACTCCGTCACGCACCTGAAGACCACATTCCTCTTGGAGCTGCTTTTTGAGTATCTGCTTGTTTGCAGGAGCCGTCTTTGAAAAATGAGGCTCGATAAATCTGTCGTCTGAGGGGTTATAGACAGTCACGTCAATACCGTTGAGAATGCCCGAAAGTATGCTCTGCCGATGTCTTAAAAGACCGTCAAGATGCTCGCCAAAATATTCAGTGCGAATTTCCTCGGCATAGTTTGGACTGACGGTGGTGACACGGTCGGAGTATACAATTCCGCCCTTCATAAACGACATCAATCCGTAGAACTCAAGATTATCGGGGGAGAAATAGCCGCTGTTCAGCCCCAGCACACGGTTCATGCGCTCAAAGCTGAATAGACCCTGATATCTGAGGTTGTGAATGGTGAACACGGTGCGCACAGCCCGATAACGTTCGTCTATGCCATACTGCGCACGCAGCAGACAGGGTATAAGACCTGTTTGCCAATCGTTGCAATGCAGCACATCGGGGAAGAAGTCGATTCTTGGCAACGCCTCTAAAACCGCACGGCAGAAGAAAGCATAGCGAAAGCCCTCCTGCTCATCGCCTGTGTAGACCTGTTCACCGCCAAACATCGCCAGATTATCCACAAAGTAGTAGCGCACGCCATTATCCTCAAGCGTGTCTATACCGCAGAAAACCTGCTGTGAACCCATGAGTATGTTGAAATGACACACATGCTCCATGCGATTGACCCAATATTGGTCAATGATGCGGTATTTGGGCAAAATGACCCTTGCATCAACGTTTTCCTTGTGCAATGCAATGGGCAGAGAACCCAACACATCGGCAAGCCCTCCCGTTTTGACAAAGGGGACACATTCGCTGGCGACAAATAAGACTTTCATAGGGACCCTCCTTCTCTATACCGTCTGATTTTTCCTAAGCACTATGGGGAAGTTATCATATCCGATGAGACTGCGACCTGTTCTGATGGTGACCCCCTTATCCAAAATAACATGGTCAAGCGTGGCGTCCTGCCCAATGTGCGAGCCTTGCATCACAATGCAATTTTTGACTACCGCACCCTTTTCAACGGTCACGCCACGGAAGAGAACGGAGTTTTCAATCGCACCCTCAATGTTGCAGCCGTCAGCCAACACGCTGTTGTGAACATCGGCGTCAGGGCCGTACTTTGCAGAAACCTCATCTTTGACCTTTGTGTAGATGGGGTGCTCCATGTTGTACAAATCTCCGGCAGGTTCACGATCCAGCAGCTGCATACTGGTCTTAAAATAGGTGTTCACCGAATCCAGCCTTGCAACAAAGCCATTGTATCTGTATCCATATACCTTGAGCGTGTTGTACCGTTTCAAAAGAACGTCACGCACGAAGTCATACTGCCCACGGGCGTATGCCTCTTCTACCAGGTATTCAAGCAGAGCCTTTTTCATAATGAGAACATCGCAGCTTCTAAACGAGGTGCGTGGGCGATAGGGGTCAAGCTCCATATCCGTCACACGCCCCTCATCGTTGAACGTGAGGCGCAAATCCTTGTTCTGATCCTCAATATCAAAGGACGGATCTTCATTATACATGATGGTGATGTCGGCTTCCGTGTCAATGTGCTGCTGCATCATCTCATCGAAGGTCATGCTAAAGATGGTGTGACTGCCCGAAAGAATGACATACTTCTCGGAACAGCGGCGCACATAGCCCAAGCAGGAGCGAAACGCATCAATCGAGCCACGATACACGCCTGTGTTGTCCTTTGTCATAAACGGGGGAAGAATGAACAGACCGTCACGCTTGCGATTGAGATTCCATTCCTTTCCGCTGCCAAGATGGTCCATCAGCGAGTGATAATTCTTCTGCATTATCATGCCCACCGAGGTCACGCCTGAATTGACGAGGTTTGATAGAATAAAATCAATGCAGCGGTTACGACCGCCAAATGGGACGGCAGCAACTGAACGTGACAGGGTGAGATCCTTTAAGCGTGGGTTGTTTTCGCCTGTATAGACCAAGCCGAATGCGTTGTTAATCATTATCTGACCGCCTCCTTCAAATGATATTCCAAGGTGTCCTGATTGACCACAGCACCCTGAGGAACGTAGGTGTTATCAGGGAGAGTTATATCGTTGCCAACCAGCGTAATATCGCCCGTGAGCTTGTTATCTATTATTCCATCGCCCAAATTCGGGCCTCCCAGCTGGCAATTTGCACCGATGTGGACATTCTCGCCCACAATCGCCTTTTTGATGATGCAGCCCTTGCTGATAACCGAGCGTGGGAAAACGATAGAGTCCTCCACAACTGCGCCCTCCTCAACCGTTGCGCCACAAAACAGTACGGAATGTTTGACCGTGCCACGCACCACACAGCCCTCGGTGACAAGACTGTTTTTGATTACAGCGTTCTTGTCCACATAATGCGGAGGCATGATGGGGTTTTTCGTATAGATGCGCCATTGGGGGTCGTTAAGGTCGAGCACGGGCGGATAGCCCAGCAAATCCATGTTCGCTTCCCACAGGCTTGACAGGGTTCCAACATCCTTCCAGTAGCCCTCAAATGGGAATGCGACCATCGTCTCGCCTGCTTGAAGCATGGCAGGAATGATGTTTTTGCCAAAGTCGTTTTCGGATTTGGGGTCTGCGTCATCACGAGCCATATATTCCTTGAGCAGCTTCCAGTTAAAGATGTAAATGCCCATAGAAGCGTTGTTGCTCTTGGGATTGGCGGGCTTTTCCTCAAAAGAAACAATGCGGTCGTATTCATCGGTGTTCATTATGCCAAAGCGATGCGCCTCCTCCATGGGTACGGAGATAACCGCAATGGTTGCCGCCGCATTTTTCTTGATGTGCTGACGCAGCATGGCGGCGTAGTCCATCTTGTAGATGTGGTCGCCTGACAGAATCAAAACATATTCGGGGTCATACTGGTCGACAAAACCGCAGTTCTGCCAAATGGCGTTTGCCGTTCCGCTGTACCACTGTCCGACCGCCTCGGTCATGTAGGGGGGCAGGACGAACACACCGCCACCGTTTCGGTCAAGATCCCAATGCTGACCAGTGCCGAGATAGGAGTTGAGAGCCAAGGGTCTGTACTGCGTCAAAACACCAACGGTATCAATGTCGGAGTTGACACAGTTTGACAGAGGAAAGTCGATGATGCGATACTTCCCACCAAAGGGAACTGCAGGCTTTGCCATGTTGGAGGTCAAGATCCCCAGACGGCTGCCCTGTCCGCCAGCAAGCAGCATGGCTACAATTTTTTTCTTCATTTGGTGCGTCCTTTCTCGGTAAATTTTAACATGCAGGCTCCGTAGGGTGCCAGCTTTATATGTATGCGGTGAGCGAACTTACCCCACTCCTCGCTCACTGTGGCAATCTGATCGTTGGCATACTGTCCCGTTCCACCGTAGCAGTACGGATCAGTGGAGAATATCTCGGTGTACACGCCCTCCTTTTGGCTGCCCATGCAATAGTCGTCCCACGGAACAGGCGTGAAGTTGAAAGCGCAAAGAATGATGTTGCCCTTGTTGTCTTGCCGTGTGAAGGAGGCGATGGAATGAATCGAATCGTCCACCGCAACCCATTGGAAGCCGTTCCAATCGTTGTCATTTTCGTAGAGCGCAGGCGTTTCCTTATAAAGATGGTTCAATGCCTTGACAAAACGCTGCATCTCAACGTGCTTGGGATAATCAAGCAATAGCCAATCCAGCGACTCATCGAAACGCCACTCGATAAATTGACCGAACTCCATGCCCATGAAGGTCAGCTTTTTTCCGGGGTGCGCCATCTGGTAGAGATAGAGAGTACGAAGCTGCGCAAATTTCTGCCAGTAATCTCCGGGCATTTTGTTAAGCATACTCAGCTTGCCGTGTACGACCTCATCGTGCGAGAAGGGCAGAATGTAGCGTTCGGAAAATGCGTACATCAGCGAGAAGGTCAGCTTGTCATGGTTCCACTTGCGGAACAGACTGTCCATCTGCATGTAGGACAGCATATCGTTCATCCAGCCCATGTTCCACTTGAAGTCAAACCCAAGACTATTGTCGCCGTGCTTGTTGGTGACCATGGGGAAGGCGGTGCTTTCCTCAGCAATCAGCAGCTTTGCACCCTCGATGGTGCTCACGGCCACAGACAGCTTTTTGAACATTTCTATGGCGGCAAGGTTCTCCTTGCCACCCTCGGAGTTTGGCAGCCACTCGCCCTTTTGCCTGCCGTAATCCAAATAGAGCATACAGCTCACAGCGTCCACCCTAAGTCCGTCAATGTGGTATTCCTTGAGCCAGTACATTGCATTTGAAATTAGAAAGCTCTGAACCTGCGGCTTATCATAATCGAACAGCAGCGTGCCCCATTGCTTCATATCGCTTCGGCGTGGATCGGCGTGCTCATACAGTGCCGTCCCGTCAAAACGAGCAAGCCCGTAGCCGTCACGAGTGAAGTGCGCAGGAACCCAGTCCATAATTATGCCTATTCCACGCTTGTGAGCACAGTCGATCAAATACTTTAGATCGTCGGGACTTCCGTAGCGTGCGGTCGCAGCATAGTAGCCGGTCACCTGATAGCCCCAGCTTGGATTAAAGGGGTGCGCCATGAGGGGCATAACCTCAATATGTGTGTAGCCCATGTCCTCAACATAATCAAGAAGTGAGCTTGCAAGCTCACGATAGCTTTGATTGGCACGCCACGAGCCAAGATGCACCTCATAGATATTCATTGGCGCATCGAATGGCTTCTTGTGATGCTTCAAATATTGCTTGTCCGACCAGCGAAACTTGTCGTGGGTGTATATGCGTGAAGCAGTACCGTTCTGCTCGCAGGCGAACGCATAGGGATCCGCCTTATAGACGAGGTGATCCTCGGCATCAACAATGGCGAATTTATAGAGCTGTCCCTCCTTTGCGTCAAAGGAGAAGGCCTCCCAGACGCCAGAGTTTTGAACACGCTCCATCAAAAGGGCGGAGTCCGACCAGTCGTTGAACTCGCCCGAAACGCCCACACGCTTTGCATTGGGAGCCCAAAGCGCAAAGCGATAACACTTTTTGCCGTCAAGCTCATCGGGATGACAGCCCAAAGCATCATATGCGCACCGCGTTGTCCCCTCGTTAAAATAATACAGTTCCAAGTCGGTCAAATGTGGCATAATTACCCTCCAATACTAGGGGAGATTGAAAAACAATCTTCCACTCAAATCATACCACGATTTACCTACAAGTGCAAGGGTACAAAAACTTCTGTTGTAAACATTTCTTTGCAGGGTCATTTCCTCCAAATCCATGGAGTGCGAGCCTGCTATCCCAGCTTAATGCCGAAAATATTTGCCTGTCCAAGCGAGCCGTCCGCAAGCCTGCCTGTGGTTCCCAATACGATGAAATTGTTGAATGCGGCAGGTGTGGATTCTATACCCGAACCAAGATCGAGCGTCCGCCCCAGTGCAACGCCGCACGTTGAGGAGCTTATATCAAAGAGCTTGACCTGACCCGTCCGTTCGCAGGCAACCATGAACGCATTTCCATCGGAATTATAAAGCACCAGAGGCGAGGCGGCAAACCCTGCGCTGTCACGTTGATCGAGCCGCCAAACTATTTCACCTGTATCACAGTTGAGAGCCAGAATTGTACCGCCCTGACTGTATCCTTTGAGGCTGCCGCTATCATCATAATCGGGAATGCCGCTGCGATAGAATGAGCAGATGAGCAGGTTGGCTATCTCACCGTGACCGATATGGGGAGTTCCCTTTGCGCCGCTTTTGAGACTCGTGTCGCCCACGCCCACCAAACAGGGCTGCTCACGAACCCAAACGACCGAGCCTGTAAGCCCGTTAATCTTTCGCACAATGGAGTAGCCCCAACTGTTTGTGTCGCCCTCAAAGGCAATATCGCCGCTTTTTGTGGTGGTCTGATTGACGGTGTAGAGGTAAATCGTTCCATCGTTGCCGTCCTCCTCGATAACCACGGTTGCATCGGTGTCTCCGCCAAGGTCGAGCGCAAACTGCAATTTGAGTGTGTTTACATCAATACATTGCAGATAGCCGCCGTTGTCTGCGATATACAGATAATTCCTAAATGCGCTCACCGAGCCTTGAAAGCCATACCAGCGTGAGCCAACATTGTCTGTTGCCGAGTATCCCGATGCGGTGTAGCGATACTTAATTCTGTCGCCGGGGTTGATGGTGATGGTGTTTGCCGTGGCATCAAAGCTCGTGTTCAGCTTGATAAAGTAGATGACGCCCGCTTCGCCGGGGAGTATCAGCGTATCGTCCGAAATCAAGGGCGAGCTTGAAAATGCCGTCCAATTATCACGGTATGCAAAATAGTCCTTACCGATAAATTCGTGTACGCTCTTGTTCTGTATCAAATCCACGGCATATACCATTGCGGTATAGTTGCCCCTTTCGTTTTTGACGGGAACGCCCTGCCCCACATACAAAATGGGATAGCCGTTGGGGTCGAGCGTGGGAGTGCCAAGCAGGCTTACGCCAAGGTTGATGGGATTGCGTGTTGCTGCGCCGCTTTCAAGCTCAAAAAAGTAGATATTGCCGTCCGCACAGGGATAGATGACCTCGGTGAAGCCCTCCATGGTTTTATACAAATCGGATATGCCCAAGGTCTTTTTTACCTCATCGTCCCATTGAACAATGAGGGGTTGACCGTTGACGCCATAGGTTTGGTCAATGCCGCCGACCGGCTTGACCCACTTTTGCGCAAGCTCCTGCATGGTGACGGTCACAGTGCCGTAGGCAAAGCTGTTGCGATAGTTGTTAGAACCGAAGGTTATAAGCCCCTTCACATTGGTATAGCTGTCGGGCGAACCAAAGGATATTGACGAGGAGTTGGGATTGGACGATAGCTCCTTGCTCTCATTATTTCTGCGTATCTCATAGCTGACGCCGTTGTTGCTGCCCGAAACGGTATAGGTCGAGGTAGAGGACAGGGGCGGCGGCGTGGAGGCAATCGGGTTTTCGGTGGGGGAGGCAAGGGGGTTGACGGTTGCAAGCGGGTCGGCGGTCGAGGGCGCAGCAAGAGAGGATTCATTCTCGCAGCTTGTAATCTTATTGCTGATTGCAATGACCATCACAACGATGCCTGCAATGAGCAGCAGCGTTGCAATCAAAAAGAGAAAGAATTTCGGTTGAAACATTCGTCTGCGTCTTCGTGCCATAATCGACCTCCTGCAAATATTATAGCGTAAAAGCAGGAGAAATGCAAGACTGCTTCAATCTAGGGAACGGCGACACAAAACCAGATTAAATTTGCTCAATAGCACCAAGGGCAGCGTCAATGTCAGCCTCCGTGGTAAATGCGCCTATGGAAAAGCGAACCAGTCCACGAGGGAACGAGCCTAGGGTCTTGTGTGCCAAGGGTGCGCAGTGCAGTCCGCAGCGTGTCATGATTCCCTTCTGCTCAAGCCTTGACGCCGCAAGCGCATTATCGGTGCCGATAAAGTCCAGAGCAATCACGCCCACCCTGTCAATTAAGTTTGGGATTCCGTACAGTTTCACGTTTCTAAGCGAAGCAACGCCCGATAAAAAGCGAGCTGTAAGCAGCCGTTCACGCTCAAATAGTGCGTCCACACCAACGGAATGAATGTAGCCAAGAGCGGCGGAGAAGCCGTATATTCCCGGCATATTGAGCGTACCCGATTCCAGCTTGTCGGGCATTAGCCAAGGCTGGTGCTCATCGTCCGACCTGCTTCCCGTACCGCCGGTAATGAGAGGTCTTATTGCATCGGCAAGCCGCCTTGACAGCAGCAGCGCGCCTATTCCGCTTGGGCCCATCAGCCCCTTGTGCGCAGGCAGAACGAGTGCATCAAGGTTCCATTTTGCAAAATCAATATTTACATGACCTGCGGTTTGCGCTCCGTCAAGCACATATAATAGGTTATGCTCCTTGCACACCTGTCCCACGGCGGCAGCGTTTTGAAGCGTACCGCACACGTTTGAGGCATGGCAAAGAACGAGCATTTTTGTGTTGGGCTTAATGAGCTGGGGTATCTTATTTGGGTCGAGCCTTCCTTGGCTGTCGCAGGGAATGTGGTCAAAGCTCACCCCACGACATTCAAGCTCATGAAGCGGACGCATCACGGCATTGTGCTCCATGGAGCTTACAAGAACGTGGTCGCCTTCGTTCAGCGAACCAATAAGAACGGTGTTCATGCCCATTGTTGCGCCTGCGTTGATTACAACGTTTTTAATCTCATCGTGGTTGAACAGCTCGCAAAGCTGTTCACGCAGGGTCAGAGCAGCATTCTCAACCTCAAAAACCGAGCCGTAATCGCCCCTGTGAAGGCTTGCACCGTTGTTGGTCATGTAGTCCACCATAGCCTCAGCAACGCACTTAGGCTTTGGAAAACTCGTGGCAGCATTGTCCAAATAAATTTTTTTCGACAAAATTCGTTATCCTCACTTGCATATAACGCTTGTTTGTGTTAGTATAACACAGGACACTTGAAATAACAAGGAGGAAAACATGAGGAACATTTTGAAAAAGTATTGGCTCGTCGTACTGACGGGACTATGCGTAGGTGCTGCGGCAGTCTTTCTGACTGCGGAGGGCAACCCTGCAAACATGGGCTTTTGCATAGCCTGCTTTATTCGTGACATCACCGGGGCGGTGGGATTCCACGGCGCAGGCGTGGTGCAGTATGTACGCCCCGAAATCATCGGATTGGTGCTCGGCGCATTTATCATCTCTGTCATTCGCAGAGAGTGGAAGCCCACAGGCGGCTCATCGCCCATGACAAGATTTTTGCTCGGCATGATTGTAATGATTGGCGCACTCATTTTCTTGGGCTGTCCGCTTCGCATGGTCATTCGCATCGGCGGCGGCGACCTAAACGCCATCGTTGGTCTGTTGGGCTTCGTGGTCGGCATCTTAATCGGCGTTGTACCACTCAAGCTGGGCTTTACATTGAAGCGTGCCTATAAGCAGAGTAAGGTTGAGGGACTGATTTTCCCCGCTTTGATGGTCATTTTGTTTGTTGTATCCATCCTTGCACCTGCCCTGTTTAAGAGCAGCGTTGAAGGTCCCGGCTCGCAGCACGCAAATGTATACATTGCGCTTGTGGTTGCGCTCATCGTTGGTGCGCTTTGCCAGCAGAGCAGATTGTGCATGGCAGGCGGCGTGCGTGATGCCGTCATGTTCAAAGATTTTAAGCTCATTGCAGGCTTTATCGCCATCATCGTGGCAGTTCTTGTTGGCAACCTCATCGTCAAGGGAAGCCTTGCATTCTCGTTTGAGGGTCAACCCATTGCCCACACCGATGGCGTGTTCAACTTCTTGGGCATGGCACTTGTAGGCTGGGGCTCGGTGCTGCTGGGCGGCTGTCCGCTTCGCCAGCTCATTTTGGCAGGCGAGGGCAACACCGATTCGGCAATCACCATCTGCGGCTTTGTGGCAGGTGCGGCAGTCGCTCACAACTTTGGCTTGGCGTCAAGCGGCGCAGGAATCGGCACAGGACCCGTGCTCATCGTTGTGATTGCATCGTTGGTAATATTGGCGTTGGTTTCCGTATTCAATATTGCAAAAGGAGAAAAATAAGCATATGATAGACGCAAGAGGATTATCCTGTCCGCAGCCCGTGCTGCTGGTGCAACGCTTTGTAAAGGCAAACAAGCCTGAGCTTGTTGAGGTCGTGGTGGACCACGAGGCGGCAGTACAGAACATCACCCGCTATGCAAACAGTCAAGGCTATTGTGTTGATAAAGCGGCTGACGGTGACGATACTAAACTAACACTAAGGAAGTAATTTGGACTATATCGCAACATTCTACACACATTTGAGTGCCATGCGCACTCATAAGGAACTGAAAAAACGGGGTGCGGACGCAAGACTTGCGCCCGTGCCCCGAAAGCTGTCCTCGTCCTGCGGTACCTGCGTGTTTTACACGGCGGACGCACCGATGCTGGAATGTATGGACAGCGATTATGAGGCGGTATACGGCGCACAGGGCGAGAACTACACACGCCTAAGCTACAAGGAGTAACGATGGAGCATATTTTAATTGTGGGTCATCAGGGCGTTGGCAAGAGTACGCTCATAGGCAAAATTCTTAATGAGCTTCAGCTCCCTGTTTGCGGCTTTGTCACAAAGAAGGAAGCGCAGCTTGAGGACGGTTCATGCCCTGTCTACATACATTCAGCGGTTGGCGAACGCCAATACGACAAATCAAATCTAATTGGCAGCTGCAAGGATTTTTGCTCAACAGGCTATCCCGAGGTGTTTGACGCACACGCGCATCTGATTACGGGCGCGCCCGAGGGCGGCGTAATGCTCATGGACGAGCTGGGAGTAATGGAAAACAAGGCGGAGATATTCCGTGCCGCAGTCATGGGGGCATTGGACACACGACAGCTTGTAGTTGCGTCCGTTCGAGACAAGAACAGCGAATTTTTAGATGCCGTCCGTGCGCACAAAAAGGCACGCTGCTTTTACGTTACAAAGGACAGCAGGGATAAGGTGTGGGAAGAAGTGCTAAGCTACATCAGGGCTTCAAAACGGTGATTAGGCAATACACCATGTCGTGATCGGTGATATTTGTTGTTCGAGTATCTACTATTTCAAATGCCGAGGGGATAATTCCATCCGTATACAGAATATTGTCGAGTATCTTCGGTACACTTCCGTCTCCGAAGGTGCTTTTGTCTATATTGACATAATAGATGTCGGGCAGATAGTCGTCAATGCGTGGGGGAGAGCAGTTGAAGTCGCCCGAAACGGTGTAGGCTTCAACGCCGGTTGCCTTAAGCTCATATTGGAGCGAGGCAAGGTTGATTGACTTATAGCACATGGACGAGGGGCATAGGTGTGTGTTGAACACGTTGACCGTGCCGCCGTCAAGAAGGATTCGAGCATAGCCAAGCGACCTTCGCTCCATGCCCGATGCAACGTCCAGCTTGAAGGTTGCAGCGTCCACAATGGGATAGCGTGAGATGATAGCCGTGCCAAAGTAGCCACCCTCATACCCTGTTGCAGCCGAGAACGACCAATAGGGATAGCCCAACGCTTTTGCCAAAAGCTCCGTGCAGTTTGCGCCCTCCACACGTCTGGTGCCAAGGTCGACCTCCTGAATGCAAACAACGTCAACGCCTTGAAGCTGTATCACCTCTGCAAGCTCGTCTACACGAGAGCCGTTGCCCATATTATGTACGTTTAAGGAACAGAGGGAATAGCTAAGGTCGCTTTGCTGCTGACAATCCACGCTGCGTGCGGAAACATAATCTGATTTCACAAATCCAACATTGCCGTTGAACAGTATCTGCGTCCAATCATTTCCGTTTGACAGCACACGGTAACTCGTTCCAAGTGCAGCGGTACCGATTACATCGGAAGAAGTGCTGCCGCCGCTTCGAACATAGACATATTCGGAACAGTTCTCAATCGTTGCAAGCTCGATTGTTGGCTCGGTTTTAACCGTTGGCTCACCGGTAGGAGAGGGATAGGGCGTAGCCCACGGCGGTGTGGGCGATGCGTCCACGGCGTTTGGATCGGGTGTCGAAGGGGGCAGGGGGACATAGGTCAGCCTCGGAGTTGCGGTAATGACAACCGCAGGTCTGGAGGAGGGATAGCGGCGTGGGGGAGTGTGCATCGGCTCAATGATGGTGGGAGTGGGCGATGCAAGAAGCTCAACGGTATTGCCCGATGGCAAAGCAGAATACTCCGTTTCTTTGGGCGAGCCAAAGACAGACCCAACGGTGCTGCTTTGCGCCGAGCAGGCGGACAGCAGCAGCATTAGGCAAAGAACCACTATGCTCCTTTTGTATTTTACAAACATATTAAGATTATAGCACGCTTGACAATAATTCGCAATGGCTGCGCCTATGCTTGACACTTCCACATTTTTATCACCATTTGCAATCGCTTTTCCTTGAATACCTATGAGTATTATGGCTGTATTACTAGTTTTAGCGGCAGCTTGGATTAGGGGGACAGGGGGAGCGACATTTATTGGGTAGATGCCGCTGCGGTCACGGACTGGTAATTCTGGCAAAATAAAAGTACAACTGCACCATTCAAGGTGAATTAAGGCGGCTCAGTTGAACACATTTTCAGCATAATGTCAGGTGCTAACGCCAATTAACAGGAGAGCACTCATGTGAGCAAACAAAATGACAACACAATCAAGCACCAATGTAACCATCTATCCATCTTGAAGCGCGGTATAATGCGCTGTAAAATATATTGTGGCGATTTCGTGATTTTCGTCCTTGAGCAGTTGACCCTGCGTTCGGCTTGTCATATAATGGTATCAGATAAGGAGTGCAGTTATGAATCTTTTGTTCTTTTTAACTCCAAAGCAGGACGTTTGCGTTCTAAAGAAAGACTACACTATTCGCCAATCCATCGAAAAACTTAGAGCATTCAAGCATGCCGCCGTCCCTGTCATTGACTGTGAGGGCCGTTATTGCGGTACTATCGCAGAGGGCGATTTATTGCATGTGATAATCGACCACGAGAGTCCGCGTGAGTGGGAACGCATTCCCATCTCGTCCATACTTGACAAGGAGCGCAACCCTGCGGTGAATGCTTCGACCAACGTTGATGACCTGCTGCAATCCGCCACGGAGCAAAACTTTGTTCCGGTTGTGGACGACTACGGCGTGTTTATCGGCATCGTCACTCGAAAGGACATCATCAGGCACTTTATCACTCAGCTTGCCAACAAATAGTAAGTTGTAGGTAGGCTTTGCTCCGAATTATTCGGAGTATTTCTTCGCTATACCCAAAAGAATGTTCACGCAGGCCTCCATACCCTCCACGGTGATATGCTCGTAGGGGCCGTGGAAAGCGTAGCCTGCTGTGCCCAGATTGGGGCAGGGCAGACCCATATAGCTCAATCGTGCGCCGTCCGTTCCTCCACGAATAGGCTCTATGTGCGGTTCAATGCCCAGTGCGGAAATTACCGCCTTTGCATTGTCAATAAGGTGCATATGCTCCTTTAGCTGTTCCTTCATATTTAGATATTGCTCCTTAAAGCTGACCGCAGCCGTGCCGCTTCCGTACTTGTGGTTGAGCAGGTTTTCGATATGCTCCATTTGAGCTTTGCGAGCATGAAAACGCTCCAAATCGTGATCACGAATGATATAGTGCAGCTTGGCGTGTTCAACATCGCCACTCATGTCGCAAAGGTGGAAAAATCCCTCGTAGTTTTCGGTGTCACGGGGCGTTTCGCCTGACGGAAGCATTGAATTAAATTCTATTGCGACCAAAGAAGCGTTAATCATGGTATCCTTCGAGGAGCCGGGATGCACATTAAAGCCGTTAATTACTACACGAGCTTCCATGGCGTTAAAGTTTTCATATTGCAGCTCGCCCTCTCTGCCACCGTCCACGGTATAGGCAAAGTCTGCGCCGAATGCCTCAACATCGAAGCCGTCCGCACCCGAACCAATCTCCTCATCCGGAGTAAATCCAACACAGATTTTTCCGTGTGGGATATTTTCCGACACAAGACGCTCAAGCAGAGTCATTATCTCGGCAATGCCGGCCTTGTCATCGCTTGCAAGGAGCGTGGTGCCATCGGTGGTAATCAAGGTGCGACCCTTGAGGTCGGATAGGGATGGAAAATCTGCAACCCGTAAAACACGCTTGCCATCGCCAAGCACCACATCGCCGCCGTCATAGTTGGGAATGATCTGCGGATTTACACCTGTGCCTGAAAAGTCGGGCGCAGTATCAAGGTGAGCAATGAAGCCCAGCGCAGGGCAGTCCCCCTTGCCCTTTGTGGCAGGAAGCGTTGCATAGACGTAGCACTTTTGGTCGATGCGAGCATCGTTCAGCCCGATTGCCTTCAATTCGTCGACCAAAAGCCGACCCAGATTAAACTGTATGTCGGTGCTTGGCAGCGTCTTATCGCCATCATGGCTTGTAGTGTCTATCTTGATGTAGCGCAGGAATCTTTCTGTTACGTTCATGCTCACCCTCCAATGTTTTTTCTTATTATAACAACTAATGCTCGGATATGAAAGTGGTATTGATAAAAATATCAAAGAAGAGTATACTCAAGAAAAAAAGAGGAGTACGACCATGAAAGACACTATTGCCGCATTCAAGAAGCATCTTAGCAAGCTGGGCGCATACGAACATGCGATGAGCAAACTGTATAACGACAGCGTGACCGTCATGCCGCCAAAGGGCAGTGAGGTTGTTGGAAACGCAATGGGCGTGTTGAGCGAGGAGGAATATAAGCTCGCTACAAGCTCGGAGCTTAGGGATATGATTGAGACCATCTTGGCGCACAAGGACGAGGTGGATTTAATTACCCTAAGAGAGGCGGAGGAGAAGCATGAGGAGCTTTGTAAGCTGGAGAAAATCCCGATGGACGAGTATGTTCAGCATCAGATAGATGTCAATGCGGCTTCGGCGGCGTGGCACGAGGCAAAGGCGACAAATGATTTTGAGTTGTTCAGACCGCACCTTGAGAAGATGGTCGCCTTCAACAGAAAGATGGCGCACTACTACGCACCCGATAAGCCTGCTTACGACACCCTGCTCAACGAATATGAGAAGGGCTTGACAATGGAGACGCTCGATAAGTTCTTTGCAGATGTCAGAAAGAAAGTCGTTCCGCTGCTCAACGACATTGTTGCCCGTGGCAGAAGGATTGACACCGATTTTCTAGACAAGGAATACCCTGTTGACAAGCAGCGGATTCTCACGGACAGACTGATGAAAATTATGTGCATGGATCCACAGCGCAGCTGCATTGGCGAGACTGAGCATCCCTACACAATCAATTTTACAAAGAACGATGTCCGCATCATGACGCACTATCATTCCGACATGCTGCTGTCGAGCTTCTATTCGGTCGTACACGAGGCAGGTCATGCGACCTACGAGCTGAATATCGGAGACGAGCTGACCGATTCTTTTCTCGGTTCGGGCGTGAGCATGGGCGTTCACGAATCCCAGTCTAGACTGTATGAAAACATCATTGGCAGGAGCGAGGAGTTCATGTCTGTGGTGTATGATGACCTAAAGGAGCTTTTCCCTGAGCAGTTGAAAGACGTTACCCGTGAGCAGCTGTTTTTGGCGGCAAACAAGGTCGAGCCGTCGCTTATCAGAACGGAGGCGGACGAGCTGACATATCCTCTGCACATCATGGTTCGTTATGAGCTTGAAAAGCAACTCATTTCGGGCACGCTGGAGGTCAAGGACCTTCCCAAGGCGTGGAACGAGATGATGAAGGAGTATCTTGGCGTGGACGTTCCCTCGGATACGGAGGGGGTGCTTCAGGATTCGCATTGGTCGGGCGGAATGTTCGGCTACTTCCCGTCCTACGCAATCGGCAGCGCATACGGCGCACAGATGATTGCAGCAATGAAGCAGGATTTTGATGTGATGGAACAGGTGAAATCGGGAGAATTGCAGCCCATTATCGACTGGCTCACAGAGAGAATTTATCGCTTTGGCTGCATCAAAAAGCCTAAGGAGCTTGTTGAGAACGCTTGCAAAGCAGAGTTCGATCCAAAATACTACACCGACTACCTTTCAGAGAAATTCACCAAGATTTATCAGCTATGATAGCCACCATAGAACGGCTGCTTAGGAACAAGGATAGGGTCATTGTAGCCATAGACGGCATGGCGGCATCGGGCAAGACCACGCTTGCAGGTGAGCTTGATGGGATATTTTCGGCAACGGTCATACATATGGACGACTTTTTCCTGCCCACGGAGCTTCGCACGCAGGAGCGTTACGCCCAAATTGGCGGCAACGTACACTATGAGCGATTCATTGACGAGGTGCTAAAGCCGCTGCAAGGACATGATATGCTTGCCTTCAGGCGGTTCGACTGCCATAGCATGGCGTATTCCATCGTCGAGCCGTTTTATCCCAAGCAGCTCATCATAGTCGAGGGAGCATATGCGCTGCATCCGAAATTTGGCAGGTATTACGATCTGCCGATAGTATTAAGAATTGATGCGGACGAGCAAAAGAAACGTATTCTGGCACGAAACGGCACGGACGGTTGGAAGAACTTCGAACAGCGGTGGATACCCATGGAGAATGCTTATCTGTCCGAACTGCGTTCGCTTCCGAACCAAATGTAAGGACTAACCATTTTGACAAGCTGAAGCCCTCATATCCGAGGGCTTTTTGCTTATTTACACTAATAATTGTAGCCCCTGACAGACGTGAACACACCCGTCCCATTTCGGCACCAGCCGACAACAAACGTATAAATATACGCACTTTGCATAACTATACCGCCAAAAATATCCACATATATGACGAAAACTGTTCACACTTACACAAACAAATGTTCAAAGAAGCGTGGTATAATGGCGATGATGGAAAATTATGGGGACGTATTTTTATTCATCTGGTTTTGAGATTGCCCCCAATATATGGGCTTGAAGGAGTAAAAAATGCACAAGATACAGTTCGCAATAAATATCAGACTTGCGATTGTGACAATTTTTTCTGTCGCTTTATTAACTTTTATCGGTTGCCAAAAGAAAGCGGGTTCCGATGTACAAATTATACCTCCGTCAGAGAATCCTTACGCTACTGCGGTGAGCATAGAGATAACGACTGCCACGCCCGAACCGACGGACGTACCCACGCCCACGCCGGAGCCGACACCGACCCCTGTGCCAACGCCGCACGCCGTGGACGCTTCGCAGCCGTACAACTGGGGCTTTGAGACGGAGCTTGAGGTTAACGGCTTTGTGGTTGACAGCTATGATCGTACCACCCCAATTTCTTTTGGCAGCGGAGATGATTATTCCCAGCTTAATGGAGTAATCGGATTTAGGAGCAACAACTATCGGCAGAACGCCGCATACGGCACTGCTTCAACGGCAAACGAACGATTGACGCAAATATGGAATGTAGCAACCGCAAGTATGCCAAAGGGCGAGGGCGGAAGCGGAACATGGACGGGCAGCGGTTGGACGGGTCAGCCCATTTTGGTTGAATGGCCTGCGCAAACCAAGCAGATAATGAACATGTACGACTGGGCAAAGGAGAAGGACGGACTTGTCGAGGTGATTTATGCGACCATGGACGGCAATGTCTACTTTTTAGACCTTGAATCGGGCGAAGCGACCCGAGATAAGCTAAACATCGGAATGCCCTTCAAGGGCGCAGGCGCACTTGACCCTAGAGGCTATCCGATTTTGTATCTGGGAAGCGGCGACAGCTATCCCGATGACGACAGCAAGATAACCCGTGCAATGGCATATTCGCTGGTGGATTATACACGCCTCTATGAGTTTGGCAAGAAGCCGGACAGCTTTGCCCTGCGCATTTGGCACGCTTACGACAGCGGACCTTTGGTGGACGCAAAGACTGATACGCTGATATATCCGGGTGAGAACGGCATTCTTTACACTATTCATCTCAACACCTATTTCGATGTTACAACGGGAACGCTCACGATGAACCCCGATGATGTTGTGAGGCTTCGCTATCATGCCAACCGAACCGGCGAGAACGCTTACTGGCTTGGCTACGAGGGGAGCTGTGCGGTGTGGAACGGCTTTGCGTATCTGACCGAAAATTCGGGATTGATGCACTGTGTTGACCTCAATACCATGGAGGTCAAGTGGGTGCAGGACATTCACGACGACACGAATGCCTCACCTGCCTTGGAGGTCATTTCCGAGACTGAGGCGTATCTGTATGTTGGCAACACGCTTGACAACACCATTGACGCTAGCAATCAGGGCACGACGAGCATTTTCAAGATTGACGCCATGACAGGCGAGATAGTTTGGCAGTATTCCAAGACAATCGGTACGACAAAGAACGTTACAGGCGGAGTCATGGGCAGCGCAATCATCGGTCACGGTGATATGGAGGGGTTGGTCATAACCAGCTTTGCAAGCTACGATGGCGAAACGAACGAAGGCGTGGTCGTGGCACTGAACAGGCAGACAGGCGATCTTGTTTGGTCTAGGCAGCTATCGGCATACGCATGGAGCTCACCCATAGCAATTTATTCGGACAACGGCAAGGATTGCATCATACAGGGCAACAACCACGGCAACCTGTATCTGATAGATGGTGCAAGCGGCGTAATATTGGACACACTCAAGCTGGGCGGTAATATGGAAGCATCGCCGGCAGCATTTAACGACATCATTGTCATAGGAACACGCTCGAAGGGTATATTTGGTGTGCGCGTGTCCTAACCACTGGGAGGTTACAAATGGCTAAAAAGAAAAAACGCAGGAGATTGATTATTCATCCTAGATTTTATAGGATGCTTGCGCTGGGTGCGATAGTTCTGTTGGCATTGGTACTGCTTATCGTCCTGCTGGTAACGATTATTAGTGGTGGCTGCAACGGAGGCGGGCAGTCAAACGGCGAAGCGGACGCTACCGATACACCTGCTGCTACCTTTACCCCAAATCCCACCAAGGAGCCTGCGCCCACACCCTATGCTGTGGATAGCTCGCAGCCCACAAACTATGGGTATGTTAACCACTTTGAAATTGACGGAACGGAGTATTCCAATTTTGATCCGCTGATGCGCACGAGCCTGTTTGGCGGCGAATTTACGCTTGGCAAGGTATGGAGACAGATACTTACTGACACAAAGATAACCTTTGATGAGGGCAGCCAATATACCCAGCTAAAGGGAGTC
The DNA here is from genome assembly GCA_028694155.1 of Eubacteriales bacterium. Lineage (GTDB taxonomy): Bacteria > Bacillota > Clostridia > Christensenellales > CAG-138 > JAQUTY01. Next base: position 78,479 of record JAQUTY010000004.1, read on the forward strand.
ATTACGTTTAGAGGCAATAACTTCCGCAGCGACCCTGCCTATGGCACGGTGAGCATCACCGAAGAGGCGTTGACTGAGGTTTATTCGAAGAATATCGGATATGTCTATCGAAACGATGGTCAAAAAACGTGGACAGGCAGCGGCTGGACAGGTCAGCCTCTGATTGTTCAATGGCCTGCAGAGACGCGCAAGGCGATGAACCTATATGACTGGGCGAAGAATACCGAGGACTTGGTAGAGGTCATATACCCCACCATGGACGGCAAGGTGCATTTCTTTGAGCTAAAGACCGGCGAGCCAACAAGAGATGATTTGGACATCGGTATGCCGTTCAAGGGGACAGGTTCGCTCGACCCTCGTGGCTATCCAATTCTGTACTTGGGCAGTGGCGATCAGTATGACGACGAGGGGCGCAAGGCTCGTGCAATGATCTATTCGTTGGTCGATTTTACCAGAATGTACGAGTTTGGAACGCAGGACCATGAGCCGTTTGCAAAGCGAGTATTCACCGCTTGGGACAGCGCACCGCTGATAGACGCCCAAACGGATACACTCATCTATGCAGGCGAAAATGGGATTCTATACACCATGAAGCTCAATACGACCTTCCAAAACGGAGTGGTATCAGTCAACCCCACACACATAGTCAAGATGCGCTATGACAGCAACAGATCCAGCACAGGCATCACCGAGGGCACGGATAAGTATTGGCTTGGCTACGAGGGCAGCATTGCAGCATGGAACGGCTGCTTGTATATGTCAAGTAATGACGGACTTTTCCAATGTGTAGACCTTAGCACCATGCAGATTAAGTGGATTGCAGACACCATTGATGATACCAACGGCACTCCCGTTTTGGACGTAATCTCCGATGATGAGGCTTACATATATGTTGGCACTTCGCTGCACTTTACAAAGGACGCCAACAGCTACGGCGTTGCACCGTTTTTCAAGATAAATGCGCTCACAGGCGAGATTGTTAGGCAGTACGGACTGCACGTTTACACCGAAACAGGAGTGTCGGGCGGAATACAGTCCACAGCGGCATTGGGCAAGAGTGGCACGGACATGGACGGACTTGTTCTTATCACCATAGCACGCTATCCCGATCATAAAAAGGGCGTGCTGGTCGCACTCAACAAGGACACCTTTGAGGTCAAGTGGCAGTTCGACATGGAGAACTACTCGTGGAGCTCACCTTTGATAGTCTATACTGACGAGGGCAAGGGCTATGTGCTGCAAGCCGATTCAATCGGCAATCTGTTCCTGCTGGACGGCGCAACCGGCACGGTGCTCAGAACACTTGCGTTAGACGACAGCAATTTTGAAGCATCGCCGGCAGTCTATGAGAATATGCTGGTGGTCGGCTGCAGAGGGCAGAAGGTCTTTGGCGTGCGCATCTCGTAAACCAAGACTCTATTCACCCAAAATAATATATAATTCGTCTATTTGGGGTTAGACCCCGAATAGACGAATTTTTTAGTTCTGAAAGGCACAAAAGAATAATTTTTGGATTAATGCTTGCAAAAAACTTGATTTCGGGGTATTATAAACATAATGGGGGCAAATGAGGATTTGAACCCGAAAGTATAAGGAGAAACAGTATGAAACAGTATGTTGAATCGCTGGGCATCATCGCCCCGAAGAATGTTTACCGCAACTTAACTCCCGCCGAGCTGGTCGAGCATGCACTCGAACGTGGCGAAGGCAAACTGAGCAACACAGGCGCACTCGTGGTCACCACGGGCAAGTATACGGGCCGTTCGCCTGACGACCGTTTTGTGGTCGATGCACCGTCAATACATGATGATATTGATTGGGGCAAGATTAACGTTCCCATTTCTCAAGAGCGTTTTGACTCTATCTATGGCAAGATGATGGCATATTTGCAGGGACGTGAGATATTTATTTTTGATGGTTTTGCAGGCGCAGACGAGACCTATCATCTCCCTGTTCGCGTAGTCAACGAGCTTGCAAGCCAGAATCTCTTTATCCATCAGTTGCTGCTAAGACCCACACAGGAACAGCTTGAGTCCTTCGTGCCGGGCTTTACAATCATTGCAGCACCGGGCTTCAAGTGCGTACCCGAAATTGACGGCACACACTCCGAGGCAGCAATCATAGTCAACTTTGACAAGAAGATGGTCATTATTGCAGGCAGCCAGTATGCAGGCGAGATTAAAAAGTCAATTTTCTCCGTGATGAATTACCTGCTCCCCAAAAAGGGCGTGTTCACCATGCATTGCTCTGCAAACATCGGAGACAATCAGGATTCCGCACTGTTCTTTGGACTTTCCGGAACAGGCAAGACAACGTTGTCCGCCGACCCGAACCGTATGCTTATTGGCGACGACGAACACGGCTGGTCAGACAAGGGCATATTCAACATTGAGGGCGGTTGCTACGCAAAGTGCATCAATCTGTCCAAAGAAAACGAGCCGTTCATTTGGAACGCAATCAAGTTCGGTTCGCTGGTCGAGAACGTCATTATGGACGATAATACCCGTGAGTTCGATTTTGACGACAAGACACTCACCGAGAACACAAGAGTGGGCTACCCCGTTGATTTCATTCCCAACGCTGCAATTCCGGGCGTAGGCGAGCATCCCCAAACAGTCATTTTCCTCACAGCGGACGCTTTTGGCGTTCTGCCTCCCATCTCCAAGCTCGATAAGAATCAGGCGATGTACCACTTTGTGAGTGGCTACACCTCTAAGCTTGCTGGCACGGAACGTGGCATTGTTGAGCCGCAGACCACATTCTCAACCTGCTTTGGCGCACCGTTTTTGCCGCTGCATCCATCGGTGTACGCCGAGATGTTGGGCAAGAAGATTGAGGAGCACAACTCAAATGTGTATCTGGTCAACACCGGCTGGGCAGGCGGTAAGTATGGCGTGGGCAGCAGAATGAAGCTCAGATATACTCGTGCAATGGTCACGGCGGCACTGAACGGCGATTTGGAAAAGGGTGAGTTCGAACACGACCCCATCTTTAACGTTCTGGTTCCCAAGACCTGCCCCAACGTTCCCGATGAGTTCTTGCATCAGCGTGATCTCTGGGCGGACAAAGAGGATTATGAGCGCACCGCTCGTGATTTGGCAGCTCGTTTCCAGAAGAATTTCCAAAAGTATTCCAATATGCCCAAGAACATTGTAGACGCAGGTCCTAAGGCATAACGAATCCAAAGTCAAACAATTCAGATACGGGGCTGCCTTATTAAGGCAGCCTCGACCATTTTTGCAAGTCGCTGAATTATTGCCAACCGAAGGATTGTGTGCTATACTAAGTTAACAATATGACTCAACATATGTGCTTGTAGCCCAGCTGGATAGAGCGTTGGACTCCGACTCCAAAGGTCAAGGGTTCGAATCCCTTCAGGCACGCCACAGAAGGTCAAATCCGAATGTCTGCAAAAATAGCAGATATTTGGATTTTTCTTATATTTGTTAGGGATATTTCGAGCTTTTTCTTGCAAAATTTGATTGTTCGTGATACACTGCTCAACTATGGAAAACATTAAACAAAACCGAATGGGAACTGAAAAAGAGGGACGTTTGCTCTTCTCTATGGGTTGGCCCATAATCTTGAGTATGCTCGTATTGGCATTCTACAATGTTGTGGATACTTATTTTGTATCCAAGACGGCAGATGCGCTTTATGCAAAGGCCGCATTGAGTCTCGCCTATCCTGTGCAGATGCTGATGGTTGCCTTCAGCGTGGGAACATCAGTTGGTATGAACTCGCTTATATCACGCAGATTGGGTGAGCGCAGGAATGACGAAGCGAACCTAGCGGCGGCAAATGGTACGACTCTACTGATAATTACATCGCTTGTGTTTGCGCTTTTAGGAGCGTTTTTGTCCGAGCCTATCATGCGGATGCTGACTGCAGACGAGAAGGTCATCGAGCTTGGAACTCAATACCTGTCCATATGCTGCATATTTTCTCTGGGCAGCTTTGTTGCGGTCGGAATTGAAAGGGTAATGTCCGCACAAGGCAAGACGCTGCTTGCAATGGTGATGCAGATTTCCGGTGGCGTAGCAAATATAGTGCTTGATGCCATTTTGGTGCCTATGTACGGCGTGGTTGGCGCAGCGGTGGCAACGGTGATTGGTCAGACGGTCGGAATGGTGCTGGCAATAATCATACTCTTTTGCGGCAAGCACGAGGTAAGCATACACCTAAAACAGCTCAAGCTGCAAAAAACATGCGTCAAGCAGATATATGCCGTGGGACTTCCCAGCATCGTTATGCAGGCCATAGGCGTAGTGATGATGCTTGGAATGGATCTGATATTGGAGGGACTTGCGCCAACGGTCGGAACGGCTGTGTTCGGTGTGTACTACAAGCTGCAATCCATAGTGTTCATGCCCGTGTTCGGACTTTCCAATGCGGCAATGAGCATCGAGGGTTATAATTATGGTGCAAAGAATAAGAAGCGTCTGATGAAGGTGCTGAAGCTGGTCATTGTTAGCATGGTCTGCTTTATGGTAATAGGACTGTTGATTTTTCAGCTTCTGCCCGAACAGATTTTGAACATCTTTTCGCCAACGCCCGAGGAGCTGATAATCGGAGTACCGGCGTTGAGGATTCTGTCGCTGTGCTTCATAGTTGCGGCAATGTGCATCGCAATTTCGACGTTCTTTGGAGCCATCGGAAAGGGAATGAACAGCATGTGGATTTCGCTGATCCGCCAGCTTGTAGTTCTGCTGCCTGCTGCATATTTGATTGCAAAGCTGACAAATGATGTTACAGCGGTGTGGTGGGCGTTCCCCATTGCCGAAGTATTCAGCTTGATGACGGCAGTCATTCTTTATATGCGAACCTACATCAAAGAGCTGAGAACGCTTGGAGAATAAATCATTATTTGGGAACTGATTGGTTCCCATTTTGTTTGTTATGTGGTATAATCCATGTAAAATGGAGGAGTGTATGGGAAAAGGGACGAGAACGTTTGTAATTTTTGCGGTATTGCTGTCGGTCATATTGTTCGGCAGCGTGGTGTATTTGGTGTGGAGCAAATACGATAAAACACAGTACTTGTCCGACATATCCACGTTCTTTTACAATGATCAGCAGACTCCCATATATGCTACATATGATGATGTGACCACCATCATCACCCATGAGGGAGGCACTCAAGACAATTATCCAAAGCTCTACTACTATCTGACTGTAAGGCCGATTAGGGCGTGGCTGGGAGCAGATGAAAGTCAAGAGCCCATCATTTTGGCAAGGACTACGGGGGAGACTATACTCGTGTATCCCACCGATTCTGTGGACGAGGGAATAGTATGCCTGATGCGTGGCAACCATTTGGTTCATTATAAGGTCAGCATCATAAGCCTTTGGAGCAATCTCAAAAAAGGAGTGAGTGCCGATGGCTTTGGCGAGGTCAAAAACACGGTGACGGACGAGCGTGTGGAGGGAACAGAGATGAAAAACGGCTGGGTGTATACATTCATTTCAATAGCAGTAGTCGTAATCATAGTGCTTGCGTTGATGGTTATCGCCTATGCCGTATGGACAAAATATGACGTTACAACCTACAATCATGCCTTGTCGTGTCTGCTGTTTTCCGATTCCGATGCGCCGTTTGTGGCTACATATAACGGAGTATCCACAAGTATCAGCCATCTTGAAAACGTCAAGAAGATCGACTATTATCTGCGAGTATCGCCACGACGTGTGTGGCTTGGAGCAGACAAGGGGGGCGAACCGATAGTGCTTGAGTTCGGCAAGGAAGGCACAGTCACGGTATACCCTCAGCGGTCGGAGGATAGGGTGCTTGTTTGCATCGAGACGGCAAAGCAACATGCTCAATACAGTATAAAGGCGAATAATATTTGGAACAACCTGCAAAGGGCTATAAGCCCTGAGGGATGGAGCATACACCCAAACGAGATTACTAAACCATAAGGAGCATCATATGGAACAGAGAGTTAAAAATTTCATCGAGGAGTTTATAGAGGAGGATATGCGAACCAAGGAGCCACGGGTCAAGACACGTTTTCCGCCCGAGCCCAACGGTTATCTGCACATCGGTCACGCAAAGGCATTGGCGATAGACTTTGGCATGGCTAGGCAGTATGGCGGAAGCTGCAACCTCCGTTTTGACGATACCAACCCAACAAAAGAGGACACGGAGTATGTCGATGCAATCAAGTACGACATTCAATGGCTCGGCTTTGACTGGGACAAGCTGCTGTTCGGATCGTCCTACTTTGATTTGTGCTTCGAACTTGCAATAAAACTCATCAAAAAGGGCGTTGCCTATGTTGACGATTTGTCAAAGGACGAGATGCGCCAGTATCGTGGAACATTGACCGAGGCAGGCAAGAACAGTCCGTACCGCAATCGCAGTGTTGAGGAGAACCTTGATTTGTTTGAACGCATGAGAAACGGTGAGTTTCCCGATGGTGCAAAGACACTACGAGCAAAGATTGATATGGCGTCGCCCAATATCAACATGCGTGATCCTGCGATGTATCGCATTTTGCACATCAATCACCATCAGACGGGAGACAAGTGGTGCATTTATCCCATGTACGATTTTGCACACCCCATTCAGGACGCAATCGAGGGCGTGACGCACTCGCTTTGCAGTTTGGAATACGAGGCGCATCGACCGTTGTATGATTGGGTTGTTGAGCAATGCGAGTTTGAGCACAAGCCCCGTCAGATTGAATTTGCGAGGCTGAACCTTAACAACACCATCATGTCCAAACGCTATTTGCGCCGACTGGTTGAGGAACACTATGTTTCAGGCTGGGACGACCCCCGTATGCCAACCCTGTGCGGAATGAGAAGGCGTGGCTATCCGGCGGCGGCGATAATAGATTTTCTCTCAAGGATAGGAGTAGCAAAGGCGGATTCCATCGTTGACCCCGCTATACTGGAGCATTGTGTCAGAGAGAACCTCAACGAGAATGGGCTAAGAATGATGGCAATTACCGAGCCGTTGCGTCTTGTGGTGGAGAATTGGGACGAGGGCAAGATTGAGGACATTGAACTTGAAAATCACCCCAACAAGCCCGAACTTGGCACACGCACCCTGCATTTTGCAAAGGAGCTGTTCATCGAGAGAAGCGATTTTCAAAAGGAGCCCGTCCACAAGTTCTTCAGACTCAAGCCTGATGGCGAGGTGAGGCTCAAGGGCGCATACATTGTCAAGTGTACGCATTGGGACGAGGACGAAAACGGCAACGTTACCACAGTATACTGTACCTACGATCCTGACACCAGGAGTGGGCAATGCGAACGCAAGGTTAAAGGAACGCTGCACTGGCTGTCCGCAAAGGACGCAGTGCAGGCGGAGCTTCGCCACTATGAGCCGCTTATGCGTGACAGGGAGCAGGGCGAGGAGGAGCTTGATTTTATTGAGCTGCTAAACCCCAATTCGCTGGTCAGACTGAATGGACTTGTCGAGCCGACACTTGCCAAAGCAGGGCAGGGCGAGAGCTTCCAGTTCGTTCGCATGGGCTACTATTGTGCAGACAATGACAGCACTCCCCACAAGCCGGTGTTCAATCGTGTCGTTGGGTTGAAGGATTCATTCAAGATTAACTAGAGGTAAAGTATGGAAGTTCGCACACGTTTTGCCCCGTCACCGACGGGCTATATGCATCTTGGAAATTTAAGGAGCGCACTGTACACCTATCTTTTTGCAAAGCATGAGGGTGGAAAGTTTATCCTGCGCCTTGAGGATACCGACCAGAATCGTTACGTTGAGGGCGCGGTGGACGTTATCTACCGCACGCTGTCGGATATAGGTCTTAAATGGGACGAGGGACCCGACAAAGGCGGACAATACGGCCCATATATTCAGTCCGAGCGCAAGGATATGTACCTTCCCTATGCACAGGAGCTTGTCAAGGCAGGCAAGGCATACTATTGCTTCTGCACCAAGGAGGAGCTGGAAGTGCGCAGGGCGGAGGCGGAGGCGAAGGGCGAGACATTCAAGTACGATAAGCATTGCCTAAATTTGCCACAGGAGGAGATTCAAAGACGCATTGCCAACGGCGAGAGCTATGTCATTAGGCAGAATGTTCCGCTTACGGGCGAGGCTTCCTTTGACGATGTAATCTATGGGCATATCAAGGTCGATTGCTCCGAGCTGGACGATATGATACTGATAAAGGCGGACGGTATGCCAACCTATAACTTTGCCAATGTCATAGATGATCACACCATGGGCATTACCCATGTTATGCGTGGAAACGAGTACCTTGCCTCGACCCCCAAGTACAACCTTCTGTATGAGGCGTTCGGTTGGGAGAAGCCCGTGTATATTCACCTTACAAACATCATGCGAGATGCAACGCATAAGCTCTCAAAGCGTGATGGTGACGCTTACTACGAGGATTATATTGCCAAGGGCTATATCCGTGAGGCAATAGTGAACTACGTTTCGCTTCTGGGCTGGAACCCGGGCGATGAGCGTGAGTTTTTCACGCTCGATGAGCTGACACAGGCGTTCTCACTGGGCGGATTGTCCAAGTCGCCTGCCATCTTTGACGTAAACAAGCTCACATGGATGAATGCGGAATACATTCGCATGATGAACGAGCAGGAGTTTACCGCCCATGCCAAGGCGTATTATCGGCAGGCAGGTGTGGATGCGATGGACAGCAGCGTTCTGTGGCGCATTTTGCAGCCCAGAGTGGAGATATTCTCCCAGATTCCTGACATGGTCGATTTTCTTGTGAACCTGCCGGACTATGAGCTTGAGCTGTATACCAACAAGAAATCAAAGACCGACTCCGAGGTATCAAAGAATGTACTCAAGATGGTCATTCCGCTGCTCGAACAGCTCCCACAATGGGACGAAACGCTCATTCACGACCGCCTGCTGGGGCTTGCGGCAGAGAAGGAAATGAAGAACGGCACTCTGTTGTGGCCCGTAAGAATTGCAATGGCGGGCAAAACCGTGACCCCGGGCGGTGCGATGGAGATTGCGGTGCTTTTGGGAAAAGACGAGACAATGAGACGACTCAAATTAGGTCTTGAAAGGTTGGAAAACGAATGAAGCTGGGCGTGATAGGCTTGCCCAACGTTGGCAAGAGCACACTGTTTAATGCAATCACACAAGCCGGTGCGGCGGCGGCGAATTATCCCTTCTGCACCATAGAGCCAAATGTGGGCGTGGTTGCGGTTCCCGATGCAAGATTGGATGTTCTTTCGGAGATGTACCATCCCGAAAAGTACACGCCCACCACGATAGAATTTGTGGATATCGCAGGTCTGGTTCGAGGGGCAAGCCGTGGCGAAGGGCTGGGCAACAAATTTCTTTCGCATATTCGTGAGGTCGATTCGGTCGTGCATGTTGTGCGCTGCTTTTTGGACGACAACGTTGTCCATGTTGACGGCAGCGTTGACCCTGTGCGAGATGCAGAAACGATAAACCTTGAGTTGATTTTTGCCGATATGGAGACTGTGGAGAAGCGTCTTGACCGCACCACAAAGATGCTAAAAAGCGGAGATAAGAAGCTCATATTCGAGGCAGAGCTGCTCAAGCGCATCTATGCTCACCTTGAGAGTGGCAAACCCGTCCGCACGCTGGAGTGCGACAAGGACGAAAAGGAAGCGGTCGAGGGTATGTTCCTGCTTACCAGCAAGCCCGTCATCTATGTAGCCAACATTCAAGAGGACGATATTGGCAACGATAACAACGAGCTTGTCAAGCGTCTGTATGAGGTTGCAAGGGCGGAGGGTGCCGAAGCAATGACAATCTGTGCCAAGCTCGAAGAGGAGATATCCGAGCTGGAGCTTTCTGAAAAGCAGGCATTTCTTGCGGAGATGGGAATAGAGGAAAGCGGACTTGATCAACTGGTCAAGGCGTGCTACCGCCTTTTGGGGCTTGTCAGCTTTTTAACTGCAGGGCCAAAGGAGGTCAGAGCATGGACGATAGTTCGTGGCACAAAGGCTCCTCAGGCTGCAGGCAAGATACATACCGATTTTGAGAAGGGCTTCATTCGAGCAGAAATAGTCGGCTATGATACGCTCATCGCAAACGGAACCATGCAGAGCTGCAAGGAGAAGGGACTTATCCGTTCCGAGGGCAAGGAATACGTCATGCAGGACGGAGATATCGTGGTGTTCCGCTTCAATGTGTAGAGCGTTGACCGTGGCGCAATCATTTTCTATGCGAAAATAACAGTTGCTTTTGGGCTCTACCTAAAGTAGAGTTTGGAAAAATCGCTCTATTTCTTGTTTAGATAACAGTGGAATTGGCTATCATCACAGTAGATTGCATTTGTTGGGCTCAGGACGTATAGTATTCAAGAATAAAAATGCAGAGGTACGAGTAATGACTAACACATTCCAACTTTCATGCGAATCCACGGTGGATATGCCTTTTGATTATGTAAGCAGCCGCAACATGGAGGTGCTGTTTTATTCATATATGGTCGATGGACATGAGTATGCAGACGACATGGGCAGAGATCCTGCCGCATTGGCACGCTTCTATGACTTTGTAGACAAGGGCAAGCTGCCCTCGACCTCACAAATAAACGAGTTCAGCTATTATGATTTTTTTGACACGCTGCTGCAAAAGGGCGACGTGCTTCATCTTGCGTTCGGAACGGGAATGACGCCGTCATATCACAATGCTTGCGGAGCAGCGGAGAAGCTGCGTGAGAAATACCCGAATCGAAAGATTACGGTGGTGGATACGTTGTGCAGCTCCAGCGGATACGGACTGATTGTGGACACGGCAGCGGATATGCGAGATGCGGGAGCAGGCATGGACGAGATTGCAAGCTGGGTTATAAGCCAGAGCAAGAACGTTCATCACCAGTTCTTTTCAACTGATATGACTATGTTCAAAAGAAGCGGACGTGTATCGGGAGTAACTGCAGCGGTAGCAAGCATACTTGGCATTTGCCCAATCATGCACTTGGATATTACGGGTCATATCGTAGCCTATGATAAGGTGCGTGGAAAGAAAAATGCCATAAAGAAAACTGTCGATGAGATGGAGAAGTATGCTAGTGGCGGCAGCCAGTACAGCGGCAAGTGCTTCATCAGTCATTCCAACTGCATCGAGGAGGCAATAAAAACCAGAGATATGATAGCTCAAAGGTTTCCCAACATAACCGATATGCGCATTTATGACATAGGAACAATCATTGCTTCCCATTGCGGAAAGGGAACGGTTGCGGTGTACTTTTTCGGCTGCCAAAGAATATAGCACAGCACAGTAAACAGTAAAGGGCTCAACGTTTTGAAGCGTTGAGCCCTTTTGAGCGCATTGAGTGAATTTCAGTCTATCCAATCATGGGAATCAGATGCACTATGTAGCGCAGAATGTTGGCTGCGTCTGCAGCGGTTACATCGCCATCACCATTTGTGTCGGAGATGAGCAGCTCTAAATCGGTCAGCGTCTCATACTTGACAATGTAGCGAAGAATGCGAGCTGCGTCTGCCGCATCAAGGGAGCCGTTGCGTGTTGCGTCTCCAATGAGGGCAATCTCGGCAGCGTCTCGGACTCTAAGACGAATGGTGTAGTCGGCCACGCCTGTGACAGGGCCTGTTGTGGCGACACCTGCTGCATAAATGCACGAACCTACGGCGATACCATTATGGGAGTAAGCAACATCTGAGCCAATATAGCCGTCAAGGAAAACGATGGCGGTATCACCGAAGCGATCCTCAACGGTGATGAACTCTATACGACCGCCGTTAAAGGATATATCGGTCACCAGACCTGCAACGGAGAGAAGCTCGCCCTGATTGTGGACATCGTTTAGCTCTGCTGCGGTTGCAATATGTGGCTTGACGCTCAAAACTGCGTTGCTGTCAACATAGACACGCACCTCGCTGAGCTCAAAGTCGCCCTGATAGCTGTCCACAAAGCCGGACGCCCAAACCTGTTGACCTACTTGGTAGTGACCGCTGACGGGGAACAGGCATATGCCGCCTGTTGAATCCTCGATATATACGCTGTCAAAGAATGCTGTCTCGGCAGAGTAGCCGCTTGCATTTGAAACGAGAGTACCACGCACCATAAAGAAGTCGCCTGCGTTGCCCTGACGTGCCTGGGCTATGGTTTTTACGTTGGTGCAGCTTCGGAGGATATTGTTGATGGTGTGATAGTTGCCCGACTGATTATCCGCACTGGACACGTTGGACAGCTGATAATCGTTGAAGAACATACAGCCGGTTACAAAGAGCTTTCCACCGCCCATAAGCGTTTCCTCGGTCAGATAAACAACATCGGAGCCTGTTGCGGTGTTTCCATCGGCGGTGTAAGCGTAGGCATTTGCGCCGCCGAATACGACTGCGTTGGCGTTGACGCCTGGAGCAACCGAGCTTCCGTTGTGATATACGAAGGTGCAGCTGGTATCGGTCACGCCTGCTGCGATGTAGTTATCAAGATTATAAGCATCGGTGGTGGTGTACTTTAGCTGGTAGTCATAGCTGCCTGTGCTGTTGGGGTCACGGGTGTCGTCCTGCCTAAGTCGGGTGTCGGAGCCTGCGGCTGCAATTATTGCGTTGAGCGTGTTGGCGGTCTGCGTTGAGGCGGAGTCGCCATAGCTGCTCTTGCCTGCAATAAGGAGACTGCCGCCGTTTTGAGCATACTGTCCGATTGCGTCAATCTCTGCCTGTGTGTACTGCGTTCCGTTATTGTATGCGGCAACATAGGGGGCGGACAGCACCAGCAAATCGACATCGCTGAGGGTTTGGCTCGTAATTGGCTCACTAATTACCTTCGTGCGTCCGTTATAGAGCGTAACCATGTCCCTAAGACGTGCGTAATAGCCGGCATATCCGCCCGAAACATAGTAGTTATCGTGGGCTGCGTCAATGGCAACGACCATGACGTTATCGGCTTCAAACACGGAGAAATCCTTTTGCCCCGAAAGTGTAATCGCCTTGTCACCCAGATGCCCTTCAACAGTAACGATTAGGGACATATTTCCCGATGCGAACGGTGTGCTGGCAAAGTTAATGGTGAGGCTTTCACCTGCGGGGACGGAGAGGTTGGATGTTGAGTAGATTTCATCGCCGGAAGTCCCGTAGTCAGCTCCAACGCCAAAGGTATCAATGCTGAAGTCCGTTGCTTCATCGTTGTAGATAGTAATTGAGAAATTCGATTCTTCACCGTGAATGAGTATATCGTTATCTGCCGAGATGCTGGACACGCCAACCTTGCTCACATCGCTTATCCAAACAGGGGAGGTTACGCAAATATCGCCATCGCTCTGGTCGATGCGGGCGTAGTAATAGTCGTACAGCGGGTCAAGGTCGAACTCAATCGTTGCCTCACCGCCTACAAGCACATAGCTCTTGCTTGCCGCAACGGTAGCATTATTGGCAATGATGGACAGCTTGCCACTGCGGTCGGAGGTGTCGGGGTCGGTGATTGTAACGCTGATGTGTATGGATTCGGGCTTTGCGTCCAGCACCGTGCCGAACAGCTCATTGTTGAGCGTGAACAGGGCGGAGCAGTTGCTGTCCTCGGTTGCGATAACACGAAGGTCGCGAATACCTGCATACAGACCTGCTTCGGTAAAATCGTTGGTATAGATAACGGTGCGGCAGGTGTTGGAATCGCCCCAAAGTCCCTTGTGGTTATCCTGCGAATTTGAAGGAGCGATGTGCCAGCCCTTGTCAAGCGCACGGGTGTATTGCTCATAGCTGGGCCAGTACATCGAGCCGCCAACAGCACCTTCGCCGTTGCCCACTTCGAGCATCTTTATTTGCGCATCATATTTTTCGGTGTAGTAAGAAAAATCGTTGAAGGTTCCAAAGGTGTCGCCCGGATGGTTGAACATTCCAATGGAGGAGGGGAACTGGGTCAACAGCTCGTAATAATCGACCAAGCCCTGTCCGCCGGTGACAACATACTTGGGATTGTTGCGAGAGGCAAAACCCTCGGTTGCAAAGGTGTTCATGTGACCGTACTGACCCGACCACGTCATCTCATATCCATAAGCGGCAACAAAATTCTCAGTGGTGTAGGAAGCTGCGACTGCCTTTGCATAATCCCACTTGGTGATGCCCTCGGAGTACAGCGGGTCACCCTCAACATAGTTTTTCTCAACAAGGGCAATACCACGGTTGTCGCCGTCCATCGTGCCAAGCGAGGAGCTGCTGTCAAGGTAATTGCTGTGGTCGGTCACAATCAGATAGTCAACGTCTTGCGCTTGATTGATGGCGTATTCATATGCCTCACGCAGAGTGCCTGCGCCATCGGAAATGTTGGTGTGGGAGTGAAGCTGTCCAAAGTAGAATTTTTCACCGCCAACCGCTTTTAGCGTGTAGTCCAGCGTCAACAGCTCGCTGTCGATGCAGCCTGCTTTGGCTGCATACGCCGTGATATGCACGGGGAAGTCTCCCTCTAAAAAGCTAATTGGTGCGGTGTAGGTCTGATTGGTCAAAACTGTTTCGCCTTCAAGACCATACTTTGTTGTCAAATCATACTTAATTGTTGCGCCTTCGGTTGCGGTTTCAAGGGTAATCTCTCTGCCTGCCTCTATTGCACCCGAATATCTGCTGGCGTTGACGGAGCTGACCTTGTAATGCGTAAACTCAAACAGGCGAATACGTCCCTCCACGCCGTCCTTCTCCGCATATACTTGGATTGCTGTGGGAAGCGTATCAAGCACAATGCCACTAGAATAGACGGTGTAGGGAGCTTCCGCACTTTGGGGGGGATAGCTGCGGTAGTAGATTGTTGCACCCTCGGTCGATGTAGCAAGCGTGACGGTATCGCCCAATGCCATGTCGCCGCCCTCAGGGGTTGCAATAACGGTAAGGCTCTCATCGGTGGGAGTGCCGCTAAAATTCATTCCCTTGAAGTTGAATGCGCCGCCTGCGGAAACATCTGCTGTACCGTTGAAGTTGAGCTTGTCAGCAAGAACCCAGCGGACAAATACCAAATCTTGGTTGGCTATGGCGGCAGGCATCGAAACACCGTCAATATCCAATGTCAAAGAGGAGCTGCTCACGGTGAAGGTTCCGCAGTCGGTGAAATTCTCGCCGTCAAGACTGTACTGAATCTTGAAATACTTTGGGCCTGTACCGCTGGAACGAACCATGCTCGAATGTGTTATGTTCTCAAAGCCCTTTGTGCATAAAGCAAACTGAATATACTGGGCTTCGTTGCTCCATTTATCGGTTTTCATTGCACCGGTAGAAGTGGAGAAGGTACCTACACCGCATGATACGGTTGCCGACCATCTCGCCTCGCCTCCGTTTGCTGCCATGGAGTTCGTTCCGTCACCGCCGCCGTAATTCCATGCGGCAATGACCATGGGGTCGCCCTGTGCGGCTGCAATGTTCGCCGTCATTACGGGAATTAGAGCAAGCGATATTACAAGGGCTAATAACAGTGAAAATAATCTTTTCATACTCAACCTCCTAATTAAGCAACATTCTATCATATTTTCTTGTCGTTTACAATAAAATCTTTGCGCACAAACGCACAACGATTGAACAAATGTTCAAAAAAAAGGCCGTCCAGCAAAGGACGGCCTTTAGCGGTTTTAAGTTTTGAGTTATCCGATGCGTATATTGTCGACAATCCTGCGCACCTGCGGAATGTACAGACTCACGCCGATAGCGGCAAAGACCAAATAGATGATGGGACCTGCTGCAATGGAAGCGCTTGCAATGGCAAGACCGATGCACTGAAGAATGAATGTGAAAATAACCAAGCAGTTGGACACCGTGAACCAGCGCATGGGGTCATTCCCAACAAAGGGAATCTTGCTTCCAAAGCGCACGTTGCTGCCGCCTAGCAGCTTGACAAGCGTGCAGGCAAAGCAGAACAGGGTGATAAGCGTGAACAGCCAAACGAAGCAATAGATTACAATGATTCCTGCCGAAGCATTCTTAAATCTGAAGAACAGATTAAAGAAGCCCAAATAACCGTATGCGACCCAGCTGCAAGCGAGCAGCATGACAAATTCCACCAAGGAAATAAGGCCAATCAACACTCGGCTCAAGGTCGTGCCTTGTCCTGCCTGAGATTGAGCTCTGACAGGTGCATTATACCCTGCGGCCGGTCTTTGCGGCGCTGCCTGCAGGCGGTTGCCGCAGTTGGGGCAAAACGCCTCGGTATTGGAGCATCTAGCTCCACAATTTGTACAAAAAATCGTTTCTGCCATATCAAATACCTCCTCATTATTATATAATGATAATAGTCTTATAAGTACACATTTGTCAAGGAAAAATTCGCCACATTCGACAATTAACCAGCTCACTAACACCGTTGTAAAATGAAAGGGGTTGTGATATACTGAAAACATGAATACCGAAACGTGTAAAAGCTTCATCATCAAGGTGGTGTTTGTGGGGTTGATTGCCGCACTGACCTACGGTTTGTTCAAGTATGCCGTTCCGTTGATGCTTCCGTTTATCATTGCGTTTGCACTTGCGATGGTCATTCGCCCCCTTGCACGTCTGTTCAACAAAAAGCTGCACATCAACAACAAGGTTACGGGCGGCGTATTTGTTACAGTGGTGTATCTGGTCGTTGCGACTCTGGTTTTATTGCTGTTTTATAGCGCATATAACTGCCTGCCCACCTTGGTCGATCAGTTTAAGAACGATGTAATTCCTTACATATCGGGCATATTTGACAGCATCATTCAGAGCCTAAGAGAGCTGACCCCCGATGCAATTCCGTTTATTGATGAGCTGCGTGATTCGCTGCTGTCGCTGTTGAGCAAGGAGCTTTCGTCCTTCTCCGTTTCGTCAATAGGGAGCATTGTGTCGAGCCTGCCGGGAATACTTCTGCAGGTGTTGGCAATGATAATTGCAACCTATTTTATCACCATTGACAACGACACGCTCAACCGTGGAATTGAAAGCCGCATGAGTGCGGAACGGTATGAGAAGCTCAAGCAGTTCAAGTCCCAGTTTGGCAAGACCATCGGCAAGTTTGTCAAGGCATACTTTATTATCTTTTTGATTACCTTTGCCGAGCTGTGCCTTAGCTTTTTCATCTGCGGAATAAACAACTTCTGGCTTATTGCTCTGTTGGTCGCTCTGTTTGATTTACTGCCCATAGTGGGGAGTGGGACTATAATGATCCCGTGGAGCATCATATCCTTTTTGACAGGGAATATCGGTTTAGGAGTTGGGCTTGTTGTCTGCTGGCTTGCCATAACCGTGGTGCGCCAATTCATTGAGCCTAGGATTGTGGGCAGACGTGTGGGAGTTCACCCACTTTTGACGCTGATGGCGATGTTTGTGGGCTTAAAACTGTTCGGCGGAATAGGGCTTATCGGACTTCCGCTGATGCTGGCATTGATTGTCGGTTTGGAGCAGGGCGGAGTTATCACTATTTTCAAAAAGCGAGACCTTCCCCCGCTGGAGGAAAAACACAAAAAGAGGGCGTTTTTTAAGAAAAAAAAGGAAATTTGATTCTTGGTGTTACATTTTAGATACATTTGAATGATATACTGCCCCAAGAACGAACCGAAAGGAAAGGGACAAACATGATCAAAATATTGGTGGTTGACGATGAATTGCCAATCGCGAATTTAATACGAATGAATCTAAGCAGGCAGGGCTATCTTTGCACCTGCGCTTACGATGGACAGCAGGCCGCCGATTTAATAGAAAAGAACACCTACGACTTGATTCTTTTGGACATCATGCTGCCCAAATTTGACGGCTATGATTTGCTTGCATATATTCGCCCGATGGGTATACCCGTAATTTTCCTTACCGCAAAGAGCGATGTGCTCGACCGAGTTAAGGGACTAAAGCTGGGTGCAGAGGACTATATAGTAAAGCCGTTCGAGATTGTCGAGCTGCTTGCCCGAATTGAGGTCGTGTTGCGCCGCTACAACAAAAGTCAGGGCATCATCAAGATGTTCGATGTCATTATCGACCTTGATGCCCGTGATGTCACACAGAACGGCGAGCATATCGAGCTTACGCGCAAAGAGTTCGATCTCCTTGTTCTGTTCTGCCAAAATCCCAACACTGCGCTTTTCCGCGAGACGCTGTTTGAGCGCATCTGGGAGACTGATTACATCGGTGAAACACGCACTCTTGACTCCCATGTCCAGCGGCTAAGAAGAAAGCTCAACTGGTCGGATAGGATTAGGACCGTACACAAGATTGGATACAGACTGGACGTGCCTACTGAATGAGATTTACGTTGAAAATCTGTCTTTGCACCGTTTTGATCGTGGCGATACTGTTCGCAGTAGCAGGTCAGGTGCTGATTGCGCAGTCATTTAACGCTGCGCTTTCTTTTCGTGTAAAGACGGCTCAGGCAGAGTTTTCAGCATTGGCTTCCTCAATGGAGGCGGAGATATACGGCTTGAAGCTGTATTATAACGAGGTGACGCCACTGATGTTCCAAGAGGTTCTTGCCCGAAGCGCAGTCACCCTTCAACGAGCTGAAACGACTCCCTGTGCGATATATGACACCAACGGGGTGTTGATTGCCGAGGTGGGTCAAGGGTACTCAAGCCAGCTTGAGTTTTCTGAGCTTAATCCCAGAAGGTTTGCCTATCATCTCATCAAGGACAACGGTAAAACCGTGCTGGACACCGCCGGGTGCATCACCATTGGCAGTGTAATCTATTACCTTTGTATTCGCTATGACGCCGCAGATTTGATTGCCATGCGCAACGATGAGGTTACTTCCGTGACGCTGCTGCATTGCATCACCGTGGCAATCTCCATCCTCTGTATGCTCGTAATCTCGTATTTTGCAAGCCGTTCCATGCGTTCGCTCAACAATTATGCACGGCGCATCGGAAGGGGTAATTACTCCGAGCGCGCCAAGGTTACAAGTCTTGACGAGATAGGCGATTTGACGGTGAGCTTCAACAACATGGCAGGTGCCATCGAGCAGAAGGTCACTGCGCTGGAGGGATATGCCAAGCAGCAAAAGGACTTCGTGGCAAGCTTTTCACACGAGCTGAAAACGCCAATGACCTCAATCATCGGCTATGCGGATATGCTAAGGAGCGCACAGATGGGCGAGGAGGATGCGTTCATGGCGGCCAACTTCATCTTCTCGGAGGGCAAACGACTTGAAGCTATGTCGCTAAAGCTCATGGATCTTGTGGTGCTGGACAAGAGCGACTATCAGCTATCCAAGGGCTATTCAAGAAAGCTGTTGGGACACGTTACCGCCGTGGTTACGCCCATGCTGGAAAAGGCACAGCTTGAGCTGATTTGCGACGTTGAACAGCAGATAATTTATTATGAGAAAGACCTTGTATTGACACTGATTACCAATCTTGTAGACAATGCCCGAAAGGCTTCCAGTCCCGGCAAGCGAGTGTATCTAAGCGGCAGACGGCAGCAGAACCGCTATCGCATTTCGGTGCGTGATGAGGGAATTGGCATACCAAAGGAGGAAATCGCCCGCATCACGGAGGCGTTCTTCATGGTCGATAAGTCTAGGGCGCGCGCACAGCATGGTGCAGGACTGGGGCTTGCCATTGCCAACAGGATAGCGCAGTTACACGGAAGTGAGCTGCATTTTGAAAGCAAGGTCGGTACAGGTACAACCGTGTGGTTCGATGTGCCCATGAACGATGACAAACGTCTCAAGGGAGGCGAGAAGGTATGAAGCGAAGCACTAAAAAACGCTGGGTATACTTTGGAATAGGCACAGGCACGGTGGCTCTCTCGTTTTTTTGCGTGCTGGCATCAAGCCTGCTCTTTAGGGCCGGTGAGAACTCATTATATAACAGGCAAAATTACGAGGTCGTCAACATCATCAGCTCGGAGGGCTTGGGGGAACCGTTGAGCATTGAAACACGGCTTGAGCTTTTTGAACAGTGTCAGGTCGAGGGCGACAAGAGGGAGCCGTTGCCAAAGGAGATAAATGAGGACGCTGCGGTGGATAAGGCACTCATTCTGTGGAATGAAGCCCTGCTGACACATGCAGATGGAAACGGCGTCATGCCATCGGGCGACTATGTTTCCGACTTAATAGACAGGGCGAGCGTGACTGTGACCCTGCGAGACTTTTACAATCAGGACTCATCGGCAAAGCTGGCACTGTGGTGCGTGCAGGTCTATTGCACAAGCGGTACGGAGGACGAAACCTATTGCCTTTCAACTCAGCTAGACAGTCGAACAGGAGAGCCTTATACGCTCAACTGCGCTCTGTTTTCCAATGTGCTGCCCGATAATAACCGCAAAGGCATCGAATCGTTCTGCAACGCTTTGGGGGTAACGGACGTTGATGTAAGCGGCGCAACGATTGACTGGCAGGAGGAGGGGGCTATAATTCGCCTCACGCTCCCAAGCGGAATGGTCGTCAGTAAGAGCTGCAGATACGGACAGGAATACACCTTCACGCTGTTTTATCAGCAATAGCAATCATAAATACTATTTGATGATTTGACGAAAATGCAAATTAGTTATAAATTATGGCTTTGTCGCCTTGAATGGGGACAAAGTTGTGTTATAATGCGCTTTGGCTAACAGAAAGAACGAGGAAATATTGTGAGAAATTTGAGATTGCGGCAATTTTGCTGCATAGCAATGCTGATAATAATGCTGACGGCGTGTACCCCTGCGGACAAGACATCGCAGATTAGGATTGTCACGCCCCAACCATATTCGAGCGCACCCATTGTGACAAGTGAGCCCACTCAACAACCACGCTGTTACAGACAGGCGCAGGCGGTGACTACGCTTGGCAAACTGCCGGCACAGTCGGTGAGAAGTTACCTGAGCTTGGGTGACGGAAGAGTTTTGGCGGCGTGGGACGAGTTTTTGGAAGATGGTGTGATTATTCATGCGGACATAATTGACATAGTTGAGCAAAAAATTGAACATTCCATCTCCATTGAAGGCGCATCTGCCTTGTATCTTCAGAAATTTGCAGACGGACAGTTCGTATTTGGCGGCAATGAGGACGTTGACCTCTATGTTTGCGACTCCCAGCTGAATATCGTAAAGCGAATTGACCTTCCCGATGCAGGTGGCGTTATATCCTATGACTTGCAGCACTTCTATTTCGTGCAGGATAGGATTTTGTACGACTATGACATTGCCACGGGAACGACACAAAGACTGAATACCACGGTCGATCTTAGGATCGCCTCCACCACGGTTGACGGAACGGACGGCACAACCATGGGCGTGTATGCTTATAAATCCGAATACGCCTATGATACCTTCCTGTGCCTAATCGACTTAACTTGCGGCGCACCCATTGTGATGCGTGACGATGTTGAAAGCTGCCAAAGAACCGACAGCGGAACCATAAACGCACTTAGTTATAGTGATGAGGATTTCAGCCTTGATATAATCATTGATGCGCTGGGAGACACCAGACATACAAACACGCACGATTTGGGGATAATGGATATTGACTGTATGCTGCTGCCAAATTCGCCCTATCTGATGCACTTTTTTGAGTGCGACATAGATATACCTGAGAACTGGGAAAATGGCACGGTGCTTTACAGTCTGGGCGAGCAGGTGACGCAATGCGATCTAACAGACTACGGAATAAATGAGTCGCTTTGGAACGCTGCATATCTGCCCGAGGAACGGCTTATTGTTGCAGATGAATATGAAAACGGCGCATCGAATATGATTGTTATTGATGTTGAGCAGCTTGAGTTTACCAATGTTTGCAGCACCGAACGGTATGATTTCGAACCCGTAGAAATGTCGCTGGCGACCGCAAGGATTGATGAGCAGGCTCAGATTACCGATGGCGATTTGACAAAGACCCGCCAATATGCAGATGAAATTGAGCAGCGGTACGGAGTGACCGTGCTGCTGTCCGAGCAATGCACCGCACCCTGCTCCCAGTCGGGCTACAAGGTCACTACGACAAATAATGCAGACTTTTCTAACGAGAGCGCACAGGTGATGCAGTCGCTTAAATGCCTTGATGCCGCACTTGCAATATATCCCGAAGGCTTCTGCAAGCAGTTTAGGAACAATGCCGATGAGTGTGGACTAAGGTTCATGTTGGTTGGGCCAATTGAGAGCCAAAACGGTGTGGTGGGGTTCCACTATGATAACACCCAGTGGTACAACATAGCCATTGATATTGATCTGTGGGATATAACGAGCACGCTGCATCACGAGCTGTGGCACGCAACGGAGAGCAAGCTGTGTTCCGTTGACAGCTATGGGTTTAATGATGGAACGTGGGAAACGCTCAACCCCGATGGGTTCAGCTATATTGGGACTTACAGCTACGATGCTTGGGAGTATTCGACCCTTGACGACTGGATTTATCTTATGGAGCCAAACGATGCCGATGTATACTTCATTGACTACTACTCAAAGACGTTTCCGGGCGAGGACAGGGCTCGCATCATGGAATACATAATGACCTTTGACACCGATGCAGTAAGGCTTATGCAAAGCCCGCACATAAAGGCGAAGTTACAGGTGATGGCGGACGCTGTTCGCCGAGGATTTGATGATACGGGGTGGGATACCGCATATTGGGAAAGGTATTTTTAAGATGTTTTTCCAAAACGGAGCATAGGCAAATGACGATTGCCAACCCATGGCGGCGTGTGCTATAATAAATTGTTAGATATTATGAAGCGGAGAGAATTGAATGGCGCACTTGGCACTATATCGTCAATACCGTCCCACAACCTTTGACAAGGTAATCGGACAGGAGCATATCACAACAATACTGCTGCATCAGATAGAGCAAAAGCAGCCCTCACACGCATACCTTTTTTGTGGCTCACGAGGAACGGGAAAGACGACTACCGCCAAGATACTTGCTCGTGCGATAAACTGTCTCAGCCCGGTTGGGGGCGAGCCATGCGGCCAGTGCGAAAATTGCAGGGCGGCATTGAAGGAGAACGGAGACATAATTGAGATTGATGCTGCATCCAACACGGGCGTTGATGATGTGCGTGAGGTAATCGAACAGGCGCAGTATCTGCCCTTCCAGCTAACTCACCGTGTTTTCATAATTGATGAGGTTCATATGCTGTCGGTCAACGCATTCAATGCGCTGCTAAAGACGCTTGAGGAGCCGCCTGCGCACGTTGTGTTCATTCTTGCAACAACAGAGCCACAAAAGCTGCCTGCCACGATAATCTCACGTTGTCAGCGTTTTGACTTCCGCAGGCTAAACATGGCGCATATTCTCACCTGCCTAAAAGGAGTTTTGAACAGCGTTGGAGCAACGATGGAGCTGGAGGGAATGCAGCTAATCGCCCGTGCAGCCGATGGAGGTATGCGTGATGCGCTGTCTTTGGCGGACCAATGCCTGTCGTTCTGCGGCAAAACCATCACAGCTGAGGATGTGTACAATGTGCTGGGCAGCGTGGATCAGGACGTTCTGTTTAGGCTTGCGGACGCAATTTTGAAGGGCGATTGCAAAGAAACGCTCGACTGCGTAAACTCGGTCGTTGTCAACGGAAGGTCGCTTGCGGTATTTACAAACGATTTGTCGGCGCATTTCCGTGCGCTGCTGCTTACAAAGACCTGTGGAGACTGCACGGACATTTTGGACTGTACGCCCGATAAAACGGCACGCTACCAAAAGCAGGCAAAGGGCTACGATGAGTCGAAAATTCTTTACGCAATGGAACAGCTGATAAAGGCACAGAGCGCACTTCGATATTTTCCTGCGCCACGCACGCTTGTGGAGACTACCCTAATTCGCATCTGCCGCCCTGTTGACGACAACGATGTTGCGGCACTTGTTGAACGTATCGCTGCCCTTGAAAAAATGCCGCAGAGGGTCGAACCGATGCCCAAACAGGCAGATGTACGTCCTTCCGAGCCGATTCAAGCTCCAACTCAGCCTTTGAAGGAAACGAACGAGCCTTTGAAGCAAACGAACGAACCGCCACACAAGACGGAGGTCAAACAAGTGCAGCCATCGCCGGTATTGGACGATGCGGCAGTATTGTGGCAGGCGGTAAAATCGGAGATACAGCGCAGAAACGGTATGCTCTATATGTCGCTTAGCAACGCAACAGCTACATCGCTAAAGGGCGACACGCTCACGGTCGAGTTTCCTGTGGGCAGCGAGTCAAAGTACAACATCTGCAAAGCTCCTGTTAATTTTAGGATTGCACAGGATGTTCTTTTGGAGATGCGCCCCGAATGTGGGTTGATATTTATTGTGGAGACACCCTCCTCGGAGGTCTCAAAATTACAGGAATTATTCGGTGACAAGCTCACCGTAGAATAACAGGAGGAATTACTTATGGCAAGAGGCGGATTCAACATGGGCGGCGGCAATATGCAGCAACTGGTGATGAAGGCACAAAAAATGCAGCAGGACATGGCACGTTTGCAGGAGGAGCTGAACGCAAGAACGTTCTCGGCTTCCTCAGGCGGCGGCATGGTTACCGCTACGGTGTATGGAACAAAGCTCGTTGAGAGCATCAAGATAGACCCTGCCTGCATCGATGCGGACGATGCTGAGATGCTTGAGGATTTGGTGCTGTCGGCAGTCAACGCAGCCATTACAAGTGCGACCGAAACGGTTGACAAGGAGATGGCAAAGGTTACAGGCGGCATGGGCATGGGATTCTGATGGCAATAGCGGCAATAGACAAGCTGGTAATGCAGCTATCCAAACTACCCGGAGTGGGGCAGAAAACGGCGCAGCGATACGCCTATTTTGTGCTGGGAATGGACAAGGAGCAGACACGGGAAATGGCGCAGGCACTGCTTGACGCTGCACAGAATGTGCATCCCTGCCCAATCTGCGGAATGTATACCGACCAGCAAACCTGCGAGATTTGCACGGACAAACGCAGAACAGACGAGCTTATCTGCGTGGTCAGCGACCCAAAGGACGTAATTGCAATGGAAAAGACACGCGAGTTTATGGGAAAATATCACGTTCTTTTCGGTTCACTTTCGCCAATGGACGGAATAGGGCCCAATGAGATTAGAATAAATTCACTGCTCGATAGGTGCAACAACGGCGGGATAAAAGAAGTCATTTTGGCAACCGATTCGGACGCAAAGGGCGACGTTACTGCGTCATACATAGCAAAGCTGCTCAAGCCGCTTGGCATTACCGCTACACGAATAGCAAGGGGAATACCCATCGGCGGCAATTTGGAATATATTGATGAGGTGACGCTGCTAAAAGCACTTGAAGGCAGGAGGGAAATGTGAAATCTGCCAAGACGTATGGCGGATTTAGTCCAAGGAGATATAAATGAGTAAGGTAAAGAATGCACAGGAAATAAAAAAGAAGATGGCACTCAAAAAGGACATTCGAACGGTGCTGGCGATACTGCTCTGCATGACGGTTGAGGCGGCTGCCATTGAGTTTCTCTATCGTCCTGCCAGCATCGTAACAGGAGGCATCACCGGTATTGGTATGCTGATAAACTATGCTTTGGGGATTCCAAGCTGGATTATTATTGTGGCGTTGAACATTCCACTTTTGATTGTGGCGTTTAGAAAGCTGCATATGCGCTTTACGATATTGACAACGGTGGCTACCACATATTTTACGCTTATTTTGGGCGTGTTCG
Organism: Eubacteriales bacterium; assembly: GCA_028694155.1. GTDB lineage: Bacteria > Bacillota > Clostridia > Christensenellales > CAG-138 > JAQUTY01. Next base: position 103,915 of record JAQUTY010000004.1, read on the forward strand.
AGAACATAGCCGAGAATATGGATCAGAGCATCTATGATGGTTTTGATCCGCTGCTGATGGTCATCTTTGGCGCAGTAATTCTGGGTGCAATGGGCGCAATGACCATTCGACTTGGCGGTTCAACAGGAGGTCTGGATATTATATCCGTGCTGCTCAACAAGAAATTTTCCTTTCCAATGGGTACAATTTCGCTTGCGCTCAACGTTGTCATCGCCTGCGGACTGGGACTTACCACGGGCGACACAATCAGTCAAAGCATCTCGGTTGTGGCGTTGTCCATCGTTGGTCTGTTCGTTGTTAGCGTGTCGTTCAACAGCGTGCTTCAGGGCATGAATCGCACAAAGACGCTCTTTATTATCTCGGACAACTGGGACGAGTTTGCGCCTGAGGTGCTAAAAGAGGTGCATAGGGGTATTACGCTTATTCCGTGCAAGGGAGCCTATACCCACAAGGACAAGACGATGGTCTACATCATCGCAAGAACCGTGGAACTGGCAGCTATCCGCAGAATAGTTTTGCAGCATGATGAACGAGCGATTATCTCAATTATTGACACGCGTGAGGTCATAGGCAAGGGCTTCACGGCGGTCAACTAACGCCGTTTGAAAAGTAAATTTTGATGGTTTAGGAGGTCGTTATGTATAATTTTATCAATGATACCATGGAACGCCAGATTAAGGATTTGCAGGAGCTTGTGAGGATACCGTCCGTTTCACGAGGCAAGCCAAAGCCCAATGCGCCGCTTGGCGAGGAGGTCAGACGTGCTTTGGATTTCGCCCTGGATTTGGCAAGGGAGCTAGGTTTTCCAAGGGTATGGGAGCTTGACGGATATTGCGGCATAGTCGAATTTGGCGAGGGCGAGGAGTGCTTGGGCATCATGGCACATCTGGACGTTGTACCCGAAGGCGATGGCTGGAGCTATCCGCCCTATGCCGCCCAGATTCACGATGGCAGAATGTATGGCAGGGGAGTGGTCGATGACAAGGGAGCAGCAATATCTGCGCTGTATGCTATGGCAGCCGTGATGAATAGCGGCAAGATGATGAAACGCCGTGTCCGACTTATACTCGGTTGCGATGAGGAGGCCGGTTGGTCGTGCATGGACAGGTATAAGCAGTATGAGCAGGAGCCTACGCTTGCCTTCACACCCGATGCAGAGTACCCTGTGGTCAACTCCGAGATGGGTATTTATCAGACCACCTATACAAAGAGCTGCAACACTCACATAAGCTGTCAAATCGGAACTGCCTCAAACGTAGTACCGGGTGAAGCGCGCATGTGCTTTAGAGTTCAGCCCAAGGAAGTGGAAATGCCTGATGGCTTCACCATGGATATAGTTTATAACACCCTGCGTGTGCATGGCAGGGGCGGTCATGCCTCCATGCCCGACTTGGCGCACAACGCCTTGCAGGGCATACTGTTTGCAGCAAAGGCACAGTATCTGGACGATGAGGACAGAAAGCTCATAGAAGACCTTATCGAGCTGTACGCCTTTGATATGCACGGTCAGAGCCTTGGCATAGATGTGACCGATGAGTCGGGACGCACCACCTTTGTACCAAGTATGCTCACCATATCAAACGGCACCGTGACAATCAAGTCGGATTGCCGCTATCCGTTCTCACTAAAGCATCCCGATCTTCAGGCTCGCATTGATAGGAAGATGGCGGCAAAGGGCTTTGCACGAACAGCGCAGAAGAATACTCCCTGCCATTTTATTCCCCAGGACAGCGAGCTTGTAAAGACGCTCATGGAGATATTCAACCGCAAGGTCGGCGTTGAGCTTGAACCTTTGAAAATCGGCGGAGGAACATATGCAAGGGCGTTTACAAATGCAGTTGCCTTTGGCACAGTTCCGTATAATGAAGAATCACCCTGTCATATGCCCGATGAGTCGAGCGCACTGAGTGACATTCGATTTAATACCGAGATTATGGCGGAGGCGATTGAAAAACTTGCCTGCAACTAGGAGGTAAAAATGCCCATCATCTACATTGTGGAAGATGATCCCGATATCCGTGAAATGGAGAGCTATGCCCTCAAAAACAGCGGCTTTGACACCTGTGCCTTCACCTTGGGCAAGGAGTTGTTCGTTGCACTTGATAGGGAGCTGCCCGACCTAATTTTGCTGGATATTATGCTTCCGCAGGAGGACGGGCTTTCGATTCTGACAAAAATCAGAGGCGATGTGCGAACACGCTCCATACCGGTCATTATGGTTACGGCAAAGACAACCGAAAATGATAAGGTCAAGGGGTTGGACATGGGTGCGGACGACTATCTTACAAAGCCCTTTGGAATACTTGAGCTTGTTTCCCGTATCAAGGCGTTATTGCGCAGAGCCGCAAGCACCGAGAGCAGAATAATCGAGTATAGGGAGCTGTCGATGAATGTGGAGAAGCATATTCTATCCGTCAATGGCGATTCTGTCGAGTTGACTTATAAAGAATTTGCCTTGCTCAGCTATCTGATGAAGCATCAAGGCGTGGTATTAAGCCGTGAAACGCTGATGGGAGAGGTCTGGGGGTTTGCTTTTGCTGGCGAGAGCCGCACCGTTGATATGCACATAAAAACACTCAGAAAGAAGCTGCACAAGTGCGGAGAGTATATAACCACGGTCAGAAATGTGGGGTATAAGCTTGGAGAATAAGCCTTCGATTTTTCTGTACAAGCAGATGATGGACAACCTTTTGGACGGCATAGTAGCCATTGATTTGGAAGGTAGTGTGACCTATTGCAACGCTGTTGCACAAAAGATGCTGGGAATAGATTTTTGTCCTGTTGGAATCGTATTGTCCGAATTGGACGTGCCCAACCTTGTGCCGTTTTTGTCGGACGCAAGGAGTGGAGACAAGCTCAACATAAACTATCATTCGGGCACGCTTCAGGTAACATATCAGGACTTGATGCAGGACGGTCTGCGCCTTGGAGCCATGCTCATGCTCAGCGACATAGGTCAAAAGCAGAGGGCGGAGCGCATTCGGCGTGAGTTCACGGCAAACGTCAGCCACGAGCTGAAAACGCCGCTAACGTCCATTTCGGGCTATGCGGAGATGATTGCCACAGGAATTGCGCACGAGGAGGATATTGTCAGGTTTGCGTCACGCATACAGTCGGAATCGAACCGTATGCTTTCGCTCATCTCGGATATTATCAAGCTGTCAGAGCTTGACGAGGTGGGACGCAGTCAGCATAGCGAACCGACCGATTTGTTTGCAGTTGCCGAGGAATGTGTGGAGATACTCAAACCCACAGCCATACTTAGGGGAGTAACGGTGCAGCTCTTTGGCGACAAAACCGTTGTTGTGGGCAATCGAAGTCTCCTTCAGGAGCTGATTTATAATCTGCTGGACAATTCCATTCGATATAATCGGGATAACGGGTGGGTCAAGCTGCGAGTGACGGATAAGACCATTAAAATTCGCGACACAGGCATAGGAATAGCCAAGAAGCATCAGCAGCACATATTCGAACGCTTTTATCGTGTTGACAAGAGCCGCAGCAAAGAGACGGGCGGCACAGGACTTGGGCTTGCCATCGTCAAGCACATCTGCGAACAGCACCACGCAAATCTTGAACTGGAAAGCAGCGTAGGTATTGGAACCACCATTACCATCACATTTCCCTAGCAGGCGCATTTTGAAACAGTAGGGAGCTTCAAAATGCGCTTTATTCGATTGACAACTTTCAAAATGCTACTTATAATAGAAAAGTAAGGCGCGAGAAAAGATGCGCCGAATAATGGAGGATTATATGGAAAAATTGGTTATCGCTCTGGGCGGAAACGCTCTGCAAGAAGGTAAGGGACCTGCTACTGCCGAGGCACAGTTGGCAGTGGTCGAAAAGACCAGCGAATACATCGCAGACATCATCGAAAAAGGCTACAAGGTCATTTTGGCACACGGAAACGGGCCGCAGGTCGGCAGGATTGTTCTTCAGAATGAGAACTCCGTCAACGTTACACCTGCCATGCCCTTTGACGTGTGCGGAGCCATGAGTCAGGGCATGATCGGATATCATATGCAGCAGGGTCTTAGAAAGTCGCTTCGCAAGCGCAACAACAACACCCCAGTTGCCACCATCGTAACTCAGGTCGTGGTCGATAAGAATGACAAGGCGTTTGAGAACCCCTCAAAGCCCATCGGCCCGTTCTACTCTGAGGAGGACGCAAAGCGTTTGCAGGCGGAGAAGGGATACTCGGTCAAGGAGGACGCAGGACGCGGTTGGCGCAGAGTCGTTGCAAGTCCCATGCCGGTTGAGATTGTTGAGCTGCCGGTAGTACAGGCAATGATTAACGACGGCTTTGTCGTCATCACGGTGGGCGGCGGCGGAATCCCTGTATTGAAGAGTGCAAGCGGCGACCTTGAGGGAACAGCAGCCGTTATCGATAAGGATTTAGCGTCCGAGCGTTTGAGTGAGGATGTCGATGCGGACGCTCTGCTCATTTTAACAGCAGTCGAGCAGGTCTGCCTCAACTACAATAAGCCCGATGAGAAGCGTCTTTCCACAATCAGCGTTCAAGAGGCGGAGGAGTATATCGCACAGGGGCATTTTGCACCCGGTTCAATGCTGCCCAAGATTCAGGCAGCCTGTATGTTTGCTCGCAGCAAGGCAGGCAGAAGAGCCATCATCACCTCGTTGGACAAGGCTGTCGATGCCCTAAGCGGCAAGGCAGGCACGACCATTGTTGGCTAAATGATAACCCACATCGTTTTGTTTCAACTTCAAGAGCCTGAAGTTCACGCTCCGATAATTTGCAAGCTGCTGCAGGGTCTTAAAGATAAGATTCCGCAGATTTGCACATTGCAGACGGGGGTGGACTTCATGCGCTCCGAGCGCAGCTATGATATGGCTTTGATTGTCACCTTCCGCAACAGGGAAGATTTGGAGATATATGACAAGCATTCCGACCATGCCGAGGTGCGCAAGTATATCCATGCACATCGTCTTGCCTCCAAGACGGTAGATTTTGAGGACTGACATGATTAGATACATCTGCCTTTTCAAGCTCAATAATCCTGCCGATGCCGATGCCGTTGCAGACAAGCTGCACACCATGGAGGGCAAAATTGATGGTATGCTTGGCATGGAAACGGGCAAGAATGTTTGGGATAATGCGGCACGCTGCTATGACCTTGCGCTGACTATCGACTTTGTTGATTACGATGCCATGATAGCATACGACACTGCGCCGCTGCACCTAGAATGTCGCGATTTCATCTATCCACGCCGTGCTGACGGCAAAACAGTAGTATACGAGGTCTGAAAATGAAACGGTCGATGCTTTGCTTGCTATGTGCGCTGCTTTTGCTTGCGCCCATATTTGCACATGCTCAGACCGATGTGGTGTCCCAGGTCATGGCACCATACTTTACGATAGTTGACGCCTCCGACCCCACCCATGCGTTCTATTGCAAAAACGCAGATGCAACCGCCTATCCTTCCAGCACAATAAAGATTTTGACCTGCCTGATTGCCATTGAAACCTGCGACCTAAACGAAACGGTGACGGTATCAAAGAATGCAGCGTCCCTGCCCGAAACGCATTCGCTGATGGGGCTTAAAAGCGGTGAGAGGATTATTGTCCGGGACTTGCTGTACGGAATGATGCTCGCTTCGGGAAATGATGCGGCAATCGCTCTTGCGGAGCATATCGGCGGCAGCGTTGTAGAATTTGCTGTTCTTATGAACGAACGAGCCGCCCAGCTTGGAATGAAGAACAGTCATTTTGTTAATCCGCACGGAGTCCATACGACAGAGCAGTACACAACTGCCGCCGACATGGCGATTCTTGCGTCCTATGCCATAGGGAATGAAACATTTCTAGAAATTACAGGCACGATTGACTACACCGTCCCTGCAAATGATGTGCGCAAGAGCAAAATAGAGCTTCACTCATCAAACTGGCTTTTGGGTACGGGTGCGGAGCGTTACTATTACGAGTATGCCATTGGCGGAAAAACAGGCTCGTCAGCCTCACAGGGCAAATGCCTTGTGACAATGGCAAAGCGAGATGGCGTCACTCTGGTTTGCTGTATGTTTGGGCTAACTGAGGGCGGAGACATCACCAAAAGATTACAGATTACATTTGAAGATTCAAAGTACCTGTTTGAACAGGTTTACGAAAATTGCTACTCCACCGTGTCCGCTTCCGACCTCGGACTCGATTATTCGACCGAGCTTGATGCAGTTTCAAACTGTGCCGAAGGTGAGGGCGCACTTGAGCTTAGGGGCGATTTTGCAGGGCAAACCGTTTATTTGGGCAATGATATAATCGATGGGGTAAAATTGGGCAGCATAGAGCCTAGTTATACTGTCACCCTCGACAATAACATTGCCGCACCCGTTGAAAAGGGGCAGAGCCTTGGCTGGGTCGATTGCTCGCTTGACGGACGCACGATATTTTCTGGCGAACTGGTGGCAACACGAGCCGTGGCGGAGTTCGTGCCCACTTTGGAGCCTACCGCCATACCCACGCCTACGGCAAGCCCAACGCTTGAGCCTTTCGCAACGCCAACGAGCGCACCTGTAACCGCTGAACAGCAAGAAAGCGACAGCTCCGCATTGCCGGCAATTCTCATTGCGGCAGCTTTGGCGATGGTGCTCTGCATAATGGGACTAGTGGTACTGATACTAAGAAAGAAACGTAGTTGAGGCAAGATAATGAAGAAGGTTTATCTCATAGTTTTATTTATGGTTGCGCTGTGCGTGTGCTCGTGCGGAAGCGAGCCTGCAGCGGTTGTAAGCTCGATGGAGCCTACGCAAGAGCCTGTCGCAGCAGCTACACCTGAGCCTACGCAGGAGCCTGTGACGGTCACAATCAGCACGCCCGAACCGATTGTGACACAGAGTGAGCCAACGATTTTGACGCAGCCCGACGACTATCTGCCCAACGCCTGCTATACTTCCGTGACGGTGGGAGACAGCACGATTTACAGCTTTACCGATACCCAAGGACAGGTGCAATCCCGTGTTTATGCCGGCTACTATATCTATCATGATGGAGATATTTTCGAGACGGCCTGCGGTCTGTACCCTGCAATGACGGGTGAGGACGGTCAAGTCGAGCTGATAAAAGGCGAGGCGAGTGTTGACATTGAGAGCGAGCCACTTGGTCAATGCGTTCCCTGCCAACTTGAGGAGGGCGTTCGAACCGATAAGTCCTTTGTAAAGATGGAACAGGTCGGTCTGTATAAATATGGCGATGAGTATATCGTTTACGGCTCGTTTGAAAATATGGAACCTGCCTTTTATCCTGCACATGAAAACGGCGAGATGATAGCGGGCGCACTTGCGTTTGAGGGCGATGTCGTCATTCCGTCCTACTATCCGGAGGACGAGCCTGAGCAGGATGGCAAGATGCTCCTTATTGTGTACATCAATACGCAGTCGGTGGTAGCCTATAAAGCAGAGAACGGACAGTGGGTCGAACAGCGAGCGATGATTTGCTCGACCGGACGCAGCGACAAGTATTATCCAACGCCTCGTGGAACCTATCGGATTCCAGAGATTTACCGATACAAGAAGCTGGGGCTTAAAGAGGGGGACTACTGGTACGGTCAGTATGCAAGCCGCATTACTACCAATTATCTGTTCCACTCAACGCCCATTTGGGAAGCAGCCGGACGAGATGTTGACGTGGGTAAGACCATGGTCAAGCTCAGCCAATATGAGATGCTGGGTCAGCCTGCATCGGGCGGATGCGTGCGGCTTGCCGTAATTGATGCAAAGTGGATATATGACAACTGCGGTGTTAAAACGGAGGTTCGCATTGGCGATTGGGACGGCCCGATTGTGGGTAAGCCGCCTGCAATAATCTACGAGGAGCCATATATGACCGGTCAGGATATGGGTTGGGATCCCACCGATCCCGATCCAGACAATCCCTATCATGCGATATATGGAATAATGGACTGATGAATAAATTTACAGTAGTATCTCCCTTTGAACCACAGGGCGATCAGCCACAGGCTATCGATGCACTCATAAAGGGAGTAAAAAACAATGAAAAGCTGCAGGTGCTTTTGGGTGTAACCGGCAGCGGAAAGACCTTCACCATGGCGAAGGTCATTGAAGGCGTTCAAAAGCCGACCCTCGTATTGGCGCACAACAAAACGCTGGCGGCGCAGCTCTGTTCGGAGCTAAAGGAGTTTTTCCCCCACAGCGCAGTTGAATACTTTGTATCCTACTACGACTATTATCAGCCGGAGGCGTACATTCCCTCGTCCGACACATACATCGAAAAGACAATCGATGTAAATGAGGAGATTGATAAGCTTCGCCATTCTGCCACCTGCGCCCTAAACGAACGCCGTGACGTCATCGTTGTGGCGTCAGTTAGCTGCATCTACGCATTGGGCGACCCAACAGAGTATCTCAAGCTGGCGATTTCATTGCGAAAGGGAGCAACGGTTGAGCCAAGGGAGCTGATGCAACGACTGGTTGAAACGCAGTACAAGCGCAACGACATGGATTTTGCGCGCGGAACCTTCCGTGCTCGTGGGGATACGCTTGACATTTTTCCGTCCAATCAGTCGGACAAGGCAATTCGATTGATGTTCTTTGGCGATCAGATTGAAAAGATTTGTCAGATTGATCCGCTAAAGGGCGAGGTCACGGGGTATCTGGACCATGCGGTAATCTTTCCTGCTACGCACTATGCAACAGGTCAGGACAAGATGCAGGACGCAATGAAGGTGATAGAGGCGGATATGGAGGCTCAAGCACGCTGGTTCCATGACAACGGGCAGCTCATTGAGGAACAGAGAATTTCCGAAAGAGTCATACATGATATGGAGATGATGCAGGAGATTGGGTTCTGCAGCGGCATAGAGAACTACTCTCGCTACTTTGACGGACGCAAGGAGGGCGAACCGCCCTACACGCTTATTGACTATTTCCCCAAGGATTTTCTTCTTATTGTTGATGAAAGCCATGTTACACTCTCACAGGTTGGTGCGATGTACCGTGGCGACCGAGCAAGAAAGGACAGCCTGATTGAATACGGTTTTCGTCTGCCCTCTGCCCGTGACAACCGTCCGCTTACATTCGATGAGTTTTTGGAGCGTATTCCGCAGATGATAACCGTTTCGGCAACTCCGGCCAAATATGAGCTGAGTCGAGCCACCACGATAGCAGAGCAGATTATCCGCCCCACAGGACTGATTGACCCCGAGGTTGTTGTAAAGCCTGCGCTGGGACAGGTCGATGACCTTCTAAAGGAGGTTTATCAGCAGACTGCCAAGGGCTACCGCACGCTAGTGACAACGCTCACAAAGCGAATGGCGGAGAACCTGACCGAATATTTTGATGGGCTTGGCGTCAACGTCCGCTATATGCACAGCGACATTGACACGCTCGACAGAATGGAGATAATTCGTGATTTGCGCTTGGGCGAGTTCGATGTTTTGGTGGGAATCAACCTTTTGAGGGAGGGCTTGGACCTTCCCGAGGTTGGGCTTGTCGCCATTTTGGACGCCGACAAGGAGGGCTTTTTGCGTTCCGAGACGAGTCTGATTCAGACCATTGGCAGAGCCGCACGCAACGTCGATGGCAGGGTCATTCTCTATGCCGATTCGGTCACCGAGTCGATGAGAAAGGCGATGGACGAGACACAGCGCAGAAGAAACATTCAACAGGCGTACAATATCGAGCATAACATAACGCCCAAGAGCATAGTAAAACAGGTGCGTGATGCGCTGGTCATCACCCATGCTGCCGAGCGTGAACAGGTCAGCTACACTCCCAAGGAGAGGGAGGAGCGCATTGCCGTTTTGCAGGAGCAGATGCAGCAGGCGGCACGGGAGCTTGAGTTTGAGACTGCGGCAAAGCTGCGTGACGATATCAAGCAGCTCATGGGCGAGTCGGTCACACCACGCAAAAAAGCACGCCCCGGAACTGTCGGTTCACAGCGCCGCAACAGGGGACGCTCAAGAAAATAACGAGGTATATTCATATCAAAGAACAGCAGCAAAAACAATAGTTGACTTAAATGCGATTTACGGGTAAAATAATATAGGCGTTGATCGGGACGGGACTTGTGCGCACAGTAAGCGAGCCGCATAGGGTGCAAGGCGGTATGTTGCAATCAGGGACAAATCACCCGTGAGCAGAGGGGCTGAACAGACGTAGGCTTCTCCGTTTTCCGCGTTAAGGAGCAATGAGTGGGCGTTTGCCAATGAAGGTGGTACCACGGAGAGTAAGTTCTTCGTCCTTAGTTTTTCTGAGGGCGATTATTTTTTTGGAGGAATGACTATGTATAATAAAGTAGCAACAGACATGAAGTTTGTCGAGCGTGAGAAAGAGACGCTTGAGTTCTGGAAGCAGAATGAGGTTTTTGAAAAGAGCGTTGAGCTTAGAAAGGGTCGTCCTGCTTACACCTTTTTTGACGGGCCGCCAACGGCGAACGGCAAGCCCCATATCGGGCATGTGCTGACCAGAAGTATCAAGGACATCATTCCTCGTTACAAGACCATGAAGGGCTACGATGTTCTGCGCAAGGCAGGCTGGGACACTCATGGACTGCCCGTGGAGCTGGAGGTCGAAAAGCAGTTGGGCTTGGACGGCAAGGAGCAAATCGAGGCATACGGAGTTGAGCCGTTCATCAAAAAGTGCAAGGATTCCGTTTGGAAGTACGAGGGCGAGTGGGAGGATATGTCCGAGCGTGTCGGCTATTGGGCAGACATGAAAAAGCCCTACGTCACCTACGATGACAACTATATCGAGTCCGTTTGGTGGGCGCTTAAAACCATCTATGACAAGGGCTTGCTGTATAAGGGCTACAAGATTGTGCCATATTGCCCACGCTGCGGAACGGCACTTGCTTCGCACGAGGTCGCACAGGGCTACAAGGACGTTGAGGAGACGTCCGCAATAGCAAAGTTCTATCTCAAGGACGGTTCGGGTACAGCGATTCTGGCATGGACGACCACGCCTTGGACGCTGCCGTCCAACGTTGCGCTGTGCGTCAACGCCAACGAAACCTATGTAAAGGTGAAAAAGGGCGAGGACGTTTACATTCTTGCCGAGGCACTTGTAGAAAAGGTGCTTGGTGAGGGAGTTGAAACTTTGGACAGCTTCAAGGGCGAGACGCTTGTTGGCACGGAATACGAGCCACTGTTTGAGCTGCCCGTGAAGTTTGGCACAAAGAAGGGCTACCGTGTGGTCGCCGATGATTATGTCACCCTGAGCGATGGCACAGGCGTTGTTCATATTGCGCCGGCATTTGGCGAGGACGACAACCGTGTTGGCAAGGTGTGGGAGCTTCCGTTTTTGCAGTTTGTGAACGCATCGGGTCATATAAGCGGAGGAACGCCTTGGGACGGTGCATTCGTAAAGGATGCCGACAAGCTCATTTTGGATGATTTAAGGTCAAGCGGCAAGTTGTTTTCTGCGCCTAAGTTTACGCATAACTACCCGTTCTGCTGGCGTTGCGACACACCCTTAATCTACTATGCACGCGAGAGCTGGTTTATAAAGATGACCGCTGTAAAGGATAAGCTGATGGCGTTCAATCGCAGTGTCAACTGGGTGCCCGAGACAATCAAAGAGGGCAGAATGGGCAACTTTATAGATAACGTTATCGACTGGGGTATCTCCCGTGAGCGTTATTGGGGAACGCCGCTTCCCGTTTGGACGTGCGAATGCGGACATGTTCATGTAATAGGCTCTAAGGCGGAGCTGAGGCAGATGAGCGACAACTGTCCCGATGATATCGAGCTGCACAAGCCCTACATTGACAGGGTGAACGTAATCTGTCCCGTGTGCGGCAAGCCCATGAAGCGTGAGCCAGTGGTCATTGATTGCTGGTTCGACAGCGGTTCGATGCCCTTTGCGCAATGGCACTATCCGTTTGAAAACAAGGAGGAGTTCGAGCGCAGGTACCCTGCGGCATTCATATCCGAGGCGGTCGATCAGACAAGAGGCTGGTTCTACACCCTTTTGGCGATAGCTACCTGCCTGTTTGATAAGGCTCCGTTTGAAAATTGTGTAGTGCTGGGACTTGTTTGCGATATGGACGGCAAGAAAATGTCCAAGCATCTTGGCAATGTAGTCAATCCGTGGGAGGTTCTTGACAAGCAGGGCGCAGATGCTGTCCGTTGGTACTTCTATACAGGGTCGATGCCGTGGCTGCCTTCTCGTTTTTCGGGCGAGAGCGTGTCCGAGTATCAAAGAAAGTTCATGGGAACACTGTGGAATACCTACGCCTTCTATATTCTCTACGCCGAGATTGATAAGTTTAATCCCACAGAGCATCAGCTTGTGGACGCAAACCTGTCGGCGATGGATAAATGGGTGCTGTCAAGGCTCAACACGCTTATAAAGGTGGTCGATGCCAACCTTGATTCTTTGCGCATCACCGAGGCAGGCAGAGAGATAGGCAGGTTTACCGATGAGCTTTCCAACTGGTATGTGCGCCGCTGCCGTGACCGTTATTGGGGCAGTGAGATGACGGCGGACAAGGAAGCCGCCTACATGACGCTGTACACCGTGCTTGATAAGCTGTCCTTGCTGTGCGCTCCGTTTGTACCGTTTATGAGCGAGGAAATATATCAGAATATGGTGCGTTCGGTAGATAGTACCGCACCGCTTAGCATACATCTTTGCGATTTTCCCGTTGCTGATGAAAAGCGCATTGACAGCGAGCTTGAGACGAACATGGAACGTGTTTTGGAGCTTGTCACCCTAGGCAGAAGCGCGAGAAACAACGCAAGCATGAAGATTCGCCAGCCGCTTAGCACCATGTACGTTCAGGGCGAACCGCTTGACAAACGCTATGTAGAGATAATTGAGGAGGAGCTGAACGTTAGGAGCGTGGAGTTCGTCAGTGATGCTTCCTCATTCCTCAGCTACCGCTGCAAGCCACAGCTCAAGACACTGGGCCCACGCTACGGCAAGCTGCTGCCCAAGCTCAACGCATTTTTGCAGAGCGACCCCGACGTTGGCAATGCCATAGTCAGGGCGCATAACGGCGGCGGAGACTATACCTTCGAGCTTGAGGGAACAGAGGTCACCCTACAAAGAGACGATGTGCTTGTCAGCGCAGAGCAGAGGGCAGGCTTCGTGTCCGAAACGGACAATGGACTCACCGTTGTGCTGGATACAAACCTCACGGACGAGTTGCTTGACGAGGGAATGGTGAGGGAGCTTGTCTCAAAGCTGCAAACAATGCGTAAGGAGGCAGGCTTTGAGGTTGCAGACCACATCACCATCGGGTATTGCGGCTCGGAGCATGTGGCAGAGATATTTAACCGCTATGCCAAAGAAATAATGGGCGATACGCTGGGCGAAGCTATATCGGACACGCTGGACGGCTATGAGAAGGAATGGAACATCAATAAAGAGACCGTCACGCTCTGTGTAAAAAGAGTATGACAGGTACTTTTGTAAATGCAGCGGCCATCTTGGTGGGAGGCTCCTTGGGGCTTCTCATCAAGAGGGGACTGCCCCAGCGTGTCACGGACGGCGTGATGAAGGCACTGGGACTTGTCACAATATTCATCGGCATTCTTGGAGCCATCAAGAGTCAGGACGTATTGGCGGTGGTGCTGTCCATAGTTGTGGCAACCGTGATAGGTTCGCTCATTGATATTGATAAGGGCATACATAAGCTGACGGACAGACTCATTGGCAGCAAGGGGGACAATCGCTTTTCGGAGGGATTTGTCACCACAACGCTGCTGTTTATAACAGGAGCAATGGCTGTCACCGGTGCGATGAATGACGGCATCAATGGCGACAGCACCCTGCTTATAACAAAGGCGGTGATGGACGGCGTATCGGCATTGATATTTGCGGCAGCTCTTGGCATGGGCGTGCTGCTTTCTGCCGTTCCTGTTTTGATTTATCAGGGGGGCATTGCACTCCTTTCAGGACTGATTGCCCCCGTTCTTTCGCCCCAAACGATAGTTGAGATGGGTGCGGTGGGTTCGATTTTAGTCATAGGGGTGGGCATCAATCTAATTGGTGCAGCCAAAATCAAGGTATTCAATTCCATTCTTGCAATCTTTCTTCCGATACTATATTTTCTCATCAAAGGACTGTTTTAATTGGAGGGCTTGCAAGCCAAACCATTTGATAGTATAATGCACCCATGAACAAGCGGCTAAAGGGTATTCGCCCCATTCGCATATTGCCTTTAGGATTTCTCGTCATCATTTTGATTGGTGCGGGTTTATTGTGTTTACCCGCAGCATCGAAGTCCGGCGTGGGAATGCCTTTTGTGGACGCTTTGTTCACCGCCACGAGTGCGACCTGCGTTACAGGACTGGTTGTTGCCGATACGGGAACGCAGTTTACCATGTTTGGTCAGGTTGTCATTCTCTGCTTGATACAGGTGGGCGGACTAGGATTTATGACAATGGCGGCAACGCTGTTCACGCTGGTAAGAAAGCAGGTGTCGCTGTACGAGCGCATGACGCTGATGGAAGGACTGGGCGAGAGCGGCATGACCGGGCTTAGGCGCATAGCCATCACGGCAGGCAAGGTAACCGCCATAACCGAGGTCAGTGGTGCGCTGCTGCTATCCATTAGGTTTATTCCTCAATTCGGGGTCGGAAAGGGCATCTGGTATTCGATATTCCACAGCATTTCGGCATTCTGTAATGCAGGCTTTGACGTTATGGGCACAGGCACATCGTTTGAGGTGCTATACACGGGCGATGTTCTTGTAAATCTCACTCTTGCCGCCCTCATCATCATCGGAGGCTTGGGCTTTGCGGTGGTCTGCGGAATAATTAGACAACCACGGCCAAAGAAGTGGCGTTTGGGAACACGCATGGTCGTTTGCGCAACGGCAGTGCTGATAATGCTGGGGTGGGCGTTGTTCACGTTCCTAGAGTGGGACAACGCATATGCCGCACTTCCCACCAGCCAAAAGTTTCTTGCAGGATTTTTTCAGTCGGTCACCCTTAGAACGGCAGGTTTCTCAACGGTATCGCAAAATGCGCTCTCAGAGGTGTCTCGTTTCATCTGTATAGTGTGGATGCTCATTGGAGGTTCTCCTGCAGGTACGGCTGGCGGCATAAAGACAACCACTCTAGTGGTGCTGCTGCTGGCGGTGCGTGCAATGCTTCAAAACAAGTCGGACGTCACCGTAAGCAAGAGAAAGCTCTCAACTGCGCTGATTCTGCGCGCACTATCGCTGGTGGTTTTTGCGGTGGGAAGTCTGTTCGTTTCAACGATACTGGTATCAATCTTTGAACGAACAAACCCCATGCAGCTTGGAGTTTTGAATAACCTGTTCGAGCTGACAAGTGCGCTTGCGACCGTGGGACTCACCGTGGGGCTAAGTGCGATTGCATCGGTTGGGACGAAGCTCGTTCTTATAGTATTGATGTTCCTTGGCAGAGTCGGACTTATAACGGTCGCCCTGTCGTTTACAAAGCAGAAGAAGGATGTGCTGATGCGCTATCCCGAAGAAGACATACCTATTGGATAAGGAGTTACATTTATGGCAAAAAGTTTTTTGATTGTGGGCTTGGGCAAATTTGGAAGCGCAGTTGCACTGACGCTTGTTAAGCTGGGACATCAGGTTATGGCGGTGGACCGCAACATTGCAAATGTCAATGCGATAAAAGACCAGTTGATGAACGTTGCACAATGCGATATGACCAATGAAGCGGTCGTAAACAGTCTTGGAGTGTCGGAGTTCGACGCCATAATAATCGGTGTGGGCAATGATTTAAGGTCATCGGTGCTTGCCACGGTTCTGTGTGCGGAGCACGGCGCAAAGGAGATAGTCTGCAAGGCGCAGGACGACCTTCAAGAGAAGCTGCTGCTCAGGGTTGGCGCAACTCAGGTGGTACAGCCTGAGCGCAATGCAGGAGAAAAACTTGCCAATTCATTGGTTTCGGAAAGTGTTTTGGATTATTTGAATCTTTCTGAGAATTATAGTATCAATGAGATACGAGTTCCCTCGGTATGGGTAGGCAAGACGCTTGGCGGAATCGATGTTCGCAAGAATTACGGCGTTTCCGTATTCGCCATCCGCAGGGGAGAAGAAATCATCATCAGCATGTCTGCCGACACGGTGTTTTCCGAGGGCGAAGTGCTGGTTTTGGTGGGAGAGAATAGGCTGTTGAGCAAGGTCGCCAAGCTGTAAGGAGAATATGAAAAGAAATCTGATTGCATTTTTGCTTGTAGTATCAATATTACTGACAATGGGTTGCACGCCAAAGAACAATGGCGTATCCGTAGTTTCGCCCGAAACCACCATGAATATCGTACCTGCAACGCTTGCACCAACGGACGAGCCGACTGCCCAACCAACGCAGCAACCCACACCCACGCCTGCACCACAGGTGTTGGTGATGAGCGATAATGACGATTTTGCCATGGAAATTGCGACAAGCTGCGGTGCAATACCCACACATGCTGCGGACGATTTAACTGGTGGCAGGCTTATTGTCGTGCTTCAGGGCGGATATGCGGACTTAGCCGGGGAGCTAGTCAATGCCAATGCCGAGGTTATAGTTTGCTCCACCGAAAATGTAGTGGCAGCAGGTGCAATCGCAGTTCCCTATCAGGGAGCTGACCGCACAAATGAGCTTGTCGAAGGACTGCTAAGCTATCCTCCGCACGACACGCCTGTGCGCCTGTTGGGACTCTTTTCCTCTGAAACGAGCGCACTAAAAGCACTTTGGAACACAAATGTTGATGCAGGAAAGATTTTTGTCAAGGGAGTTTTCTATGATGGCGGCGACAATACAGTAGATAAGTGGATGAGCGATATGCTTGACAAGTATGCTGATGGTATGCTCGATGGGATTCTTTGCGAGACACAAGCGCAGGCGAAGGCTGCAACGGCGGCACTTGAGAGCGCACAACGACTCGACAGAATCGAGGTGTTTTCTCTTGAAGCGCAGAACATCACAAGCCCATTTTTAATCGGCTATGTTTCCGCTGACTGGGAGCAGGCGGCGGCGTCTGCAGCACAAGCCGTCAATGCGCTTCTCCTCAATCAGCAGCCCGGCGAGCTTACGCCGTTTTCGGACGTTGTACATATTGTTGATTAACCGAGAACAAAGAGACACTATCAACGAGGCACAGGAGCGTTACAGCTCCAAATACGGAACGGCATTGAGATTAAGATCGCTGATGCGACCAGCTTTGAGCAGATAATAGCCTGCCGAGCCAATCATGGAAGCATTGTCCGTGCAATATAGAAAGTCGGGGCAGCAGAAACGCAGCCCCTTTTTGTCGCACTTTCTTTGAAGCATATCACGCAGGTTGCGGTTGGCAGATACACCACCTGCAAGCGCAAGGGTGTGCTTTGCGGCGTGAACCGCCTTATCGGAAAGAATTGTGTTGACGGAATACTGAAAACTTGCCGCAACATCTGCCTTTGATACTTGGGGATGGTTGTGGACATGGTTAATTACAGCGGTCTTTATGCCCGAAAAGCTCATATCATAGCCGTCCGACTCGTTGAATGAAGAATGAAATTTGATAGCCTTGGGGTCGCCTTGCTTTGCCAGCTTTTCAAGCTCAGGCCCACCGGGATAGGGAAGCCCCAGTATGCGTGCAACCTTGTCAAACGCCTCACCTGCCGCATCGTCCCTAGTTCCGCCCAAACGTTCGAAGGTCACATAATCCTTGACCTCCACTATGTCGCTGTGACCGCCCGAAGCTATAAGGCAGCAGAACGGCGGCTCAAGATCCGGATAGGTCAGATAATTTGCGGCGATATGCCCCATCAGATGATGAGTGCCGATGAGTTGAATATTTAGAGCAAGGGCGAGAGCCTTTGCAAAGCTCACTCCCACTAAAAGTGCGCCCACAAGCCCCGGGCCATAGGTAACTGCAATGGCATCAATGTCCGCATAGCAAAGGTTTGCGTCCTCCAACGCTTGCTCAACGACTATGGCAATCTGGTCGACATGGTTTCGTGATGCCAGCTCCGGAACGACACCGCCGAACTTGCGATGCAGGGGTATCTGCGTGTAGACTGAGTTTGAAAGCACCACTCGACCGTCACGCACGATTGCAGCAGCGGTTTCATCGCAGGACGTTTCGATGGACAATATGGTAACATGCTCCGAACATTGAAGCTGCGCACATCTCTTTTTTGCAATATCTATATAGCTCATTCTTCCTCGGTCGCATCGCTATTTTGGTCAACCTTGTCACGCTGAGATACAGGGAGGTTGAGATTTTTGTACACCGCCAGAATATCGGGACCTTCAGGCTCGATTATTTCAATGGAATCGTCCTCGATTATTTCTTCCTTGCTCTTGCGCTTGCGACCCAAAAGCAGAATGATAACGTCCACTATCCCGATAAACACGATTGCGGTAACCGCAAACATGCAGATACGCACAATCACGTCAGAGAAGAATTGAGTTGGCAGCATCTGTATCATGCGTGACGAGGCAGGCAGCAGCCAATTATTGCTTGCGGGGAAGATGGTTCTGTGGAAGAACACCCAGAATGCGTCAAAGTCTGCTGCAGCCCATGTGCCTACGAATGCACCCAACAGCGCAAAACCTGCAAGCCCGAACAAATAGCCACGAAGAATTGCGCCAAGCGCACCCTTGCCGCAGATGATGATGGAGAGGACAAACAGCACAAAGGCGAGAGCAAGTCCGATGTTGCGATAGTTTACTAGGGCGAGCCAAACGGTTTGAACCTCCTCCATATGAACCTGCTCTATTTCAAGTTCGAACATTTGAACATATTCGCCATTGACCAAAACTAAATCATCAGGATTGATGGAATCCGCCCTGCCCTGCATATATTCCAACAGCGAGTGGAGAGCCGGCACTTGAACGGCATAGCTGGACACACCCATTGATGCAGCGGTATCGGTTTTTTTGAGTTCATTTTCCATAAAGACATCATCGTTAATCACCAGTTGAACGCTGGTAAAAACGATACACAATATCAATATGAAAGATGCGACCGCAGAAATAATGGTCGCCGCTGTCTTTTTCATAGACTTCCTCCGAGGGATTTTTATTCATTATACCACATCTTTGCAATTATTGCCATAGGGATAAAATGAGGATGGCAACTATGGCAAGCGGTGCAACAAAACGAATTAAAAAACCCCAGAGCTTGAACCCTTTTGCGCTGCCGCTAAGCTCAAGCCTCAGACGCTTTTGGTCGAACTCCCAGCCCACATAGAGACAGGTTAGCAGGGCAACAATGGGCATAAGCCACCTGTCGGTTATTATCTCCAACCAGCCGCCCCAAGAAGCGGCGGTGTATACAACGCCAAGTGCGAGAGCCAAGGCACAGACCCAGACTGTTGCACGCCCTCTTGAAATTCCCCATCTGTCCTCAATACAGCACAGAACGCCTGCAAGAATTGACACAGATGAGACAATGGCGGCAAAGAACAGCAGCGCATAGAACAGCAGCGCAAAAAAGGCACCGCCACGCATACCCACAAATACGGCAGTAATCTCTACAAATGCAAAGCTGTCTCCGCCGCTTGGACTACTGCCCACCGCAAATACGGCAGGAATTAGGATAAATCCTGCCATCAGCGCAGTCAAAGTATCCAAAGCACAGACCCAGACGGCATTTTTGAACAGAGGCTCTTTCCTCCCAAGCATTGAACCATAGGTAACCATCACCGACATGCCAATGGACAGCGAGAAGAACGCTTGCCCAAGTGCGGAAATTAGACCGTCAAAGCCGAGTGTGGAGAAATCTATATGTAATAGAAACGATACGCCGCGCGAGGCTCCGTCCATGGAGAGGGCACGAACCATCAGCACGACCAGCAGCACAATCATCACAGGCATGGCTATTCTGCTCAATCGTTCTATCCCTCTTTGGACGCCGCCCTGCACTATCCATGCGTTCAGCAGAATGTATATAAGGGGAAACAGAACGGCGCCCTCGAAGGGAAAGCCCTGAAAGCCTGTCATTTTTAGGTACACCTGTTCCGAGCCAAGAAACATTCCGCCCGCATCGCTTAAATAGCCCCAAAGGTATCGCAGCACACGTCCGCCGGCTTGAAAATAGTAACAGAGGACCAAAAAGGCGGTAGCAACGCCAAGATAGCCAATCCACCCCCTGCCACGGGGAAATGCCATCAGCATATTCTCACCTGTGGCACGACCCAGCGCAAATTCGGCAAGCAGAACGGCCGTACCGAGGATTGCAACGATTATCAGGTAAACCAAGATGTATGCACCGCCGCCGCCCTCAAAGGCATATTTGGGGAATTTCCATATGTTTCCCAGCCCGATTGCAGACCCGGCAGCAGCTAATATGAAGTTTATACTGGAAGACCATTGCTGTTTCATATAAGTTTTGACAAACATTCTCCCTCGTGTTATAATTCGCATAACTGTAATTCAAATATGAGCTTGAGGAGAGTAATATGCAAAAGTATTGTAATTCCGTTGGCGTTTTGGTTCCGTCCGTGATGCTTCCCAAGGAGGATGCAGATTTTTCAAAGTGGGCGGTCGTTGCTTGCGATCAGTTTACATCGCAGCCTGAGTATTGGGCGGCAGCACGCAAATACATTGGGGACGCACCCACTACGCTGGATTTGTTCTTGCCGGAGGCTTATTTGGGCAAGGAGGGCGAGACGGAGAGGATTAAGACCATTGGCGATAATATGCGACGCTACATGGACGAGGGCATCGTGCGCACACTTCCGCAGGGCTTCGTGCTTGTAAAGCGCAGCGTTGCCGGAAATACACGCTATGGACTCATTTTGGCGTTAGACCTCGAACAATATGATTATTCAAAGGGCTCAACCACACTCATTCGTGCAACGGAGGGGACGATTGTCGATCGTATTCCCCCACGCCTGCGTATTCGTGAGGGCGCACCGATGGAGCTTCCGCACATTCTTGTGCTCATTGACGATCCTAAGCGCACAGTAATCGAACCGCATATCGGCCAGGAAATGAAAAAGCTGTACGACACCGAATTGATGCAGGACGGCGGACACATCACGGGGTGGCTGATGGATAGCGATAAGGACATCACCGCTGTTTTGGATGCGCTTACTGCGCTGACAGATAAGGCGGCGTTTGAACAGAAGTATGGCGACCATGCACCGCTGCTGTTTGCAATGGGAGACGGCAATCACAGCTTTGCCACCGCTAAGGCAAACTGGGAGAAGATAAAGGCGACCCTTTCCGATAGCGAACGTGAGAACCATCCTGCCCGTTACTGCTTGGTCGAGATTGAGAATGTTCACGATGAAGGTATCGTGTTTGAGCCTATTCATCGCGTGGTGTTCGGAATGGACAGCGAGGAAGCGGTCGATTGGCTTCAAAAGAAAATGCAGGAGCTCAATGGCAACGTTACCGTCATTGAGGGCTCCAATCTTGAAGCAAAGGGCGGCGACATTCATATAATTCCCTACATTACCAACCGTTCCAAGGGCGCATTTGTCGTTGAGCAGCCCACGGCACAGCTTGCTGTGGGAACGCTACAAAATGCGATTGATGCCATGATAAAGGAAGTAAAGGGCACCGAGGTTGACTATATTCATGGAGCAGACGTTGTTGAGGAGTTGGCAAAGAAGAACGACACAACAATAGGCTTTACGCTTCCTGCAATGGAGAAAAGCGAGCTGTTCCCAACCGTTGTGTTTGACGGTGCGCTTCCACGCAAGACGTTTTCCATGGGCGAGGCAAATGAAAAGCGTTACTATCTTGAGTGCAGAAGAATCGACTGAGGCAATATTAAGGAAGAATTTGTTTTGAGAATTGCGACAAAATTTGGTGGCAGCTCACTTGCAGACGCCGCACATTTTAACAAGGTAAAGGCCATTATAGAGGCGGATAAGGACCGTCTGTTCGTGGTGGTCAGCGCGCCCGGTCGCAATGAGCAAAACGATGAAAAAATCACAGATTTGCTTTTGACCTGTTATGACAGACGTCAAAAGAATTTAGACTATACCGCCCCATTTGAGCGTATCAAAAAGCGTTTTTTAGATATTGAACGTGAGCTTGGGCTAAACGTGGGAATGGACAATGAGCTTAATGCCATTTCAAATGCAATCCATGGCGGAGCGAGTATGGACTATACGGCAAGCAGAGGCGAGTATTTGACTGCGCTGCTGCTTTCGTCCTACCTGAATTTCGGTTTTCTGGATCCTTCCGAGCTGATTGCCTTCCACGACGACGGAACCTACGATGATGAGACGACACAGCGGTGGTGCAACAAGCTTGAGGGTCAGAGCAGACTTGTGATACCCGGGTTCTACGGCAGAAAGCGTGACGGCAGCATTAAAACATTTTCACGAGGTGGTTCGGACATTACTGGGGCTATCATTGCAAGAGAAGTACATGCCGATGTTTATGAGAACTGGACGGACGTTGACGGCTTTATGATGGCGGACCCACGCATTGTACCCAATCCAAAGATAATCTCGGTGGTGACCTATTCCGAGCTTCGTGAGCTTAGCTACATGGGTGCCAGCGTTCTGCATGAGGATTCCATCTTCCCAGTGAGAAAGGCACGCATACCTATACACATTAAAAACACTAACAATCCTGCCATTGACGGAACAAAGATTGTTCCCGATGGCAGCCTGAGAAACTTTAG
The DNA here is from genome assembly GCA_028694155.1 of Eubacteriales bacterium. Taxonomy (GTDB): domain Bacteria; phylum Bacillota; class Clostridia; order Christensenellales; family CAG-138; genus JAQUTY01. The sequence goes on from JAQUTY010000004.1 coordinate 126,436, forward strand.
GCGTGACAGTGTTTTGACCGGCATTTCAGGAAGGACGGGTTTTACCATCATCACTGTTACCAAGGACAATATGCACAAGGAGATCGGCTTCGGATACAGATTGCTGCGCGTATTGTCCCACAATAATATCTCCTTTGAGAATTGTCCATCGGGCATTGATACAATGTCACTGGTCATAGATGATAAGTTCCTTGGCGGCAAGCTGGACAACGTTATCTCCGAGATACGTCGTGATTGCGAGCCTAACACCATCGAGGTTACCAGCCGAATCGCTTTGATTGCAACGGTCGGCAGGGGCATGATTAGGAGCAAGGGCGTTTCCGCCAAACTCTTCCGTGCGCTGTCCGATGCAGATGTCAACGTTCGAATAATTGACCAAGGCAGTTCAGAGATGAACATTATTGTTGGCGTTGAGGAGCAGGATTTTGTTGATGCTGTCAAAGCCATATACAACGCATTTTCATAACTCTAGGAGGAAGCATGATAACAAAAATTGCATTAAAGAGTGTATTTCGCACACCCATAAAAACCATTCTTTTCTTTGTACTGTTGGTTATTGCAACTGCGTTTTTGGGGCTTGGGCTTGGGCTTCTTTCAACTTCAAGCAACATGGCATCAGATGCCAACGAGCGATATAACACGATTGCAAACATAGAGTATATCGGCGAGAATTATCCCGATCTCACCAGATTTGACGACTACATGGTCGAGCAGTTGGAGAGCTATGATTCCACGCCCCTGTTTGAGCAGGACGAGGTCATCAGCTATGACAGACAGATGCTTTTGGGCGCAACGGCCAGTGAGCTTGTCACAGGCACACGAGGCATTCAGGAGTTCAAGGAGACATATATCCTCAAGCTGAAGGTCATCTACAAGACCGATATGGGAACATGGTGCATGGTTCAGGATTCACTATTTTCAGGCGGTAGGAATGCCGCTTTGGGCGCATATGTTTATCTTGACCTTAGCGAGTATCCAGCGATGAGCTATGAGCAGTTCCAAAAGGGTGACGAGTTCTTTATCCACGGAAAAATGTACGAGGGCGAGAACCGCTATCAATGGATTCTGCTGTCTGCCTGCCAATTAAATGTGCCTGAGGATTATAAGGAGCTTGCCGCCTGTCCAATCTGGGTCGTTACGGGCAACGACAAGTATGAGGAAGATCCAAATTACCAGAGATATTTCAACATGGCGCGCACTTACGGGATTCTAAATAACCAGCTTACTGTTCGTGCCATAAACGATGTACCCAATGCTGCCGAGTTTTATCAGCAGGAGACATACATCGTTGACGGCGAGTTTTTTAAGCCTTCAGAGAAAGGCGTCTGCTTGATCAGCGAGTTTCTTGCCGACAGGATGGGCTTGAGCGTAGGCGATGCGCTGCCGCTTGAGCTGTATGGCTCGGTGCTTGGACGCAGCGTATCAACCAGCTTTTGGTATGAGGACGGCTATCTTCAAGGCAAGGACTACATCGTCAAGGGCATATTTGCCAACATGGCAGGGCTGTACACCACTATTTTCATTCCCAACGAGGCCGAAAGCTGGATGCCTGAGAGCTGTATAGACTATACCATCGGTCAGGTCAAGCTTCAAAATGACGGTGTTGATTCTTATTTGAAAAGCATCAGTCCGTATCTATTGGGCAACATGCGTGTTACGGTCTACGATCAGGGCTATGCCCGTGCGGCAAGCGCAATCAGCTCGATGAATAAGACCGCTATCATCATCACCTCTGTCAGCAGCGGCTGCACCACAGCGCTGTTGCTGCTGTATGCCTATCTGTTCGTGCTAAGACAGAGGGACACTTCCAAAATAATGCTGTCTATGGGAACGGGCAAGAGACGCACGCTTGAGTATTTCTTGGTATCGTCAATGTTCCTGCTTGCCGTTGCTGCACTGGTTGGAAGCATTGCAGGTTGGGTTTTGACTGATAAACTTGCGGGGTATGCCTACAACATGGCCATTGAGTCCACCTCCGCCGATATTCGCTTTTCCTCGATTGCCTCCAACGGACCGCTGATAGAATTGGCAGATGCACCAAAGGCGTCGCCCTTGACCATGCTGCCGCCATTTGCACTGGTGATTGCATTTGGCTCGTTAAGCTCGCTGCTGTTTGCCGCACTTGCAATGAAACGCAGGGTCAATGGCAAGCCAACCAAGAAAAAGAAAACGGCTTCCATTTCTACCGCTGCTTCGTTCAGCACTGCACCTATCAAGGTCGATTTTAACGCCAGCTCGTTTGGCAGCGTAACGCACAAAAAGCATGGGGTCAACCGCCTAGGCTTCTTCTGGCGAACTCTTTTTAGAAACGTTCGCCGCAACAGGGGCAAGAGCTTTGTAGTGCCGTTGATAACCATAGTACTTGCATCATTTATCGGACTGTTCTGCTCGAATTTGGAGAGCTATCAACATCAGCTCGACACGGTTTACGACCGTATTCCCGTGACGGCATATCTTTGCAACTACACAGGCAAGGTTATGGATAGGTTTGCTCTGCAGGATTCGGATTTGGAGGGCATTGTCGATTCTGAGTTTGTTGAGAAAGCCTGCTATTCGCAGATTGCACGCTACTACCTGTTCGGCGTGGCGGTGGACAAGGACGGAAACGAGACCGAAATAGTTGAGTGGCTGCCGTGGCCGGAGAGCAGCTTTGCACAGGCAACCTTCCAAGAGACTTTGCTGCGTGGCTCGTCCGTCATCGGTTTGACTGACATTGACTACGCTTCCGAGTTCATGTTTGAGGGCGATGTTGCATTTGAATTTATTGATGGCTACGACAAGTCGGTTTTCGCATCAGATGAGGATGTGTGCCTTGTAAATAGCGATATGCTCCAAAAGTTCGATATTGAGCTTGGCGACACGATTTCCATTGATGCCATGACCGAGACTGAATATGGTCTTACAGAGTCGATAATCAGAATGAAGGTTGTGGGTACATATCCGTCAATTCTTGGCAGAGATACCATCTATTGCCCCATCAACACGTTGAGTTCCCGTTATGCAGTAGCAAACTCGGAGGTTGTATTCGAGTCGTGGCATATCTTGCAGCTTGCAATGCGCAAGCTTGGAATCGAGGACGAGTCGCAGCTCGATATTGATGTGAGGTGGGAAGGCAACGAGCAGTGCTATTATGCCGCAGGCACGTTGTACATGAAAGTTGCATACTACAATAAGTATAATGCTGTCAGTCTCGTTCTTAAGGATACGGAGAATCTTGAGAAGTTAAAAGACGAGATGGAGGAGCAGGGTCTCACGTCAACAGGAACGCTTGGAAGGCGCAGACTCTCAATGGTTGTCAACGAGACAGAGCTTGTTCAGTCCGTGCAGGATCTCAACCGCAACATATCCTATATGTGGGCGTTGTTTATAGTGATGTACGCATTGACAATCGGCATCGGATTTGTAATATCCAATCTATTGACAAAGAGCCGCAGAGCGGAGTTTGCTATGATGCGCAGTATGGGCGCAGGTCGAGCCAGAACGTTCTTCATGTTTGCTTTGGAGCAGACGTTGGAGTTCTTCATCGGGCTAGGAGCAGGTGTCTTGGCGGTATATCTCATCTTTGGGAGCATCAGTCTGTTGCAGCTTGAGATGCTTGGAATATACTCCGCTTGCTACATAATCGGTATCGTCATCGCAGCGCAGGTCATGAACCGTCTGCATGTGTTGGACATTCTTGGAGCTAAGGAATAAGGAGGCTAATATGGAAATACTCAAACTGGAATCGGTGAGTTACACCTATCGCAACAAGTATCAGACCGTTCATGCGGTCAACAACGTAACAACGGCCTTTGAGACCGGCAAGGTGTATGCCATTGTGGGCAAAAGCGGCTCGGGCAAAACCACGCTGCTGTCAATGCTTGCAGGGCTGGATCTGCCAACGGAGGGTGCGGTCTTTTATCAGGGCAAGGCGACATCGAAGATGGAACTCGACCGCTACCGCAGGGAGGACGTATCAGTTATCTATCAGAGCTACAATCTGTTTCCGCTTCTTACGGTGGAAGAAAACGTGATGTATCCTGCGCAGCTTCTTGGCGTATCGGCAAAGAATGCTCGCCAGACGGCGGAGGAGATGCTCGTCAAGGTTGGTCTGCAGAAGGGTCAGTTCAAGCGTTTCCCGTCCATGCTTTCAGGCGGCGAGCAGCAGCGTGTAGCCATTGCAAGAACACTTGCAACACATCCAAAGATTATTCTTGCCGATGAGCCTACCGGAAATCTGGACGTTGACAACGGCGATAACGTTGTCGATATTCTCATCGGGCTTGCGCATGAGCTTGACTACTGCGTAATAATCGTAACGCACGACAATGTGCTTGCTTCAAAGGCAGACGTTAAACGCTGCATGAGCGACGGACATCTAAGCGAGGAGAGTGACTGATGTTGCGCCGTGCATCAAGGGAATATGTTCTTGAACAGAGATTGCGTCCAAACAAGGCTCTTGGGCAGAATTTCTTTATTGATGCTCCCAGGCTCATTGCATCTTTGGATAACCTCGACTTTTCACAAAGACCCGTTTTGGAAATCGGTGCAGGCTTGGGAGGGCTGACGGAGCTTCTTTTGGAGCGAACAAGCACAGTTATGGCAATCGAGCTGGACGGCGAGCTTGCAAAAAGGCTCGAAAATGAAACCAAGGCGGAGGTAATTTGTGCTGACGCTCAGAAGCTAAACACGGATTTTATCACCCAAGAGTGGTTTATTGCTGGCAATCTGCCCTACTACATAACCACTCCGCTGGTCGAAAAATACCTGCTCACCCCTGCCCGAAATCATCTGTACATGGTTCAGCAGGAGGCTGGAGAACGCTTTTTTGCCAAGCCGTCCAACAAGAACTATGGAGTGATTGCAATAATTACTTCGCTCTTTTTCGATGCACAAACGCTCGACACGCTTCCACCATCGTGCTATTATCCTGAGCCGCCGATTACATCGTCGCTGATATATCTGCATCGCAAGGGTGACATTCCTGCAGGCTTTGTTTCGTTTATCAAGACGTGTCTGAGAATGCGCAGAAAGACGCTCCATAACAACCTAAAAGGCATGGACGGAGCAGAAGCGGCATTTAGGGAGCTGAACATTTCACCGTCCATACGAGCAGAGGCACTCACCCCCCAGCAGTTCCTCGCCCTGTTCAAAAGCATTTAGCCTGACAAAAAAAGACCGTTTCACTAATAATTGGTGAAACGGTCTTGTGCTAATCGGTCTTTGGTTGGTGTTTGTTATCTCTCTGCTGCAAAGGGCAGAAGTGCAACTGCCCTTGCACGCTTGATTGCGATTGCCAGATCACGCTGATGCTTTGCGCAGACACCGGACATACGGCGGGGCATGATTTTGCCGCTCTCCGCTACGAAGCCCTGAAGCTTCCTAACGTCCTTGTAGTCAATGCTTGTAGCCTTATCAACGCAGAACTTGCAAACTTTACGTCTTGTTCTTTTCAAACGGGGACGCATTTTACGATCTTCCATGGTGCAAGCCTCCTAAAAAATATTTATTAGAACGGTATATCATCGGACGAAATATCTGTAAAGCCTGCCAAATCCTGAGGATTGGACTGAGTGCGCGGTGCCGAGTAGGTCGAGCCGCCCTCTTCCTGCCCCTTGGGGGTCAGAAATTCGACTTCATCTGCTGTCACGTCCAGAGACATACGAGTCGAGCCGTCTTTTGCTTCATATAGCCTTGCCTGCAATTCACCCACAACAGCGACCTTTCTGCCCTTTGCCAAATACTTGGCGCAGTTGTCGCCCAGCTGACGCCAAGCGTTGATGCGGAAAAAATCGGTCTGTCTTTCGGTGCCCTGCTGGGCAAATTTGCGATTGACGGCGATTGTAAATGAGCATACGGTCACGCCGTTGGGCGTGCTTCTGCTTTCGGGGTCATGAGTTAGGTTGCCAATTAACGTAATTTTGTTCATCGTGCTTCTCCTTACTATCGTGCTTGTAATTATGCTTCCTTGCGTGTGACCATGTAGCGCAAAATGCGCTCATCATTCTTGAAGTTACGCTCCAATTCGCGGGGGAGTTCAGATGCTGCGTTAAAATCAACGAGCACATAATAACCCTCGGTCTTGTAGTCGATGGTGTAAGCCAGCTTGCGCTTGCCCCAAACATCGGTCTTCACAATCTCACCACCGTTGTCGGTAATGATTGCCGCAAACTTATCGAGGACAGACTGATTGGTTTCCTCATCAAGTTCAGGTGTGATGACGTACAATACTTCGTATGAATTCATGTTTTTCACCTCCTTATGGTCTATTGGCGTTCCTTTTTGAAACGCAAGAAGGACCGTTAGCCGATAGAGTATATCATAGGATAATCTAAAATGCAAGCACGAAAAAAATATTTGCAACCTATGCGGATAAAGCGTAAAATAGGCATATGAACGAGAGCGAGCTTTTCAAATCGACCAAGCAGCGTGAGCTGCATGGCGCATATCTTTTGCATGGAGCGGAGGAGCTTACAAAGCAGGAAGCCGTTGAGCGCATAAAGGAAGTGCTCGACCCTTCTTTTCGTGATTTGAACATGGACACGCTCAAGATGCCAACAGCACAGTCGCTCCTTTCCGCCTGCGACCAGCTTCCCTTTTTCGATGAGAAGCGGCTGGTCATGGTCAAAGATTGGGACGCCACACAACTGGAAGCCTGCCTAGATAAGCTGGATTCCTTGCCCAGTTCGACCATATTGCTTTTTGTGCGCCGTGGCGATGAGAAGAGCACCACGGCACTCTATTCAAGGCTTGACAAGCAGAACAGAGTTGTTGAGTTTCCTAAGCTCACCGAGGACAGAGCCATCTCAATGGTGCTTCGTGAGTCCGCACTTATGGGGTGCAGCATTGACAGAGTGGTTGCAAGACAACTAATAATGATGGTGGGAACGGACGCATATAGGCTTAGAAACGAGCTTTCAAAGGCGGCAGGCTATGTTGGCACGGGTAACACCATCACCGAGGCAGCTTTGAAAATAGCAGCGACCCCATCGGTTGAATATAATGTGTTTAATTTGCTCAACTATCTTCTTGCAGGGAACAAGCGAGCAGGGCTGAGACTTATGAAGGAAATGATACAGGATGGTCAAAGTGCGCTGCAGATTGCTTATTTTTTAGAGGGCAGGCTCAGGCTGATGCTCCATGCCAAGGAGCTTCTTGCCACCAAGACACCGCAAAAGGACGCCATAAAACAGCTGGGCGGCAACCCTAAGGCTGCGGAAATTGCACTGAAAAATGCAAACAAACAGGACTATAATAAGCTGTGCGCCGCCGTCAGGTCGCTTGCCGAGGTCGATATCAAACTGAAGCAGGGAGCGATGAGGGACGAGGAAGCGTTGACGCTTGCCATCTGCAGGTGCTTTTAGTGAGACGATTATTTAACCGCCATCCAAAGCTGATATTCACCCTTGCTGTTTTGTTCTTTTGTGTGCATCTTGCCCTTTTTGCCCATATATGGATAGTTGCCGCCGAAAAAGGCTTCACAGGACTGTTCGTGCTGTGCTATTTAACGTTGCTATGCACCATACTGTTTATAATCATTTACAGGCGTTCTCAAAGGCTGTACAAAATTATGATGGAAGAACCTACACACGACCAAAGAAAAGACGAACGGGTGTATTGCAAAGATAATTAGTGAATGATATAATCAAATTTAGCACAATTTTTAGGAGGAACTATGAGAGTAAGTCAACTGCTGGGGGAACGCTACAAGGAGCGTGCCTTTGAGATAGAGAGTCAGAATTTGATGACCCGTGGCGGTTACATCAAACAGGTGGGCAACGGCATTTATTCGCTGTTCACACCTGCCAAGCGCATTGCACGCAAGATTGAGAACATTCTTCGTGAGGAAATGGATGCAATCGGTGGACAGGAAGTGCTGTTCCCTGTTGCAATGCCTGCAACCATCTGGCAGCAAAGCGGAAGGTTTGACAGCATCGGAAGCGAGCTTTTGCGCTTTAAGGACAGAAGCGGCGCAGATATGGTGCTGGGCATGACGCATGAGGAGGCAGCCGTCCAGCTTGCAACCAATGTTGCCGGAACCTATCAAAAGTTTCCCTTCATGATCTACCAGATTCAAACCAAGTTTCGTGACGAGCCGCGCGCCCGTGGCGGACTGATTCGAGTTCGTGAGTTCACCATGAAGGACGCCTATTCCTTCCACACCTCATATGAGGATTTGCAGCAGTATTATGAGCAGTGCTACAAGGCCTACGAGCGCATTTTCGCACGCTGCGGTGTTCCTGAGGTCATTGCCGTGAAGTCCGATCCGGGCATGATGGGCGGCAAGATAAGCCACGAGTTTATGCTCCTTACAGGAATTGGCGAGGACACGCTGGTCATTTGCCCCCAGTGCGGCTATCGTGCCAACATGGAGGCTGCCGATTGTATCGTACACGAGCATCTTGACGCAGAGGAAAAGCCGCTTGAGCTGGTTGAAACATATCAAAACAAGACGATTGAGGAGGTCGCAACCTTCCTAAACGTGAGTATGGACAGGCTATTAAAGGCAGTAGTCTATCAGCGCAACGAGGACGACAGCTATGTTGTGGTGTTCATTCGTGGAGACATTGAGGTCAATGAAACAAAGCTCCGCAATTACTTAAAGGCAGAGGTGCATCCTGCTGTCGAGCTGGATGCTTGCGACCTGTGCGCCGGCTCCATCGGGCCTGTGGATTTGCATACTAAGGCGACGGTGCTGTTTGACAAGACGCTGCAAAGCCGCAATAATTATGTCTGCGGAGCCAACCGTGACGGCTTCCATCGCACGGGATTGAACCTGACCCGTGACATAGGCAAGGTTGATTTTATTGACGTAGGCAAGGCGACCGATGGCGGAGTTTGCCCCTCCTGCGGTAAACACAGCATCACCATCAAAAACGGAATCGAGGTTGGAAACATCTTCCAACTCGGTACCAGATATACTGAAGCCATGGGAATGCAGTACGATGCTGCCGATGGCTCTCGTCAGTACCCCATCATGGGCTGCTATGGCATTGGCGTGGGAAGGCTGATGGCGTCCGTATGCGAAGCCAAGCATGACGACTACGGCCCGATATGGCCCATGGCGATTGCCCCGTGGCAGGTGCATATCTGCGCTCTTAGAGCAGATGACCCTCAGGTAAAGGACAAAGCAGAGACGCTGTATTCCGAGTTGAATAGACTTGGTGTTGAGGTGATAATTGACGACCGTACCGTTTCGGCAGGATTCATGTTCTCAGACGCCGACCTGTTGGGCGTACCCCTTAGAGTCATCATAAGCCCAAAGACTCTTGCACGCAACGCCTTTGAGCTTATCAGCCGTGACAAGACCGTCAAACAAGACCTTGCCATCGAGGGTGCCGCCGCTGCATTGCGTGACATGGTTATGGAGAGAATGTAAGCAATCAGCATAGATTCAAAAATAATTTAGAGTATAATAATAGGAAGGGCTTGTGATTAAAGTCCTTCCGTTTGTTTGCGCTATGTTTGACAAGTAGGTTACTTGTGCGGATTTCCGATTTCCAAATATTCCGCCCTTGGGCCTCCGACGTATTTTGGGCGTGAATAAGCAAGCACGAGGTTAGCCTCACCGATTTTTCTAAGCGAGCTGTGTACCGGAACGGCAACAGGGTGGAGATGCATACCAATAATGGTGTCGCCTATGTCGATGGCGAGCGTGGCTTTTGCACGAAGATCCTCGACCATTACCGCATCGGGCATATTGCAGAATGCTTCGGTTATGCAGGCACCGCCGGCGTGGAGATGCGGTTTGACCCACACCTGCTGCAACTCAAACTTCTCCATAGTACCGCTGCTGACGCAGAGGGAGCGATTGATGTGTTCGCAGCCCTGAACCGCAAAGCATAGCCCACGAGCAGCAGCAAGCGGAGCAATAGCACCATAGACCGCCTTTGCAGCCTCCGTTGTGGAGCAAGAGCCGATGCGCTTACCCATAATCTCACTTGTAGAGCATCCCAAAACCAATAGCTGCCCCGCCTTAGGCTTTGCAGTATCCATCAATATTTCAAAGGCTTCGCGCGCTTGTGCGCTAATCAATTCAAAATTCATAGTCCGTTACTTCCTTTCAAACATTCATTATACCACGCTTTCAATCCATTGTCAGCAGTTATTTGTTACCGCACGATTGCATACTCTTCAAATAGGAGGTGGCATTATGGACAGTCGAAGCACGTTCTGTGAGTTAAAACGCAAGGAGGTTGTTAATCTTTGCGACGGGGCAAAGCTGGGGCATATCTGCGACTTAGAGCTGGAAGTATGTACGGGCACGGTGCTTGCCATCATTGTTCCAGGGTGCAGCAGGATGCTTGGCATATTGAAGAGCAACGAAAATATTGTAATACCCTTTTGCCGAATAAAAAAATTTGGGGAGGATGTAATTTTAGTGGAGTTGTCCTAAAAATTGTGATATAATCGCTATATGTGGGGGTATGACTTCCCCACAACAACACAATGTGGAGGATAATTCTATGAAGTGTCGTTTTTGCTCTAGCATTGACAGCAAGGTAATCGACAGTCGCCCGTCCGAGGACGGCAGCGCAATCAGAAGGCGTCGTGAGTGCATCGGTTGCGGAAGGAGATTTACGACATTTGAAAGGATTGAGGAAGTCCCCATAATGGTTGTCAAGCGTGACGGCCGCCGAGAGCTGTTTGAGCCTGACAAAATCAGAAACGGCGTCAGAAAGGCATGTGAGAAGCGACCAATCTCTGCCGAAACACAGAACAGAATGGTTGACGAAATATCCCGTGAAGTTAATAACTCGCTCGATGCCGAAATATCCACCGTTGCGCTGGGTGAGATGGTCATGCGCAAGCTCAAGGAGGTTGACGAAGTTGCCTATGTGCGCTTTGCCTCCGTCTACCGTGAATTTAAGGACACGCAGACATTCATGCAGGAACTCCAGCGTCTGCTTGATGAGAAATAATGGAGTGTATTCACACTGGCTATACATATGAGCAGGTGGGTGAGGTTGGAATATACCGTCTCCCCCTGTTTTCGGCGCAAAAAGGGATAGACCACGGCTTTTCGGCACGCACAGGGGGAGTGAGCGAGGGCTGCTTTGCATCTCTCAATCTCAGCTTCACCCGTCCGGAGGACAGAAAAAAGGTGGTTCGCAACTATGAAATATTCTGTGATGCTGCCAATATTCCGCTGCAAAGCATGGTAATGGACACCTACGAGCATGGCACCACCATTTTGCGGGTTGACAGAAACGATTGCGGCAAGGGGTACCTGCTGCCATCATTGCCTGCCTGCGATGGGTTGGTGACCAATGATCCAAACGTCACGTTGATGACAGGACATGCCGACTGCATGGCATTTTACTGCTACGATTCGGTCAACAAATGTATAGGGCTTGCACACGCAGGCTGGCGTGGGGCATTGAACCGAATTGGCTCCCAGCTAATAAAAATGATGAAGACTGAGTACGGAAGCAATCCAACAAATATTTTGGTGGGGGTAGGGCCGTCAATTTGTCCAAAGTGCTTTGAAGTGGGAGAGGACGTTGCTGCCGACTTTGAAAAAGCCTATCCCAATATTAACATTCGTGGTACAAACGAAAAGGGCAATCCCACTATTGATCTATGGAAGGTTGCCGCCGAGCAGTTTTTGGAGCAGGGTGTAAAAAGAGAGAATATCGAGCTGATGGGCGTGTGTACCATGGAGGACGACAGGCTTTATTCGCACCGCCGTGACAAGGGAAAAACAGGCGGAATGACGGCGTTTTTGCGTATATTGACAACTTGATACCTAAGTGATATAATCCACTAGATATTATTCTAGGGAGTAAATTAGATGAAAAAGCAGACAAAAAAGAAAATAATCGTAGCCGTAATTGCGACGATTGTTATTGTAATGGCCATCCTTTTGATTGTTGCACTTCAGCCGAACGCTTACGGCTATAACTGGTTTGAACGCAACAAGACGGTCATCGACACAGGCGTGGGAACGGTCAAGTTCGGAGCCTATCAGATTCAGTATGCACAATATGGCAACACATATTTTTCCACCACACCAACCGAGGCTAATTCCTTGCAGCTTCGCGAGGCTTCTCTTGAAGCCTGTGCGCAGGAGGTACTCTTCATTGCCAAGGCAGAGGAGCTGGGAATTGAACTGACTGCAGACCAAAAGGCAAATGTCAATGCAGCAGGTCAAGCGGCAATCGACAGCCTCAAAAACTCCATCAAAACATCGCTCCAAAATCGTGGTGTTGCCAACCCCACCGATGCTCAGATTAACCAATATCTCACGGATGAATTTGTGGACATGGGAATGAGCAAGAGTGGATACATGAAGGCGGCAGAGTTCAGCCAGAAGGCCTATTATTGCTCTGTCAACGTGAGCGCATATTACCAGAGCGAGGAGACCTGCCCCTATACTGAGGATCAGATTAAGGCAGAGTATGACAAGATCGTGGAGGAGAGCTTCAGCGACTATCAGGTTGGCGATTACGCATTGTATGAAAGCGGCTATCAGGCAGGAAACTACAGCATTCGCTATCTGGTCATTCCCGAGGACTTCGTGTTCGTGCGCACAATCAAGGTCGATAACGAGACCGACAGAGACACCATCATCAATGGCTTGAATGCAGGTGAGGATTTTGAGCAGTATCTGAGAAAAGAAATCAACACCGATGAATTCATAAAGACCATGGAGTTGGATGAAGGCTATGCAATCGGCAAGGACGACAGCTTCATGAAGGACGACAATCAGATTTATGATAAGGCAGTCAACATGGAGATTGGCGCATGGGACTGGGTCGATGTCGAGACTACAACCACAGATGACGAAGGAACAGAGGTCGTCAACCACACTTACTACATCTTTATGCGTGTTGATGGACAGACTGGCAAGGTGCCCTACGAGAAGTACGCTTCCGGCATCAAGTCGAGCATCATCTCCGGCATCATGACCGATGAGCTTATGGCAAACGTCACATATCCCAACACGAGCTTGCTTGACAGCTTTGATGTGGCATATCGTACATTCCGTGACAGCGTTGCATAAGGACAGAGCATGAAGAAAAATTTGACAAGAATTATATGCCTGCTGATGGCTGCGCTCATGCTTTTAGGCGTAGTGGTAGCCATCATCTGGGCGCTCGTAGCCTAACGCAAAGTTCAAATAATATATCAAATTCGTCTATTTGGGGGCTGACCCCAATAGACGAATTTTTGGTTTTTGATGAAAATAAAGCCGATGCTTATTTGTATCTGTACACTCCGCCGGGGTTGAAACCGTCCAGCGAGAGCATGAACATCTCGGTCACAGTTACCAGCTGGTAGCCTTGAGAAATTAAATCGGGTATGAAACGTGCGGATGCGGTCACGGTTTTTTCCTCGGACATGTGCATCAGAATGACCGAGCCTTCCAACTTGTGTCCGTCCTCGTCCACGTCCAGCATCACACGATCATAAATCATATCCGCATTATAATCATCGTGGGAGTCGTGGGACGAGCGATACCACATGATAATCTTCAATCCCATCTCCCTGCATACGGTCTTGACATCATCGTTGTAGCTGCCGTAGGGCGGGCGGAACAGCGTCACATCATAGTTTAGCAGAGTTTTCATCTGCTCCACACCGAAGGTAATCTCCTCACGCATTTGTTCGGTAGTGAGGTTCTTAAACTTAGGGTGGGTCTTGGAGTGGTTGCCAATCTCGCAGCCCAGCGACAGCATTCGCTTGAGCGTTGGCAACTGATTCTCAAAATCAGTGATATCTAAAAAGAATGTGGCTCGTGCATTGTTTTGCTAAAGAATATCTAGTATTTGGCTCGTGTATGGCTCGTAAACGTGACCGTCATAGGTCAGGGCTATCATCTTGCGGTCAGGATCGACATACATGCCTGCAACACGCTTGCGAACCTCGACCTCGTTTTGACAGTCGCCGTACAGCTCAACATACATAAGAAGCTGGTCGATGCGCTCCTGATACCATTGCTCCAAAATTAGAGGCGTGGGCATTGGTTCAAGCGTAGGTTCGGCAACGGGCATAGCTGTTGGCTCCAAGGTAGGCTCAGCGGTGAGTTCAACTGTTGCCGGAGCCGCTGCTTTACAGCCAAGCAGCATTGACAGTACAAGCAACACAACAAATATCCTTTTCACCATGCACACCTCACTTAAAATATTATTGAAATTATATCATATTTGGTAAAATAATGAAAGATTTGTTTTTTTCAAGTTGTTTTCAAAAAATGTGATATAATGAACCTATGGAAGAAATTATTTTGTTTGAAGATAAGAAGCCCAAACGCATGAGGCTTGAAAAGTACCGCAACTGGTTGTTTTTGGGCGTTGTGGTGCTGCTGCTTGTTGCAGTGCTTGTGTATGTGCTGCTCACCGGTGAGAATGAGGGCGGGCTGTGTATAAATGAGATTATGCTTTCCAACAGCGGAACGCTGGAGGTGAACGAACTGGGCACGCCCGACTGGGTAGAGCTATTTAATAGCTCGGACAGAGACATTTCGCTGTTGGGCTATGGCATCAGTAACCATGCAAAGAACGGTGAGCTTTTTACTTTTCCCGATGTCACCATTGGCGCAGGGCAGTATCTCATTGTGTACTTTGCAGGAGATGCGGACAATTCCACCGCAGATACGCTGATTACGGGATTTTCATTGAGCAAGAGTGGCGAGAAGCTGTATCTTTCAAATGCGCACAAGGACATAGTGGATTTGTTGGAGGTTCCCCCACTCGACACCGATGTATCATATGCCCGAAGGAGCGACGGAACATTCGGCTATTGCACGGAACCTACCCCCGAAAAGGAAAATTCCACTGAAATTTTGGACGAACTTACAAATTAAACTTGCTTATTTGGATAAAACCATATATAGTAACTGCGTATGAGCATAAGCAATGACATCTCAACCGCATTGGGCATAGAAAGAGCGCAAAACCCCTCGCAGCTTGCAGCTCTATCTTTGGCGTATATCGGCGATACTGTGTATGATTTATTCACACGCACCTACCTTGTCAATTCCACGGACGCCCCTGTGCATCGTCTGCATCTTTTAAGTGCGAGCATGGTTTGCGCTAAGGGACAGGCAGAGGCATATTTTCGAATCGAACCGATGCTGACCGAGACAGAGCTTGCCGTGTTTAAGCGTGGACGCAATGCACACAGCGGAACCGTACCAAAGAATGCAACCGTGGCAGATTACCATAATGCAACGGGATTGGAGACTTTGCTGGGCTATCTGTATTTGGGCGGCGAGGATGAAAGACTAAACTATTTGATGCAAAGAGCATTTGGAATTGAGGAAAAGAATGAGTTATCAGAAGAGACCCTATAACGGTTACAACAAGCGTGACGACAACGGTCACGGCTATGAAAAGAAAGACGGAGAAGGACGAAGCTATCCAAAGCGTGACGGCGATGCACGTCCATATCAGAAGCGTGACGGCGATGCACGTCCCTATCAGAAGCGTGACGGCGATGCACGTCCCTATCAGAAGCGTGACGGCGATGCACGTCCCTATCAGAAGCGTGACGGCGATGCACGTCCCTATCAGAAGCGTGACGGATTCCAGAAGCGTGCGCCCAAGATAGATAGGCCAATCAAGGAAGTTGAAGAAGTTAAGCCCGTTGCCGATCCCGATGAGCTTCCGTTCATCATTTTGGGCAGAAATGCAGTCAAGGAGGCAATCAAGTCCGAGCGCAGCATCGACTATATACTTGTCAATAAGGAGATGGACGGCTCTTTGCGCGAGATAGTCAACATGGCTCGTGATTCAAAACTGGTCATTCGTGAGACGGATAAGCACAAGCTCGATGAGGTGTGTATGCCCTTTGGACATGGTGGCAAGACAGCCAATCACCAAGGGATTGTTGCGTATGCAGCAGGAGTTGAGTACTGTTCGGTGGGCGACATTCTACGTTATGCAAAGGAAAAGAACGAGGAACCGTTTGTAATCGTACTTGATGGCGTTGAGGATCCGCATAATCTGGGCTCCATAATCCGAAGTGCGGAATGTGCCGGCGCGCATGGCGTAATTATCGGCAAGCGCAGAAGTGCATCGGTTACGGCAGCTACGGTCAAGGCGAGCGCAGGCGCAACGTCGCATATGCACATCGCACGAGTTGTGAACATTAACGGTGCAATCGAAGAACTAAAAAGGGCGAAGCTGTGGGTAGCAGGCGCAGATATGGCAGGCAGACCCATGCAGCAGCAGGGACTTAACGGAGCGTTGGCACTGGTCATTGGCAATGAAGGAGACGGACTTAGCAAGCTGGTCAAGGATAACTGCGATTTTCTGGTGTCCATTCCCTTAAAGGGAAAGCTCGACTCTTTGAACGCAGCGGTTGCAGCGGCCATCTTGATGTTTGAAAAGAATAGACAGGACGATGCAATTAGAGAAGAAAACTGACGAAGAATTACTGGAGCTGATACGAAAGGGCGACCAAATTGCGGAGGAATGCTTATATCAAAGATACAAGCAGATTGTCCGTGCCAAGGTTCGCCCTTATTTCTTGATAGGAGCCGACCATGAAGACCTCGTTCAAGAGGGCATGATAGGTCTGTACAAGGCGGTCTGCGATTATCGTGCGGATAGGAACGCATCCTTCCGCAGCTTTGCAGATCTGTGCATCACAAGGCAGATGATTACCGCCATCAAGCGTGCAAGCCGCAAAAAACATTCGCCACTCAACACCTATGTTTCGCTTAACAGCCCTATTTCGGAGACCGACAGCGACAAGACGCTCATGGATTTAATTGCCAATCTGGGAGTATCAGACCCTGAGGAGATGTTTATTCGCCAAGAGAACTTCGAAAATATCAGCGTTCATATCAATTCCGTTCTCAGCAAGCTTGAGCGCACGGTGCTTAGGCTCTATCTTGAGGGCTTGTCATATCAGCAGATAGCCATGCGCATAGACAAGCCCACAAAAGCCATTGACAATGCTATCCAGAGGGTCAAAAAGAAGCTGGAAAAAGCATTACAGTAGAGAGAATTTACATTATAGTTTATTTCACAGCAAAAAGCTCGCCACCGAGAAGTAGGTCAAAAGAGATATTGCGTCAACGAGTGTGGTAATGAAGGGACTCGCCATTACAGCCGGGTCGAAGCCGATTTTTTTTGCAAGCATGGGCAGGGTGCAGCCGATAATCTTTGCAACAAAGACGGTAATCACCAGCGTGACACACACAACCAGAGAAATCACAAGAGAAACTTTATCAATGAGCATCAGCTTTAGAAAATTCGCAGCTGCCAGCGTGATGCCGCATAACAATGATACACGAGCCTCTTTGAAGATGACCTTGAATATATCCTTAAAAGCAATTTCCTGAAGAGCCAGTCCGCGGATTATCGTGACGGACGCTTGACTGCCGCTGTTGCCGCCCGTGTCCATGAGCATGGGAATAAAGGCGGTGAGCGCAACGGTGGCGGCAAGCGCATTTTCAAAGCTCATGATTATCATGCCTGTAAATGTGGCGGAAATCATCAAAATAAGCAGCCAAGGAATACGGTGGAGATAGATTGACCAAACGCTTGTTTTCAGGTAGGGGCGGTCAGACGGCGTGATAGCAGCCATCTTTTCAATGTCCTCGGTAGTCTCCTCCTGCAAAACATCGATAGCATCGTCAACGGTGACAATACCCACAAGGCGGTTCTCCTTATCCACAACAGGCAGGGAGAGCAAATCGTACTTTTGAAACATCTGGGCGACAGTCTCTTGGTCGTCCATAGTGGACACGGAGATAACGTGCTGCTCCATTATATCCTCTACCAGGTCATCATCGTCTGCAATGATGATGGCACGAATGGTTATCTGTCCGCTGAGAGTACGGTCGGGCATGGTGATGTAGCAGGTGTTGATGGTCTCCTTCTCGATACCCGAACGGCGGATACTCTTGATGGCGTCCGCAACGGTCATGTGAGGGCGCAGCTCCACAAACTCGGTGGTCATGATGCTGCCTGCGCTGTCCTCTGGGTATTTCAAAATTTCGTTAATCTGCTTGCGTGTCTCCGCATCGGCCTGCTGCAAAATACGCTTGACGACATTTGCAGGCATCTCCTCGACAATATCAACGGCATCATCGATGTAAAGCTCGTCAATGACCTCCTTTAGCTCGCTGTCCGAAAAGCCGGTGATGAGAAGCTCCTGTGCGTCCGAATCCATCTCAACAAAGGTCTCGGCGGCAAGCTCCTTTGGGAGCAAGCGAAACAAAAGGGGAAGAACTTCCTGCTCTAATCCTGCAAAGAGCGCGGCAATATCGGCGGCGTTCATTGTGACAAGAACATCGCGCAACGCCGCATAACGCTTGTTGCGAGCAAGCGCACTAATCGTTGTTTCTAAATCAAAATTTTTATCTGCCATGGGGTGTCACCTCCAAATAAACTCTTGGAGCAGACACATCGGAAGTCTATGTAAGGCTCGTCAAAACGGGCGCTATCCTACATAAAGGGACTGCCAATGTGCCATTACTACTGCCAGCGTCCATTTTCTCTCTCCTACATAATTATTTTGCTCAAAAAAGCATGTTTAGTTTATCCTCAATTTTGTTGATTGTCAACACTTTTTAGTTGTAGTATAATCAATTCATGGTGGAGTTAAACAACGATTGGGATTTGATATTGAAGGGCGAATTTGATAAGCCCTACTACCTCGAATTGAGGTCTTTTTTGGTGAACGAATACAAAACTCAGACAATATATCCCGATATGCACGACATCTTCAACGCACTCAAGCTCTCAAGCTATGAAAATACACGGGTAGTCATTTTGGGGCAAGACCCCTATCACGGCGAAGAGCAGGCTCATGGCTTGAGCTTTTCTGTCAAGAAGGGAATTGAGCCGCCGCCCTCGCTCAGAAATATCTATCTTGAGCAAAAGACGGACTTGGGAATTGTTCAGCCGCATCACGGAGATCTTACATGGTGGGCGCAGCAGGGCGTGCTGCTCCTAAATGCTGTTCTGACGGTCAGGGCGCATACGCCCAACAGTCATAAGGGCAAGGGGTGGGAGCAGTTCACCAACAGGGTAATTGCAGCACTCAACCAGAAGGACACACCTGTTGTGTTTCTGCTTTGGGGTGCAAACGCACGCAATAAAGCGAGCATTATCACAAACCCCATTCACCTAAAGCTCGAATGTCCACATCCGTCACCGCTGTCTGCGTACAACGGATTTTTTGGGTGCAGGCATTTTTCCAAAACAAACGAGCTGCTTGTCCGTTCGGGACAGCAGCCCATAGATTGGCAGCTAAAGGATTAACTAACCGAAGGCTCCGATTCGACCTTATCGAGTAATATCACCTTTGAAAATGCACTTGCAAAATAGGGAACGCTGTTTAACACATCGTCCATCGTGTTGGCGTTATGCCCAAGCTCCAGCAGAATACACATATCGGAAACGTGCTGATTGTAGCGTCCCACCTTTGTGCGAATATCGGTCGCCAGTTCGGGACTTATCGCTCGAAGCTCCTCTGTGAGAGACAGCGCAAGCCGATAATTGCTTTTCCAATTCGGCGTCTTAGCATACTCGCCCTCGTAGGTGCCTATGCCCGTTCCCACAACGAAAAACATCTTTGCACAACGCTTCTCGTTGAGAATTACTACATCATCGCTCTTGAACATAACGTTGGCGGCGTTGCGGTGCAAGTCAATAAATATGTCGGCTTCGGGGTGACTGAGCATGACCTCGCATGAACGGGAGTATGCGCTGGTGAGTTCGGGGGCTTCAACATTGGTCGTATCATGAATGACGGTGTAGCCGTAGCCTTCAAGCTCGATTTTGAGAGCCTCGCCAACTGCAATAACGCTCTTTGATTCATCAAGCGTTCGATAACTATCAGGCTCCGTCTCCTTGTAGGTATATTTTCCTTCCTGCCTGTACGCCTCGGCAGCATGTGTGTGATAAATGAGTATAACTGTATCAGCAGGGACGGTGTAAGTGGTTGCAGGGAGGGTGCTTAGTAAATCGGCGTTTATTTCAATATCCCCCTTCTCGTTTGGCTCGGAGAAGATGGGCGTAGGAGTAGGAACGGCGGTAGGCAAAGGTGATGGCGAAGCGGTAGCATCGCTGGCAAAAGACACGGTCGCACTTTTTCCATTTTCATCGGATTTAGGCGACAGCGAGGAATCTTTTGATGATTCGCCCTGTCCGCAACCTACAAGCAGCAGCAGGACGGCGATGAGTAAACACACTCTTTTCATGCCTAAATTATAACATGCAACTTTGAAAATAACCATAAATGAGATTCGTTATAAGTGTAAACTTTCGGCGGAATATGCTATAATTAAGGAAAGGAGAGGGTATGGACGAAATTTGGAATCCGTGGCACGGCTGCAAGAAATATTCGGAGGGCTGTAAAAACTGCTATGTTTACCGCCGTGACGGTTCAGTTGGCAGGGACGCTTCGCTTGTGGAAAAAACGTCCATGTTCGACCTGCCCATCAAGCACAGACGTGGCGGCGGATACAAAATCGAGGGCGGACAACACCTGTTCTGCTGCATGACCTCCGACTTTTTTGTAGCCCAAGCCGATTCGTGGCGTCCTGAGATTTGGCGAATGATTGCGCTGAGAAGGGACGTTAAGTTTACGATAATCACCAAGCGCATCGAACGCTTTTACGAGTGCATACCGCCCGATTGGGGCGAGGGGTACGATAATGTGCGCATCATTGTCACAATGGAGAATCAGAAGCGAGCCGACATACGATTGCCGATTTTGCTTGACGCACCCATCAAGAACAAGGGTATCGCCTGCGAACCGCTTCTGGAGCGCATCGACTTTGGCGACTTGCTCGATGGCAGAATCTCATCGTTGGTTGCAGGCGGAGAGAGTGGGCCGCTTGCCCGACCGTGTGACTACGAGTGGATACTTCATCTTAGAGATCAATGCAGCAAAAACGGGGTGTCCTTCTGGTTCAAGCAAACGGGAGCCAACTTCATCAAGGACGGCAAGCTCTATCATATTTCTCGAAAGCTTCAACATTCTCAAGCACGCAAGGCAGGCATAAATATAACATAACATGGACCGCAGCGATGTAGTTCATGCCTGTTATCCTGTCCCATATCAACAGATGAACAAGCAGATTATATATCAAATTCGTCTATTTGGTGTCAGACCCCAAATAGACAAATTCTTTGTTTTTGACCGCTTTGCAGATAAAAATGATTATGTAAATTGTTCCATAATATTTCCATTTTTTTTCACAAACATCTTGCAATATTGCCAAATTCATGATAAGATAAATCCGTATCTTAATACACATTTATAAGAGGAGGAAAACACATGAGAAAATTCTTGGCATTGATATTGTCGCTGGCAATGGTGCTATGCCTCATTCCCGCTGTAGCGAGTGCAGACACTGGAACGGTTGCAGCATGGACAGGCCTTGCAGCCGGCACCACGGCATCGGCGACTACCGGCACAGGAACGCTGTCAAATTCTAACGGTACTGCTTGGTCAATCACCTCAGATACCGCATGCAATTTAGCCGGCTTGATTGAAGTCGGTGATTATTGGCAGATGCAGTTTGTAGCCACAGGATACACGGGCTTGAGCATAACCTTCAGCTCGCGTGGCTCAAATACAGGTGCGAAAAACTGGAAGGTTCAGTATAGCACCGATGGTACAACCTTCACCGATTTGGCAAGCGGTGCATATTCGCTTACGACCACAATGGCTGCGAAGACCTTCAATTTTGGTACTGCTCTCGATCAGGCAGCCACCGCTTACATTCGTCTTACCGTTGTTGACACAGTCAGCGTTAATAATGGCACCGCAGCGTCTACTGGCACCAATCGTTTGCTCGATCCGACCATCACAGGCACGGTAGCTTCGGGCACTCTGCCCTCAGCACCGCCTTCCGACACGCCCACGCCTCCGTCGGACACACCCGCACCGCTTACGACATCGACCATTGCGGACGCCAAAGCAGCTTATGCTGGTGGCTCCACGGCGACCTTCAAGGTTGAGGGCATCGTCACTTTCATGGATCCCAATTCCTCCGGAACCAGCGTCAACGTATACTTTGAAGATGCAACCGCAGGTTTGGACGCTTATCAGACAGCGGCAAACGTAGCCGATATCGCAGTTGGCGATAAGATTACGGTTGAGGGCACATTCACCACCTTTAACGGTTTGGTCGAGATGGGCACCTCTGCTACTGTCACAAAGGTAGCTTCCGGCTTCGAACCGCCGGTGACCGATATTACGCTGGCAGAGTTTGCGGCAGCCCCCATGACCTATCAGTGCATGCGAGTAAGGTTTAGCAACGTCGCCTTGGCATCTGACGGAGCAAACATTTCGGACGGCACAAACACCCTGAACACCTACAAGTTCCCCGCAGATGTCGCTTCGACTCTTCTGGGCGCACAGGTTGACGTAATAGGCGTCATCGGTTGGTATAATGCGGCACAGCTTCGCGTTGCAAGCGCCTCTGACGTGACAGCATATGTTGCACCGTCCGAAACACCGCCGGTGCCTCCGTCTGACACGCCCGAGCCTCCGTCCGACACGCCCGAACCTCCGTCCGACACGCCCGAACCTCCGTCCGACACGCCCGAGCCTCCGACAGACACGCCCGAGCCTCCGACAGATACGCCCGAGCCTCCGGTAGACGACGTTGTTGAGATTAAGCTTCTGGGCACATCGGATATTCACGGACAGCTCTTTGCAACAGATTACACAATAGACGCATCTCAGTCCGGCACATACGGCCGTGCTTTGACCCGTGTAGCAACCTATGTCAAGGAACAGCGTGCAGCATACGACAACGTATTCCTTGCTGATACAGGCGATCTCATTCAGGGCACACCGTTGACCTATTACTTTGCGTTCAACCAGCCCACCATTGATGATCCTGCCATGAAGGCCCTGCGTACAATGGGCTACGATCTGTTCGTACCCGGAAACCATGAGTTCAACTATGGCATGACCATTCTTCAGCGTCAGTTGGGCTACCTCACCAGTGCTGATACAGCCACTGAGTCTCAGGTTGCAGTTTCCGCCGCCAACTATCTGGCTGCGGCGACCAACAATGACAGCACAAAGGATTGGGCTACATGGAACGGCTATGCACCGTACATTCTCAAGGAATTTGATGGTGTTACAGTTGCAATCATGGGCATTGGCAACCCGAACGTACCCAAGTGGGATGTCCCCGCAAACTGGGATGGCATCTACTTTGCAGGCGTACTTGAGACCTATGCTCACTACGAAGCAGAGATGAAGGCAGCAGCCGACATCATCGTTATCTACAGCCACAGCGGCATAGATTCCGATGAAGGCTCCGACTTTATAAGAGAACTGATCACGTCCACAAACTCCATCGACTTGGCGTTCACCGGACATGAGCACAGAAATGGCGTCACCAAGATTGCAAATGCAGACGGTAAAGAGATCAACGTCCTCTCGCCTTACACCAAGGCTCGCAGGATTGCAGATGCTCTGCTTAGCTACAACAAAACAACAGGTGAGTTGGAAGTTACAGCGACCATCGTCAACACCGAAAACTACGCACTTGATGAGGAACTGGTAGACGTCCTGCAGCCCTACGAGACTGCTACATGGGACGATTACATGAATGAGAAGATCGGCGAAGCGTCCGCACCTTACTCCGCATTGAACCTTGGCACGGCACCGTCCGCGTTCATGGATTTGATCAACAGAGTACAGCTTTGGGGCGCATACGACAGAACCGGCGAGAACACAGCCAATGATCCGTCTGATGACACAATGGCACAGCTGTCCATCTCCGCACCTTTGACAAGCGGCGATGCAACTGAGCTCATTCCGCAGGGCGACATTTTCCTTGGCGACATGTTCAAACTCTATCGCTATGAGAACTGGTTCTATCAGATTACAATGAGTGGCAAGGAAGTCAAGACATGGCTCGAATTTGCCGCCACAAAGATTACGGTTGATGCACAGGGCAATCCCAACGTATCTTCCGGCAACCTCACATACTACGACGTAATTTACGGCGATGGCTTCTACTACATGATCGACTACACGATGCCCGAAGGCAGCCGTATTGTCAAGATGACATACAACGGCAACAACGTGGCAGATGATGATGAATTTACAGTAGTTGTCAACAACTATCGCTACAATGGCGGCGGCAACTATGTCTCTTACCTAAATGCAAATGGTTGTGAGTTCGTTGCAAACGATCCCGACAGAGTGATCTACTCAACGCAGTATGACATGATTCAGGGCGAGGACAAGGGACAGGCGAGAAACCTCTTGGCTGACTACATCAGAGAGAGCGAAGTTATTGATCCCGACATCACCTCAACTTGGGAGCTCAAGGGCGGCTTCGACTACACCATCAACGGCGAGCAGGGCTATCAGCCTGAGTTTGCGGTCGATGATGACGGTTGCCTGATTTGGAACATCACGCTGTCCGAGCTTGCAGAGGGCGAATTCCTGAACTCCTTGCAGTTCACAGCAGCATGGGACAACACAAAGCTTGAGCTTTGCGAAATTGAAGCAACCAATATCTACGAGGCAGACCCGCTTGCAGGCGAGGATGGCGGATTGGTTGACACAATCGAGATTCTGACCAACAAGGTCGGCGGCGACCTGGCAACTGCATCTGAACTGACATACGCCATGGCATCTGCATACAAGGCATGGCTTGCCGATGGCACCGATGTGGTTCTCTCACTGATGTTCAAAATTAAGGACGAGGTTGCAGAGGAGACACAGATTGACATCGAGCTTAACAACGCATGGATGACATTGGTCGATGCACAAAGCGCAGACTTGGATACTCCGTATGTAGGCACAGTTGATGGATTCATCATTGTCCGCAGAGTAAACAAGGACGCTCTGATTGCGGCAGTTGCTGCAGCAAATGAGGCTATGGAAGATGTAGCCACAAGCGCAGACGGCAAGGATCTGGCAAACGGAACCGAGTGGTTGACCGAAGAAGAGAAGGCAGCAAACGAAGCGGCAATAGCAGCGGCACAGGCAGTTATCGACGACGTGCTTGCAACACAGGCAGAGGTTGATGCAGCGCTGGCAGCGTTGGAAGCAGCGTTTGTTGAACCGCATGTTGCTTTGGTCGATAAGACAGCTCTGATTGCAGAGGACGCACAGGACGATGCAATACAGGCAGGCGCAGCCGTCAGCAGCGATGGCAAGGACCTTGCAAACGGCACAGCATGGCTGACCCCCGCAGAGTTCACCGCAAACGCAGCAGCGTTGGCAGCAGCACAGGCAGTTATCGATGACAATACGGTATCGCAGAACACAGTCGATGCAGCACTTGCAGCTCTGATTGCAGCATTCAACACACCGAACACGGCTACAGTCGATAAGGCAGCTCTGATTGCAGAGGACGCACAGGACGATGCAATACAGGCAGGCGCAGCCGTCAGCAGCGATGGCAAGGACCTTGCAAACGGCACAGCATGGCTGACCCCCGCAGAGTTCACCGCAAACGCAGCAGCGTTGGCAGCAGCACAGGCAGTTATCGATGACAATACGGTATCGCAGAACACAGTCGATGCAGCACTTGCAGCTCTGATTGCAGCATTCAACACACCGAACACGGCTACAGTCGATAAGGCAGCTCTGATTGCAGAGGACGCAAATGACGATGCAATCATGGCAAATACGGCACTGGTGATTGCAGCCAACGACGATGCTCTGCCAGCAGGAACACTCTGGCTGACGGAAGCAGAGAAAACCGCAAACGATGCGGCATTGGCAGCAGCACAGGCAGTTATCGACAATGCGGCAGCAACGCAGAATCAGGTCGATGCAGCACTTGCAGCTCTGATAGAAGCATTCATCGCACCGCATGCAGCAGTAATCGACACAGCCAGAATTGAAGCTGCAATAGCATATGCAGAGGAATTCATCGCTTCGGACGAATATGACGATTGCTCCGATGAGTTGCAGGATATGTGGGATGCAGCACTGGCAGATGCACAGGCAGAGTTGATTGACCCGGCCGCAACGCAGAACAGCATGGACGCAGCAGCAGATGCGATTTACGCACTGGATAAGACAGGCGAGTCCACGATGGTCTACACGATTGCAGGCATGATGATGATTGCAATGCTGGGCTTGGCAGTAGGCATCAAGAAGCGTTTCTTCAGCAAATAAGACGTAAACGCACTAACAAACACACAAGAGCCCTTGACGTATTCATGCGCCAAGGGCTCTTTGGTTAGCCACTCTTTGGTCGGCTGCCTGCGGGTTTATTTTTTGTAGCGTTTTACATATTGCTGGTACTTTTTTGCTCCCAGGGATTTTACCAACTCAGCTCTGGCTTTGATGCTGCTTTTGCTTGTACCGTTCAGCACCCTGTCTCGCTTGTCGCCGCTGAGCAACGCAAGATACAGCGCACTGTCTTTGGGGTCCACCGTCTCTACGGACGAAAACACACTCCCATAGATGTCCTGCGCTCGGTCTGCTCTGCTGTTTGTTGACTGCGCCGCATTTGCAGCACCCGAAGATGAACCGCCCGATACCGAATGTGATAAGCTTGATCCGCCGCCCGATGCCTTATAGGTTTCATACAGGGCAACGGCAGCATCAAACGCCTGTTCATAGGCATGGTTCTTTGCATCGGCGTTGAAGGTGTCGACCTCCAGTTGTCGGTCATGGTCGTCTTGCAATGCGTCAAAGAGGTATTTTGCAAGCGCAGCACCATAGTCCGTCTCAATGTTTGCAATGTCCTTGCTCTGATTGAGAAAGTTGTGATTTTTAACATCGGTGACGTAGGTTGAGCTGCCCATGCCTCGCGAAATAGCGTCTGCGTCCAACTCTGCGTTGGAAATGCTGGTGCTGTTTTCTCTGTTTTTGATACTTTGCTCGTATACGGGTCTTAGCCATTGGGCAATCTGAGCTTGCAGGGTCTGGGCATTAGCAGGTTCATATTGAATGAGCGTTGGCGCATATGTCTCCAAGAGCGAACTTAGTATCTTGTCAAAGTCGCTTCCGTTGTATGCCGCCGATGAGCCTGCGAAGCTCTGATTGCTCGAGCTGACCTGTTCTGCTTCACCCTGATTGGGTGTCACAGGGGAGGTGCGAGTATCTTCCTTTATTTCATTTTTTGCCATAGATTATCTCCTTTATAATTGATCGATGCGTTCTTCAAGCTCGATTAGTTTGTTGTAGAGCGATTCTAAATTCTGATTTAGGTTGTTTTCGTTCTGTGCGATTGCACTGTTGTATGCGTCCTTTGACTCGTGAGCATTCTGCTCTCTTGCAAGATAGATCGGAAACATTGCCTGTAATCCTGTTTGTGCCATGTGACCTCCTACATTATGCGATGCTGGAGGTCAACTAAGACCTCCGCACCCGTATCAATACTGAACGATTTTCCGTCCCTGTTCCTTATCCGCAGTCTGAACATTCTGCCCTCGCCGTGCAGCTTTGCTTGACGGATACACTCTGCGTTAAGGCTCAGGTATGAGGTGTGAGTTGCTCCGTCCGCAAGTACATCAATCTCAATATCGCCGTTGCCTGCCGCATACAGTTCGATTAGCTGCTTTTGCGTCAATTTACTGCCAAGATCAATAAGCGGCGTCGTCCAATATGCGTTGATGCTGCTACCGTCATAGTCGCTCGAACCATCCATAACGCAGATTGAACCCGTCTTTGTCAACAGATACTGCTTGTTATGGCAACTGCACAAATCGACAGCGGAGAAGCCACGTTTGAGCATGAAGCATTCACGGGTTAGGTCAAGCTCAATGAGAACATCGTTGTAAGGAGATTGGGCGTGTTCCTTGACGGCAAAATACAGTCTGTCGCCGCAGGCAGAGGCGGCGCACGTTGACAAATCTGTGCCCTTGAGCAATCCGCTGAGTGCAGTTCCGTATGATGGGTGCTGCACGGTCTGACCATCGTAGTAGCATAGACCTGCACGCGTCAAGAAAAACAAGCGGTCTCCACGAAGGACTACTGCTGTATGCACAGGCTGGTCTAAAGTTGCGTCCACGGGCAGAATGCGGAAGTTTGAGGGTCGGTCGCCAAGCAGCCTGTAAATGGAATCACGCTTGAAGATTACCAACTGGTTTGACATGGCAAACAGTCCCGTTATCGGATCGGAATCGGTGCCAACCTCGACATGCCCACCGCTGACATTGGGCGAGTTTTCATCATAGCTCCAATCCTCAATCGTGCGTCCGTCACCGGGAGCCTTTGACCAATATAGCCTGCATGGGTGGTCGGAATTGCCTGCCGAGAAGAGCCGATTGTAGTAGAGTGAAAGAAAGTTCTGCCCCGAATCGGACAACTGTGCGGCACTTCCAAATAGGGTCAGCGAGCTTGAAACGAAATCCCACTTGTAGATGTGACCGTTGGGACAGCAGATAAGCAGGCGTTCATCAGAACCGATTTTTGCCAGTTGGAAATCGAACCCATCGGGAGTGATTGCCGTTTGGCTAAGGTCCAGCAGCCTATCCCAGCTTTCATCGCTTGGGTTGTGCATATACACACCCTGCGATGTGCAGGCAAGGACACACAGCGAGCCGTTTTGCTCGATTGCCAGCAGGCGGTAGTAAGTAGAACCGCTTGACAGTGTCGATGTGAAGATGCGAGAAAAGCCTTTTGCCACGGACAGCTTACCCCCACGCGTATCCATGTTGCACGCGTCGGGACTCTTGTCAAGAGAGAGCAAATTTTCGGATTTGTCCGTGACGATGCCTAAAAACGCATCGAGTTTAAGTGTGTGGAAAGACATTTTGCATCCTCCTTAGTATTGATTGTAAATGTTGCATGAATCAGGCTCGTCCATGCTTATCTTGTAGCGACGTTTGAGCGTTTCATACAAAGAGAGGTTTACCTTTGCGCCGCTTTGTGCAACGCTGTCGAGCTGAATGCGTTCACGCGCCACCATGTAGGTCACGATCAACGAATGTAAAAATTCGGGTAGCTGCGGTACATCGGTCATACTTTTCAGCTTGGGCGGTATGTACCTGTATGTGACGTTGACCTCGCCATCGGGTATGCTTTTTACGATTAGTTCATCGGTGTTGTAACCGTAATAGAAGGGGTATCGTTCCCCATTATAGTCCACAGACAGTACCTTCTGGCATTTATAGGGAAGCTGATTCAATGCGATTTTATCGGAGGTCACCAATAGCGTATCACGTCTCCAAGGGCGAAAGCTGCCTGTAATATCTATGATGGCCTCGTTTGCAAAACGCATCATGCGCTGCTGATAGTCGGCGGAGGTCATTGCGTCCAAGGGTCGATGCAGCTCGTCCATCGCAAGTTCCATCAGTTGTTTGAATGTCATGCGCATTACCTCACATCAGCTTCTTGCCGCCTGCCTGACAATAGGCGGCAACGGCTTCCTTGCCTACGGCAGCCGCACGCTGACTTTCAAGGACGATGTTGGCGATGCTAATTGGAACTTCAACAGGCTCGCCTGTCTTAATTCGGAAGTTCTGCCCGTTAAGGCAACCCTCAAAGAAGTCACGCCCATTGTTTGGAATCAGTAGTGTAAGGGTATTGTTGTTCATGTTATCCTCCTCATTGTGCCACGGGGGAGAGAAGTCCCCCGCAGCGGTGTGTGCTAATTTGATACGCAGTGCTCGATTTTGACAATCCACAGGGGGTTGAGAATCTCGGCGGTGTATGCCATGACCTTTGCACCAACGGTTGCACGCTGGTTCAAGGGATCCAATGAACCGCTTGAGCCGTGCGGCTTGATGATGGTCTCCATCGTGCCTTTTCCATCAACGTCCACTATGCCGTAGGCGTCCGCACCGAATACTAGGGTTGCGTGAACGTCGGGTGCGACCTTGGTTGTGGAATCGGGTGCGCCTGAATCCGCAGAGAACACGATAGCGTTTGCTGCAAGAGATGCCGTTGCGCTGAGCTTGACCGTCCGTGTTGCTGCCGTATAGCTTTCGGTAGCGGCGAGCGTATACTCCGTGCTGCCAATGTTGATTTTGTTGCCGCCCTTTGACAGATAGGCAATCTCGGCTTCGGTGGGAGTATTCTTCAAAACGAAGGTAGCAGACGAGGTTGTACTGGCATTTACGGCATTTACGACGCTTTGCTCATAGACCTTAGCTTCTGTGCTCTCCACAAAGACTACGCCAAAGAGCCTGCCAATTTCACCCGAATAAATCTGCTCTGCATTCGAGTAGGCGGATACGGACTGCCATGTTGAATCACTCTGCAGATCGAAGGTCGCCTCAGGCGAGCAGATGCAGATAAAATGCGGCTTGCGCATAGAGCCATCGGAAGCGGTGTTGAACATACGCGCCTTGTTCTTTTTGAGGGTACGAACGGCCTTGCGCACCTCCTCAATGGTCAGCTTGTCAGTGCTTTCAAGCGCAACTCTTGATGCGTTTCCGCCTGCGTACTGAATGTTGGTGGTGGCACACATTGCATCTCGTGTGATCCACTCGATAACGGTACCAAGCTGCTCGCCCAAAAGCTCGGCTGAATCTGCAATGACCTCATCATAGGCGGTCAAATCGAGCAAGTCGGAGACTTCCACAAATGCACCATACTGCTTAACTTCAGCTTCAACCTTGCTCTGTGCAAGGGACTGCCCCGTGGGGGTTACGCCCTCCTGCAGCTTGAGAGCGTTGGCATCGGGAGTGAACAGCTCATAGCGGCGAAACTCAACACGCTTGCCGTTGTTCTTAGGAATGCTGCGCTTCTGTCCAAAGGAAGCGTGTACCAAGCGTGTCTTTGCTGTTTCCAAGAGCTTCTTGTCGTAGAAGGTCTTGTTGAGATAGGTCGTTGTAGCTGCGGTGGTCGTTGTAGTGTTAATAGACATTGAATATCCTCCTTAAATCTTTATTCTGCTGCCGTTTCTTGAGGCAGCACGCATTGCACTTTCGAGGTTGCGGAATGAATCCGAACTCATCGCCATGTAGTTGGGCGTTGCCGAGATGCCGCTGTCGCCACGCTGGGGACGGGGCAGAGAGCCACGCTTTTTCAGCTCCGTCTGCACCTTTTCCTTTGCATCCTGCTCTGCTCGTGCGGCACGCTGTTCAGCGTCATAGATGCGTACAGCGGCTTCCACGGGGAATTGCTGCACCAATGATGCAAATTCCTTGTCGGCACATGCGGCCCTAATATCGAATGTTTCGGGCAAAAGCCCCTCGCTCTCCATCAGAGCAAGCTCTTCGCCTGCCTGACTGAACGGATTTGGTGCTTCCTCTGCTACCTGGGTGGGAAGCGTGTGATTCTTTTTCATTGTGTTCCTCCTTGATTCATTTGTTTAAGTACCTGATCCTTGCCATCGAACAGCATGAGTTCTACCGCCTGATGGGGCGTGAGCGCACCTGCCTGCATGAGCTTGAGCATCAGCTCGTTCTGTGCTGCTGCCGCAAAACGGTTCTGTCGTGCAGCTTTTATGCTGATGTAAAACTCGATGGGAAATTCGACTCCGCCGATGCCCTCCGTGTTAAGCTCTGCGCTGTCGAACAGCACCTCCTCGGAGCGTCCATCGGTAATAATCGTAACCGGACGCAAGAAGTAGTTAAACTCACGTTCAACTTCAATCTCCATGCGAACAGCTCTGCGATAGCTTTCATACAACTGTGTTGCAGCCATTCTTGCCCGCTTGGTGCTTGCTTCCTGAAGGGCGGTGATGGCACTTGCTGCGGTGACGCCTTGGTGCGTGTTGCCTCTGGACGAATCGTTTGCGCCGCTTTCCTCCTTGATACTCTCACGCATCTGCTGAATATAGCTGAGAAGATATGCAGGCAGCGGGGGAGTGGAGAACCAGGTGACGCCATTGAGACTTTCGCCCGTGTGTACGTCCTTCGACCAATCCCTAAGGTCGTCCGAATCGAAGCCGCTTGCCTCGGTAATGAGCAGCTTGTTGTGCGATGCCATGAACGCATTTTTAAGCACAATCTGATCGAGCTTGTCCGCATAGCGTTGCTGCGTTTCAAACAGGTCAACAAGCCCAAAGCCAAGTGCGCTGCCCTTTCGGGGAAACAGGGGAGTTATCTCAAATGGATACTGCCCGTGTGCAAAGTAGCCATCGGGCTTTTGCGTGCGACTGTCTGAGAGGAGCTGTCCGCCGCAGATTAGTGCCATATGTACGCTGCTTTGCTCCGTCTTTGGATCGAATTGCCGCCACCAGTATTCAAGCATCAGCAGAGTATCACGTCTGTCGCAGCGCATTATCTCGTCCTCAGGCGCATCACATACCGCCATGTCGTGCTCCATAAAGGGAGCATTGTCGGGATAGTGAGCTGCAAGCCAATCACGAGTTCTAAGCGAGAACTTGAACACGGCTCGTCCCTGCTGAATATCCGATACCAGCGGATCAAAAAGAATGCTCCTAGTGTCCACCTGCCGAATGAATGCGCCGCCTAAGCCTCCGTTGAGCGAAGGCTCATAGCCAACCTCCTGAACGCAGTAGCCGCCCACGAGCAGGTCGTGAACCAATTTCTGATATTCCACAGGGTATGCCGAGGCATCGTGGTTGCGACGGATTACCGCCTCGACAATTTGCGCCGTGCGCCTGTCCTTGCCACTTTCGGGTTGAATGACAGCCTCGGGCATCAGCTCCAATAAATCCGCCTGAACGTTCTCTATGGTCGATTGCAGAATTGGTGTAACGGGTCGTGGCTCGTTTGGGTCTGTTAAGGGAACATCGTGCCAGTGATCGCCTCGATACATTCGTTCGCAGTTTTCCAACCTTCTCCACTCCTCTTGATAGGCGTTCCTAAAGTCGAAAAACAGAGCATAGGCGGTCTTAACCAACTGTTCCCTTTCGGTGTTGAGTTTTTGTTTCATCATTTTTCCTTTCCGACTACAAGGTTGTGTAGCCATTTTTGGGGGAGTGTGCTGTGCTGAATGGGTCATAGACGGGCTCGCACACTAGGGAGGGAGCAACGGAGAGCCTGGGACGTGACATCAGCCCGTATCGCAATGCCTCGGGTGCGTGATCCTCGCAACTTGCGGACACGTCCTCAAGTGCGGCGGAGTCAAAGACCAGTTGCGGAAGCGTGCGAACGAGATTTTGACAGGTGTCAAAAATCAGCAGACGTTCCTGTCCCAAGCATTCACGCACACGTTGCCAACCGTTGATACGGGCATTGTCGGCAGGTATGAGGGGAACGCCCTCGTGTGAGAACACATCGGCAATACATTCGCCCTCAACTCCCTTGATACCACGCTGCTGCCACGCATCGGGGGAGGCGGTGGTGTAGGAGATTTTCTCCTCACCTGTAAGCGACTTAATTCGCTTTGCAACCTCGCTAGAGAGGAGCTTTCGCTCGTACAGCTCACGGTAGACGATGATTCTTCCGTCGGGCGACAGTGCAAACCATAGCACACAGCACGGATCGAAGTAGCCCCAGTCCATTGCTCGAAAACGCCTCCACCACGGTGGAATTTGGAAGGGACGACAAACGTGCTTGTCTTTTGAGAACTCTGCAAAGTATTGCCCGGCAAGAGCGTCCCAATCTCCGTCCAAGTGCGACTTTCTAAGATGCTCAGGCAGGTTTTCAAGTGCATGAACATACTGCGGATCGGCAGACATCAGAACAGGGTTGTCGGTTATGCGTGCAGGAATAAAGGTGTAATCCTCGCCCCTTTCTGCGTTGCGGTATTTGCAATCAATGAACAGACGCTTGACCCAAGCGTGACCCACTCCACCGGGGTTGCAGGTGTAGTACATTCGTGGCGTGAAATCCGTTCGTGTAGAACGGTTGCAGGTGGTCAAAAACTGCATCTGCGCCTCGGTAAAATGGGTCGCTTCCTCCAGCCCGATTACGTCATACTCCTGCCCTTGATACTGATACACGTCCGCCTCCTTGTCGCAGTAGCCAAGTTTGATGCGGCTATTGTTTGGAAAGAGAAAGACCCTCTGTGTTTGGTTGAACTTGACCGTCGGCGTCAGCTCCTGTAACAGGGGACGAACGTGATTTTCGGTAAGCTCAGGCAGGGTTCGACGCAGCAGCAACAGCTGCAGGTTGGGATAGCGAAAGGCGAGGAGGACGAACTTTCTGCGCATAGCCCAGCTCTTGCCACCTCCACGAGCACCGCCATAGGCGATGTGCCGTGAGGCAGCATTGAAGAAGGTCTGCTGCTTGAGATTGGGTACACCCTTTAGATGAAGGTTCATAGGGACGCCTCCATTGCAGCACTGTCCATGGTGATGATAAGCTCGTTGCCGTCCGTGTTAGTTTCTTGTGAGGGAAGCAAGCCCAGCTCCTTTATGGCGGCGGTGGCGACCTGCCAAGTAAAGTCACCTCGCAGTGCGTGCTCTAGGGTGTAGGCGGCAATCTTTAACAGGGCGTTGCGGATTAGCACAC
Source organism: Eubacteriales bacterium (assembly GCA_028694155.1). GTDB lineage: Bacteria > Bacillota > Clostridia > Christensenellales > CAG-138 > JAQUTY01. Next base: position 160,638 of record JAQUTY010000004.1, read on the forward strand.
AATGTCTTTGCGACTGTGGGCCATCCTTGTAACGCAGTACCTCCGCCGCTGACAGCTCCAATGCGGCACAGAGTCCATAGAGGGTATACGGTCGCTGCCACTCCTTTTGCTCACCGTTTTTCAGGGCGATACACACCTTTGTATCGTCACAACCTTGAAAATACTCATCTATGACCCTGCTCCAAAGAGCCTGCTTAATCATGCTCGTGCCTCCTTTCCTTTGGCTGAACAAAGAATACCATTTGGAAGCAGAGCGATATTCTTATCATTATTAACTCGAATGGACATACCAAAAAAGCGTTAGGATTATCCTAACGCTCACAGACTGTCAAAAAAGTCCAGAATTACTGGGCTTTTTTGCGTTAATGTGGTATAATGTAGAGGAGGAAAGATAAGGGGACGAGAGCATGATAAGCAAGCAGCAGGACGGCAGAAGGAACGCACAGAT
>JAQUTY010000005.1 GCA_028694155.1 Eubacteriales bacterium
TGGACAAATCCTTGCTCGCACGACCCATTAACTTTTTGCACATTTCACCGTTTTATCTCATCTCTCATGATTTCACTTAAAAAGAACCGTGTCTCACTCCTGAAACACGGTTCTTTGACAGTCTGAAGTGCCTATATATAGGCACTTTCGTTGTTGTGGCGGAGAAGGAGGGATTCGAACCCTCGCACCAGTCACCCCAGTCTACTCCCTTAGCAGGGGAGCCCCTTACAGCCACTTGGGTACTTCTCCTAAACAATGGCGGAGATGGTAGGATTTGAACCCACGGTGCGTTGCCGCACAACTGATTTCAAGTCAGTCACCTTAAACCACTCGGACACATCTCCATCCAATCGCCTTGAAAATTATAGCAAGAAAGTTTCTGATTGTCAATGCCCGATTTCAATATTCCTCAATACAAAAGCATTGTCTTGATTTGGAGCCTTTTGCTGTGATATATCCAAGCTTGCGTTGCAATTCTTCCGTGGTACATTCGTTTTGGTCAGTTGCTGCAAACACACACATCGGTCGCACCTCGCCTTGCAAGTCTAAGTCGGGTGGCAGCTTTGCAGATAGTGGGAGTTTCTCTTTTTGTATGATTGCACAAAGCAGCGGAAGATAATCATTGCTGCAAAGCATTTCATCAACATATACTTCATTATCTCGCACAAAGTAAACGGCATACCCGTCTTGCGACATGACAATTTTGGCATCGTCCGACAGGTAGTCTTCCATTTTGAAAGCGAAAGCTGCCTCTTCTCGAACGATGCTGCCAAAATAGTTTCGCATAATATTTGCGTACAACTCCGACATGACCCGATAATCGTGAGCAATGAGTTTGCAGGGAGCTACGGATATTCTGTCGGCATGGAAAAATAAAGCGTCGGTACAGGGGACGAAACCTAACGAAGTATATGTGTTTATGTTTACTGGCTTATTAAACGCAAGTGGAATATCCCTTTGGTGAGCATACTCCATCTGCGCCGTTATCACTCTGTGCATGTAACCTTTGTGCTCATGTCCTTGCTTTGTTGAAACACCCGAAATCATCAAGGCAGGCACTATTCCATCAGCAGTTCTAACTCTTGTGGGATAGCCATGAGAAATTGATAACAATTCTCCGTTATCGAACGAACCAAAGGAATACTCAGGCAAAAAGCGATTGTCAAAATACCAGTTCACAAACGATGGAGAATCGTCAAAGCGAGTTATCCACATGGCTCTTGCTTGATCAACGTCCGATGAGTTGAGTTGTCTTACAATCATAGCTTTCTCCTGCTGCTCGAACGATATTGAACGCTCAGCACTATTCCAACGGTTATCATTGTTGCAAGGAGGTTTGAACCGCCATAGCTTATAAGCGGCAGCGGAATACCAGTAACGGGCATAATGCCCAAATTCATACCTATATTCTCAAATACATGAGTGGCAAGCATTGCCGAACAGCCAACGACCAGACAACGACCATAGACATCCTTTGCCTTCTTTGCGACTACCAACCAACGAAACAATAGAGCGAAGAACAGAGCCACAAGGAGGATTGCTCCGAAAAAGCCTAACGCCTCCCCTATGCTCGAAAAAATAAAGTCTGTATGACGTTCAGGAACATAGCCCGATTGGGACAGCGTTCCTTGGGTGAACATGCCTTTGCCCCAAAATCCACCAGAGCCGATAATCTCCTTTGCACGAATGACATTCAGCCCATCGCCCTGAAGATCCAGCGTAGGATCGAGAAACACTCTTATGCGTGCCTTTTGAGCGTTATCAAGCAAGAATGTATATATCAGCGGCAGGCTTACTCCACAAGCGACTGCGCCGCCTGCTATATATATCCAGCTTATCTTGGCGGCAAACAAAATGGCAACGAAGATCATTACATACACTATCGCCGTGCCCAGATCGCCTTGAAGAAGGACTAATACAAAAAGAATGGCAAAATACAGAAACGCTATCATTACGTCCGTAAAGCGAGACAGCTTGCCCTTGCGCTCAACAACATCTGCGCAAAACTTAGAAAGAGAAAGAATGAGCGTGACCTTGCATATCTCCGAAGGTTGAAATGCCATTGTTCCTATCTTGTACCAGCCCAGCACACCTCGGGTCGATTCGCCTGCAATTAAGAGCAGCAGCAAAAGCCCCACACTAATTATGTAAATTGTTCGAATGAACGGCTTATATAGATCATAATTTAGTATGGTTATTGGCACGCACACAGCAATGGAGATAATTATATTGCCAACCTGCCTTGCAAAGAACTCCGTGTTTAATCGATTCCAGAAATCCTCAAAAGACGTTTCAGTTCCATCAAACGGATCAGATAACACATTCAAAAGAGCCACCAAGCCAAATAGAAGCAGCACAACAACAATGACGATAGTCAATACGTCAATATGCGCTGCTTTTTCTAATTTCTTGTTTTCAGCTCTCAAATGATGTATTCGTCCTTTGCCTTTGGTGCTGATTCAAGCTCCATACGCTTTTGATCGTATCCCGGTTTGCCAAGCAACGCATAGGTAGCATTCTTTCCTTCCTCTACTCCCGGTTGATCAAAAGTGTTCAATCCCAGCAGCTCACCTGCAAACGCCGTCATGACTTCAAACATATAGAGAAGCTGTCCAATAGTGAATGCGTTCACTTTGGGAAGCGTAATAGTGTTTGACAGGTGTCCACTCTTCATTACGGCATATGCGGTAGCACTCTGTTCCGCTTTAATCAGTTCGTTCTGGGTATGACCGCACAGAAATGATACGTCCTTAATGTCAAGGTATCCGTCCGGAATGGTAGTCTCTGTTCGGTATTGGTCGACGCCAATAAAGGTTATCACCTTGTCAAATGGACCTTCCGTATATAGCTGTACCTGAGAATGCTGGTCTGTTACGCCTAATGCCTTGACTGGCGTCTGACCTGCATATATCTCTTTTCCATTGTTATCATAATGCTTGCCCAGCGACTCTGCCCAAAGCTGCGCATACCAGTCCGAAATGTATTTCAACGAATCGGCATAGGGCATCATCACATGAATATTACACCCTTTTTTCATTGATGCAACCTGCATTGAAGCAAGAATATAAGCAGGATTTTCCCACACATCATCATTGCTGCAGATTTCGTCCATGTATGCAGCTCCAAAAAGCAACTCGCGAATATCAATGCCACATACGGCTGCTGCCAAAAGCCCGACAGGACAAAGCTCCGAAAATCTACCGCCAACTCCGTCAGGAACGATAAATGTCGTTAGGTTCTCTATCTTAGCAATTTTGACTAGATTGCCCTTCTCTTTATCGGTCGTTGCAATGAGATTGGTGGAAATATCATCGCCCAACTCACGATGGAGCAGGTCGGTTACAATCAAAAGCTGTGACATCGTTTCGGACGTGCCGCCAGATTTTGTAACTACATTAAACATTGTTCGCTCAACGTCAATTACATCCAGCAGAGCCTCCATTCGTTCGGGGTCGATGTTATCCTCCACATAGAGCTTAGGAGTTTTGCGCATGAATGACGGCAGCTCATTATACTTTGGATGGCTTAATGCCTGATGTACCGCAATGGGGCCGAGCGCACTTCCGCCTATGCCCAGTACCACAAAACTGTCAAAATCTTCTTGAATATGCTTTGCGCATTCCTCGATTTTGGCAACAATCTCCTCTTGATTGTGAGGAAGCTCACGCCACTTCATCTGCTCACGCTTGCTATGCATTGCCGCAACTGCGCCGCTTATCGGAAGTGAGTTAATCTCTTCGATCGAAAGTCCTCTTGCGCCGACTGCATCGCTCATCATATTATTCACGTCTACTCGTATGCGCATGGAATCCTTCCAGTTTGAGTCAAGATATCTTTTCATAGCTTCGCCCTCCTGCATTGATAATTGATTTTACCACAATTCATTCGTATTGTGAACACAAATAATCCAAGTACTGATACGACTTGCGTAATTCATCGAAATTCTTATACATATCGCTATAAACTTCAATAAACATATTACCTTTGTAGCCTTTATCCTTGAGCACTTTGATGAACCGTGCAAAATCAAATTCGCCCTCCCCCGGCATTCTCAAATCAATCCTCTCACCTTTGATTGCATAATCGCAAAGATGTACGTTGATGATGTCCTCGCCCACAGCATCAATAATTTCAAACGGCGAAACGCCAATGCGAACCGCTTGCTTTATATCAAGCACGAACTTTAGCCTGTGTCCCCCAATGCCATCGGCAAGCAACCTGCCGAACTTAGGTTCGTGGTACACGCAATAACTGACATTTTCTAGGGCTAACTGTATACCATAGCCATCTGCAATATCCATCAGCTCGTTCATAACTGCAATAATTCTTTCCATTTGCAGATTTTTAGCTACTCCGGATAGATGGGCAGGTCCATGCATGACATAGCAAGACGCACCCAATATCTGCCCTGCTCTCAACACTTTTTCAAAAACTTTAACTGCGTCCGCCTTTTGCCTGTCATGTATTGAAAACAGTTGGGATTCAAACTGCGTTCCTAGGGGGTGAACGGAGAACGCCCTAAGATCATTTTCCGTCATTCTGCTCCTAAGCAGCCTAGCAAAATCTTCATCGTACTCGGAATACGAGTCAAGAAATACCTCAACAAGCTCCGTGCCGAATGATTTAATTGTTGCAAATACCTCTTCAAGCGGCATTTTGCAGAACAAACTTGCGGTCGAAACCCCTATCTTCATTCACAATTCCTCGCAATAATTAGATGCTGCTATTATAACAGCCAAAAAAATGTTTGTAATGCAAAATATTTTTTAGTTTTAGTCGAATTGAGTGTTTACAAATGTCTTTTTTTCGTGTATGCTATGCGAGTAAAGAAAAATATCTTACATAATAAATTAAGGGAGCAACAAACATGATCGACTTGACAATGAATCGTGACAATTTGAAGCGTGCTATTGACAGAGCGCGTGAAAAGGGCATCATCATTCCGACATTCGCACAGATGCAGAATCCGGATCTGATACCGCAGAAGATCAAGGACCAGTTGACCGACGTAGGTCTGTGGGACATCAATCCCCTCAACTTGTTCAGAATTACATGGAGAAACAATCCTGTTGAAAAAGGCGGCGACGGCAAGTTCGGCGATGTGAACTTCATTGAGATTCCCTCAGAACTTTCTGGTGTTAAGGCGCGCATCATTGTGCTGACCGGCAAATGGTTCCCAACCGGATGCCACAAGGTCGGTGCTTCCTTTGGCTGCTTGGCCCCAAGACTTGTTACCGGTCAGTTTGACCCCACCTATCACAAGGCAGTTTGGCCCTCTACCGGAAACTACTGCCGTGGCGGCGCATACAACTCTGCACTCTTGGCATGTAACTCCATTGCTATCCTGCCCGCAGAGATGAGCAAGGAACGCTTTGACTGGCTCAAGCAGGTCGCAGGCGAAGTTATAGCAACCCCCGGCTGCGAGTCCAACGTTAAGGAAATCTTTGACAAAACTTGGGAGCTGCGCACAACCCGTGAGGACGTAATGATATTCAATCAGTTTGAGGAAATGGGCAATCCGCTTTGGCATTATCAGGTAACCGGTAAGGCAATCTATGATGCAGTCGAGTCCATTCGTGGTCAGAAGGGTCATTTTGCAGGCGCTTGCTTTACCTCAGGTTCGGCAGGCACTATGAGTGCAGGCGACTACCTCAAGGAACAGTATCCCGATTCTAAGCTCGCCGTTGGCGAAGCTCTCCAATGCCCCACACTGCTGAACAACGGTTTTGGCGGACACCGCATCGAGGGTATCGGTGATAAGCATGTGCCTTGGATTCACAATGTAAAGAATACCGACATGGTTATCGCCATTGACGACGAAGACAGCCAGAAGCTGCTCCGTCTCTTCAACGAACCCGAAGGTCAGAAGTATCTTGTTGAGCAGATGGGCGTTTCCGCCGACTTCATTGATAAGCTCTCCCTGTTGGGTATCTCCGGTATTGCAAACGTTCTTTGCTGCATCAAGATGGCAAAGTACTATGAGCTCACCGAGGACGACATCGTTGCAACAGTAGGCACAGACTCCGCAGTTATGTATCAGAGCCGCATCAAGGAACTTCAGGATGCAGATGGTCAATATACACCTTGCATGGCAGCGGCAGATTACGCAGAGCATATGCTTGGCGTGCGCACAGACAGCATGGAAGAGCTCACCTACGAGGCTCGCAAGCGTGTTCACAACCTCAAGTATTACACTTGGGTAGAGCAGCAGGGCAAGACCGTTGATGAACTGAATGCACAATGGTATGACAGAAACTACTGGACTGATATTCACAAGCAGATGAACCAAATTGATAGTCTTATCAATGAGTTTAACGAGCAGACAGGTCTGTTGAAGTAATTGATATAGCATTAGCTAGAGCCGTTTGCATTTGCAGGCGGCTCTTAATTATTGCTTGATATTGGCAGTAGTGCTCAAGTAGTAGTAGTCGCCTTCCAGAAATGAGCTTATGTTAAATGTGTATCTTCCCCACGTCCATGAGTATTCCCCCGTGTCTTTGATTATACGGTCAATTTGTACCATGATTGTATCAATGCGCTTTGCAGAAGCATCAGTTATCTCTCCTGCTGCTATCATTGCATCTCTAATTGCAGTATAGACATTTTTAATGCGAGTGATTGCTTCTGCGTTGCGTGTATTTAGTTCCTCAATAATGGTACTATCCGAATCCGAAGCTGTTGGATACACCATAAGGGTAAAGTTTATTTCCTGCACGAATGAATCTTGTTCGGTGATAATTAGTTCTCCCCACAAATCGCTGACTTTGTCTGACAGTAAAGTCCCATTTACGCTGATACCTTTTTGGAGCAGTTTAGTCTCAATTAGAATGTTATCAAACAGAACTGTCTCACTTGTTTGACTGTCCTCAGTACTCTTGTTCCACTTGTTGGTGATTAAGCCGACTAAAAAGAACACTACGATTAAGGCAATTATCGCAAGTGTGTACCATCTGACTGCGCTCTTAAATTTGAATGGTTTTCTTTGCATACTCTACATGAGCCATCTGTTGACCACAGGAATTCCCGAAATGATGTAGGCAAAGCCGTATGCGGTAATGCAGCTAACAATGGCAGTAGTGGGAATAGCTAACCAAGGCATAAATGATGCTCCGTTAAGACCGAGAATCGATAATGCTTTGATGAAAAACAAGCTCATAATGAACGTACCAAGCGAGCACTTTGACACAGGAGTAACGAAGCGTTCCAGCTTATCATTCCTGTTGAGTCTTGTCGCCTTGTTGGTAAACAGCACATATATTCCGGCTGCATACAGGACAAAATTAGCAGATATAACAAACATGGATTGGTCAAGCAGATTATGTCCGCTCGTCAAGCAGATTATCGACAATATCACAGATACGGCGGATAAAGAGTACAGCGTGACCCTAAGCCCAAGCTTTGGTGGATACGCCCGTAGATAATAGCCCAAGACCATCAGCCAAGAAAGCCCACAGAACATGTTTATATCCAAAGAAGATGAAATGTAGCTTGCTCGATATACAACAGGGAAGTTTCTAAGCATCGGCAAAAATGATGCGAAGATAAAAGCAAGCACTAAAAAATACTCGGTAGCACGCTTGTTCTTGACCAGAAGCCGATATATAGGCACGGTCAAGTAGACGCACAAAAAGGCAAGCACATAGCGCATATGTGGCAGGCTGCTGTATGCCACATAGATGAATCTTTTAACATCGAACTTGTAGTTCATCGCCAGAAATAAAACAGCGGTATAGGCACAAGTCCATACTGCGCCTGCCGTTAGAATCCTGAGCATTCGCATAAAATGCTTTTTGAAGGTAAAATCATGTTTGGGGTCAAGCAAGGTGTTGCCTGTAAGCATAAAGAGCAACGGCAAGCAGAAGCTTCCAATGCACATGAACACCAGCGATGACAAGCTTCCCACATCGGGAAATGTCGAATTGCACAGCGTCCGATTTGAAACAGCGCACAAGAAGAATCCGAAGATTGCCACAATCCTCAAAAAATCAAGACGAATTTCCCGTGCCCCGTTCATAATGCCCCCCTTAAAGATTATTTACTGTCAAGCCCTACCTTATGATACACTTTTCTCATTGTGCGCTGAGCTATTGCCGATGCCTTTCTATCTCCCTCTTCAATTACTTTGGAGAGGTACTCCTTGTCGGAAATAATGCGGTTGTACTCAGCTTGAATTGGAGACAGCGTATCCACAACAACATCGGCGACCGTGTTCTTTAGTGAGCCATAGCCCTGCCCTTCAAAGTCTTTCACGCTCTGATCCATGCTCTTGCCCGTGCAAGCTGCATAAATGGACAGCAAGTTGGACACTCCTGCACGATTGTCAGGATCGTAAGCTATTACGCCCTCGCTATCGGTAACAGCTCGCTTAAGCTTGCGAACGATGACATCGGGCTCATCGAGAATACAGATGAACGCATTGGGATTCGGATCCGACTTGCTCATCGTCTTTTGAGGCTCTTGCAGGCTCATAATCCTTGCGCCAATCTTCGGAATGTATGGCTCGGGCAAAACAAATGTTTCGCCGTATGTGTTGTTGAATCTGGTGCACAAATCACGAGTAAGCTCAATATGCTGCTTTTGATCTGCGCCCACAGGTACTAAATCTGCCTGATACAGAAGTATGTCGGACGCCATCAGAACAGGATAGGTGAACAGTCCTGTGTTGATGTTATCAGCGTGTCTTGCGCTCTTATCCTTGAACTGCGTCATGCGCTGTGCCTCTCCCATGTAGGTGTTGCAGCACATTACCCAGTTGAGCATGGTATGCTCAGGAATATGAGATTGAATGAACAGAATGGATTTCTCGGGCGATATTCCGCAAGCAAGAAAGATCGCCATTGTTTCAAGGCTTCTGCGTCTTAAAACAGCAGGATCCTGCCTTACGGTAATTGCGTGCATATTGACTACACAATAGATGCACTCATAATCGTCTTGAAGCTGCACCCAGTTTCTAAGGGCACCAAGGTAGTTGCCAATTGTTAGATTGCCCGAAGGTTGAATCCCCGAAAAAATGCGTTTCTTTGTATTCTCCATACTTCCTCCAAAAGTATATTGAGCAAGCCATAAGCCGAGTTCTGTCGAAGGACGATCATCTATCTAGACCATTTGTTGCCAAATGGTTCATGCGATTACAAAGAGCGTGACGGGTCGCCATTAAATGCTCTCAATTCAATCTTGCACCGAGTGGGGTTTACAGGTACGACAAGTCGCCATGTCGTCGGTGAGCTCTTACCTCGCCTTTCCATCCTTACCTCGCAAAGCGGGGCGGTATATTTCTGTTGCACTATCCTTGGAGTCGCCTCCACCGGGTGTTACCCGGCACTCTTCCCTGTGGTGCTCGGACTTTCCTCACCCCTTAGGGGCGCGATCGTCTGACTTACTCAATAATATTTTATTTTGAATATAACAACCTGCCGCAGTTCTCGCACTCTGCTACCACGTCAGGATTTGCCAACTTTTTAAGCATCAAAATGGGCAGAGACATATTGCATCCGCTGCACTTTGAATTTACTATTGGTACAACGGGCAGTGGGTAGTGTTCACGCGCCCTTCTGTATTTTTGCATCAAAACCGCATCTACCCCTGCTTCAAGGTTTGTCATCTGCTTTGTGCAATCGTCAATTACTTCTGCACTAGCCTTCTTTTCCTCATCGCATACCAGTCTCAAGGCATCATATTCCTTTTTCGCTTTACCTGCAATCTGCCTTGTCTTTTGATAGTCCTCAAGAATCTTGGTCATGTTGGCAAGGAGCTGCTTAATCTCTTTTTCAAGGTTAGCACTTTCACGATTTATCTTCTCTATATCCTTGCGAAGCTCAGCCATCTCCTCCGCAGTTGCTTCCTCGTCCTGCTTTAGAATGTCAAGTTCACCGCTTTCCAGTTCAAAGCGTCTTGACAAGGCATCGCTTTGGGAGTTCAAGCGTGTAAGTGCCGCTACTGCAAGCTCAGTATCCTCGGATGCCTTAGCAATGGCAGCCTGCTGTTCCTTTAGCAGCTTATACAGCTTGTTCAACTTCTGTCGATTTTCCGTACTGCGAACAGCCTTTTCTAGCTGTTGCTTCTTAGTATCAGCTTCCTGATACTGCAATAATGCGTCTATCTTACTCATGCTCTCCTCCAAAGTAACTGCACAATGCAGCGTACTTACTTTTCGCTATTCTATATTCTACATCATTTTTCTCATTCTGTAAACGAGAAATTAAAGGATTAAGCACAACACTTTCCGTTTCATAATGTCCACAGGTTATAACCTTGAGTCCAAGAACGTCTGCCTCTATGCCTTGTCCATATTTTGCTTCGCCTGTTACAAACGCATCTGCCCCATTCTTCCACGCTTCAAATATGTCTCCGCCGCCGCTGCCACCTATGACTGCAACTTTGCAAACATGCTCGCAAATATTGCCACAGAATCTGCACTTGCAATGCAGCGCAGCCTCACAACGCTCTATCAGTTCGCCCAATGTGACAGGGCTGCCCAGCTCCCCAATCCTTCCCAGTTTATCAGGTTCAAGCGGAACAACATTACTGAGTCCAAGCAATGAAGCAAGTACATCGTTCACTCCACCCGCAGCTGCGTCCAAATTTGTATGCGCTGCAAACATTCCTATACCGTTTCGTGCCAGAATGTACGCAGCAGCGGAATCCACATAATCAGGTCCAAAGCGTTGAATTGGGTGAAAGAACAACGGATGATGTGTCAATACTAGATCCGCCCCCCAAGCAACTGCTTCCTTTGCAATCTCTACTGTGCAATCAAGTGCAACCAAAACCTTCTTTATATCATCTCTGTCTGTTCCCACAAGCAAGCCAACATTATCGCCTTCCATTGCAAGTGTGCGTGGCGCAATTTCCTCCATAAGTTCGCAGAAATCCTTGATTTTCATTCGTGTTCCTCCATCAGCTCTTGTATGTCAATAACGTTATTAAGCCTAGTTCTTATATTCTCCTCACCGTCAGAGTTCATTGCCTCGATGAGTTGCTTTGTGTATTGAGCCTCAAGTCTTTTAAGTAGCTCATGGTACACCTTGTTTTTGCGCAAGGACGGCAAAAAGCCAACCTCAAAAAAATCTTTACACCAACCATCGGGCAGCCGTTGACGCTCATCACCGCCAACCGCGCTAAGAAGCTGATAGATTCTCCTGCCTTCCTTGACGACCCGTTCGTCCACAATGGTATAGTTGTGTTCCCATAGGTAGCGGCGAAGATCGTCCTGTCCACGCATGGGCTGCATAACAAGATAGGTATTGCCCTTCAGTCGTTCCGATGCCTGTTCAAGAATGTGAGAAATAACTTGACCGCCCATTCCTAAAATAAGAGCAGCTTGGCATTCCCCATCCTCAATCAAAGAAAAACCATCGCCAACACGGGTGTCTATTCTGTCGCTTACGCCCACAAAATCGGCAAGCCTGCGTGCCTTGCAAAGAGACGGTTCGCTAATATCAATGGCAATTACACTATCACACTTTCCCTGTTGAAGTAATGCAATCGATACCCTGCCATGATCGCAGCCTATATCAGCTACAGCTTGGCATTTGGGCAGCATATCAACCGCCGTCTGCAATCTTGTGGACAGATGAATACTTCTCATGTTATATCGTAATCCTCTTTAATGGGGTAACCTCGTCGATTGCACCACCGCCAAGGCACACATTGCCATCGTAAAACACGACCCATTGACCGGGGGTGACTGCACGCTGCGGCTTATCAAACTCAACGTGCGCTCCTTTGCCCTCAACCGTGACCTTTACTGCTTGATCGGTCTGCCGATATCTAAACTTTGCTGTGCAGCAAAACTCATGTTCAGGTGCTTGTCCGGCTATCCAGTTGATGGAAAAAGCATTCAGTGAGGTTGAATACAGCTCGTCATGTTCGCCCTGCTGAACGATCAAAAGGTTGCGTTTAAGATCTTTGCCAACAACAAACCAGCTGTGACCATTTCCATCCCTTGTCCCTCCAATGCCCAGTCCACGGCGTTGTCCAAGGGTGTAATACATCAATCCGTCATGCTTGCCGATATACTTGCCATTTTGGTCAACCATGTCTCCTGAGCAAGCAGGAAGATACTGCATCAGAAATTTTTTGAAGTTGCGCTCGCCGATAAAGCATACTCCTGTGGAATCCTTCTTTGCGGCATTGGAAAACCCCTGCTGGTGGGCAATTCGTCTCACTTCGCCCTTTTGAAGCTCGCCCACCGGAAACATAGCCCGTTTGAGCTGCTCTTGCGTAAGCCCCGCAAGAAAATAAGTTTGGTCTTTATTGAGGTCAAGTGAACGCAATAACTTGGTTCCATCGGCAGAATGTTCGAGCATGGCATAATGACCGGTTGCAAGGCTGTCCGCACCGGTACTCATGGCAAAGTCTAAAAAAGCTTTGAACTTAATTTCACAGTTGCAAAGAACATCGGGATTGGGTGTTCGTCCACGTCTGTATTCATCAAGAAAATATGAAAACACACGGTCCTGATACTCCTTGGTAAAATTTACGGTGTAATACGGAATATCCATCGCATTGCATACCGAGCGAACGTCGTCATAATCCTGTTGAGATGTGCATACTCCCTCATCATCCTGCTCATCCCAATTTTTCATGAAAACGCCGACAACGTTATAGCCTGCCTTCTTTAGCAGGTAAGCTGCAACGGTGCTGTCAACACCGCCCGACATTCCGATTGTGATATGCCTATCTATACACATAATTACTCCTCCTGTGCATTATAGCACACAGGAGGAGCAAAGGTAAAGAGCCTTAATTGCAGCCGCAGGGACGGGGGTTGCTGTTGCAGCCACATCCACAAGGTGTTGAAGATTCGCCTCCGCAGTACTTGCTCAAAAGGAGCAGCCAGATAAGTGTGTCACAGCCGCAGCCGCAGCCGTCTTCGCCATCTCCAAGAACCAAAAGAAGTACCAGTATCCACATCAAATTGGAACTTCCAAAATTACCGAACATTAATGTTTCCTCCTAAAATAATTTCGATTACGCATCGATTACTGCATATTACGCAGAAGCGAGATTTTGTGTGCAATACTTGACAAAATTGGTATTCTGCGGAATAATATACGCATTAGATTTGGAGGCTAAATACATGTCGAATAAAGCAACAATGGACAAAATCGTTTCCCTCTGCAAAAACAGAGGTTTCATTTTCGCAGGCAGCGAAATCTACGGCGGACTTAGCAACACTTGGGACTATGGCCCTCTTGGTGTTGAGTTTCTGAATAATGTAAAAAAAGCATGGTGGAAGAAATTTGTGCAGGAAAGCCCTCACAACGTAGGCATGGATTCCGCCATTTTGATGAATCCTCAAACTTGGGTTGCATCGGGTCATGTGGGCGGATTTTCTGATCCTCTTATGGACTGCAAGGCATGCAAGGCACGCTTCAGGGCGGATAAGCTGATTGAGGACTTTGATGCCGAGCAGCATCCCGATGGTTGGACCAATGAGCAGATGCAAAGCTACATCACCGAAAACGGAATTTGCTGCCCAGAATGTGGTTCAAAGGAATTTACCTCAATTCGCAAGTTCAATCTCATGTTCAAGACCTTTCAGGGTGTAACGGAGGACACGGCAAGTGAGTTGTATCTGCGGCCCGAAACGGCGCAGGGCATATTTGTAAACTTTCGAAACGTTCAGCGTACTTCAAGGCGCAAAATACCGTTTGGCATTTGTCAGATAGGCAAGAGCTTTAGAAACGAAATCACCCCCGGCAACTTCGTCTTTAGAACCCGTGAGTTCGAGCAGATGGAGTGCGAGTTTTTCTGCGCTCCCGGTACTGATATAGAATGGTACAACTACTGGCGTGAAACCTGTAAAAAGTTTTTGCTGGCGTTAGGCATGACTGAAGATAACATGCGTATGCGTGAGCATGAGAAGGAAGAGTTGTCCTTTTACAGCAACGGTACTACCGATATTGAGTTTCTTTTCCCCTTCGGTTGGGGCGAGCTTTGGGGCATTGCAGACAGAACCGACTTCGATCTCAAGGCTCATGCCACTTGCAGCGGCGAGAACTTTGAGTATCAGGATCCTTACACCAACGAGAAATACATTCCTTACGTTATTGAGCCTTCGCTTGGCGCAGGCAGAGTTGCATTGGCGTTTTTGTGTGACGCATATGATGAAGAGCAGATAAATGAGGGCGATGTGAGAACTGTGTTGCATCTGCATCCTGCTCTTGCGCCCTACAAGGCTGCAATTTTGCCGCTGTCCAAGAAGCTGTCCGAACCTGCAACAGAATTATACAGCGAGCTTGCCAAGTACTTTATGGTCGATTACGATGAAATAGGTTCCATAGGTAAGCGTTACCGCAGAGAGGACGAAATTGGAACGCCGTTATGTATTACCTTCGACTTTGATTCGCTGGAAGACAACTGTGTAACTGTCAGAGATAGAGATACGATGGAACAGGTAAGGCTGCCCATAAGCGAGCTTAGACAGTATATCGACAGCAAGCTAACCTTCTGATGGAATTTGAAGGTGTAATAACCTCAATAATTTACCGAAACGCCGAAAACGGCTATACTGTGCTGTCCTGCGAAAATTCCGACAGATACACGCTCACGGTCTGCGGTTCTTTACCTCTGTGCAGCGTGGGTGAGCAGGCAGTATTTACAGGCGAACTTAAAACACATTCAAGATATGGCGAGCAGTTCGCTGCAACCTCTTATGAGCGCATAGCCCCATCGACTTTGCGCTCTATTGAGGCGTATCTTGGCAGCGGTGCAATACGGGGCATCGGCCCTTCACTTGCCCGAACAATCGTGGAGACATTCGGCATGGATACGTTGCGTGTGTTTGACAACACCCCCAACAGGCTTCTGGAGGTAAACGGAATTGGCAAAATAAAGCTTCAAAGCATCATGGATTCATACACCGAAAACAAGCTCATGAGAGAAATATTTCTTGCGCTTGAGCCATTTGGCGTTACAATGAACCAAGCTTACAAGCTCTACAAAATATATGGTGACGGCTGTCTTGCGCGGCTCGAAGAAAATCCCTATCAGATGATTGACGACGTTGACGGAATTGGGTTTGCAACAGCAGACAAGATTGCACAAAACGTTGCCGGATTTGAACACGATTCTATCTCACGTTTACAAGCTGGAGTTAAATACGCCCTTGAAAGCTCTGCTTCCGAATTTGGGCATACCTTTTTGCCGCGCGAAAAGCTGTTGATAAAAACCAGCGAACTTCTTAGCGTCATGCCTGAGTTAATTGATGACGCTCTTGATTGGATGATAGACAGCGGCGATGTTGCCTTTAAGATGGTTGGTGAGCTAGATGGCATATTTCTCCCCTATCTGCAAAAAATGGAGGAGTCCATTGCAAATAAGTTGATTGGCAAGGGTAACGGAAGCAGTCAAAGTCGCCCAAAGGACATCAACAAATATGAGCAAGAGCTTCATATGAATCTTTCAACCGAGCAGCGAGAAGCAGTCCTATGTGCTTTGGAAGGGCAGAACGTAGTCATTACCGGTGGTCCGGGAACTGGCAAGACCACCATAATTCAATTTGTCATTCATGCACTCTCTGACTGCGGAATCGAAGCTGTTCTTGCCGCACCAACTGGACGGGCGGCAAAACGTATGCAGGAAACAACCGGTCAAGATTCATTTACTCTGCACAGACTTCTTGAGTACAATCCCAACGAGGGCTTTGTTCGCAATCGTGACTATCCGCTGGAACTTGACGTCCTGATAATTGATGAAATGTCTATGGTGGATCTGCATCTGATGTATGCGGTTTTTCAGGCACTTCCCGCAAAGGCTCAGCTGATTTTGATTGGAGATTGCGATCAGCTCCCTCCAGTTGGCTGTGGTGATGTGTTCCGCGATATAATTGTCAGCGGCATTCTGCCGGTTGTATCTCTTACCGAGATATTTCGTCAGGCTCAGCGCAGCATGATAATTACAAATGCGCACAGGATTAACCATGGACAAATGCCGATACTGGACGGATTGCTAACGGATTTTGTCTTTGAGCCGTTTCAATCGCACGATGAGATTCTCAATAGGGTAATCTCCTTCTGTGTTGCACAGAACAGCACTTCTCAACACGGTATGCTAGCTCCTCAGGTATTGGTTCCAATGAAAAAAGGTGATCTTGGCGTCTACAACATTAACAGGCGTCTTCAAGCCGTTCTGAACCCCCCTTACGGCAATAAGCGTGAGCACGCCTTTGGCAACAATGTAATGCGTGAAGGCGACAAGGTCATGCAGATAAAAAACGACTATAAAGTCGAGTGGAAACGTTACTCGAGTGATGATGGTTCAATGTCTGAAGGACAAGGTGTCTATAACGGCGATATGGGTACAATTTATCGCATTGATAACGATCTAAAGACCCTCACCATAGTGTTTGATGATGAGCGCATTGCTACATATGATTTTTCGCAGGCAGATGAGCTGGATCTTGCCTATTGCATCTCGATACACAAAAGTCAAGGCAGCGAGTATGACACCGTTGTGTTGCCCGTTGTTAGTGGGCCGCCAATCATTCAAACTAGAAATCTTCTCTATACTGCAGTCACCCGTGCCAAGCGCATGGTTGTCTGCATAGGGCAGGAGCAGGCGATAGCCTCAATGGTGAAGAATAATCAGCGCAGGCGTCGTTATACCTCACTTGCCGTAATGCTAAAAAACTATATTGAGATCACAAATGGGTAAACTGCTGACGCTTGCAAAAGAGATTATATTTCCATCACGCACCACCTGTTTTATCTGTGGCAGGGAGGAAATTGTCGGCGAGGACGATCTGTGCGATGCTTGCAGAGAAAGCATACACCTGTGCATCTGTCCGCCTGCGCCTCTGCCCCTGGATGGTGTATCTGCAGGCTTGTTATACACCAAGGAACTGCACGAACCCATGCATAGATTTAAGTATCGGGACAAGGTCGAGTATGCTGCTTTCTTTTGTCAATATATGTCCATTCCACAAGACTGGAGCATCGATATTCTATGCCCCGTCCCCCTGTACTATCTAAGGGAAATGAAGCGCACCTACAACCAAAGTGAGCTGCTGGCAAGGAGGATAAGCGCAATCTATCAGATTCCCTATTGCAGAGATCTATTGGAGAAAACAAGAAACACCGCCACGCAAACCAGACTCAATCCTGCTCAAAGGCAAAGGAACGTCCAAAATGCGTTTAAGGCCGCACCCGAATGCAAGAACCTTTCAGTTCTGCTGATTGACGATGTTTACACAACAGGAGCAACCCTCGCTTCATGTGCCAAAGAGCTCAAAAAGCAGGGTGCATCAAAAGTATATGCACTCTGTGCCTGTAAAACCGATAATTGAGCCTAGTTGTCTTTAAGATGCTTATACTTTCGACAAGTCGCCTGTCCGCCACGAATATGACGTTCCGCTTTATTCACATCAAGTATCCTACGCACCTGTGCTGCAAGGTTGGGATTCAGTCTCTTTAACCTCGACGTCACGTCCTTGTGAACTGTTGACTTGCTGGACTTTAGAACCGTAGCTGTGTCGCGGACGGTAGCGCAGTTATCTATCATGTAATGCGCCTCTGCATATACTCGTTCTTCGGTATAGTTCAAAATAAAACCCCCCATACGCTTTTGTATAGTGTATGAGGGGAAATTCAATAAATGACGTGTCAATACATTTCAATATTAACTGAGCTGATGTCCCTTGCAGAAATTGAATCTAAAAATCTGTTTGCAACTGCCTGAAACCCGGTATCGGGATCGCTTACGAAATACTCAACGTGAGTTTTCTCGCCTTTGTACAGGTTAAGTAATTGGGGAAGCTTTTTTGCAAGCGCAGTACCGATGTCAACAAAGGTGATGTGCGGTGCAAGCCGCGATAACGTTGACTCGTAAAACGGGTAATGTGTGCAACCCATTATTATGGTATCAACGTTCGACCCATCAAAGCTGCTAAGGTATCTCCTGCATGCCATTTCTACAAGCTCATCATCCTGCTCATACCCATTCTCAATCATGGGAACGAGCAAAGGGCAAGGCACTCCAATGCACTCTGTACTTGCGGATATAGCTTTAATTGCCTTTGGATAAGCACCGTTACGAATGGTGGCGGGCGTTCCGATAACTCCGATTCTGCCCGTTTGGGTAGCATTCAGAGCAGCCTCTGCCGCAGGCTCGATTACACCATAAATCGGAATATCCAATTCTGATGCCAAATCGTCAATGGCAATTGATGAAACTGTTCCACATGCTACGATTATCGCATCAACGCTCTGCTTTTTCAAAAAGCGCACGTCCTGCTCGGCGTATGCAAGAATTGTATCGTTTGTGCGAGTTCCATAGGGCACTCTTGCCGTGTCGCCGAAGTACACAATGTCTAAACCCTCGTTATATTTGCATATCTGATTGAGAACTGTCAATCCTCCAAGTCCGCTGTCAAATACGCCTATCCTCTTAATATTATTCAAAGCATTTATTGCCTTTCTCAGTGTAGTGGGATTATACAACAACAACGAGTGAAAATCAAGGTTTGATACCAAATCATTTTAGTGATATACTTTTAGTGAGGTGATAATTATGGACTATATGAAGGAATCCCTGCGTCTGCATGAGCAATGGAAAGGTAAACTTAGCATTGTTCCAAAGATGCCCATTGAATCAAAGCAAGACCTATCACTTGCCTATACCCCCGGCGTTGCAGCTCCCTGCTTGGAGATAGAGAAGGATATTGACAAGAGCTATACTCTGACCGGAAAATGCAACACCATTGCCGTCATTTCCGATGGCACGGCGGTCTTGGGGCTTGGCAACATTGGGCCTGAGGCGTCAATGCCTGTAATGGAGGGAAAATGCGTTTTATTCAAGGCATTTGGCAACGTTGATGCTGTTCCTCTGTGCATAAAAAGCACCGATGTAGATGAGATTGTAAAGGCTATATCTTTGATTGCCCCCTCGTTTGGCGGTATCAATCTTGAGGATTTCTCTGCGCCCCATTGCTTTGAAGTTGAAAGAAGATTGAAGGAGCTTTGCGACATTCCGATATTTCACGATGATCAGCACGGAACGGCAATAGTGGTGCTTGCTGCACTTAAAAATGCTCTGAAGCTTGCACATAAGACCCTTGATTCTGCTCGTATTGTTGTGTGCGGAGCTGGCGCAGCAGGCTTGGCAATCAGTCGGATATTACTGGATGCCGGCGCAAAAGATCTGACCATAGTAAGAAAAGAGGGCGTAATTTGTCGTGGCGATCCAACCATTGACATTTATCAGGCGGAGCTTGCACAGAGAACCAATCACCGGCTAATGACGGGAGAGCTAAAAAATGCTATGTGCGATGCCGATGTTTTTATAGGCGTAAGTGCGCCAAAGATAGTATCCAAAGATATGATTCGCTCTATGGCTTCTAGTCCCATAGTATTTGCAATGGCAAACCCCATCTCTGAAATTAGTCCCGAAGACGCAATAGAAGCGGGTGCATTCATCGTGGGTACAGGCAGAAGCGATTACCCAAATCAGATAAACAATGTCCTTGCTTTCCCCGGCATATTCCGTGGAGCATTGGATGCGCACGCAAAAGCCATCACCGAAAGCATGAAGCTTGCCGCTGCCGATGCCATTGCTTCCCTTGTAACCGCAAACGAACTATCCCCTGCCTATATTCTTCCATCGCCTCTTGATCCTCGTGTCGCCTCCGCAGTCGCTCAGGCGGTAAAAAATCAAGCAAAATAAGTAATGGGCTGCAACGATTTTCCTTCTGTTGCAGCCCTATAAATTACTCTATCAAGTTTATGCAGATGCCGTTTGCTCATCATTCTGCTTGAAGTTTGGCACCATCAGATGTATTCTATCGACAACGTTTGGCTCATTACCTCTTGCCGCTTTTATGAGTTCATCCATCTGTGTCATAAATAGCTGATTGTTAATCCGCGCTGGATGAGCCTTGAATATGCGTCCATGCTCGGTGCTAACCATTTCATCCGCCTCATCGTCCATAAGCAGTTCCTCATACATTTTTTCGCCGGGGCGAAGTCCAATAATTTCTATTGCCATATCTACATAAGGTTCGTAGCCATAGAAGCGTATCATCTTCTCCGCCAAATCGAGTATTCTTACGGGCTGTCCCATATCCAGAACATAGATTGCTCCCGATTCGCCCATTGCACCTGCCTGCAAAACGAGCTGCGCCGCCTCGGGTATGGTCATAAAATACCGTGTTATATCGGGATGAGTGACAAGCACAGGGCCGCCTGCCTTTATTTGTTTTTCGAACAGGGGGATTACGCTTCCGTGCGAGCCCAAAACGTTTCCAAAGCGCACCGTCATACATTTCATTTTGCTGCTTCGTGCAAATTCCTGAACCGTAAGCTCGGTTATCCTTTTTGTAGCTCCCATCACATTGGAAGGGTTCACCGCCTTATCGGTTGAAAGCTGCACAAAGCGTTCTACTCCGTGAGCTTCAGCAGATTTTAGCACGTTCAAAGTTCCCCAGACATTATTTTTCACAGCTTCAGAAGGGCTGTCCTCCATAAGCGGAACATGCTTGTGTGCGGCAGTGTGCACTACTAGATTGGGCATAAACTCTTCAATAACCATATCCAGCCTTGCCTTGTCCCGAACCGAACCAATACGAATAACTACGTCAAGCCACGGATGTCTGCGTTTCAGTTCGCAATACAGCTCGTAAGTGGTATTTTCGTAAATGTCAAATAAGATTAGCTTGCTGGGATAGAATAGGGCGACCTGCCTTGCAATCTCGGAGCCTATTGAGCCACCTCCGCCCGTAATCATCACAATCTTATGCGTGATATATTCCTCGATCAGTTCCTTGTCAAGATTGACTTCTTCACGGAACAGAATGTCGCCAATGTTAGTTTCACGAATATCCTGCATTGTGGGCTTCTCGTTAAGCCCTTGCAGCTTTGGAACGAGCCTCACACGGCACTTAGTTGACGAGCATATGGACACAATCTCCGATTTGCGCTTCTCGCTGATTGATGGAATTGCCAGAATGATTTCCTTAATTTTATATTTCTCAACCAGCAAGGGAATATCCTCGGTCGTACCCTTAACCGTAATTCCGCCGATGCTCATTCCCTGCTTTGTAGGATCATCATCAACGTACATAGCGATGTAACTGGTTTTGCCCTCCTCACCCGACTCTATCTGCGAGCGAACGTATGCGCCAAAAAAACCCGCGCCTATAATCATGATCGGTCGTTTATCCGAAAATTTGTTGCTGGTGAGCTTGGTTATCACCCTTCGCATTATTCTGAATCCGAACCTGCTTATAAACACAAATACAAGAAGTGTAATACCCGAAAAGCCAATAGAAAATTCAGACTGAATATCCGCATAGAATATCAAGTTTATACCGATGCAAATAGCAGTTCCCAATCCAACAGCAGCAATGATGTTTATACCTTCATTTATTCCTGATATTTTCCACAGGCTCTTATACAGTTTGAAAATGATAAACAGCAACAGATACACGCCTGCAAAAACCATTATAGCCTCTAGTTGAAATTTGCCGTTGAATGGAAAATCAAAAATATCCTTGGTAGCCGCCGTTTGTGACCAAGCTCCAACTATAAATGCTGCAAATACGCAGATAGCGTCAACAATTAGAAGCATAATCGTGCGTGAAAGCATTCTCAAGGATAGCCCCTTTTTAGAAATAATCATCCTGCCCTAAACCCCTTCGCTTTGGTTACTCGACCTTCAAAGGTCTGTCCATGAGTTCCTTTATTGAATCAGATGGAACTCTGTTGTTATATAGTATCTCGTACATACTTTTTACAAGTGGCATTTCGAACCCATATCTCTTTGAGTCCTCATAAATTACCTTGCAACTGTAAATGCCTTCCACGGTCTTGTGATTGTTCTTGTAGAAATCTGCAACTCCGTCAGCTTGTCCAATCTCAATGCCGGCTTGATAATTTCTGGAATGTTCCGAAAAGCATGTTACCACAAGATCGCCAACGCCCGTCAATCCAAAGAAAGTATTGAGCAATCCACCCTTGGCAGTCCCATATCTTACCATTTCGGCAAGTCCTCTAGTGATGAGTGCAGCCTTGGCATTGTCTCCGTAGCCACGACCGACCAATATTCCTGATGCAATGGCAATCACATTTTTGAAGGACACTCCGTACTCTGCGCCAATCTCATCGGTGCAGACATACAGGCGAATGTACTGATTTGACAGCATCTTCTGCACCTTTTTTGCCACCTGCTCGTCCGTTGATACCGCACAGATTGCTGTCAGCTTTCGTAGAATTACTTCTTCGGCGTGGCTTGGCCCAATAACGGAGGCGACCGAAATGTCGGGTCTGTCGCCAAAAGCACCTCTGATTGTGTCTGTCATCCTGCAATTTGTATTTGGATCAAAGCCCTTGCTTGCGTTGATAACAATTACGCCCTGCGGTAAGAATGGTTTGATTTTACTCAACACATCGCTTACAAATAACGTTGGAACAGCGATCACTACCGCCTCGCACATATCGAGCGCAGTTTTTGCGTCCTTGGTCGCAACGATGCTCTGGCTTATAGATACATCCGAGAAATACTTGCTATTTTGATGCCGTTCATTGATATCGCTGATTTCATTGTCGTCAACGCCATACATCATAACCTTATGCCCGTTATCGCATAAAACCTGTGAAAGCCCTGTCGCCCAGCTTCCTGTTCCCAGTACCGCAATCTTCATGTCAGTCACCGTATCCGTTTGGGTTCATTTTTTGCCAATTATATGCCGAAGCGCACATGTCATTTAGATCTCTCTCCGCCTTCCAGCCTAATAGCTCATATGCCTTCTTAGGATCGGCATAGCTCGTAGCGATGTCGCCCGAACGTCGGGGATATATGCGATACGGAATATCTATACCGCATGCCGTTTGATACGCCTTTACAACGTCAAGCACGCTGTATCCCTTGCCAGTCCCTAGGTTCACGCATTGACAGCCCTTGTTAGCGTCAATATACTCCAGTGCTTTTAGGTGCCCCTTTGCAAGATCAACAACATGGATATAATCTCTAACTCCCGTACCGTCTGCAGTATCATAATCATCTCCAAACACACGCAGATACTCCAACTTTCCTGCCGCAACCTGACAGATATATGGAAGCAGATTATTTGGAATACCGTTTGGATCTTCGCCAATTAGTCCGCTAAAATGAGCTCCAATGGGGTTGAAATATCGCAGCAGTATAGCTGATGCGTTTGGTGTGGCAACACACCAGTCTTTTATGATTTGCTCGGACATATATTTTGTCCAACCATATGGATTGGTGCACCATGTGTCCGCCGTCTCATTCATGGGAACAACCTTTGGAACACCGTACACGGTTGCTGATGAGCTGAATACAATTCTGTTTACGTTGTGCTTTGCCATACATTTGAGCAACGTAATTGTAGAGTTGAGATTGTTTTGATAGTACATCAAGGGCTTTTCAACACTTTGACCAACT
The DNA here is from genome assembly GCA_028694155.1 of Eubacteriales bacterium. GTDB lineage: Bacteria > Bacillota > Clostridia > Christensenellales > CAG-138 > JAQUTY01. The sequence goes on from JAQUTY010000005.1 coordinate 23,401, forward strand.
GCCTTGTATCCTGCAAAATGAATAACAGCATCAATGTCATACATTTCAAATATCCTGTCAAGTTGAGTTTCATCACATACGTTCAGCTTGTGAAAAGAAAGCTCTTTGCCCGTAATTGATTTTATTCTGTCAACAACGGACTGCTTGCTGTTGCTAAGGTCATCTACACAAATAACACTAATGTTTGATTCAAGCAATTCCACGCAGGTATGCGAACCTATGAATCCTGCGCCGCCTGTAACCAGTACCGTTTTAACCATTGATGTTGCTCCTTATCACGTTGCTATTTGCAATACTGCCCATAAATATTTATCATTATATCATATTATCTACATTTTGCAATAACACATAGTTTGCCCACCTCGTATAATTTATCAAAGTAAGCAAACAATAAACATTATCAAACAAAGGAGTAACACATGAAAGCAACGGGCATCGTCAGACACATTGATGAACTGGGGCGAATAGTAATTCCAAAGGAAATACGTCGCACCCTGCGTATACGCGAATCGGATCCGTTGGAGATATTCACCGATAGCCAAGGCGGCATCATTCTTAAAAAATATTCTCCAATCGCCGCGCTTAACGATTCTTCTGTAGAGCTTGTGCAGTCAATTAACAGTGTTTCGGGCTTGACGGCATTTATCTGTGACTGTGAAAAAATGATAGCAGTATGCGGTACGCTCAAAAAGACGTTAATCGACAAGGAGCTGACAAAGAAGCTGCGTGAATGGATGCTAACTAAGCTCGCTTTGAACGAAGATGCTTCAACGTACAGCAAAACACCACTGGTTGCTGATCAGGATCGAGATTTCTTCAGTCAAAGCATCGTCCCCATCGTTTGGAACGGAAATGCAATCGGAGCCGTTGGCGCAGTCTCTGCCGACAGCACCCTTTCCATAGGCGATAGTGAAAAGCTGGTGTTAAAGGCTGTGAGCATCTATCTGTCAAAACAATTACTTGATTAGCACAAAAAATATGCTATAATGTTGTAAACATACACTTCGGGGGCATTATGGCAGACGGGCACAGAGAAAGGCTAAAACAACAGTTCATTAAAACAGATTATGCGGGTATGAGCGACCACTCCATACTTGAATTGTTGCTAACCTATGCCATACCTCGCAGGGAAACCAATTCAATCGCACATGCGTTGATTGCAAGATTTGGCTCGCTGGAAGGCGTTACAAAGGCTTCTGTGCAGGAGCTGCAGCTTGTTGACGGAGTAGGTGAAAGCACCGCCGTTATGCTTCGTGCTGTATTCATCACGGCACAGAGGCTTCTGATGAATACGTTTTACGATAAAAAGGGTCGTGTGCGCCTTCGCACGATGGAGGAATCGAGCAGATATGCGATGGCACTATTCATGGACGATAAGTATGAAACGCTTAGATTAGTCTGCCTCGATAAGAATTTTTTTGTGATCAACACCATCACGCTTGGCGTTGGCACGCTTGAAAGCGTAACCGTAAATTATCGCAAAATTATTGAGCAGGCTTTGAACAACGCCGCTTCAAGCATCATTTTGATGCACAATCATCCAATAGGCATTCCTCTGCCCTCGGAGGACGACATTTTAGTGTACAAGGACGTACAGGATATTTGCAAGAGCCTAGGGCTTGACGTTTTGGACTATCTCATCGTGGGTGACTCCTCCGTGCATTGCTGCCGTTCTGACCGTGTTTGCTTCTTCCCGAATTTAGCATCCTCCTACACCATGGATGCCAGCGACCTTTATGAAAGCATGTCAGTCGAACCATGCAGCAAATACAACGCTCCTCTTGAGCCGTGTCAGTTTCCCCAAGGCTCGTTTGGCAAGCCTTGCGGAGAATGATGCTTCCCAAGTAATCCCTATTCTTTTTTGCATTTGTCTTTTATTGGGCAGCCTTGGCACTTACATCCGCACGAACATGTCGTATTTCCCTTCCTTTTATTATACACTCCAACAGCAATGATGATAGCAAAAGCAACAAGCACGAGAGCGGCTACAATAATTGTTGATAGGTTCATCTGTTAATCTCCTTTCCATATTTGTTTTTGCAAAACAGCATGTATGTCATCAGCCCAAGCAGTATGAATGCAGCGGCCGTCCATATCGTAAAGCCTGCTCCAGAGAAGAACATACCAAGCTGATATAGTATCAGCGATATTGCGTAAGCAAATCCACACATATACCCTATTGCGGCAAACGTCCACTTGGCACTGTTCATCTCTCGCTTAATGGCACCCATTGCAGCAAAGCACGGCGCGCACAAAAGGTTGAAAACCAGAAATGAATAAGCTGCTAGTCCACTCCCACCGAAAAACTCGGTGCCGACCAAATCAAGGTTTGATATTGCGCCCTCCATCGCTCCCAACAGATCGGCAGCAGCTTCAGGGTTAGCCGATGCAAACATGCTAGAGAGCGAGCCGAACACCCCCACAACCTCTTCCTTGGCTACAAGCCCCAGCATGGTTGCAACTGCCGCCTGCCATTTTCCAAATCCCAACGGAGCGAATATGAATGCAATTCCTTCGCCAATGGCATTCAATATCGACATTGAATCATCTCCCTCAAATATGTAATGCAGACCAGTCTCAAATGATAGCGAGTTTAGCAACCAAATAATGATGCTTGCAACGAATATGACTGTTCCTGCTCGTTTTACAAAGCTCCAGCCTCGCTCCCATGTGGAACGAAGAACATTTGTAATAACCGGTGCGTGATACTGGGGAAGCTCCATGACAAATGGTGCAGGTTTGCCCGAAAATGGCTTAGTCTTTTTGAGTATAACTCCGGACACGATGACCGCTGCAACTCCAATGAAGTATGCGGACACCGCTACCCATGCGCTGCCCCCAAACAATGCTCCTGCAATCAATCCAACTATTGGCATTTTTGCGCCACAGGGGATAAAGCAGGTTGTCATAATCGTCATTTTTCGATCCCTGTCTTGCTCTATGGTACGAGACGCCATAACTCCCGGTACGCCGCAACCCGAAGATATGAGCATTGGAATGAAGCTCTTGCCCGACAATCCGAACCGTCGGAATATCCTATCCATGATGAACGCAATTCGAGCCATATACCCGATATCCTCCAACATGGCAAGAAAAACAAACAGTATCAGCATCTGCGGCACAAACCCTAGCACCGCACCAACACCTCCGATGATTCCGTCTGCAATGAGGCTCACCAACCATGCTGCACAGCCCCAACCTTCAAGCAGTCCTTCTATCGCAGGAATAATCCATGTTCCAAACAAGGTATCGTTTGTCCAATCAGTAGCATATGCTCCCAAGGTACCGATTGAAATAAAGTAGACAAGAAACATCACCGCAGCAAAAATCGGAAGCGCAAGCCAGCGATTTGTTACAATTCGATCTATCTTGTCCGAAGCAGAGAGACTGTGCTTGGTGGCTTTCTTTCTTACTGCCTTATCTACAACCGTGCTTATGTAGCCGTATCGTTGGTTTGTAATGATGCTCTCCGAGTCATCATCCATGTCTATTTGGCAGTCTTCTATGCACTGTTCTATCTCATCTTGCAACCCATCTTTTAGCTTGAGTTCTTCAAGCACCTTTTCATCACGCTCAAACACCTTAATTGCATACCAGCGAAGGACATGGGCATCAACCATTTCCATAAGTAATTTTTCAATATGTGCTATTGCATTTCCAACAGAGTCTACGAAAATATTCGGACGATCTTCTATAATGCCACGATTGGCTGCCTCTATCGCCCTGTCAACAGCGTTCATATCTCCCTCGCCTTTTAAGGCAGACATTTCAACGAACTGACAGCCCATAGCATCAGACAGAATTGCAAGGTAAATGCAATCTCCTCTCTTATTAACTACGTCCATCATATTGATTGCCGTTACAACCGGCAAGCCAAGCTCCAATAGCTGCGAAGTGAGATACAAGTTGCGCTCGATATTTGTTCCATCAATTATATTGAGTATTGCATCGGGTCGTTCTTTTACCAAGTAGTTGCGTGTAACCACTTCCTCAAGTGTATAGGGTGAAAGCGAATAGATTCCGGGTAAATCCTGAACAATAACGTCTTTGTGTCCCTTGAGCTTGCCTTCCTTCTTTTCAACAGTCACCCCCGGCCAATTGCCTACATACTGATTACTACCCGTCAATGTGTTAAAAAGCGTTGTCTTTCCGCAGTTCGGGTTTCCCGCAAGTGCAATTATCATAAATGTTCCTTTCTGTTAGAGGTATCTAACCAATAAGCTAAAAAAATTATTCGACTTCTATTAGTGCCGCATCTGCTTTTCGGATTGACAACTCATATCCGCGCACGTTCAGCTCCATAGGATCACCCAGCGGAGCGACCTTTCGAACCAAAATTTCAACGCCTTTTGTTATTCCCATGTCCATAATTCGCCTTTTTACTGCGCCCTGACAGTAAAGCTTAGCGACACGACATTGCTCGCCCACATTAACATCCTTTAGTACTTTCATTCTTATGTTACCCTCCCTATATCATTATCCGATTTGCCATAGTACTGTCCAAGGCAATTCTGCTGTCTTTTACCTGTAAAACTAAATTCCCGGCAAATTTTGATACGACTTTTACTGTTCCGTTCACAACGAATCCGAGTTCGGCTAAATGCAGCCTAATCTCATCCTTCCCTGTTATCCTGCGTATTGTTACTGTATCTCCCATCTGCGCCATCGTCAAAGGCATATGCTCTACCTCCCTTTTGTTGTTTTTGATGCTTAAATATTTTGTAGTTAGAGTAATCTAACTACATACAGTTTAAGATCTCTAACTGCATATGTCAAGCACTAAATATTATTCTTGAAAAATAAGTTCGGTTATGCTAACCTAATATACATAAATATAGAATAGGTGAAATCTGATGAAAACAAACAAATCGTCCGAGGACTATCTTGAGGCTATGCTTATGCTCAAGGAACGGCATGGGTTCGTTCGCTCAGTTGATGTTGCGGATCTTCTTGGCGTAACAAAGCCCTCCGTGAGCTATGCAACAAAGCACCTGCGTGACGGGGGCTATATCACTATGGACAGCGATAGTCTCATTTCGCTTACTCCTTCAGGAATGGACATAGCCCAGCGCATATATACCCGTCACAAAGCTCTGACCGATTTTTTAGTGCTTCTTGGCGTCAGCAGGCAAACAGCACTTGAGGACGCATGCAAAATTGAGCACGATATCAGCGATGAAACGTTCGCTGCCATCTGCAAGCATGCAAACATGCACTAGCCTTTTGGAAAGTCGATGGTGATTGACGTTCCTACTCCAAGGGTGCTGCTAAGAGATATTGTGGCATCGTGAAGTCTTGCTACATGCTTTACAATAGAAAGTCCCAGTCCTGTTCCGCCAATCTCCTTGGAATGTGACTTATCCACCCGATAGAATCTTTCAAATACCCTCTTTTGCGACTCAAGCGGTATGCCTATCCCCGTATCGGCAACGGTAATAGCGGTGCTCTCCTTACTGTCAGTAATCGTAATGTCAACGGTGCCTCCATCACGGTTATACTTTATTGCATTGTCGCAAAGATTAAACACAAGCTCAAAAATTAGCGGCCTAATCCCCAGCATCTGCCCCTCATCGCCCAAAACATTTACGCTAACGTGCTTTGCATCTGCCCCCTGTTTTAAGCGTTCCGCAACGTCAAGAGCTATGTCGCCAAGACACAAGTCAGTATGCGGTGCATCACCCTCTCCCTCATCGAGCTTTGACAGTCCGATTATGTCGTCAACTAGAGTTATCATTCGTTGCGATTCAGTAAATATTCGGTCAATAAAGCGTGGCATATCCTCAGGTTCAACTATTCCGTTTTTGAGTATTTCCGCAGAGCCGGATATGGTGTGAAGCGGTGTCTTTAGCTCATGCGATACATTGGCGGTGAACTCCCTGCGCATCTGTTCTGCGTTCATTCTATCCGTTACATCAAAGAACATAAGCACTACTCCCTGTGCGCCGCTTACTCCCTGCACAGTGCTTGCGCTTATCTGATATTCACGAGTTTTGAAGCACTCAATACACTCGGCTTTCTCTCCCCTTGCTGCCCTCTCCAGCAGACCCAATACATTTACATTTCTGCAAATAGTAATAAAATCATTTCCGTTACAGTCTTCATGGGCATCTAGTATCTTTGCCGCACTCCTGTTTACTCCCAAAATGGTGTTATTACTCCCAAGCAGTACAATTCCCTCGTTCATATTTCCCACAACTGCGTCCCATTCTTCCTTTCTGCGGCGCAGTTGCCTAAGTTGAGACTCAATCTGCCTATGTTGACGTTCAACCCTGCCCAGCAGCGGAGACAGTTCCTCATAGGCGTCGTTCTCCAGCGGCTTATCCAAGTCCAGTTCGTTTAGCGGTTTTACAATGTGCTTTGCAAGTCGTGACGCTAAAATAGCTGACAGCACCAACGCAATTATAAGTATGATTACAACGGGATAAGTCATTCCCATCACAAGAGATAGAACGCTTGCCTGTGAGGTTGCAAGTCGCAAAACGCTTCCATCGGACAGCTTTTGTGCGTGATACAACATTCGCTCGGTTAGAGTTGAAGAATTTCGTGATGCAGAGCCGCTGCCTGTCTTTACCGCTTCTATGAACTCCTCACGCTCTGAATGGTTCTCCATGGTCGAAGCATCGGATTGTGTATCAAACAGAACCGTGCCATCGGCGGCTATCAGCGTAATTCTTGCCTCGTTTGCGTCAAGATTATCAAAGTAACTCATTCCCTCGTTTTCAACAGCCTGTGCGACAAGTTTTGTTTGAGTTGAAAGCTGTGACTCGGAATAGTTGAAAAAGTAATCTGTCAGCACCGCAAAAAAGGATACGAAGCCTGCAAACAGCACTATGGCTGCAACCAACAAAATTGAATTAAGTATTCGTCTTGTCATAACTGGGTATCCTCCAACCTATAACCAACCCCACGAACCGTGCTTATGTATTCACCGCATTTTCCAAGCTTTGCACGAAGAGTGCGAATATGAACATCCACCGTGCGTGTTTCGCCATCATAGTCAATCCCCCAAATAGCCGACAGCAGATTATCTCTTGTAAATACCCTTCCCATGTTCCTTGCAAGCAGCAGCAACAGCTCATATTCCTTTAGCGTGAGCATCACACGCATACCGTCAGACAAAACGGAATGCTCGGAATCATTTATAACGAGCTTACCAATCCTTAGCTCATGCGTTTGCACGGGTTTTCTTGTTCTGCGCAGAACTGCACGAACTCTTGAGGTCATTTCCATCATTCCAAAGGGTTTTGCCAAATAATCATCTGCGCCCAGATCTAGTCCTGTTATCTTATCAAACTCCGTGCCCTTCGCCGTTGCCATAATCACGGGTATGTCCTGCGTTGACGCACCTGCCCTAAGCCGCTTGAGTATCTGTATTCCGTCCTCGCCCGGAAGCATTATATCGAGAATCACAAGCTCAGGAATCTCATTTTTCAAAGCATCCCAAAAGCCCTCTGCATCGGCGAATCCCCTTGACGGAAATCCCGTGGAGCCCAATGTGTAGGTCATCATGTCTCGAATACCTGCATCGTCCTCAACAATGTAGATCATCACTCTTTCCTCCCTGTTACTGAATACAGTACCCACTCTGCAATATTGGTGGCGTGGTCGCCTATACGCTCAAAATACTTTGCAATCATTAACAGGTCGAGCGCATACTCCGGCTCGCCGCCCTTTTTGAATCGCTCCGCCAACGCATCCTTCACCTTGTCGAAAAGACCGTCAACCACGTCGTCATAGTTAATAGTGTCCCTTGCAAGCTTTACATCACGCCCCACAAAGGCATCAACGCTCTCTGTTACCATCTTCTTAACAGCCCTTGACATCTCTGCAATATGCAGCGTTTCATCGGAAGCGGCAATCTTCGCCGTTGCGACTATCTCTGCAATATCGGCCGACTGATCGCCAATACGTTCCATGTCAGTTATCATCTTTAGTGCCGATGAAATTGTTCTTAGATCGTGTGCTACAGGTTGTTGCTGCAAAAGCAGTTTCATGCAAAGTGTCTCAATATCTCTTTCCTTCTGATCTATCTCGGCATCGTATTGCGCAGCCCTATTTGCAAGCTCAATATCTCCGTCCATGAGGGCTTGCGCCGACATGGAAATTGCATTCTCACACATCGAGCCCATTGTAATAAGCTCGGTGTTAAGCTCATTTAGCTGTTCATCAAATCTGCTTCTCATCTATCCGAACCTCCCAGTAATGTAGTCCTCGGTGCGCTTATCAACCGGTTCTGAGAACACCTTTTCAGTGTCGCCATGCTCGACCAGTTCGCCAAGGAGAAAGAACGCCGTGTAATCCGATATGCGAACCGCTTGCTGCATATTGTGCGTAACTATGATAATAGTATATCGTGATTTCAGCTCACAAGCAAGCTCCTCAATTTTTAGTGTGGAAATTGGATCAAGCGCACTAGTGGGTTCGTCCATCAGCAGCACATCCGGCTTGACCGCAAGTGCTCTTGCAATGCACAATCGCTGCTGCTGTCCTCCAGATAGTCCCAGTGCGGACTTCTTCAATCTGTCCTTCACCTCGTCCCAGATGGCGGCATCACGAAGCGAGCTTTCAACTATATCATCTAGCTTAGCTCTTACCTTTACACCATGTGTGCGTGGTCCATAGGCGACATTGTCATAGATGCTCATAGGAAAAGGATTCGGTTTTTGGAAAACCATTCCTATCTCACGTCTTAGTTCGCTTACATCCACACTTTTTGAATATATGTCCTCGTCCTTATACTTAACCTGTCCCGCCACCTTAACAATAGGAATTAAATCGTTCATGCGGTTCAATGTTTTCAAAAATGTAGACTTGCCACACCCAGATGGCCCTATCAGTGCCGTTATGCTGTTGTTTGCAATATCCATATTGACGTTTTTCAACGCCTGCGTATCCCCATACCAGAGACATAAATCTCTAACGGTGATAATGTTGCTCATACTTCTCTCCTTCTGCTAAAATACCTGCTGACAAGACTTGCTGACAAATTTATTATCAGCGTGAGTATCATCAAAATTGCCGCAATGGCAAACGCTACACCAAATTCGCCCTCCTCCTTAGCGTATACATACAGGGCGACCGTGAGCGTAGCTCCGGGGCTTGTCAATCCCTCCAGCACCCCATTTAGGGCATGGGCAAATCCTGCCGTAAACAACAATGCTGCCGACTCTCCGATTATTCTTCCAACCGACAATATGCACCCGGTTACAATGCCGTCCACACTGTTTGGCAGCACAACGGTGCGGATTACACGCCACTTGCCTGCACCAAGCCCCACTGCGCCTTCACGATAGCTTTGCGGCACAGTTTTAAGGCTTTCCTGCGTTGTCCGCATAATCGTAGGCAAATTCATAATCACCAGCGTGAGCGCACCTGCAATCAGCGACTTCTTTAATCCAAGCAGCTGACAGAATATCAACATTCCCACCAATCCGTATATGATTGATGGTATGCCCGAAAGAGTCTCGGCTGCATACTCAATAACTGCAACGAGCTTCTTGTTTTTTGCATACTCGGTAAGATATATTGCTGCGCCCACTCCCAGAGGCAATACGAACAAAAGCGTTGCAAACACAATATAAATCGTGTTCAGAATGTCGGGCAAAATGCCAATGGTCTTGCTTATGTAACTTGGCTTTGTGGAAAGCAGCTCCCATGTAATGTTTGGAATACCCTTTATCAAAACATATGCAATCATAAACAGGACGAGTGCAAATGTTAGTCCTGCTGCGATGAACATAAGAGCGTTCATCACAACGGAGTAGACTTTTCGTTTGTATGACATCTTCGGGGCAATCATATTATCCCTCCCTCTTTCTTTTCAAAAAGAAGTTTAGTGTTGCATTTATCAGCATGATGAACAGAAACAGCACAAGCGCAATGGAAAACAATGCCTGACGCTGGAGACCTGCAGAATAGGACATCTCGCTTGCAACCGCAGTTGTAAGGAAACGAACGCTTTGGAACAGCGATGGCATATTCGGTACGTTGCCCGATACCATCATCACCGCCATTGCCTCGCCGATTGCTCTGCCCACGCCCAACACTACTGCCGATGCTATTCCGCTTTTTGCAGCAGGTACGGACACTCGAAAATATGTTTCAGTGGGCGTTGCGCCAAGTGCAAGCGAAGCGTCCTCATACTCCTTTGGCACCGCTTCAAGCGCATTAACCGAGACTTTAATTATGCTTGGCAGTATCATGACTGCAAGCACAATGATGGCGGCAAGCAGTCCCGAACCGTCTGGTATGCCGAAAATGTTTCGTATGGCAGGAACAAGTACAAGCATTCCTACAAGTCCGTATACTACCGATGGTATGCCTGCAAGAAGGCTCACGGCCTCTCCCATTACGGTTTTAACTCTCTTTGACGCAACCTTTGAAAGATATACTGCTGTAAAAAAGCCGACAGGAACGCCTATCACGATTGCTCCTGCCGTTCCGTATATGGATGTTAAGATAAACGGAAGTATTCCATAGGACGGTTCTGCCGCCGTGGATGCCCACGTTGAGCCGAACACAAACTTAAAAAATCCAATCTTGCCAATGGCGGGGATGCCCGCTATCACAAGATATATTGTGATTAGGAGCACACACCCGACAGTAACAAGACCTAGAATCAAAAACGTGCCATGTATGATTTTTTCCGCCGCTTCTTTACGGCTTACCTTCGTCTTCATACCGCAGACGTCAATTTGCAGGCACTGCACCTGCAGATAGTATCAACTCGCTTGCCTCGTTTGAAATAGCGTAATCAAAGAATTTCTGTGCGGTATCGTTGAGTATGACATCTGTCTTTGTCACAAGTATGAACGGACGTTGGATAGCGTAGCTGCCATCTTTTACGCTTTGCTCGGTGGGAATTACTCCATCGACTGCAATTACCTTGACGCTGTCCTTAACAGAAGCTAGTGACGCATAGCCGATTGCATCAGGATTTTGAGATACCGTGGTGATAACATCTCCTGTGCTTGTCAACTCCTGACGATACTTGCACCCATCAACTGTGTTTGTGATGCTCTCAAAGCCGTCACGGGTTCCGCTTTCTGCCTCTCGTCCAATCAATACTATTGCCGAATCGCTACCGCCAACTGCGCTCCAGTTTGTAATCTCGCCTGTATATATTGCGGATAATTCATCTATTGTCAAATTCTCAACTGGGTTGTTTGGATTCACAATGATTGCAATGCCATCATAGGCAAGAACAGTTGCCGTCAGTCCGCTTGCTATCTCCTCGTCCTTTAATGCTCTGCTTGAAAGACCTATGTCGCATATTCCATTTGAAACTGCTGTAATTCCGCTGCCCGAACCAGTTGGATTGTAGGTGAAGTTTACTCCTTCGTTCTTTGCTGTAAACGCCTCACCAAGCACACCTATCACCGCCTGCATTGAGGTGGACCCGTCCGTTGTCACCGAGCCCTTACTTGCCGACCGTCCACAGCCTGCAAGCATCATTACCGCCATCATTGCGGCGCAAACGCATATAACTACTTTCTTCATTCTCGACTTCCTCTTTTCTCTTTTACTTACGATGTTATGATACCCAGCGTATGTAAAGTCAAAAAGAGAATTGATGTTAAATCAAGGTAAAATTCGTTTTATTTTGTTGTCGTCTTGTCGTGTAGCAGCTCGAACCTGTTCTTTTCGAATTTCAACACCCCCCTGTCTCTCAGCTTGCACAATTCATTCGACATGGCACTACGGTCAACTGCCAAATAGTCTGCCAACTGTTGACGGCTAAATGGTATCTCAAATATGGCTGATTTCTGTCGTTGTGATTCCGCAGAAAGATAGCAGAGCAGTTTTTCTTTCGTGGTTCTTCCTGCCATGTATTCAAGTTTTCGTGTGAGCATTAGATTCTTTTGCGCCGTGACCGCAAGCAGATTGCGTATCAGTCTTGAATGAAACTCGCAAGCGGACGAGCAGGTTGTCATAATTCGTCTCACGTCCATAAAAAGCACTTCGGTTGTCTCTGCTGCAATTACACTCACCTCAAGCGGTTCGGTAGCCATTGCCGCATATGTCTCTGCAAACAGTTGCCCAAGGCTAATCTGGGAAAGAATATTTCTATTGCCCCAAAAATCCTCTTTAATTATATGTACGCTGCCGCTTAGCACCTCGCCTATCAAAGAGGTCGTATCTCCAACACGATAGATTGTCTGACCCTTCTTATATGTCTTAATTTCAGCTGACAAGCAGCTCATCATTGCCTCAATCTCTCTTTGCTCAATTCCATCGAATAAAGCCGTATGCTTGATTACTTCCAAATTTATCTTCACTATTTCTCATTTCTGTTGTAAAAACAACCGCTTTGTTATAAAAATGCTACTATAATGTGAGCAGAAAGTCAAGCAATTATCAAACAAATATAGATATTGGAGGAAAAAATATGAAACGCAAGATTATTGAGATTGATCAGAGCAAATGCAACGGCTGCGGTGCTTGTGCCAAGGCCTGTCACGAGGGTGCAATATCTATGGTCGACGGCAAGGCAAAGCTGATGCGCGACGACTACTGCGATGGATTGGGTGATTGTCTTCCAACTTGTCCCGTAGATGCCATTCACTTTGTTGAACGTGAGGCAGCAGCATATGATGAGGAAGCCGTGAAAAGAAACAAGCATCAGGCCATGCATAACAAGCAGGGAAAGACGCTTCCGTGCGGCTGCTCCGGCACTCATTCCAGAATCATCAAGCATGAGGCTTCCGCCTGTGAGTGTACCTCAGCAGATGTGGAATCCCAGCTTTCACAATGGCCGGTTCAGATAAAGCTCGCCCCTGTAAATGCTCCATATTTCGATGGTGCGAACCTATTGATTGCCGCAGATTGTGCCGCTTACGCTTATGGAAACTTCCATAAGGAGTTTATTGCCAAACGCATAACGCTTATAGGATGTCCCAAGCTGGACGGTGTTGACTACTCGGAGAAGCTGACGGAAATCATTCGCACCAACCACATCAAGAGCGTAACCATCGTGCGCATGGAAGTACCCTGCTGTGGCGGTCTTGAACATTCAGCAATTAAAGCAATGCAGGATAGCGGCAAATTCATTCCTTGGCAGGTTGTGACAATATCCACCGATGGCAGAATACTGTCAAAATAATTAAAAGGAGATAAACTTATGGATAATAAAATGTTTTGTTTTCAATGTGAACAGACCGCAGGATGCGCCGCTTGTACAGCCAATGCGGGCGTCTGCGGCAAAAAGGCGAACACCGCCATACTTCAAGATAAGCTAACCGGCGCACTTATCGGGCTTGCCCGTGCCGCTGACGGTGACGTGAATCCTCCGCAAAGCGTGTATAGTACGCTTATTGAGGGACTGTTTACCACCATAACCAATGTTAGCTTTTGTGATAGTGCAATTATTCGGCAGATTGAGAAGACACAGGCGGAGAAGCAGTCACTTGTGCCTCAATGCGGACATTGCGGTTCGCCCTGCGGACACAACAACGATTACGATATGAATGAGCTGTGGAATGCAGATGAGGATACCCGTTCTCTCAAATCCCTTATTTTGTTCGGGCTTCGTGGTATGGCCGCCTATGCCTATCATGCGCTCGTGCTTGGCTATTGTGATGATGTGGTCAATCGCTTTTTTGTTGAGGGCTTGTTTGCAGTCGGTGAAGAATTATCGATGGAACAGCTTCTTCCAATTGTGCTAAAGGTTGGAGAGGTCAACCTCAAATGTATGGCTCTGCTGGATAGGGCAAACACCCAGGTGTACGGTACTCCCTCCCCTGCCACCGTTTCTATGACCGTTGATAAGGGCCCATTCATTGTTGTAACTGGACACGACCTTAGGGATTTACAGCTTCTGCTTGAGCAAACAAAGGATAAGGGCGTAAACATCTACACCCATGGCGAGATGCTGCCTGCACACGGTTACCCCGGACTGAGAAAGTATTCCCACCTAAAGGGCAACTTTGGATCGGCGTGGCAAAACCAACAGAATGAATTTGACGGTATACCTGCTGCTATCCTCTATACAACCAACTGCCTAATGCCGCCTAGGGCAAGCTACGCGGATCGCATATTCACTACCGAGGTGGTTGCATTCCCAAATACGCTGCATATTGATGAGAACAAGGATTTTACACCGGTTATAGAAAAAGCTATTGCGCTTGGAGGGTATTCCGAGGAGAAAACCTTTATGGGCATAAACGGCGGCACACAGGTAACAACAGGCTTTGGTCACGGTACGATTCTGTCCGTTGCAAATAAGGTTGTCAATGCCGTCAAGGAGGGAGCGATAAAGCATTTCTTTTTAGTCGCCGGCTGCGATGGTGCAAAGACGGGTCGCAATTATTACACCGAGTTTGTCAAGCAAACGCCAAAGGATAGCATTGTGCTGACGCTTGCGTGTGGAAAATTCCGTTTCAACGACCTCGACCTGGGCACTATCGGAGGATTGCCACGCCTGATGGATATGGGACAGTGCAACGACGCCTACGGAGCTATAACCGTTGCAGTCGCTCTTGCAAACGCATTCGGCTGTGGCGTCAACGATTTGCCACTCTCATATGTTTTGTCATGGTATGAGCAGAAAGCCGTCTGCATTCTGCTTACGCTGCTTCACCTTGGAATCAAGAACATTTATCTTGGGCCAACCCTGCCTGCGTTTTTATCGAGCAACGTGCTGAACTTCTTGGTTGAAAACTACGGCATCTCACCCATAAGCACTCCCGAAGCGGACATGAAAAAGATGCTCGGTTAATGGCACTTTTGCTCGCTGATGTTCGAAAAAGATGTTTACACAAAAGAAGCGGTTGAGGTTTTCCCCTTGACCGCTTCTGCATATTTGCTTAATGCTCGAAACATATTAGCTGCAATATGCCGACTAGAAGAGACTTAGTTGCGCATCTTCAGTCTTAGGAAATGCGTACAGATAGTCGAATATCTGCCCGACGTGGTGTAAGACGTTGTGTTTCTCACATTCCTTATGAAATATCCTCATTAGGGCATCATTGTTGTCGCTTGCGCATTCATATGAATAGCCAAATTTATTGATGTACCTCGGTTTCATTTTGGGGAAGTGTCGGTCAAGTGCAGCATAGAAGTATTCCCTGTCGCCATCACGAATGGTTGTTCCCATGCCAAAGCAGATTATCCCCCTCACCCCTGCATCAAAGCAGTAATCAAGTATTCCGTGCAGATTTTCTTCGGTGTCGTTGATAAACGGCAATATGGGCGATAGCCACACTACGGTTGGTATGCCGTTTTGCTGCATGATTTTCAGTGTCTCGTAGCGTCTTTTTGTTGTACAGACATTCGGCTCGATAATCTTGCACAACTCCTCGTCATGGGTGGTAAGTGTCATCTGTACAACTGTCTTTGCTCTTTCATTGATGCTTTTTAGTAAATCGAGGTCGCGCAGAACACGGTCAGATTTTGTTTGAATGCAAACTCCGCACCCGTGTCTGTTTATCACCTCAAGACAGCGGCGCATGAGCTGCAATTCCATTTCGCAGTGCATATATGGGTCGCTCATTGCACCCGTGCCTATCATGCAGGGCTTGCGTTTGCGGCGCAGAGCGTCCTCTAGCAGTTCGGGCGCATTCTGCTTCACCTCTATATCCTCAAAATCGTGATTCATTTGGTAGCAACTGCTACGGCTATCACAGTAAATGCAGCCGTGCGTACAGCCACGGTATATGTTCATACCGTTCTTGGAAGACAATATCCCCTTTACGTTACAAAAGTGCATAGATTGCCTCTGGTCATCGTCAAAAGTTACTTGCTTTTAATCATGTTAATCATTATATCAATGTCGTTAAAGAAAAGCTGTTGTAAAGTCACAGGGTTCATTTTATGCCCCAATGACAAAGATCGCTGATACGAATAGTATTTAGAATGAGGGTTATGCTCATTTAATCTGCTTGCCAACTTTGAGTTGCAGCAAAACTATAATATCTTGTAAATTATTCGGGTTAAGTACACGGTAATGAATCCAGCCACCCTCACCACAAGGATATTTATCATCAATAAATTGTTTTGTATATTCAGACATTGTGTTATAAACCTCAAGGAATTGTTTATTTGTTAAGCGCAGCATTACTGAAAAAGCACCCTTTTCGGCAAAAATATCGCAAATATGACTGCGTTTTATAAAGTATTTCATACTCCACCCATATTTGTTGCCGTAAGGAAATCTAAGTTGTTTCTCTGATTTTAAATCTAATAATAAATAGTTATCCAACTGTTCAAATAAGGATTTTGTGTTTCCCAAATAATTGATAAATTCCTCATATGTGGGTTTCTGCTGTTTATCCAACATTCTTTCATACATGCGATGCTCCTCCGTTAAAACACCTATTATGTAAATAATCTTCTCCATATATCTCAATAAATCGGGCTATACGCAAAAAGTATCCAGACTAGGATTATACCATGAGTAAAGGCAAAAAACAAGAACGGCAACTTTTCATCAAAATAACCGTTCATGTGTGCGCTGTGACCGAAGCGGTGATACAACTTTATTTTCCCTCGGTCAGGGTATTCAAATTTCCAGTAGGGGTATTCAAAACCAAACAGGGGTATTCAAATCGCTGAAAGTGCCGTGTTTACGGCTTTTTTCGGCACTTCTCGGTTGAGAATGATGTTGAGTGCAAGCGCTATTATGCCCGAGCATAGGAGCCGCCAATAATGCGGCACCTACCGATGTGGACTGAGTATATAGAAAGTGTGAAACAATTTTTAGCCCCTAAAAACGCCAGAATTTTGGTCTATTCACATGGCCGAAAAAGCTCCAAAAAACGAAAGTGTGTAGCTTCGTAAAAGGAAAGACCTCGCTGCCGTGGTTGGCAACGAGGCTATTATATAGGTAATCATATAGTGATGCGTATGCCGGACTGGAAGATCAAAGTCAGCTTTTCATCTGCGGTCGTTTCCACCCGGTCGAGGGTACGGCGCATGAGTGAATAATCAAAAGCGTGGAGCCTTCCGATGCCATCAAACAATTCAAGCATTTCTTTTGCCCGATACCGAATAAGTACATCGTCGGTGTTCTCGACAGTCCTTTTGAGCGTCGCTTCATATCTGCCGCGCTGACCTGTGATGTAATTCCATGCCTGAACGAACGCCTTCTGAGGGCGGTCAAGCGGAATGCGAATATCTGTGCAAATCATCGGGCGAGGTTTGACATACTGTGTTTGATACTTTTCTCGGTACTCGACCAACCCCTGTGATGGATTTTTTGTATAAGTGGACTTGTGCGGAGGAGTGTATGTTACGCCCTCCACAGGCTTTGCCGCTCCCTTTTTTCGACTTGAGCAGCGGTACACAATTTTCTGTACAAAGCCCTCTGCGTTAAAGTAGTAGAAGTTCACCGGCGCTCGGCAGATGCCACAGTATATCATTCCTTTGAACGGAAACTCCTGCGATGGCAAGCAGGAACCTTTGCAATGATTCCGTTCGCGCATTCTCTGGGCGACAAGCCATGTTTCTTTATCAACAATAGCGGGCAAACAGTCCTCTACGAAAAATTGAGGCAATTCGCCCTTGTTAGGCCTGGATCTGTGAGATAGCGGATTTTGGATGTACGTTTTCTGGAACAGGCAATCCCCGCAGAGCTTTTCGTTAGCGATGATATTTTTCACCGTGGTATTCGCCCAGGTTGCACCCTCGCGGCGTGTCGGAGCATTCTCTTCAATAAGGCGATTGGCTATCTCCGTATAACCATAGCCGGAAATGAAAAGGTCATAAATATGGCGAACGACGGCTGCCTCGGTTTCATTGATTACTATGTCCCCGCTCGTCTTCCGAAACCCATATATATTATTGAGAGCAAGACTCTCTATCGTGCCATTTTCAAATCTCTTACGCTTGCCCCATTTTATGTTGTCGGACATACTGACCGATTCGGACTCGGCAAATGCCGCCATCAAGGTTAACAGCAATTCACCCTCCGAGGAGCAGGAATGCAGTTCCTCTTTCTCAAAGTAAACATCGACGCCGAGATTGCGGAGTTCCCTGGTAAACACAAGCGTGTCCACGGTGTTTCGTCCAAAGCGGGACACGCTCTTTGTTATGATGGCATCCACCTTCCCGGCACGGCAGTCCTCAATCAATCGGAGAAACTCCGCACGGTTTCTTGTGCGAGTGCCGGAGATGCCGCTGTCAGCGTAAATACCGACAAACTCCACATCCTTATCATTTGCCAGACTGTCCTGATAGAATGACATCTGCGCTTCAAGGCTGTGCATCTGTTCATCATGCTGGCTTGACACCCTGCAATAGGCTGCCACTCTCTTTTTGCCCGTTTTTTCGGTTTTGGGCAAAATCAATCTTGTGGGCATGGCTTTGCCACCTTTCGTTTTTTGCGGGACTTCACACCGGGGTCTATCACCCACGGCAGTTCCGTTCCGTCGCGGAATACAAACTTTACCGTGCAGTCCTCGTTGATGACCATGTAATGCACCGCCGCCTGCCATACGAGTGGGTCGAAGTCCACCAATGCTGTCTTCTGCTTTCGCAAAAGCTGGAGGAAACCGCGCACCTGTATCTTCTTGGCGGCGCAAAGGGCAATCTTGGAGGTGAGTTCATGCTGCTCCTTCTGTAACGCTTCATATTGGGCGGTAATTTCATCGCGCTCTTTTTGGAGCTGGCTGTCCTCGCCGCATTCATCAATCATATGGCTCTCTCTGGTGAGGTTTTCACGCATTCTTGTGGCTAAACCGGTTCCGAGGTCTTCCACTTCGGCAAGTCGTGCTTTGTAGGCGCTGTCGTCGGTGATGGCGGCAAGGCACTCCTCATAGTTCTTAGCAATCTCATCCTTCCGAGTCAGGAGGCTGTTGAACGCGTCCAAAAAGCACTTTATGCTGGCTTCTTCTTTCACTGTCGGCGTGGAGCAGTATTTACGCTTTGCAAACTTGTTATTGCAGTGCCAGACATAAGATTGATGGTTGCTGCCGCTGTGCCATACCTTTCTGCCGTAAAAGCCTCCGCAGTCGCCGCAAACGATTCTGCCGGAGAAAGGCGAAATGCAGGTATAAGCGCCACCTTCCTTGCGTCTGCGGAACTCCTCCTGAACCATTTCAAACTTCTCCGGCGGGATGATTGGCGGGTGATTCTGGGACACATAATATTGCGGTAATTCCCCGGTGTTCTTTTTTACTTTTTTCGTAAGGTAGTCTTCAACAAAAGTAGATTGTAGCACCGAATCCCCTTTATACTTGACATTTTGGAGGATGTGTCTGACTGTAGATTCCTGCCATTTAGTTTTTCTCATTGGTGTTGGGATACCGTCCGCCGTAAGCCTTGTGGCAATGTCGTAGGTGGTCTTTCCGGCAAGAAACTCATCATGTATCCTATGCACGATTATCGCTTGGTCTTCTACTATATATAAATGACCGTCAGCACCCATATCGTAGCCGAGAAATGAACTATAGGCGAATGACACCTTGCCATCCGCCATGCTTTTGCGCTTGCCCCAAGTGGTGTTCTTTGAAATGGAACGGCTTTCTTCCTGTGCGAGGGAACTCATGATGGTAAGCAGCAGTTCGCCCTTGGAGTCCATCGTGAATATGTTTTCCTTTTCAAAATAGACCTCAGTGCCTTTATCCTTTAGCTGCCGTATTGTGGTAAGGCTGTCCACGGTGTTTCGCGCAAACCGGCTGACCGATTTTGTGAGGATGAGGTCGATTCTCCCGGCAAGGGCGTCGGCTATCATCCGTTTGAACCCCTCGCGATGCTTTGTACTGGTGCCGGTGATGCCCTCGTCAGTGTAAACGCGCTATGGACAATTCCCCAATGCCTAAAAAAACGGCGTGTGCTGCAATTATCACAGTCACACGCCGTTATTCGTCTTGGATGATGCCGGACACATCGCCGATAAAATTGTAGGTAATCTGAATTTCCTGAGTCTTGCCGCGTCCCCAGTGGCTGTACTGCGGCGGTGTGTATACCGCTTCGCCGACCCGCACCGATGAGATGAACTCGTGTACAATTTCGGGCGTCAGCTCCGTAATCTCCGTGAAGGAACGCACCAGTCGCAGGAAGCTCTCGATTCCTGCCGTCTGCGCGGTCGCGTCATTTATGAGGCTTTCCAGCTCGGCTGCTCTTGCTCTCAAGCCGGTCTGCTCGGCTTCATATCCGGCAAGCATCGTCCCAAATCGCTCATCGCTGATTTTCCCCTCCACATTATCCTCATACAACTTGCTCACGATGCGGTCGAGTGTTCCGATTCGTGTTTTCGCTTTGGTAAGCTCATTCTTGGCTTTCTGTAAACTGCGCTCGTTTTCCCTTGTGGATGCCGCAGTCAGCTTCTCTGTGAATCTCCGCTCGTCTGTTTTCGCCAGCCCGATGACCCGCTGAAGGTCTTTGAGCACGACCGCTTCGAGCGCCTCGCGCTGTATGGAGTGCGATGTGCAGGTCGAATTGTCGGAATAGGTGCGTGAGTTTTTGCAGATGTAATAGCAATAATTCCTGACGGAGCCGTCCTGATTTGAGCGCGAGTTCCGTTTCGCGTACAGCCTGTCGCCGCAATCGAGACAATAAATACTTCCTTCGAGAGCGCCCTTGTCATAGGTTTTCCGCTGTACCTGCCGTCGATTGGAGCGAATGCGCTGTACGGTTTCCCACGTCTGGTCGTCGATAATGGCGGGATGCGCGTTCTCGTGGATAATCCACTCGTCTTCCGGCTTTATATATTTCCGATGGTCTTTGTATGACCGGCTCGTCTTGCGGTTCAAAACCGCTGCGCCGGTGTACTCTCTATTTGAGAGAATACCAGCGATAACGCTTGTGTGCCACATGGTATCCAGGCGTTTCGGGATGTGCTTCGGCGGCACTCCGTCGCGTTCTGCTTTGTAGATTTGCGGTATTTTTAAACCACGTCTACTGAGCTCCTGCGCGATGTATTGAGGTCCCATGCCATCGACGCACATTTTGAAAATGTCTTTGACAACGTCCGCTGCCGGTTCGTCGACCGCCCATACGAATTTGTCCGCGTCGGACGGCTTGTAACCGTAGGGTGCGACAGAATTGGAATGCTGCCCATTTTGCGCTTTTGCTTTGAACACAGCGCGTATCTTCTTCGAGGTGTCGGCAACGAACCATTCATTGAACACGTCTCGGAAGATGGACATGATGTCAAAACCGTTGGCGGTGTCGAGGTTGTCGTTGGCGGCGATAAGGCGAACATCGAACTCATCGAAGGTGCGTTTGAGCAGCCCAACCTCTATAACGTCACGTCCGATACGACTTTGGTCTTTTATGATGACCGTCGCCACGCCGCCCGTCCTGACCTCTGCGAGAAGCGCGTCAAGACCCGGTCTTGAAAACAGTGTGCCGCTTACGCCGTCGTCGACAAAAAAGCGGGTGTTTCCAAAACCGTGGTCTTTGGCGTACTTCGTGAGGATTTCCTTCTGATGGACGATTGAGTTTGACTCGCCTGAGTCGAAATCTTCTTTGCTCAACCGGCAGTACAAGGCTGTGATTTTACCCTGCCCGGTCTGTGTTATTCCCATAAAGCAGATACCTCCTTCTTAATGGTAGGTACCATATTCGCTCTTATTTTCACACATAGCAAGCGGTTTATTGATACAAAACGGAGAACATTCTTTGTCTGAAATGTGCCGTAAAATCAAGCGTTCCAGCTTCTTTTCCAGAGTCTCCGTGGCGGTCGGCGAGCACTCGGACGTAACGATGTAGGTTACGTTGCCTATCTTAGTCTCGGTCATGGTTTTCCCGTTCATAATAGCTCCCTCCATTCTGAAGGGATGAAAACTCCCCTCACTATCGAGAGGACAGCGAGAGGAGTTAATCCGTAGTGATGACACGCTTTATTCGCTATATTTCACAAAGGCATCAGTGAAGCCAGCCGCCTTGACCTTTCCCAGGATGGCGTCTGCGTTTGCTTTTACGGAAAATGCGCCGAGCTGGACGCAGTAATACTTCTCTTTAGCACGCATGTTTATTCTATTTTCCACACGCCGCCCAATGCGGCGATGGTGAGCGGGCTTGCCTTTCCATCTGGCACAAGGCCGTTCGCTTTCTGGAACGCTTTGACCGTGTTCTTCGTTTTGTTGTAGTAGTTCTTGTTCCCCGGCGTGAGACCGCCAAAGCCCGCCGCTGCCAGCAGCCGTTTGAGCTCGCACACATCCTCGCCGCGCATACCGCTTTTCAGCACACGCGTAAAAAGAAAGCCCTGCTGCTGTTCCGCAACGGGCTCTGTTCCTTGAAGCTCCGCGATCTCTGTTTCCGTCCAGTAGGGCGGTCTGCCGTAAACGCTCCAGCCGGACAGCTTGGATTTTGTAACGCCGTAATCGCGTCCCTTCGCTTCGATGACGTTGAGGTCGTTATCCGCCACATAGCCGATGTGCGTCGCGCGGCCGCTGCTGTTGGTCTTGAAAACAAAGTCGCCAATACGGAGCTTGTCCTTGGTGATTTTGTCGCATTTGCCCATGATCCCGTTCGCGTTCATGTCCGATTTGATCAGTCCGTTTTCCAGAAGAAAACAGACGCCCAGCCCGGAACAATCAAAGGCGCGCAGTACCGAAGCGTATCCGGTGGCGCATTGCTTCTTCCAGAACGCGATAGCGCGTTCCGCATTTTTGTCCGTGGTCTCGCGCTTTTTGATCCACGCTTCGGTGATTGCCGCGCCCTGCTGCCCCTGCGCGCCCCAGACGTAGATGCTGTGATTGGCGACCTGCTCATGCAGGTACGCGATAAAGCTATTCAGATTTCCCATCGGTATCCTCCTTATCCGTATTGCTCGAATCATCCGCGCGGTTGTGTAGCTGCGCCAGTACGCTCTTCAGTTTTGCGGGAATGGGAAGTCCGAGGTGTCCAGCATTCTCAATCAGCGACAATCCCTCGTTGGCGCAGTAGAAGAAGATCACCGCCGTGCGCAGCGTATCGCCGCCGCCGAGTATCTGTGCGTCCAGGGTATGCCCGATCCCAACCATCACAAAGATGAGTACCTTCCGAAAGATCCCCTTAAAGCCGACCGAACTGGACAGCTTCTTATCCACAATGGCGCACATCACGCCCGTGAGATAGTCGATGGCCACGAAAGCGATCAGCGCGTACAAGAAGCCGTCGCAGCAGCCGAGAAAGTAACCCAGCCCCGCCCCGACAGCGGCAAACACGCCCCGAAGCCAGTTCCAAATAGTGTTCATGTTATTTTCCTCCATATAATTTGATTTTTCTTTCGTCACCCGCTATACTGGTGGGGCGAAGGGAAGTGGTAGCTATGGCTCGATTCATCTCAAAAGAGAAGCTGAGCAAGAAAGCGCGTAAAGCGAAAAACGACCTTGCGCGTCAGACCTGGGATGTTTGCCCGGTGACGCGAAAGGTCGAAAGCAAAAAGGTATATAAGCGGAAAAAGTCCCCTGACCGTTATGATGAATACGGCGGGGACTTTTTTGTATGCGCATAAGCTACGCCGTCCGCTTCCAAAAGTAGCAAGTGATGTACGGCTGCAGATTGCTGTGCGCCGAGCCGCTGCCCGTGTTCCCGGCGGAGCCGGAGAAGGAAGCGGAGTGGGTGTGCGAGCTGCCCGCACCCGTGGTCTGTCCGTTGGTCGCGCCGTTGTTGGTCATGTAGTAATAGGACGAACCGGAACCGCTGCCGACTTTGTACGAGCCGGTGGACGCCCTGTGTGTATGAGAGCCTTCAGACCCGATCGAGACCGAGCCAGTCACCGTATGGCCGTGAGACGGAAGCTGCGCCGTCGTCAGCGCAATGGTACTCGCACCGCCTGTCTTTTCAACCGTATTGAAGTTGGAGTCGGAGGTGTTCACGCCGACCGGGACTCTGCCCATACCCCATTGCACCCATGTCCCTCCGAGAAAGCTCGCCGCTCCCGTCGCGGAGGTGGTCATACGGATAGAACCGATCGGAAAGATCACATCAAGCAGCCACGCCAGCGACGAGAATGTCACGTCGCCCTCAAACTCCACGTCCTCGTGGAACTGCGCCTGCCAGCCCACTTCAAACTTATTCGTCTCGCAGATCTTGCCGATCGCCATGCCAAGGCCGTTGTTGCGGATGGAGAGAATCGTATCCGCCGTGCTGATATCCGCATAGAAATAGGTCGTGGAGAAGTAATCCGCCGCGCCAATCCTTACGTCATACGCCGATTGGTTCGATAGTCCGCCGCCCACGATAAACGTACCGCCGACGGAATAACCGCTCGTCACAAGCGTGGCGGTGGTATAGGAGCTCGCCGTTTTGAGCTTGTAGCCCACGGAGAAGGACACATCGTTGAAATCGTTTAAGCTGCTCACCTGTCCTGTAAGCGTCACCGACAGATATGTCCCCGTATGGCTCGCCGCGCCGTTGCTGTTGCAGCGATAGACCGACACGTTGGTCAGCCGCGGCGCGGAGTACGCCAAAACCTCATAGCTTATCGTATAGGTTGTCGTTCGGCTGCGGCTGTCCTTTACCACGATCCGCATGGTCTGGCTGCCGCTGTTTTGCAGCGCAGCGGTCGTAAAGGAAGCCGCCGTATAGGTCGTGCCGTTGACCGTCGTTGTGACCGAAGAAATCGAAGAACCATAGGCGCCGCTGGCAGTGATCGATACGGCGAGCTTGGAATTGCCCTGTATATACGCGCCGAATTTCGACGCGATACCGCTTACCGCTTCCGCCATCGAATAGGTCATCGACGGAACGACGCTGACGGGGATCGCGGCGGATATGGAAACGGAGGTAGTACCGATGAGCGTGCCGCCCGAATAGGTATCGCAGTAGAGCGTACCCGCAACGGTAGTCGCATTGGGCGCGGCGTTCGCTTCCGCAAGCGCGGGCGTCCACGAGATCGACGTCGCGCTTGACTGCGATACGATCGTCGTCTGCGCTCTGCTTCCAAACTGCGCTCTGAGCGTATGCCGGAACGACGAGGAAGCGGGCGATAAGCTGATCGCCGCCGCGCTTCCGAGCGTGATGCTCCCAACGGACGGCGTGGTGCTTCGTGGGATCGTCGGCAGCGTGACCGTAATGGAGCCGCTGGCCGTGCCAAAGGAGGAAGCGATGCTGAAATCACCGTTGAAGGAAAGCGTGAACTGCCTTGTGCCGTCGGCGTTGTGACCGATGGTAAAGTCGCCGTAGGCCGCGGCCCTTGTGGAAGCGTTGTCCGTCAAGACCGTGATGAATTTCTTATCCTCCGCGTTAGCATAGGCGGTTTCATACTGGGTAGTAAAGTCGGACGGGGTCGGGATATTGGACGTTGCAAATCCCCGGTTTGAACGTTCGTAAACAAGGCTCCCCGCCGCATATACCTTGAACATTCCGCGGCTGTCGCCCGTGTGATTATTCCAGTACGTCCAGAACTTTGAGGTGTTCTGCGCCGTGGCAAGGTATGCGTACAGCCGCACCGTACTCGTGTTGTTCACGATGGACTGCGAGATCACCTTGTACTCGACCCAGCAGGCGACCTTCGAATTTGCCGTCCCGGAAAGCGATCCGCTGACTACCGTATAGCCGCTGTTGATCGCGCCGTTGATCCAATTCGCCATATCATGCCTCCATCAGCTTAAAGTTTAGATTATCGCTCTCCGGCACCCACGCAAAGGGCCCGATCCGCATCGAGGTCAGGATCTCGACATTGTTGACGTAGAGCTTGCCGGCCGAGAAGTAGGCCAGCGCGTTCTCGGTGGAAACCGTGTCCTCTTCGCCGGTAAAGAAGTACAGGATATCGTTCTCCAGCTTCAGCTTAATGTTCGAGCTGCTTTCGCCGATCACGATGCCCGATGAGATGAGCCGGATAAAGCTGCGGATCGTTTCGAACTGCTGGGATACGTCGCCGTTCATCGAGGAGATCTCGCCGGTCGTTTCGGTAAAATTCGCTTCGATCGTTCCGGCCATAATGGACAGCGAGGTCTGAATCGAGCTTTGGAACGCGTTGTAATCGGATGTCTTAACGTAGTCCTCCAGCGCCGACAAGATGATCTGTTGCGCGGACTGCAGGATGGTCGTATTGTTCGAGATCTGCTCCGCTGTGATCGTCATAACCTCCTGACCTGTCACATAGTCCGCTTCGATGCTTTCCAGCCGCTTTGCCGCCGAAGCATTCTGCGTTGCGTTGTCGCCAATCAGCGAAGGCCGTGAATCCCCCAGGGTGATGCTCGTGCCGGAGGGATTGTTCAGCGGGATCTCCATGCCGGAAAGCACGAACTCGCTCTCCGGGCAAATATCGCCGCAGGACACAATGACGCGGTCGAGGAAGGAGAACGCTTCCACGTCGGCACTGACATTGTGCAGATCGACCGCGGTCAAGGAAATGCTCTCCTTGAGCCGTGTACCGATAGTTGAAAGCCACGCGCGTCCGCGCTGCAGGAGGTAGGTTGCGTTCTTCTCATCCTCAAAGGTGGTCAGATCCGTAGGTGCGTAGAGGATCCCGTAGATGGCCGCACTCTCCGTATCGATGAGGTAATCCAGCCCTTCGTTCGCATCGGCAATCGTCAGCCGCTCGTCGCTGTCCACGTTTTCGTCGATCTCCTTGAGCGTCGCGCCCAGAGGGATGCAGGCAGTATAGGTTTCGTCGGCGTTTCGGTTCACGGCGATGTCTACGAGATTATCACCGAAGGTAATATGCTGGGTCGCCGTATCGGGCGGCTCGGCAAGATAGCCCAATACGGGCTGCTCGTCGGCGTTGAAAGTCAGCACCAGATAGCCGCCATATACGTCGATAAGCTGCTCCTTCAGAACAGCCCATATGGACGCGTATTCCTCGGAGGAGACCGTCAGCGCGGCGTCCGGCTCGACCGTGATACTGCCTGCGATTATCTGCTGCTGTTCGTTCACATGCGCGTTGTGGGTCGCGATAAGCTCTGTAAAGAACGCCGCGACCGTACCGTCAAAGCTGAACGGACGCTGTATGCTGTCCAGTAGATACGCCAAAGCGCCCTCTGCAACATAGCTTTTTTGGTGCTTCAGCCCGACGCCGTCCTCGATCACGCGCCCAAGAAACAACAGCCTTCCGTCACGATAGACCTTGATCCGGCTTTGCAGCCGCTCGACCGCGCCGCTGTTCGGATTCGTATCGGGTATTTCGAAGGACAGACTTGCGGGTTCGTTCTTTGCAAGCGTCAGCACGGGGTCGGTCAGCACATAGTCCGGCAGGCGCGGATCGTAGAGCAGCGCGTTATCGCAAAACACAGTAAACATCACAGCTCCCCCTCTCTGTACGAAAACACGACATTCCCGGTCGTGGCCACCTCGACCGTCGTCGTTCCGGCTTCCAGCAGCAGTGCAGGAATGAAATGCGTACCCGCCGCAACGACCGTCGTTGTCGGACCGCCGCCGCTTTGATAGACAAGCGTCGCTTCCGCGCTTGCCGTTATCTCCGGCACGACGGGCATATGCAGGTTCGTAAGCGTGGCGGTTCCGTTGCCTGTCTGTGTGACCGTTGTAATTGTCCGCTTATACTTGTAAGGCTCGGCAGTCACGTTTACCGTTATGGCGCAGTAGCCGTCCTTCTTTTCCAAGGCGTCCACACTGACCCGGCCAACATAATAGAAGGACGCATCGCGGTCGAACACCAGCTCTATCCGCTTGCCATGGATGTCGTTGACGAAAGAGGATAGCGTCTGCTCATATGGTGCGACGGCGTACAGCGTGAGGGAAACGGCCCTGTCCGAATAGCGGACAAAGCCGAAGCCCTCGGTCAAGTCGAGCGTACCGTCTCGCCCGGGTATCTCCACAAAGCTGGTCTGTACCACCGGCATGGGTATCAAATAAGGAGCGACGATGAACCCGTAATCGCTCTTGGTACTCTTGCTTCCAAACAGGATATAGCTCACAGGAATCGCTCCTTTCTGCGCTGCATAGTGCCGAGCGCGTCGTCCATCGCGGGCGCAAGCCAGCCGACAACCGCGCCCGTGTCGGCCACAAGCTGATAGTTGCCCATCTGCGGCAGATACTTTTCAAGCAGCGAAATCACCGCCGCAAGTCCTCCCGCTGAGCCGCTGACGGCGCTTGTCCCTTTGACGGTAAAGTCCGTAGACAGGCCGGACTGCATATCGTCTGCAAGCCCTTTCATGACGCCGTTGATATCGTCGCTCATGGCTTCGGCGGCCTTTACCGCTTCGTCGCCGTTGTCCTCGATCGAGCCGGCAAGGCCCTTGACCAGCATCTCACCAACCCAGCCCATCTCCTTGGAGGGAGAGTGGATACCGAAGAAGTCGCAGATGCCATCCCATATACTCGAAATCCAGCCGGAAACCTTATTCCAGAGCCACGTCGCAAGGCTCTTGATGCCTTCCCACAGCCCCTTGACAATGTTGCCGCCTATCTCCACAATCTTGTACATAAGGCTCCCGAACGCTTCCACGATGCCCTTGATGATCTGTGGCACCGCCTTCACGATCTCTATAATGATGGTCGGCAGATTCTCGATGAGCGCAACAAAAAGCTGAACGCCCGCCATGATGATTTTGTCGATATTGCCAATGAGGGCGTCGACGATGCCGGAGATTATCTGCGGTATCGCTTTGACAATCGTCGTGATTATCTGCGGCAAAGCCCGCACGAGCGCGATAAGCAGGTCGATTCCCGCTTGAATGATCAAAGGGATCGCGTCCAGCACAGCGGTGATGATACCGTCAATAATGAGCGGTATCGCTTCTACGACAGCCGTGATGATTTCCTGCAGAGCCGCCACCAGCGAAGTGAGAAGCTGGATGCCGGCGTCAATGATCTGCGGTATTGCGCCGAGGATGAAGTCCACAATTGCCAATATGATGGACGGCAGAGCTTCTATCAGCACGGGTATTGCGTCAAGGATTCCCTGCGCCAAGCCCATAACCAGTTGAAGCGCGGCATCGAGCAGTAAGGGCAGATTCTCTATGAGTGTTTGAACCAGCGTTGTTATTGCCTGTACCGCCGCAGGAATCAAGGTCGGTAATGCGTCGGCTATGCCCTTTACCAATGTAGCTACTGCTTTAACCGCCGCTTCTACGATCAGCGGGAGCGCGCCGATGATCCCTTTTACGAGCGCAAGAACAAGCTGAACAGCACCCGATGAAATCTGCGGCAGCGCGGCGATAAGCCCTTCCAGTATCGAGAACACGATTTGGCTTGCGGAGTCCACGATTTGCGGCAGGTTGTCCACGATGGCTTTTCCGAGCGAACCGACGATCTCACCGATGATCTCCAGCAATTCCGGCACATATTCCATGACTTTGGTCAGCACTTTCGGCAGAATATCACCGATAACGTCGGACATCTTCCCAATGTCACCGTTTGTGTCAAGGATGCCGTTCGTGAACTCGCCAAGCAGGTCGACGCCTTCTCCGGCGAGGTCGGTAAGCACAGGTAAAAGCACCGTGCCGAGCGCGTTCTTCGCCGCCGTTGCGCCTACGGAAAGATACTGGAGCTGGTCGTCCAAGGCTCCGTATGCGTTGAGCATATCCTCGCCGACGACATATCCGGCTTTCTTTGCGGCTTCGCCCAGTTCGTCCATACGTTCGGAGCCCGCCTCGATAAGCGGGTTCAATTCCTGCGCAGATTTGCCAAGAATCTGCATCGCCAGGGCGTCTCTTTCGGTTTCGTTCTCCATCCGGCCGAGTGCGTCGATGACCTCCCAATACACGGCATCGCTGTCGCGCATACTGCCATCCGCATTCAGCACGGAAACGCCCAGCTTGTCGTATGCTTCGACCGACAGCTTCGTGCCGTCCTGCACGCCTTTCATGGACTTGATCTGTTTTGCCATGCTCTTGGTGAGCGTCTCGGTCGAAACGTCGATAAGCTCCGCCGCATACATATACTCTTGCAGCTTATCCGTTGCGATACCCGTCTGCGTTGCCGTTGTGAGGACTCCGTCGGCGTACGCCGCGCCCTCGCGGGTCATGTCGATGAGCGCCTTGCCTGCGGCGATTGCTGCTGCGCCAACCGCTGCGAACGCGGCTGCGATAGCAACTCCCGCCGCTTTGCAGACCGTGCCAAGCTGTTCGAACCTGCCGCCCGCGTCATCACTCTGTTTCCCGGCGTCCTCGACCTCGTCGCCAAAGTCGTCTGCCTGCTTTCCGGCATCGTCAAACTCGTTTTCCGCCTTATCGAGCGCGTCGTTGTTCTGTTCGACCTCGCGCTCCATGCCGTTGAGCGCGGCTTCTGCGTTATTCAGTTGAATCTGCCACGCCTGTGTGCGACGGTCGTTTTCTCCAAAGGATGCGGCGGCGTTTTCCAGTGCGGAACGAAGCGTTTCAATCTTGCTCTTTTGCGCTTCGATTTCCTTGTTCAGCACTTGATTTCGAGCGGAAAGCGCCTGCACGGAGGAGTCGTTTTTGTCAAACTGGGAGGATACCAGCTTCATTTCGCTGCCCAGCACCTTAAAGGACTGGTTAATGTCCGAAAGCGCCTTCTTGAACTCTTTTTCGCCCTCGACGCCGATCTTCAAGCCGAAATTATCTGCCATTTGAGCACCTCCTTCCGCAAAAAAATGGCACGGAAAAGGCACCCTGTTTCCAGAGTGCCAAAAGGGATTTATGTCGTTGTCTAATGTAGTTCTATCTGCCCGTTAAACGGGAAGTTTACTTCGTCAACATTTCAATGGCCTCATCTTCCGTAGCAACAAAGAACACATCTTTGCCCTTGTTGCTCTCATAGATAAAATCCTTGAGGGGCTTGCTTGTATAATGGGAATAATCGCCGTAAATGGCAATTCTGCCACCGTAATTGATATACTTTTGTAAAATCTCTCCTGCAAGGCCACGGCTGAGCACAAAGAAATCTTCCACAATTAGTTCCTTATCAATTACTATATTCTTTGTGTCTGCATCATACTTTGCAGACATCAATACATCAAGTGCGGTTTGTGCATCAGTAATTACGATAGTATCACTTTCAACAATTGCACATACTACTCCGTTTTTTGTTTTTGTTCTGATTGTCATGCTTTTGTCTCCTCCGCAAATTCCGATTTGTTTGTTAATACCCCATCCTAAAATAGTCCAAATACTTCTTAAACTTATCCTGCGCCGCAAGGCAGGTGTCGGTAAGATACCCCTTTTCGCTGCTCCATTCATGCAATCCGCGATAGTAGAACAGCTTCATATCATCGTCGATGATGAACGGCACAATACCGTTTCGCAGGCACTCCTTGAACATAATGAGCCGCCCGACACGCCCGTTGCCGTCTTGGAATGGGTGGATGGACTCAAAGTGGACGTGGAAGTCGATGATCTCCTCCAACGTTTTTTCTTTCACCGCATTGTACTCGGCAAGCAGCTTCTTTATTTCGTCCGCAACCTGCTCCGGCGGGGTGGTTTCCCTGCCGCCTACCTCGTTCGGCATCCGCTTGTAATCGCCCACGGAAAACCAGTCAAGACGCGAATCGCTGGTGCCGCTTTTCAGCGTTCGGTGAAGCTCCTTGATGAATTTCTCTGACAGCTGATACTTCGCCTGTGTGATGATCATGTCAATGCACTTGAAGTGGTTTGCCGTCACGACAATATCATCCACGTTCATCGTGCCGTCCGTCGCACCGATGGTATTCGTTTCAAAGATATAGCGCGTCTGGTCATGGGTCAGGCGGCTGCCCTCGATGTGGTTGGAGTTATAGGTCAGCTCAATTTGCAGCTTGTGATAAATGCCGCCAGAGGTCTTTGCCGCCTGTTCTGCCCGCAGAATGTCGAGCAGCGTTTTTGGCGCTGCGACACGGGCGTTTATCCTGCCCGGCTTTTCGGCGTTATCGGGGATGTTCCAGGTCTTGCCTGTGAGAAACGCACCGGGTATTTTGTTTTGAGCGCAGTAATTGCGCACGGTGCGCACAGGAATATTCCACCTTTTCGCCGTATCTGTGACAGAAACATAATTCATACCGCACCCTCCTTGCCTTTCTGCTTCATTATAGCATAGTATCGGCAAGAAATCAACGAACCATACACAAATAATCCTGCAATTTTGCCGTTATCGGCACGATGGCATCATATCCCCGCAGGTATGAGTTCGTCGATATACACCACTCTTTTCGGTTTTGCAAATCCATTGTACTGCTTGTGGCATTCCCACAGATCGAGCAGCAAGCCAAACGGCGTCAGCCACACTTCGTCCATTGTCAGATGAAGCAAGCTGACGCCGTAGTAAAGAAGTCGGGTAAACAGTTCCTCGTCTGTTACCCGACTTCCGCGTTTTTTGGGTCGTATTCGCTTTCAATATTGCGCTTCGTACCCTTGTACAGCGCCTCGGTGATCGCCGCTTTGTAACCGGCAAGGTCAAATGGCGTAGTGAGAAGCTCCACCTCGTCCTCGGTCAGGAGAGGTTTGACCGAATCCTTTTTTTTGAGGTTATGAACGAGGATGCTCTGATTCGCTAAAAGCGTGATCAGCCATACGATCTCGCCGATCGCCAGCTCGAAGTTCTCCGTCTTTAGCAGCTTATCGCCAAGGTTCTCCAGTCCGCCGTAGCGGCCGGCAATTTCCTTCGTTGCTTTCGTCGTCAAAAGCAGCGTGTGCTGTTGCTCTCCGATCATGATAGAAGCCGTGCGTTCCGTATCCATTTTGCTCCTCCTTACTCGGTGAAGCTGGGTTCATACACCTGCGTGTACC
Organism: Eubacteriales bacterium; assembly: GCA_028694155.1. GTDB lineage: Bacteria > Bacillota > Clostridia > Christensenellales > CAG-138 > JAQUTY01. The sequence goes on from JAQUTY010000005.1 coordinate 55,893, forward strand.
AGCCGCTGATCGTAGCCGCCGCGACGTTCGCGTCGCCCTCGGTGACCTCGGCCTTCCACGGATGCTTGCCGTTGCCGTCCAGCTTGTTTCGGCGCAGGATAGTGCCTTCGATCGTCGGGGTGGAAAACGTGATGCTGTCGCCCTTGGTTGCGAGGTTCGTTTCCGGGACGCCAAACTTTACGCGGTACAACCAGTAATACTTGTACTTGCCGTTCGACTTTTTCGCCCGAAATCCAATCGCCACCGGGTCGCCGCCGTCCTCGCTGCCGGAGATCACGACGTTATTGTCGTCGATGGTCGCACCGGTCAGATCGGACGCAACGGTCGCACCGATATCGTCCACACCAAGAGAAAGCGTACCCGATTTGAATTCCTTAACGATCTCCGCCGCGCCGTCGTCGGCGTACAGCGTCGCTTCCGCAAGCTCTATGGAAAGGTCTGCGGAGATGGCTTTCGCCAACTGCACCGGGGTATCGTAGGTTTCGTTGCCGCTGGCGGCCTCTGTAATTTTTGCGTAATATAGTCTGTCAAGACCAATCGTTGCCATTTACTGTTCCTCCAATAAATAATCATAGTCTTTCGCCACATCGATGGCAAAGTGGTGATAGCCGGTATCGTCCTCATGGCCTATGTACCGACGGTCGGTTATGGTAATGTTCGCATTCAAAAGAGCGCGAACAATTGTATTTTTGATGGCGGTGTAGCTGCCCTTGTCGAACAGGGACAACCGCGCCTCCTGTGTTTCATGCCGGGGCGCATCGTCCGTGTAGAGGTCAAAGGTATCCGTCATGGGCGTGATCACCAAATAGCGGTCGGGCGGAGTGCCGGAAAACACGCCCGTTTCAATGGGGATGAGCGGCGCAAGCACCGTGTTCAGTTCTTCCAGCAGACTCATACACCGTTCACCTCGCTTTCCAGCTTTGCCTTCATCGCTTCGATGCAGGCGTTTTTGCTTGCGGATTTCGCGGGCTTCAAGAAAGGCTTTGCGGGCTGACCGTGCTTGCCGTATTCCAGCACGTTTGCGATCATGGCGTTCGTCCGCTCTTTGTAGCTGCGTTTCCTCACCGCTGTGTTTTGCTGGCGGCGCGGTTCGTCAAAGCCGACCTTAACATTAAAGTTGCCGTCGCGGTCGAGCATGGCCGGCGATACGCCCAGTGCGCCGACAAGCTCGCCGGTGGAGCGGCTTTCTTCCTTTGTGCCGCTGCCGACAACGGCTTGCAGATTGGACTTGACCTTTGCTTCTACGACCTCGCCGCCCGCCTGCAGCACCCGGGGCACAATCTCGTCGGTTTTGTCCGCCAGCTTGGAGACCCTCAGCAGAAAATCCTCCGGCAGCTTCATTATTGCTTTAGCCACTGGGCTTCACCTCCTTCGCCAGTACTTCAATATACATACCACGTCCTTTCACATCTTCCACCGAGGTGATCTCAAAACGACCGTTGCCGTTGGCTATCACCATAGCGGTCATGACAGTGACACTGGGAATACAGCGAAAACGGAACAGATCGGTAGCTTCGGAGAATGCGGCACGATTTGCCCATTTCTCGTTGCCGTGCCGACCCTCTCGGTACGCTCTGACAGAAGCGATGATTATATCAGTTTCTGTCGAAAAGCCCTCGCTGTCCTTGACGGTCTGTTTCCCCACGAGGTCGATGAAGGTGTTCATTTTGCCGTAGCTCATGCTTAAACCTTCCAATCCCGGTCAAGCCGCAGGAGCAGATTGACCGTGTTCCACACCTGCTGACCCGCCTGCACATTATCCGAAAAGAAGCCGCCGGTGCTGCCGTCCCGCGATTCGTAGAAGTGGGACGACAGCATGATAACGGCCTGTTCGGTGGTGGGCGGCATATCATGGTCTGCGTAGTAGCCCGCCGCGATATGCTGATAGCTCTCGGCATAGGAAACGGCGGCGGTGATGTACAGCTCCAGAAGCTCATCGTCCGCATTGTGTTCCAGAATGAGATTTGCCTTTACTTTTTCAAGCAGCGTGTTCATCACCGTTCCTCCTTTACTCGGTTTCCGTATCGGCTTCCATCAGGCCTGCGGTTTTCAGCTTTGCCAGCAGAGCATTGAAATCGTCCTTCAACAGAGCAATGGTGGTAGCGGTGCTGTCCGCTTGGTTCGCGGCGGGAGTAAAGGAAGAAGGAAGCCCCGTCACTGAGGCTCCCTCCAGAATTTCCAGCGTCCCGCCAATGACGGTTTTTTCGCCGCCCTGTTCGGTATAGTTTTTAGCGTTATAACTCATACGTCAGCCCTCCTTAACCGTGCATCTTGAGCAGCTGAATGCCCTCTGGTAGGATGATCTTGCCATCCACACGCTCGGTGGCGACAAATCCGACCTGGCCGTTGGTGGAATAAAGCTCGTTCAGACGCTGAACGGTTCTGCCGGTACGGTCAGCGATCCAGTAGTTCTGGAAATCGCCGTAGGCAATGGCATAAGCACCGGCCGCCATGACGGGAACATAAGGGCTGGTATAGATGTCGTAACCGAGCAGCTTGTCGGGCTGACCAGCCTGGACGGAAGGCTGCCACAGATACGCGCCGTTGCCGTCCTTCAGCTTGCGGAGCGCCGCGACCGTGGAATCGTTCATGAGAAACTTGGCGTTCTTGCGGTAAGGAGCTTTCAACGCATAGATGAGGGAGATAACCTCGTCAGCGGTGACAGCCGTTGCGCCGGCCGCCGTGATACCAACAGTACCGCCGTTCGCGGTAAAAAGGCCGGTAGGTTGCCCGGAACCGCTGCCGACGCAGAACGCCGTTTCTTCGGCGACACCGAAGGCGTTGGCAAACTCCTGCGCGATATACGGTTCCAGAGGGAACGCGCTGTCGTCCAAAAGTTCGATGCTGACTTTAATAAGGTCGGTCAGCTTGTAGGCGTCGATGGTCTTTTGGCCGAAGGTGGGGTTGCTCTCGGTATAAGCAGCGTTTTCAGCAGTCCACGCCGCAACGGAGTGAGTACCGGCAACGGGAATCTTGCGCTCGTTAGCGGTCGTGATGATTTTGCAAAGCTTTCTCATCACATTTTCTTCCTTCAAAGCGTCTACAATCTGACGCTCGAATTCCTCCGGTACGAGATAGCCGCCATTGGCGTCAACGCCCTCGGAAAGAACATTATGGAGCAGATGCTTGCCGCGAAGATGCAGACCAAAGTCCTCCTTATAGGCGTTGGAGGCGCGACCACGCTTTTCATCCGTGCCGGACTTCATGGGCTTTTCGGTGATAGGAACACCCACGGGCTTTGCCAGTTCCGCTTCGATGGCGTCACGGCGCTCCATGCGCTTAATTTCGTTGGTGAGGTCGTTCAGTTCCTTCTCCATGTTGTTGTAGGTGACATCATCGTCAACAGACAGCACACCCTTTTCGCTGCGGTGCGTATCGAGGAAACCCTCCATGGTGGCCCACAGCTTTGCGCGCTTATCGCGCATTTCTACGATGTTCATAATCAAATCCTCCTGTTAAATATAGTTTTTGATGTCGTTCAGCCGCTTCTTGAGTTCGTCAACACAGCGCCCATCGGGCTTTACTTCCGGTTTCGGCGTCGGTGCGGACTTTTTCGCCAGCTTGTTCAGCAGCGAATTGGTCACGGCTTTTCGGGAAAAGGCAAAAGAAACGACGGCCTCCGGGGACTTCTTTTCGTCCTCCAAAATACCGTCGGCAAAGCCGTATTCCATTGCCTTGTTCGCGTTCATCCAGGTCTCGGCGTCCATGAGCTGGGACAGCTTGGAGCGGCGCATACTGGTTTTGATTTCGTAGGCGTTGATGATGCTTTCCTTTACCTCGGAGAGCATATCGATGGCCTTTTGCATTTCCGCACTGTCGCCAATGGCAAGGGTCGCGGGATTGTGGATCATCATAAGCGCGGTGGGTGCCATCAGCACCTTTGTTCCCGCCATAGCAATCACAGATGCCGCGCTTGCAGCCACGCCGTCAATTTTCACTGTAACGTCGCCCTTGTAGTCCATGAGCATGGCGTAAATCTGACTTGCCGCCACGCAGTCGCCACCGGGTGAGTTGACCCAGATGGTCACAGGGCCGTTGCTTGCGAACAGCTCATCACGGAACAGCTGCGGTGTGACGTCATCGTCAATCCAGCTTTCCTCCGCGATGGTGCCGTACAGCTCAAGCACCCGTTCCGCTTCCGGTTCTGCGCCCGCTTCGTTTTTCCAATGCCAGAACTTCTTCGGATTGTTCATTTTCGGTTTCCTCCTCTCAGTTATCGGTAGATGGTGTATTTGCAAAAGCGCCCGCTCGTCGTCGCAAGCTCTATATCATTCGTTTCCGCACAAGTGCGAAAAGCTCATTCATTTCGCTGCTCCTCCTCTTCCCACAAAGTCTTGCAACTTTGCGGGAGCCCTGAACATAGCGGGAGCATATTGCCGTTAATAAGGTACAGATCGCCGCCCTGTTCAGCGGGGATAAGATCGAGGTTCTCAAGCTCCCGGATGTCGTTGGCAGACATCCACCCGTTCTGCCGCGCGGTGGCGTAGCCTGTCATGCGGCTCTGATAATCGCCGCGCAGCAGACCTTCCAGATTAAACTTCACGAAATACTGCTTCTTCTCGTCCTCGGTGAGAAGTCTCCTCATGAAGGACTGCTCCCAGCGGATAACCCATGGGTCGAGGGTGTATTTCACGAATTCAAGGGATTGCTGCTCAATATTAGAAAAGCTCGACTTTTCAAGGTCGCCCACCATGTGAGGCGGCACTCTGAAAATTCGAGCAATTTCATTGATTTGGAACTTGCGCGTTTCGAGAAACTGCGCCTGTTCCGGGGAGATGCCGATGGGCGTGTATTTCATGCCTTCTTCCAGAACGGCGACCTTACCGCTGTTGGCGCTGCCGCCGAACTGGGACTGCCATGCGTCCCGGACACGCTGCGGGTCTTTAATGGTACCGGGGTGTTCCAATACACCGCCCGGTGCCGCACCGTTGGCAAAAAACTTCGCACCATATTCCTCGGTGGCGATGGCAAGGCCGATAGCGTTCTTTGCCATTGCGATTGGACTGTAGCCGACCAAGCCGTCAAAGCCAAGGCCGGGAATATGCAGCACATCGGAGGGTTTCAGAATGACTGTTGACCCCTTCATGGTGGGTGCTTCATCCGAGGAGCGGTTGTAGCTGTAATAGAGTTGCCCGCTCTGGTCGCGGTCGACTGTCATTTTGTTTGGCATCAGTGGGTACAGCGCCACGACTTCACGCTTGCCGTTGCGGATGATCTGCGCATAGGCATTGCCCCACAGGAGCAGATGGGTCATGAGCGTTTCCCGGAACACGAAGGAACTCATCTCCGGGTTCGGCTCGTCATGGAGCAGACGGTACAGTGGATGGTCGAAGGATTTCTCCTTGCCTCCGTCCGGCAGATAGTGGTACAGATTAAGCGGCAGTCCCGCCACCGCCTCCGCGAGAATACGGACACAGGAGTAAACCGCCGTCATCTGCATGGCGGTGCGTTCCGTAACAGCTTTGCCGGCCGTGGTACCGCCGAACAAGAAGCTGTACGAACTGCCCGCCGTGCGGTTTTGTGGCTTGTCGCGGGAGCGAAACAGCCCTGAAAAAATGCTCATAAGCATTACCTCCTCAAAAAAAGGTATAAGAAAAGCACCTCCGAAGAGATGCTTAACCTTAAAATTAGTTTGTTTCCCTTAAAGCAAAGCGGTTTATAATGGAAACACCGTTATTTTAAGCGAATATAGAATGTCGCTTTTCCCGCACCTTCACGCTTCAGTTCTCCCGCCGCTACCATTTTTCGCAGAGAGCCTTCAACAGAACTTATACTGAGTGCCGGACACAGGTCGCGTATATCCTGCTTGGTGAACTTTCCGACTTTGCTTTGCACCGCTTTTCTGACCATGTCCACAGCCGGGAGTTTTTCTTCCACGATGGTGAATCTGTCCTCAAAATCCCTGTATGCGGAAAGGATTGTACCAAGCAGATACTTGATAAAGGGAACAGCGTCTTCCGTTCCCTCGTGCCAACCTTGCTGCGAAGCGCCGAGTGCATCGTAGTAAAGGTCTTTATCTTTGGCGATTTTTGCTTCCAGTGAGATATATTTGCCGATGAAATAGCCGCTGCGGTACAGAAGCAGAGTGGTAAGCAGCCTGCTCATTCTGCCGTTTCCGTCGTTGAAGGGATGGATACACAAAAAATCATGGATGAATATCGGTATTGCAATCAGCGGTTCAACTTCATTGTTCCCGATGACACGGTTGTACTCCTCGCAAATTTTGTCCAATGCCTCCGGCGTTTCAAAAGGAGAAAGCGGCGTGAACAGCGTCGCCGTATGCCCGTCGGGGTATGTTGCGCTGATATAGTTCTGCACATTTTTTGTCTGACCACCCATAGGGTTGCTCATATGGCTGCACATAATTTTATGAAGCTGAAGGATATAGTTCCGCGAAACGGGAATCGCGTCAAAGCTCTCATGAATAAGGCTGAGAACATCGCGGTATCCCGCAATTTCCTGCTCATCACGATTTTTCGGCGCGGTCTTTTCTTCGACCAGCTGACGAATTCGTGTATTGGTTGTGACAATGCCCTCGATCGCATTCGACGCTTGCGTGCTTTGCACCTTCGCGATTTCGACCAGCTTCTCTAATTCATCCGGCTTTTGCTTGAGAAACTGCTCCTGCTTGCCGACTTCTTTGTAGATTGCCGCGACAAGACCCAGGACTTCGGAGTCCCATTTCTGCTCTTTGATTTTTGAGTAATTGAAATCTCGCATTCTCTCAACCTCCTTTTGAATCCCTTAAAATATAGCACTATTAAAGGTATTAGTCAACAGAACGGCGAGATATTCCATTATAAATTGTGCTAATTTAAGGGAAAACTTATATCTGCATATATTTCCGAATATTATGTGCAGATACTCCCGCCATTATACAAGGCAATCGTTATATAAACAAAATGCCGCGGCTGTCATAGACCGAAGCGCCGTTATCCGTACCGCCGCGAATCGCACGGTCAAGCGCCATAATCGTGGCGACCGCTCCATCGATCTTCTCGGTGGACTTTTCCTTATCCGGCTTGATGTTCCCGGCGGGGTCGGTACGGATAAAGATGTTGTCCAGCATCCACCGCAGCACCGGGTGACCGCCGTGAGCGAGGTTCTGCTCCAGCGTCAGCTTCATCAGCTCTTTCGTAGGCGGGGACATATCTTTGAAGCCCTGACCGAAGGGTACGACCGTGAAACCCATACCCTCAAGGTTCTGCACCATCTGCACCGCGCCCCAGCGGTCAAAAGCAATGTCGCGGATGTTGTACTTCTCTCCGAGTTTTTCAATAAACGATTCGATAAAGCCGTAATGCACCACGTTGCCTTCGGTAGTCTGAAGATACCCCTGCCGCTGCCAAAGGTCATACGGCACATGGTCGCGCTTGACACGGAGGTCGATATTATCTTCCGGTATCCAAAAGAACGGCAGGATGCCGTATTTATCATCTTCGTCAACTGGCGGGAACACCAGTACGAACGCCGTGATATCCGTAGTAGACGAGAGGTCGAGTCCGCCGTAACAGACGCGCCCTTCGAGGTCTTCCGGGTCGACTTGGAAGGAACAGGCGTCCCACTTGTCCATCGGCATCCAACGCACCGCCTGTTTAACCCATTGATTCAGCCGAAGCTGCCGGAAACTGTTTTTTCGCCAGGGTTCTGCTTGGCGCTTTCACAGGCGGTTTTGACCTTGTCGATGCCGACCGTGATGCCGAGGGAGGGGTTCGCTTTCTTCCATACCTTTGGGTCAGTCCAGTCCTCGGATTCGTCCGCGCCGTAGATAACGGGATAGAAGGTGGCGTCGTTTTTCCTGCCGTCGATGATATCCTTTGCCTTCTGGTGGGTTTCGTAGCAGATGGACTGCGTATCGTTGCCGGCCGTGGTAATCAAAAAATACAGCGGCTGCATTCGTGCGTCGCCGCTGCCTTTGGTCATGACGTCGAACAGCTTTCTATTGGGCTGGGTGTGGAGCTCATCGAAAATAACGCCGTGGGTATTGAAGCCGTGCTTATTCGCAACATCGGCGGACAGAACTTGGTAGGTGCTGTTGGTCGGGAGATACTTGAGCGTCTTCTGGCTTTCCAGTATCTTCACCCGCTTGGCGAGTGCCGGACAGAGCCGCACCATATCCACGGCGACATCAAATACGATTTTCGCCTGGTTGCGGTCGGCGGCACAGCCATACACCTCGGCGCGTTCTTCTCCATCGCCGCAAAGGAGCAGAAGCGCCACTGCGGCGGCAAGTTCAGATTTACCTTGCTTTTTCGGTATCTCGATGTAGGCGGTGTTGAACTGTCGATAGCCATTCGGCTTCAGAATTCCGAACAGGTCGCGGATGATCTGCTCCTGCCAGTCGATAAGTTCGAACGGCTTTCCCGCCCATGTGCCTTTGGTATGGCATAGGCTTTCTATGAAGGAAACGGCGTAGTCGGCAGCGTCCTTATCGTAAACGGAGTCATTCAGTATAAACGCCGTCGGTTTATATTTTTTCAGTTTTCGCAATTTGCCGCCTCCTTCCGGGCATAAAAATAGACACCCTATGGTGCCGTCAATCATCTATGTGTACGAGATACAGCCCCGTCAAGGGCTGTTCCCAGCGTTGCCGCAGGGGTTAGAATCTCTCGAGGCTGACGTTTCCGTCGGCGTCGAAGTGTACTTTGTAGCGCGTTTCCGTGCCGTCGGCCTTCTTTGAAATCAGGCGAATACCGCCCTCAAAGGCGCTGTATGCGCGGTCGAATTTCTCACCTTGCGGTAACTGGCTCTTGGCTTGTTTCAGTTGCTTGTCTGTCATGGCCGTGTCCTCCTCAGTTTTTTTTGCTGTTCCAGCGGCTATCCATCTCGGTCATGAGGTCGTGGTCGCGATTGATGAGGCTGCGCTTCTGCTCAAGACTTGCGGTTCTGAGTTCGCGGTGGTTGGCAATCAGCTCGTTTTCCAGTTCCTTGTAGGTCATCGTCTTTGTACTTTTCATTTTCGTGTGCCCCTTTTCTTTTGTTGTCTGTATATTAACTCTAAAAGCACACTATATCCAGTCATTTCGGCAAGTTAAACCACTATATATAGTATAATCTTTGGTTCGATGATACCGCATACAGTTGTGCAGCTTATGTCTCGCCGGTGAGGATGAAATGCGCGTACTCGCGGCGATGCTCTTCCAAATAGGTCACCAATTCGTAGAACGCCATGTCGTAAGCGATGCGCTGAACCGTAGGGACGTCGAACATATTCGTAAGACCCGTGTCACGAACGGCGAGGATCTGTTTCATGATTTTATCTGTCATCCTCGCACCTCCGGCATGAGTCCTCACCGTAGGCAACGGAAAGACCGCTGCCGTTGTCCCATGCGACCATTATGCTGCCGATATCGTCCACGCCGCGCACAGTACCTTTGGTGCCGACAGGCGGCGCTTGCACATCGTCCATGCAAAGAAGCTCGACTCGGCAGCCGATGGGGTACTGTCCGCGAATCCGATCGACCAACTCTTTATTCGGAAATCTCATCACCGCTGACCTCATTATCCTGCAGGCTCATCACATCGTCGTAAAGTCCGGCATCGTTCTCGATTTTCTCGATGTATTCCTGCGCTTTAGGATTGCCGCTCTTGAATGCGCCGCTGCCGGAGAGGTTGCGAAGTAAAATTTTCCGCGCTGGTTTGTACTCATCGCCGATGAAACCAAGCCGCAGCAGGAAGCAGCGGAATGCGTACTTGTCGTTATCGGTTTCCTTTTCCTTGGCGGTGACGCGCTTCTGCGTTTTTGCCATGCCTATGAGCTTGCCCGTGAAATGAGCGTAGGCGCTGATTTCCTCCGGCTGCGGAAAACCCGCAAACCAAGGGAAGCAGACCGTCTCGTCCGTGACCTCAATCGGCAGGGCGTCCGCACCCAGCGCCTTTTTGATGAGCGTTTCTTTGCTTGCCACCAACAGCCGCAGGTTTTCGAGCGCCACGTCGCTGATGTCCTTGCGCGGGTATGAGATAACAAGTGAGTCGCCGGCTTCTTCCGGCTCGTCCGCAGGCTGTGTTTCTGGCACAAAGCCCTTTTCCAGCAGCGCCTCGACCAGCATTTCGACCTCGTCGCTGTCGGCGCGGTCGTCGAAGCTCATCGTACCGTTCTTGTCGATTGTGAAGTAGTCCACCTCGTAGGCGAAGGTAGGAGCGCCTTTGTATTTCGCGGCGCACTCTGTGATTTCTGAGATTGCGGCGACCAGGCGCTTGCGGTCGCTGCCGGTCATATTGTACTTGAATTCCATTTTTCAAAACCTCCTTTGTTTTGGTAGTGTGATATTACCGTCAATTCGAGGATATAGCCAGTCATTTCGCGGATATATATCGCACAAACATTCAGAGGATTATTGTGCTGTATTGCGGGCATACCAGACAATACCGCAGAGGATGAAATACACGCACGGGAGCGCGATGCCGTTGCCCCACATCTTATATTCGGCGGCGTCGGAATACGGGTCTTTCAGCCATTTGAGAATTTGTTTCTGCGTTTTCGGCTTGCCGCTTGTTCCCATGATTTTGCGATGCGTTTCAAAGACCTCCGTCCAGAAATCCACCTCGCCATAGGAGGAGTTTTCCATGCCGAGGTCGGAACACCACCAGTCCGGGAAACCTTGAAGTCTGGCGCATTCGGTCGGCGTCAGGCGGCGAACGGTATACTCGGGCTCAGACCGCACCACCGCGTTGGGGTCTTTATAGTCTCGTGCCATCAGCGTTGGGGATTTTTCTTCGCAGACTTGCGTATATTCACCCGTGGTCATAGCATAGACGGCGTGACGGTCGGTCGCGTCCAAAGTGAAACACACACCCTCGTTGACGCCGTCGCCTTGCGGTCCGTTCTCGTCTTTGCGTCCAATCATGGAGCCTTGCATAATGTAGGTCTGCTGCTTGGTAGCCGCTTTGCAGAGAGCGCCGCTCTTATCTCCGAGCGTCCGCACCTCGTCGCGCTGATTCTGCGTGAAAGGAATGCCCTCCACCACGGCAATGCCGCCCTGATTGCAGGTGGGATTGCCGCCATTGCCATCCAGACAGCGGGAGGAATCAGCTTTGTAGAAACCGCTCTTGGGATTATCCGATTTCATGGAATTGGAGTCCTTGGAGCAGATGCCGTAAGCCTCGACTATGCAGTTGAAGTTATCCTTGTCCGGCATCCGCTGATTGCCGCCGGCGTTGTTGGCAGTCAGCGTAGGGGAAACATCTGAACCGTCCCACGCTTTCGGCTCAAAGAGCGTCTGGTCGTTGTTGCATCCAAGGGTCGCGGATTTATCGTCCTGAATGAGCGCGCCTTTGCCGCCGCCCGCGCAACCAGAGCGAATCTTGAGCGTTTTCGGCGTTCCCACCACAAACGGCTGATTGTTGCCGCCTGTGCCATAAGTTGAGAGAACAGTCGGAGCGACATCTCCAGTATCCGTAAACCGGGTATCCTGTCCGTGGTTTTCATATACGGCGGCAGGAACAACTCCGGCACGGAGCGTGGGCGACCGCTCTTCCTCAAATCCCACAGACCTCGCTTTCGCGGAATGCTCTGTGCAGAACCCGACGGCCTCCATAACACAGGGAGGATGATGCGCCTCGGCGCGGAGCGTTGCGGTGACACCATCCGTTACATCCATGCGGTTGCCGCCCTGGTCGTTCAGGCAGATGCCTGCCGTGTCAGCGCCAGCTTCAGCACCACCGGCAGTTCCTTGCCACGAGTGGAAGCCCTGCGGAGTATACCCAGACAGGCCTTCGGACTCAAATAGTATTTGTCCGGCACTCTCACCTGCAAGATCTGCGACAAGGAAGATTCGTTTTCTGCGTTGGGGTACTCCCCAAAACTGCGCGTCGAGAACTCGCCACGCGACGGAGAAACAATCTCCCAGGATTTCTCCCGCAGATTCCCACTTTTTATATTCAGGAACTGACAGTTTTTCGTCTTTGATTTTGCAAATCGCTTTGAGAACGGTTTTGAAGTCGTCGCCGCCATTTGAGGAGAAGGCCCCCGGCACATTTTCCCAACAGAGCCATCTTGGATATTGTCCATTCGTTGCGCACCTCATTTCTTTTACGATTCGGACGGCTTCATAGAAAAGATTGGAGCGGCTGCCGTCAAGTCCGACCCGTTTTCCTGCCACGGACATATCCTGGCATGGACTTCCGAAGGTGATGATGTCCACCGGCTCGACTTCGCCGCCATGCATCTGAGACACATCACCATAATGCTTCATAAAAGGCAGCCGTTTCGTGGTTACCCTTATGGGAAAAGGCTCGACCTCGCTTGCCCAGACAGGGGTGATTCCGGCAAGCAGTCCGCCCAAAGGAAAACCCCCGGAGCCGTCAAACAGGCTTCCGAGGGTCAGATTACTTTTCTGTTCCATTCGTGACCTCCTCATATTTGAGGGTCTGTCTGTCACGGAATACGGACACATTTTCGTTTGTGCCGACTTGTTCGATATAGCGGTTCACGATGACGTCGCAGAACTTCTCGTCCAGTTCTGCCGTATAGCAGACCCGCCCGGTCTGTTCGCAGGCAATCAGCGTACTGCCGCTGCCGCCGAAGGGGTCAAGCACCAGAGCGTTGGTCTGCGTGGAGTTGCCGATTGCATAGGCAAGCAGCGGAATCGGCTTCATGGTGGGGTGATCGCCGTTTTTCTTTGGCTTGTCAAATTCCCAGACGGTTGTTTCCTTGCGTCCTGTGTACCACTGGTGCTTGCCGGTTTTCTTCCAGCCGAACAGCACCGGCTCGTGCTGCCACTGATACGGGGAGCGTCCCAGCACCAACGACTGCTTTTTCCAGATGCAGCACCCGGAGAGGTAGAACCCGGCATCGGCAAACGCTCTGCGGAAGTTCAAACCCTCGGTGTCTGCATGGAAAATATAAATGGATGCATCCGCTGTCATGGATTTTTCCATGCAGATGAATGCGCCCAAAAGGAACTGATAGAATTTATCCGCCGCCATGTTATCGTTTTTGATTTTCCCGGCGGAGCCCTCATAGTTAACGTTGTACGGCGGGTCCGTCAACACCAGATTGACCTTGGTATCACCCAGAAGGGCATCGTAGGTTTCCTGCTTTGTGGCGTCGCCGCAAATGAGCGTATGCCTGCCAAGTTGCCACACATCGCCCGCCTTGGAGAAGGTGGGCTTTTGCAGTTCGGCATCCACATCGAAGTCGTCTTCTTTGGCGTCATCAGCGCCAAAGAAATCTGACAGCTCCGCCGCGTCAAAGCCAGTGAGTTCCAAGTCGTAGCCCATATCCGAAAGGCCTGACAGCTCTATCTTGAGCATCTCCTCATCCCACCCCGCGTCGAGCGCCATGCGGTTGTCCGCGAGGATGTACGCTTTCTTCTGCGCTTCGGTCAAGTGGTCTACGAACACGCAGGGGACTTCCGTGATGCCCTCGGCACGGGCGGCTTCGATTCTGCCGTGTCCGGCAATGACGCCGTAGTCACGATCTATGAGAACGGGATTGACGAAACCGAACTCCCGCAGAGAGGAACGCAGTTTTTGTATCTGTTCCGGTGAATGCGTCCGGGCGTTGTTTTGATACGGCACCAGCTTGGCGATAGGCACAAGCTGCATTTCCGAAGTTGTCTTTGCCATCACACAAGCCCCCATTCCGCGAACTTCTCAAAGCCGCCGACAGAGTCAATGTAATCCCTGGCAATGCCGACGATTTCGGAGTAGGGTTTGCCATCCACGATATCGTCGCCGATGGCACAGCAGAGTTCCACGGGTTCGCCCGTTCTCCGCGCTTTCAGAAAAGCATAGATATTGACCGACACATCCGCCTTGGAGAGATCCTTGCCGTGCAGTCCGCCGCCGGTCACGCTGTCCGCCATATCGGAGCCGAGCTTGCGATTGGTGGCTCCGGTATCCACATCAGTGCCGCCCATCCAGTCACCCAGCGGGTTGATTTCCGCGCCGGGGTACAGGGTGATCAGTTCATCTGTCAGTGCGTTGCTCTGGCAGATGATAAGCCGTTTGCCGTCCAGAATGTATTTGCCGTCGCTGGGGTTGCAGGCATAAATGTGCTTGGCGATAGCTGATAGCGTTTCCTGCTCTTCTGTAACCGGCATTCCCTTGAAGATGCCGTTATCTCCGCAGCGAAAACCGTTCTGTTGGTTCTCCGAAAGATGTGCGTCCTGCGGAACGATTACAATATCCGTTTCCATCTCTCCAGCTATGCGATGCACCGCGTCGTCAATAGCCCTTTTATCAATGGTAGCAGTTGTCTCAATGATTGCGTGGCACTTGCCATGACCGATAAGCACTTCAACGGCGATCTTCGGATTGGGTTCTGCTTGGTACGCCAAGTCAACGATCGCCCCGGCGATTCTATCCGCCACCTTATCCGGGTGGCACGGATTCACTTTTTCATACATTCGTTTTATCCCTTTCTGGCTCGAAGAAGCCGTTCCATGAGGTCGTCCTGCGGATTCGCGCCGGAGTACTCCGTGGTGCAGTTTTCCTTCACGATTTGGAATATTTCGTTCCACTGACGGATTGCTTGGTTCATATAGCTGATGCCGATATTGATGAAGGGCGACGGGATCGGCTTTCCCGTGGTAGGATGCTTACCCAGCAGACCGAGCGTATTGTTCATCTCCTCGCATTGAATCCATCTGGCGGAGCACATGGCATAGCGTTCAATCAGCTGCGGCGACACGATAGCCGTGCAGCCTATTTTCTGAAGCCACGCCCATGTGGTTTCGTAGATGGCCTTCGCCTGGAACGACTCGCCGTTTTTCTGCTTGGCGGAGAGGATCTCATTAGGCTTCGGCATCTCCGCGCCCTCCACGTCCGGGATGTCCAGTATCTTCACGCGCTTGTTTTCGTCGGATATCTTATCGATGACGGCGGCTTTCTTCCGTCCCGCGCCCTGTCTTGCGCCGCCTTGACCGCCGATGTTTGTGGATTTTGTAGGCACTTACTTCACCATCCTTTCGCGCCGTGGGTCAATCGCCCATTTGATACGGCCTTTTTTGCACACGTCACCCCAGGCCGCTGATCTTAAAATAAATCTGTAGCGATTCAGACCGCCCCTCCCGATCACTTTTCGTGATGCCGGGTACCCAGTGCTTCATGAGCTTTCATGTGACAGGAGCGGCAGAGGGAGATGAGGTTCGATCTCTCACTGGTGCCGCCGTCAGCCAGCGGCAGGATGTGATGCACTTCCTCGGCGGGCTTGATGATACCGTTCTTCAAGCACTCCTCACACAGAGGATTAGCTTTGATCTTTCGGTCGCGGATGCGCTTCCACGCTCTGCCGTAGGCGTTCTTATCGTTGGGGCGTTGATACTTGTTATAAAACCGTTCCGCCTGCACCTTGTGCTGCGGGCAGTACTGTTCACCCGTGGCAGCAAGACCGGGGCAGCCGGGGTAGCGGCAGGGCCGTTTGGGACTGGTGGGCATACGCCGCACCTCCTTTCGGGACAACGAAAAGACCGCCCGGGATTGCTTCCAAGCGGCCTCGTTCATTCTTTTTCGCTGATTATACTATAACATAAATGGCGGGTGCTTATCTCTGCTCAAAAGTGCTTATTGCGATGCGACTTTCAAATCAGAATCGGATTCTCCGGGACTTCGGCATGAAGGAGAGCTTTGCCGTGCCATCTGCGCACGGTGCTTTTGTCGGCGTTCAGTTCGTCACCAATCTGCTCCCAGGTGTAGTTGTGTACATAACGATACCGCAATACCATGCGTTCATCGGTATCAGTGACCCTGTCGATGACGCCGCGTATCTGTTCCTTGAGGTCTACAAGCGTGTCTATCTCGTTGTTAATTTGCTCTTCCAACAGCATAATCTTTTCCACGCACCGCACAAACGGCGCTTCGGCACTCCGGCTGGTCTGAACCTTCTCACCGAAGACGGGAGCGGAAACGGAAGACGCCATCTCCCGCAGCCGCGCCATCTCCTCAATATCCGAATTTATCCTGTGGTCGAGCCTGTACGCCTGGTGCAGGTATTCTTTTGCTTTCATCGGTTATCCACCTCCGCTTTCAATTTCCGTATCAGCATCTCGCTGTCCAAAGAGGTGAGCTGGCTGAACCATTCGGAACGGAAAAACCGCTCCACCTCGTTAATCGTCTGTATGGCGGGGTCGTATCTCGACCGCTTACTGTGCTTTCTCAGCGCTTCGCGGTAGTCCTTGACCGCCTGCAGGATGATGGCGCCCGCGAGATTCTCGTAAGGGTCGTTCATTTTGCCACCTCCAAGTTCGCCTTTACTGCATTGATAAGGCTCTGTTGTGTATTGTCCTTCTCAGACAGGGCTTTCAGAATGCGCTTGTCGATGGTATCCTCTGTCACGATGTGTTGCAGCACCACGGTTTCGGCGTGCTGACCCTGCCGCCATAACCGGGCATTCGTCTGGCTGTACAGTTCCAAAGACCATGTGAGCCCGAACCAAACGATCGTGTTGCCGCCGCTTTGCAGATTCAGCCCGTGTCCCGCAGAGGCGGGGTGTATCAGACCCACGGGAATCTCGCCGTTATTCCACCTTCGGATACTGTCGGCTTTGTCCATCTCGGAAAACGGAATATGGAGACTGTGCAGACGTTCCTTTATTCGCTCAAGGTCATGCCGGAACCAATACGCTACCAGAACAGGCTTGCCGTTCGCCGCCTCGATTAAATCCTCCAGCGCGTCCAGCTTTCTGTTGTGGATGTGGGTAGCGGAGCCGTCATCGGCGTAGACCGCGCCGTTCGCCATCTGGGACAGCTTGTTTGTAAGGCTTGCGGCGTTGGCGGCCGTTATTTCGCCGTCCGGCAGCGCAAGCACCAGGTCGTTCTTCAGCGCATCGTATCGTTCACGCTCTTTCTCCGACAGACGCACGGTGTACTCGCTTGATATGAGTTCCGGCATACGGATGAGGTCTGTCGCCTTCATTGAAATGGTCATATCTGATATTTTTTCGTATATCCGTTCCTCCGCACCCGAAAGGGGCTTATAGCTGAATACCACCATGCCGTTTCGCTTATCCGGGGTGAAGTACTCGTTTCGGTAATGGGTGATGTATCTGCCGAGCCGCTGTCCCATGTCCAGCAGACGAAACTCCGCCCATAAATCCATAAGTCCGTTTGAGGCGGGAGTGCCGGTCAGACCGATGATTCGCTTTACTTTAGGTCTTACAGTCATAAGGCTTTTGAACCTTTTCGCCTGCCCGTTTTTGAAGGAGGAAAGCTCGTCTATAACCACGGTGTCATAATCAAAGGGGACGCCGCTTTTTTCCACCAGCCACTGGACGTTCTCACGGTTTATGATGTAAATGTCGGCTTTTGTTTTTAGCGCCGCAAGCCGTTCCTCTTCCGTACCGACCGCCGTACTGATAATGAGACCTTTCAGGTGATCCCATTTCTCGACCTCCGCAGGCCATGTATCTCTCGCGACCCGGAGGGGCGCTATGACCAGCACCCGGTGTGATTCAAAGCTGTCGAACAGAAGGTTGATAACCGCCGTCAGCGTAATGACCGTCTTGCTCAACCGAGGCCCATATCCAAGAGGACTGCGGCGTTTCTATGCTTTTCGATGTAATCGACTGCATGGCTTTGGTACTCATGTGGTATAAACTTCATCCGGCATCACCTCCAATCTCTTTAAGTAAACGCATAATTTGCCGCTCGTCATCCAGAACATATACACGGAAACCAAGTCCCCGCAGCAGCTTGTGCCTTGCCAATTGCAGTGGGCGCGGTTTAAAGCCCTTTGCCTTTACTTCAACAAAGGCTATATAACCACCCGGTAAAAGGACGATGCGGTCGGGCATTCCGTCAAAACCGGGGCTCGTAAACTTTGGTGCGATGCCTCCCATGTTTTTTGCCGCGATTGTCAGCTTTCGCTCTATCTGTTTTTCTCTCATGATGTCCTCCATCCGGGACAGAGTGGACAGAAAGGACAACCTTTCCCTATATTACTTATGCGCGGGTATGGGTACAGGTTTTGTTTTTGACTTATAGAAAACCCATTTTGAATATAAGGAGAAATGTTGTCCCGTCCCATAGTCTTGTCCATTAATTTTTGCGTCTGTAAAGCCTTTGGCGACCATACATGGGCTGCCGACAGCGTTCATTAGTACGCTCCCAACCATCGACTTGCGTCATTAATGCCGCTATCGCATAACTGTCCGCTGGCTTCATCTCAGACAGATTGCGACAGAAGCACTCACACCATATTTCCGCATTGGATACCACCGTTTTTACAGTAACTCCGTTTGGGCGAATAGGGTCGCTCTTATCATTGACATAGCTGCGACGGGCATAAATGTCCATGTTCTCCCAGCCATCCGGCAGCAGGGTATCAAGATACTCTTCGACCATGCCTTGACGCTCATCGACCTCCATTGCCGATTGCTGCACCTTTTCCGCTTCTTTTATCATGTCAGCCTCAAGATACAGCTTTTCGCCACTTTCATAGATAGCCTTGGCTTCAGCCCATATCTGGTCACGTTCCTCTTTTGTGAAATGCCAACGCTTCTTCTGCTCGTCTTGATGCAGTTTCACTATCCAAAAGCGACGGTTGCCCGTAATATCACGCAGATAACCGCGCTCACCATTGACCGACGCAATGATGATGCACTGCCTTGGATGGCTTTCTACGGTTTTGCCATAACTCGGACGATACTTGTCATCGGCTGTGGAGAGAAAGGCTTTTACTTTTTCGATATCCGCTTTTTTCATACCGGCGAGTTCGCCAATCTCCACGATCCAAAAGCCCTGAAGCTTTTCCGCGCCGGACTTGTCATTCATGTCGGTGAGGGAAAGTGTATCGGAGTAGTATTCATCACCCACAAGGTCTTTGAAGATAGTGCTTTTTCCGATTCCCTGTGCACCGTCAAGCACAAGAATACTGTCATACTTTGTGCCGGGGCGGTAAACACGGGCAACCGCCGCTGCAAAGGTCTTTCTCGTAACTGTGCGTACATAACGCGTATCATCGGCTTGCAGGCACCGCACAAGGAGCGTTTCAATTCTTGGAACTTTGTCCCATTCCGGCAGCGCGTTCATATAGTCACGTATGGGATGGAAGCGCCTATCGTCAGCAACCTTTGTAAAGCTGACATCGTGATTGCGGCTGGAAAACGAAACATAGCGCACATCTATCAGTGCTTTTAGCTGTGCTGTGTCCGCATCTCGCCAGAAAGAGTTATCGATTGGACGCTCCCAGGGGGTAGCACCCGTCACTTGAACACGACTGGCAAGTTCGTTATAAGCAAAGTTCGCAAAATCCGGGTCGTTGTTGAGAATGAGCGTTTCATTCCATACGCTGTTTTCAAGCACAGTGCTGCGGGTCTGATAACGGAGCAGCTTTTTCCAGTCGTCCGTTTCGGGATCAAAATCCTCCTGAGCCTGTACCTGTCGTTCCTCGGCTATCTGCAGTTTTACGCTGTCGTCTGAGAGTGCCATTTCACACATCTGGCCAAATGACTTTTTATCATCTTCGCTGCCAAAGCGGTGTGTGCGGACAAGGTCGAAGGCGTTTAGCAACTTTCCACAAGCGGGATCTGTCGCATGATGGCTGTACGCGAATTTGTCGTCGTAAACAACAACACCGGCAGTACCCTCGCCGAGAACATAGTCATAGCGTCCCTCAATAACTGAAGGTGCGTAAACCTCCGGTAGAAATTTGTCGATTACCGCTGTTACAGAATAGGCGCGGCAGAATGCACCGACCACGCCGGGCTTTGAGAGCGGGTCCTCCTGCTTTGCGGCCTCGCGCTTGACAGCCTCTGACTGCCGCGAGGATGTAGGCCATTGTGATACATCACGCCAGTCGGCGTACATACCGAGATACTTATCCACATCGAGCGGTTCGCCGGTCTGTTCATCGAACACAAACTCGCCGTTTGACGGGCAGGATGCCCAATACATCATGCGGTTTGATTCGTAGGTGGAGTCATCGAAAAAATCCATACCGATTTGCTTGGCGACCATTCTCATAACGGCGGGATACTCGTCCTCACTGACTTCTCTGCCAAAAAGGATTACAATACGGCATCGCGGTGTTTCCGGGGTGTGGCTATGGGTGGAATAGAGAAAATAAGTAACGCCGTCGAGGGCGGTGCGGACAATGCTCTGGAAATTCACATCAGCGGGAATGCTGTCAGCATCGAGTAGGCCCAGTGTGCGGAAGGTCATGTTTCCGTTCTTGCGGATTCCGTCTTTCAGCCAGCCTCCTACAAGACCGCCGATGTCCTTGAGTTCACCGCGTTTTGCCTTCGGCAGCTTTGAATATTCCTCTGCTGTTTCCGAGGTACGGATAGGATTCCGGTTGCGGTCGATGATATAATCCCATTCCAGTTCCTTGTTTTTATACTTCTTGTCCGTCCTGCGGTTGCAGACAGATATTTTAATCAACACGGATTTGTTCCTCCTTCGTGTATTCGCCTTTAAAGGCACCGTCGCCGGATATAGCAGTCATGTAGTCGGCCATTGCATTCAGCCTTTTGTAATCCGTATCACTCAGGCAGGCGAAACCATCAACAGGCCGAATGCCCGCCGCCGCGTCTAACCCGCAGTAATACAGCACTGTTTCGCGTAATGACGGACCGAAGCTGGTACCGTTGTCTTTTCGCAGCTTCTGCGTCGTTCCTTTTGCAATGCCGAGTTCCTCGCCAACAGCATCCCATTTACCAAAAATGGCATAGTCCGTCACCACAATCTCATGGAGAGAATTTTGTACGGCATTTCGGACATAGTGTTCAATTTCGGCGAGACAGATGACCTCGATATGATTTGTGATGGCTTCGAGCATCATCGTTCGTCTGTCCTCCACGCAGCTTCGGGAGTAACGTTTTCTGCAAAGGGCATTCACGGCTTTTTGCAATACTTTCCAGTATTTCTTTCCTTCAGGATCGTCCGGCTGGCGGAGAAGCATCAGCGAGTCAAAATCATAACCTCGCACCGCCTTCAGATAATCAAAAACCATAGGCGCTATTTTCAGAGCATCTACACGCATAGCTGCCATAAAGTTATTACCGTTCGGTTTTACTTCGTCCATAGCCCAAGGCGTAACAGCGGGGTCATAAAAGTTCTCCGCCTGACCGTGACACTTTCTGCAAAGACTCACCAAATCGTCCATTGCTTCATTGCCGAAGCGATCATAAGTAAGATGATGTACGTCCGTAGCTTTGCCGCCGCAAACGCAGCAGATATGCCCGTCAAGCTCAAGCCGTTTATCAGCCGTCTGCCTCCATTGGGAGCTGTGAATATATCTTTCGTATTCAGGATTTCCTGGTTTAAACCGCCATGTATTAGCCATTGGAGCACTCCTCATTTTCTTTGGTAAGAAATTTGATGGTCATGTTCTTTTCACTCGCCCTGTCAAACTCCGCCTCCATACCGGAACTGAGGCGGTCGCCGCACACCCAGAATTCGCCGCATCTATCCATGAGGGCGTTACCAAAGGACATACCGAGTTTTCGTTCCGCCGGGTCGTTATCGTCCATGAACTGCGGATACAGAAGATGGGGCGCAACGGGGATGTATCCCTTTTCAACTGCAAGGCGGCAGTATTCTCTCGCCGCCTTTACGTTCGCCGCCACATCCCCGGAGTAAGGACTGCAAATATACACGAGGGTTCTTTTGTTATCCGGCATGACGCACCTCCGAAATCTTGTCGAGGAGTTCGTCTACAAAAAGCTCATATTCCTCTGGGGCGAGAGCACGGACGTCCTCGACCTCGAAATCCTCGCAGAGTCCGTGCAGTTCCATGCCGTAGCCGATATCCCGCAAAACATCGGTCAGACGGATAACGCTATCGATGTTGATATCGCCGCGGTGCATCATCTTCGCGCTGCATTCGGCGCAGTTCACTTCCGTGTCATAGGGGTCTTGCGCTCCGGCGAGAATAAGCTCCCGCAGATCCATCTGAATTTCCTTGCCGCATACGGCGCAGCGGGTATAAGTGCTTTTTGCCGTGACGGGACCGAACACGACCGCGCCGTCCTTCAGCTTTGTTTTTGTGTAAATCATCTTCTCTACCTCCGCAGTATTCGTGATAAACGGAAAATCCGTCCTCACCTCGTACAGGACAAGCAAGGACGGAAACCGTACCATATTTAATCTTTTTTATAAAAATCGCATTCGTAGCCATCGGCTCGGAGTATAAGACCGGGCGCCCAAGGCGGTGTTCTGCCCATCTGTTCGCAGACCGCCTCAAGGGACATGATCCTGTCCGCTTCGATGATGACTTCATCGTGTACATGGGCTACGATGTCACAGCATCGCAGAGTCTTCATGGCGTGGCATAGGATATCCCGGCTTGTCGCCTGGACGATATTTTCCACCAGCTTGGGACCGTAAGTTTCCAGGCGCTCCCACTTCTTTGTGCCGCCGGTACCCTCGTATGTGATAGCTTCGCCGCCGAAACGGTTCTCTCCGATTCTTGGCTTCACATAGGTAAGCCGTCTGCCGGAAGGAAGCTTTATGAAAAGGAATTCGCTCTCGTAGGAAAACTCGACGCCGTAAGCGGATGTATGTGTCTTGCCCTTGATAGCCGCTTTCGCCGCCCGGTCGACCGCCCACCAGAATCTGACGATATTAGGGTTTGCACTGCGCCAGGAGTCCACGATGGGTTGAAGCTCTGACTCCTTTAGTCCCATCTCCAGAGCGCCCATTGCCTTTAGCGCGCCCACGGAACCGCCGTAGCCACAGGCCAGTTCCGCAACCTTGCCTTTCTGCCTGAGTTCGCCGTTTACGCCGTGCTTGACCACGGGGACATAAAACATCTGCGAGGCGGTGGCGCAGTAGATGTCCTCGCCTTTTGCGAATGCGTCCGATTTCCACTTCTCCCGGGCAAACCATGAGATGACTCTCGCTTCGATAGCCGAGAAGTCCGCCACGATAAACTTCCTGCCGCGCTGCGGAACGAACGCCGTACGGATCAGCTGGGAGAGCGTGTCCGGGATATCCTCATACAGCATATCCAGTGCGTCGTATTCCTCCAGAGCGGCAAGCGCCCGGGCTTCGGACAAATCCGGGATATGGTTCTGAGGCAGATTTTGCAGCTGCACCAATCTCCCGGCAAACCGACCTGTGCGTGAAGCGCCATAGAACATAAACATACCGCGCACACGGTTGTCGGTGCAGACGGCGTTCTCCATCGCCGGGTATTTCTTTACCGATGATTTCGCAAGCTGCTGCCGCAGTTCCAATACCGGCACAAGTTCCGCCGGGGCGGTCTTCAGCCTTGCGGATACTTCCTTTTTGCCGAGGGAGTCTATCTCCATGCCGTTATCCGCAAGCCAACCTTTGACCTGTGCCACGCTGTTGGGATTTTCAAGGGCGGTCAGCCGCCGCATTGCCTCGGTCAACCGCTTCTCGGATTTCACATCCAACGCGAGGCAGGCTTTCACGAACGGCATATCCACACCAATACCCCGGTCGTTAATCCTTTGGTCGAGGGCATATTCGTCCCATACTGCCGCCGGCACCGGAAACTTTGCGAGTTTCTGCTGTATCTGCATCTCGACTTCCACATCGCGCAGATTATATGATTTGAACAGCGCCCACTTATCCGGGGCATCGGGGGGCAGATTCCTCGTTCTGCCGCCGTTGACCTTCGTCGGAGCGCAGGGCTGACAGAAATATTTGATGAGTTCCTTGCCCTCGGTCAGCTTTTTCTTCTCCAGGCCGAGTATGTCACCGACTCCGGCAAGGGAGAGCGGGAGTCCGAGATACGCCGCCCAGGTCATGGAGCAGCGCCATGCGGTTGGGTTCAGAAAACGGGCGCATTCTTGGGACAGCGGGTGATTATCGTGGAATGGGTCAAGGCTGACGCCGAGGTCGGATAAGTAGCGTGACAGGCACACCCGTTCAAAATTACAGTTATGCGCCCACTTGAGGACGGAATCGTCCGTAAGAGCGTCAAGGACATCTTGTGGGATCTGTTCACCACAACAGAGGTCGATAACCTTGACCTCACCGCCGTCAACGCTGTAGCCAAAGAGGATAATCTGAAAGTCCGGGGACTCGGCATACTTGTACACGCCGCATTTTTGCAGGCTCACGCTGCTATAAGTTTCAATATCTATCTCAATGGTATTCATGTGTTTTTCCTCCATAGATAAGCGGCGGAGAAAGATCGTCTCCCTCCGCCGCACGTTCAGATTACTGCTTGTCTTCGGCTTTCCTGCGTTTTTTCTCCCTATGGTCTTCAATGGCATACTTCACGATGATAACGATGTTGCTAATGAAGTATCCGACAACGGAGCCGAAACACACGGAGAGCATAATTGACTGGATTTCCGTCATAATGTACGCCCTCCCTTAACCCAGGAAGTCATCGTCGGCGTCGGACTGATAGCCGTCGCTAAAATCGTCTTCAGCTTTCGCTTTGCCGCCGAGGGATTCGCCGTCCTTGATTTTCTGGATGTTCTGAAGACCGCAGGCAACGCCTTTATTCCCGTTAGAATTAAAAGCATAGAAGCTGAGAGACACACGGGCATACACGCCGGAGTAGATTTCCGAGGTGTCGAAGATGGGCTGGCAGTGGACATCCACGACGCCGGGAGCATTATTGCTGTTGGCGTTTACGAACCAGCAACCCTTGTACGCCTCATCGTCCGGGCGCTCGATGTCGCCGTCGCGGAGGGGCGTTTTCAGAGTGGAGAGCGGAGGCACGGTCTTGCCGCTGCCGCGCAGTTTGCCCTGGCCTTCCTCGTAGGCCGCCTGAATAGCCGCCTTGATCTTAGTCACGGTGACGGTGTCGGACTTAGGGATAAGTACGGAGGTGGAGAACTTCGGTGCGCCGCCGTTGATGGATTTTGCTTGCCAGATATTTGCGTAGGAAAGACGGGCAAGGCCGGTTACTACTTTTGTGGGGTTAACAGTATTTGTCATGATAATAATCTCCTTAATTTTCGTTTGGGTCGGCGAAGTCATCCGCCGCCGTGTTTAGTTCGTTACGCTTGTCCGATGCCGGAACAAGCACAGGTTTGCCTTCGGGTTTGCAGGTCAGTCCGCCGAGTAGTTCATCAAACCTCTTCCTGCCGAGAAGCGAGGTCATTGCCGTTATGCCGAGCAGCTTGTGTTCATAGGGGTCGTATCCCGCGTCCTTGACTGCGGCCGCAGCGGCATCATCATCTGTGTACTTGCGGTTGCTTCTGCCGGCCACAACCTTCCAACCGTCATACTTCGTTCCGGAAAGTGCCTGGGCAAGAGCGTAGTCCTTGACATCCGACGCCCAGGAAACCAGTTCGTCGATTTTGCCGAGGATGTCCGCTACCTCGCAGACTTGCAGCAAAGCGGGGTCTGTGAAGTCATAGGCGGCAAGCGCCATATTTGCTTCGGCTCTGGCTCTGCATTCCGCTTTCGCTTTGCAGAACCGGCAGTGGTCGCCGGCCGTATAGCTGCCTTTGCCGTCCCATGCGAGTTTCGCTGCCGGGACAAGCACGGTTTCCGCCCATTCGGTGAGAGCCTCTGCGGTCGTCTCCCAGGTCTGCACATTTCCGAGCCTCGGCTGATAGATGCTCATT
This sequence comes from Eubacteriales bacterium, assembly GCA_028694155.1. Classification (GTDB taxonomy): domain Bacteria; phylum Bacillota; class Clostridia; order Christensenellales; family CAG-138; genus JAQUTY01. Next base: position 81,334 of record JAQUTY010000005.1, read on the forward strand.
CGCACGGTATCGAACCGATAAAGGAAGTCGAACATCCGCATGGCACCGAGCGAATAAATACGAAGCTGGTCATTTTCTGCCGCATCGACCTTTACGCCGCGCCCGCTTTTAAGATCGATGATGTGCAGGATGCCGTCCGACACGATAAGCGCGTCGCAGGTGCCGAAGCATTCCGGGACATAGAGGAAACAGTCAACACGCTGCTCGACAAACACAGCCGGGTCTTTGAGTCCTTCTGTCTGCTCCATTACGAAGTCGGCGTAATCGGATGTGTACTCATCCATTTCCGCGTCGTCGCAAGCAGGAGCGTTTTTGGCTCTGCCGAGCCGGTGGTTGAGTTTCCCCTCTGCCACACTGTGGGCAAGGGTGCCTTCAGAGGCGTAGCTTGATACCGTGTCCGCGAGGAACTCTGTAAGCCGAGCCGACGGCGGACACGCAATCCACCTGTGGCTTGCCGAGGGAGAGAGGAGTGCGTGGCTCATAACAGCGCCCTCGCTTCCTCCATGAGCTCTTCATAGAACTCACTTTCAACCTCGGACAGCTTTTCACAGCCGTGGCTTTCAAGCAGCTTCTTTACCTCCGCCGTTTTTCCGCCGCGGGATACCTCCGCCAGTAGAGCGCGGACTTCGGCAAGCTCCGGGGTCTTCTTCTGAGGTGCTTTGGGAGCGGGACTGCCAACCTCGTCTGCCTTGAGCGCTGTACTCAGCTTCGTCACGCTGCCAGCCAGCGAGGTGAGTTCCGAGATTACACGCGCCAGAGTTTCCGCGATGTTGACCAGTTCGTTCCCGATTTCGGTGATTGTCATTCGGTTTACCTCCGTTTCTTATTTGTGAGAGGTCTTGTCCCTCTCCACCTCGTACAGGACAGGCGGAGAGGGAAACCGTACCGAAACGCAGAAATTATTCGAAATAGTTTTTGAGAGCGGGATTTTCAAGGAGTGTCCTGGCGAGTTTCTTCACGCGCTTGCGGATAGCGCCTTCGCTCAGACCGCACTCCTCCGCAATCTTAGCCTTGGTCTTATCACTCAGAAGCTCGTCCCACAGATACCGCTCGTCCGGGGTAAGGACGTCAACAGCTATGCGAATGGATGTGACGGTTTCCTTTTTTATAAGGAATTCAACGGGCTCGTCCGCATCGTCAGGGATGTCGAAACCGCTCTCCTCTCCGTCATCGGTGCGGGACATGGGCTTATCGATTTCGATGTCGCCATGCTTGGCGGCTCTCGCCGTCCAGCGTTCTTGCAACTTGAGGTCGGCGGCGTTTGCCTTGTGGGTGTCATCTCCCATCGTGTTTCTTGGGAGGCGTATCGCCACCTCGCGGTCGGGACTGTAATACCAGCGTTGAATGAAGGGGTTGTCCACCGTTGGTGTTTCTGCCGGGGCGAAGCACTCCTGTCGGGTGCATTCGACCGTTTCTCCGCTCTGGCGCATACGGTAGTAGTGGCAGTAGTGAAGGCTTTGGTAGTTTTTCATGGTGTTTCCTCCTGTGATTTGCCGGGGCTTCAGCGGCGGAGGAAACAAATAAAGGGTCTGCATCCGATGGACACAGACCCCGTTTCGCCTAAAATGAGCGCACGAAACTAAGGTGGTGGCACATCGGAGCTTCGGCGGCGGTCTTTATCACCGCTCCCGAAACCTCTATGTAACCTCCACCGCTTCATGGCCACTCAGCGATGTGATATATTGTCAGAGCCGAATAATCCGCGGCTCCCGCGGATGCGGTATCAGAAAGGACAAATTTGCACGACCATAATTAATCTTGCGAACACAAATATGAAATGCACAAAACGGGTAGAAATTTTCATAAAAGTGTGATAGAATATACAGGCGTATCGTGTAGGCTTGTCCTTTTCGCAGAAGCCGGTGTGTTTCGTCGACTTCTGTATTCATTATAGAAAATCGACTCGGTACAGACTGGTAGTGACGGGTAGCCTTCGGTAGGCTTGGGTAGGAGGAGTAAAATGGAGTTTTCAGAATTTGCAAATCTGCTATTCCCAATGGTCGGTACGGGTGACAGCACCAGTGCTTTTACAAAAACACTATTTGAGTCAATTTCTACCGAAGAAGGGTATGCGGTCTTGGAAGATTGCAAGCCAAATACATACAAGGCTTACTTTAATGGACATACGAAAATAACAAAGTTATCGCAAAGAATCTCGGTATTTCTCGAACCTGAGATTTTCCCTGAGTATTTTAGTGACTTTTCTGATGCTACCATGCAGAGCATCTGCGACAGTTTTCAACCGTATGTGCCTGATATTGGGCTTCATAACGCCGGAGAAAAACTTGCAGAGCTGTTTGCCTCAATTATCAAAGATGCGGCATCGACAAAGAAAAAAGGTACCCCAAGGGGTACCACAGAAGAGTCTCCATCTGCAAATCAAGAACTGAACGATGCAATTCTTAGAAGCGGCAAAGCTGTGGCAGATGCATGGAGTTCTGCCATAAAACATTTGTTGGATGATGACAAACGATTACTTGAAAGATTTAAATCCGACAGTGATGATGTCCTTCGATATATCATAGATCATGACCCTTCCGCCGAAGCCACATCCATCACCCTCGTTGATGAAATTGCTGCAATTGATCGAACCTGGCAATACGATTTGCGGAAGATAAAAGATAATGAGTTGCGGAATCTTGTGCTTGATACCCTCAAGGTGCTGAATGAATATACCTACTACCTTTCAGAGAAGTTCCTGCGCGCCATCCCCGGCAGAAGCGTGTTATGGTTCCGAAACGAATCTCTGGAAGAAGGAGATCAACTGCGAGAAGTTTTGCGACCACAAACGGTACGGTTGCGTAAGGAAATAGCAGAGCTTTATAAAAAGCTGTTTCCCATCCCAGAAGACAACTTCTCGGAAGATCCCGAAACAATAGAGGCGGAGGTCGTGGATGACTACGAGCCATCAGGTGCCGCCGATGATAAGGAAGATAAAAAAATAACCGTTATTCAGCACCAGACGAATGTTGTTCAGAATGGAGAGAACAACATCAATTTGTCGAATAACGGTACAATGAATTTCAATCTTTAAGGAGGACGGCGCATGGGCAACGAAATAACTGTAAAGAAAGCCGATTCAACCATCACTCCGACCACTCAGCAGACAGGAAAAACAAATGTCAATGTTACCAACGAAAACGGCGGCATAGTAAATTTCAACATTACATACCCACAAAACACGCCAAGTGTCAGCGCCGAGCAGCTCATGGCGGTTCAGTCTTTCAGTAAGGAATACTATCAACTGGTTGTCACCTGCGAAGAGGATGTATTTAAGGATAATATTGTCACGGTGCCAGTCGGTCGTGCGCTAACAAAACATCTTGTCCCCAAAGAGATATTTGATAGATGTTCCACCCTCTCCGATGAGGGAAAAGCGGAGTTAATGAGGTTTCCTGCAATAATCTGCCGTGAGAACACAGAAATGAAAGGCACGACAGACCCAAATCAATGGGCAATGTTCGCCTACATAAAGATGATACAGATTGCCGGAAAGAACATAAAAATCGCATTTCATCCTCTCGCGCCGATACAGCAGCAGAAATTGTGCGACAAACGCAATGCCGTGTTTTTTGACCTGAACGTGGATTGTGCCATTACCGACCTCAACCACAGTGCGTGGTCGGTTCATAAAGTTAATGTATTTGAGGCTCTGGACGAAGCCGGGATTCCTGGCATACCCAGACCTATGTAAGGAGGTGCCTTTGTGAGTAAAATTCCATCAGAAATAATCCGCATTGACTTGTCTGACGCAAGTTACAAAGGCACGAACTCCTGTACGGAGCAACTGACCTATGTGAACTTCTTCTTTGGCAACAATGGTACGGGAAAATCTACCGTGGCAAAAGCCATACAAAGCGGCACCGGCGTTACCTACGCTCCCGGCAGAGGCTTTGGGGATTATTTACCGCTGGTCTACAATCAAGCTTTCATTGACGGTAATTTTCGGAATTACCGTAATATGCCGGGAGTTTTTACTCTGAACGCAAAAAACGATGCCGCGCAAAAGCTGATTGACGAAAAAACAGCGGCTCGTGGTGAAGCGCGTAAAGCAAAAACTGCAGCCACTGAGCAACGGGATAGGAAAACGGCGGCCAGAACGAAGTTACAAAAGGATTTCTATAAAGAGTGCTGGGAACGTGAAGAAGCGTTTCGCACAGAATTTGAAAAGACGCAGGACGGCAAGGGCAAATCAAAGCCGTTCACGGAAGAAATTATGCGCCATGCGCCGAAAGATACGGACATCGAGGAACTGCGGAGATTATATGATTCTGCATACTCCGACACGGCAAAGCGATATTCACGCTTTTCTTCTGTCGAGGATACAGCAGTCTTGGATTCACTCGATGGAAGCGACGTTTTGTCTCTGGCAATCGTAAACAGTGCGACTACGGAATTGGCAGAATTTCTACGCGACATCGGTGCTACTCAATGGATGCGCCAGGGTCACGATGCCTATACCGAACACGCAGACGGTCGCTGCCCATATTGCAGGAGAAAATTGGATGACGATTTCGAGCAGACCGTAATCGACAGCTTTGATGACAGATACCAGAAAAACCTTGCTCGCCTGGATGAATTTTTGACTCTCTACAGGAAAACGGCAAACGACCTGTATATGCCTCTGGAGACTTTCCCGAGCGAAGTCTACCCCAAAATCGACATAAAGCCGCTTTCCGACAAGCTGGTTGTTTTGAAAGCCGCGATTCAATCCAACGTTGAAACTATACGAGGAAAGCAGGAAGAACCGGCAAAGGTCGTAACACTGACGGAAATAGCGCCTATCCTAAAGGAAATTGTCAAAATCATATCCGGCTTTAACGCTTTGATTGACGCCAACAATGCTGTTGTTGATGCAGGACCGAAGAAAAGAGCCGAATGCACAGAATTGGCGTTTTCTCTACTGGCATTCCGGCTCAAGGATATCATTGCTGCATATAAAAAGAGTGATGCCGATCTGTGTACGGAAATCACCGGATTTGAAGGCGATATAACGACTCACTCGGAAGCACTTGAGAAAATCAACGCTGAATTGAAAGCAGCACGAAGTGATACGGTGGAAACCGAAACGGCTAAGGATAGCATTAATCTTATGTTGCGTGATTCCGGGATGCAGGGCTTCAGCCTGGAACCGAAACCCGGCGTAGACCATGTTTATGAAGTGCGCCGACCGGACGGTTCGATTGCCGAGAATTTGAGCGAAGGTGAAAAGAATTTTATTGCATTCCTTTATTTCTATCATCTTGTATATGGCAGTGAATCGGCGGACGGAGAAGCAAGGGATAAGATAGTCGTCATTGATGACCCGGTTTCCAGTATGGACAGCGGCTGCCTTTTCATTGTGAGTACGCTTGTACGGCAGATGATAGAGATTTGCCGAAATAATGCGGACAACCGCAACAGGACGATCGAGGGTAACTTTATCAAGCAGATTTTCATCCTTACGCACAACGCTTATTTTCATAGGGAGGTTACCTACAGCTATGTTCTCAAGTATGAGTATGTTTCATTTTATTTGATACGCAAGCTCGACTCGAAATCTTCAATAAAACTCTCAGACGATGTTAATCCCAAGATACCGACGGAGCGAATGAATGTAAACCCTGTTAAAAACTCCTACGCCGCACTGTGGGACGAGTATAAGGAAATCAAGTCGGCAGTTCCGCTGATGAATGTCATCCGCCGAATCCTGGAGTATTATTTCCTACAGCTTTGCGGGTACGAGGGTGCCACCCTCCGCAAGGTCATACTGACAGACGGCAAAGCCAAGGGTAATTTTAAGGACGAAAACGGGAATGACGACGAAGAGAAATTCCAACTGGCGTCCGCGATGCTCGCCTATATTAACGCAAGCTCCGTCGGCATGAACGATGGCATGGATTATGTTGAAGGATGCTTGAACGCTGCCGAGTGTAGAAGCATTTTTGAAATGATATTTACCTCCATGAATCAAAAACAGCACTACGATATGATGATGTGTACAGATAATCAGAATGAAGGCATTGTCCGAGGAGGAGATTAATATGGTGCGAATTAGTTACAACAAACTATGGAAAATGCTTATCGACAAAGAAATGCAGAAAAGAGACCTGCAGGAGTCGGCTGGCATTAGCTCCGCCTCTATAGCAAAGCTTGGCAAAGGTGAAAACATCACTACCGATGTTTTGCTGAAAATCTGTGAGGCATTGAACTGCGACCTAAACGACATCATGGAAACCAAGAGAGATTAGGTGAGGTTATGAGCGACGTTGTTATTCTGGACTCAACATCCCAGCCGATTCAGTACCTGTGTCAAAAAGATAAACGGCTGGCAAAAGTAATTGCTACCGTTGGGCCAATCAGTTACACACCACACACTGAAGATGTCTATTCTTTCCTTGTTCATGAAATCATCGAGCAGATGCTGTCCGTGAAGGCCGGAGCAAAGATATACGGGCGCCTTGAGGATTTGTGTGATGGAATCATTACACCAGAAAAGGTTAATGCACTGACTGATGAACAGATAAAAAGCATCGGAACATCATCATCAAAGGTTAGCTATATTCGCAGCTTAACGATAGCAGTGGAAACAGGCGAACTTGTATTCGAAGATCTCGCCGGTATGTCCGATGAGATGGTGATTAAGAAACTGACGGCAATCCGAGGCATTGGCAAGTGGTCGGCTAAGATGTATCTCATCTTCGCACTTAACAGACAAGACATCTTGCCTACTGAAGATGTGGCATTTTTGCAGAGCTACGAATGGTTATACAAAACAAAAGACCGCTCCGAAGAAGCGGTCAAGAAGAAGTGTAAAAAATGGAGTCCATATTCATCCATCGCTGCCAGATATCTTTACCAGGTATTAGATATGGGGCTGACAAAAGATGAATTTCATTTATCCGGCGTGAGGGGAGGTTTAACAAAGTAATGGAATTAAAGAAAAATGGGGTATATCCGCTAATAAAGATTAAGTCCCCACCAGATGTAAATTTTTATTCTGCTCATAAATCGTGTATAGATAAAAATGGCTTTGTGTGGTTTTGCAGGTTTGGAAAGAACAATATGAAAACGACTTCTTTGGATAGTTGTGAGCACATATTGCTAATTAAAGAATCCGGAATTAAGCAAGGCGGAGTATTTATAGCTGAATACACAGAACTGTCGACAGAATTAAACGCCAACGAAATCGGCATCCCAGAATATTATAGTGGTCTACCACAGCCAAAAGCGCTATGGATTAAACTGACATCGTTGACCCCGCTTGATTATAGCATATTTTCGGCAGCATTTGTCGTAAATTCGAGCAATGGTAGCGTGGACAATATTATGCGATCTATGTGCCCGGCATTTTTCTTACGGAGCACATCAGACCAAGAATTATTTAGGAGGAAAGAATCATGACCTTTATTAACTCACAACTTGTAGAGTTTAAGAGACAAATTGAAAAATCCATTTTTGACGGCGGTACACAGGGGAAGGAATCTATGATAAGGTCATCAGTTCTGATTAACCTGATTCATGATTCGGTAAAATATGAATTCATCCAAGCAGGAATTAAGCCGGAGAACATCTATCCCCATTTTGGGAATACTAAGCCTGAGCTTAAAATGGCAGGCTTTTTAAAGCAGAAAGACCAAGATATTTGCATCGTGCCAAGTGGAATTCCGCAAGTCCCAACGGATATAACGTGGGGTCCCCTTGCATTTGAGAGCAAACAAGACCCTTATGGGTTTGATTATTCAACTAACACACTCGTAATTAATGTTAGAAGCCAAATGAGCAGTTTAGCTAAAAATTCTGATACTCTGTTCGAAAGAACCTTCGCAGAATCTCAAAACTTACATATGCGTTATCCGAATATTGTATTGGGTGAAGTATATCTTATTCCTGTACACGAGTACGATGACAACCTTGTGAAAAGTAATGCTGTTGCCTTTCGCCAACGGCAGTCAAATATCGAGAAATACATAAGTTTTTTCAATTCTATCAATGGGCGTAAGGTGGGCGGACCGGATTATGCGTATGAAAGATGCGCGCTTCTTGTCGTGGATTTTAACAATTCCCAGCCGCATCTATTCAGAAACAGTGCAGAATTAAAAAGAGCTGGGTATATTTCATCTTCATTTGGCATTGAATATGAAAACATTAACTTCCACAATTTTGTACGCGATATTCTCGGAGTCTATAACGAACGGTATAACATCAGAAATATCATGAACTAAAAATAAAAGCTCCGTGGTGTTGCCACCCACAGAGCTTTTATTATCGCAAAGTCACAATATCCTTTATATCCACATTCAAGTATTGGCATATTTTATTTATTACTTCTAACGATACATACTGATTTTTACCCATTTTAGCGAGTGCAGAAGTGCTAATTCCTGCACCGCTAACAAGGTTGGTTCTTTTCAGTTTTTTATCAATGAGCAGTTTCCACAAGTTATTATACATATCAGCCATAGTATTTTCCCTCACAAATATCTGTTTCATTCCAGCCTAAAAATAGACGAATTAGTCCAACCCATATGCCCGCCAAAGGAAATCATCAAGTTCGTCTGTCGTTGCCCGTTGAATAAAAGAAACGTCATCTTCAGATAAAAGAGGAATAGAGAACCGTTCGATATATTTTTTTTGATAACAATAGTATCCGCCCTCTATTGAATAACTTGTATTGCTAACATAATATGACATCACTTTGGAATTGAGAATACGAGCTAACACTTCTAAGTCGATTCGGTTGTTTTCAAAAACCGCGTATCCGTTACAAAAAAGAGCGTCCTCATTATCAACATACAAAAATTTGGGGCGATTTGAAAAAGTCGGAAAAAGCAACTTGCGGCCATACTTGTTAAGCCCCTGTGTTCTACCATAGGCAAACCATCCCTGCGCATTGCCTTTTCCTTTGTCGCGGGAATCAAGTTCATCTTTGCAAAGAAGAAGAACATTGTATGTGAGAGGGTATTTTTCGGCCAGTTCAACTTCGGGAATAAGAACATATCCTTGCTTTGACCTAATGTACGGGAAAATAATATGCCTTTCTGCTTCACAAACATTGTCATATAATTTTAAGTCCGGAATTTTATATATTGGTTTAACCAGCCCAGATTCGATGTAATATTTTTTCCCGTCAATTGTTTTGTAAAAACCATCGGCATCACAATCGACAATATATACTCCGTCCCGAAGGGTGGCGATTCCCGTTCGGATAAATTCTTTAATAGAAATACATTGCGTTTCTATCCGATTTAAATTTATGCGTGTGTGTTCATTGACCAGTTTCCATCCATTTTTATCTAAAACTTCAGTTGGCATTGAGAAAAATTGAAGATGTGGAAGTGCTTTTTCAACATCATCACATCCTTCCATAACGGTATAGTCAAAACTCTCGTTTATTTTCTTAGAGAGAATAATAATGCAGTTATATGTTCGGACAGGGCGAAAAACCATATTATCACCAAAATCCAAGATGGATTTAATGTATTTTCTACTTTGCAAAAAGTCACGTAAATCTAAAGCTGATTTAATCGTTAAAAAATTATTTGGTACGATATATCCCAACGCACCTGTTGATGAAAGGAATTTAATCGCGTGTTCAATAAACGCATAAAAAATATTAAACACACCGTTTTGTGTTGTAGAGAAGGTCTTCTTTAAAAATAAAGTTGTTTCAGTATTCATATCATGCGGGTTGACATACGGAGGATTACCGATCACATAATCAAATGAGCTAACTGAAAAACTTTCTTTCCAGTCGCTCTTAAGACTATCTAAACAAAGAATATTTGCATTTGTAGAATCGAAGTCACCACCATATTTTGCGCAAAGTAGTTTCATAGCGAGGCTGCATCTTCTAACATTATCCGAGTCAATATCAATTCCAAAAAGGTTATTTTCTATTATTGTTTCAATTTTGACATGGTACTTTTTATGTAGAAACTCAGCAGCAGCGATTAGAAAAATTCCACCGCCACAACCTGGGTCGATTATAGAAATGCTTGGATTCCAATCAATCTGCTCTTTTAATGTAGTTGCGACAATGTAATCTGCAATATACTTTGGCGTGAACACAATACCGTTTTCGCCTTTGTTATTATCATCAAGAAGAAACTCGAAAAACTCCACAATAGATTCCAAATCCGTTGGCATGGATTGCATTTCTAATATCTGTGCTATTTTTTTTGCTACACCTGTTTCATATTTATCCGATGAGAGTCCCATACTGGATAAACAGTATGTCATGATTCCATCTTCAATATCTGCATCTGAGTATTCCGACAAAGGCTTTCTCAAATCAGCATACAAAGACAATCTTTCAGTTCTATTCATGTTCCATCTCCTTGTCGGCATTAGTCACTTCCGCAATATCAGCCAAATCACAATTAAGTGCCACACATATTTTTAGTAAAACGCCCGTGTTTACATTTTGATTTGTGGATAGCTTCGTAATTGTTGATTTGCTCAGCCCAGCCACTTTTGCCAAGTCTTTCTTTTTCAGCTTTCTATCAATTAACAGCTTCCAGAGCTTGGTATAATCAATTATCATTATAACCTCCTTGGTGTCTAACTGATGACATTATTATAGCATATAATTGTGAAGAAATCAACCAATTAGTACTGTAATCTCAGTATATTGTTCTTGTATCAAGATATTTATACCGTGTATTCGGCATTTTTGCTCACGGTTAACATTTTGTATCCGTGTGTTTGAGCAAATCATACACTTTTATTTTTCATTGTACTCCGTTATTTTTCATAGAACTCTTTTATTTTTCCTCAAGGGGTATTCAAATTGCCCCTTGAGCCGAGAGTACTGCCGAAGCCTCTAAACGCAGAAAAAGCCTGCAATACAAAGGATTTTGAATACCCCTATGGGGCAAATCCCTTGTATTGCAGGCTTTCTTGATACGAATAATAAAAGGATTGACCGTAGCATTGTATCAATGCTACGGTCAATGTTTGTCGAGTTGGGGCTAAATCTTTGACACAATTTTATTTTTCCTCCGCAGGGGTATTCAAAGGTATTCATATCATCAAAAGCATCGTATTTGCAAGAATTTTAATGTTTCATTATTTCTCTATCTTTTCCGAACGATCGGTGCTATAATGTTCTCATCAGAACAGTTGATTGGGCTATTTCCCCAAAACCACTGTCACCCAGCGCGAAAAGCATGAACATGGAGGCGTTACTGTGCTTCCAACGCTTTTAGGTATTAATAACGGAGGAATGAACATGAAACAGATCGTATCAACCTTGCTCATCGCCCTGCTCATTTTCTCGCTTGCGGCCTGCTCCAATCAGACTATCGAACCGTCAGAGTCGCCGGTATCACCTCCAGCGACCTCGAATCCTCAGGCCACGCCGGAAAGCAGTACGCCGCTGGAGTCTACATCAGATCCAACGCCGGAACCCACGCCGGAGCGGGAACCCTATGCGGCATTAGATATTTTTGAAGCGGAGTTTAATCCCTTCGATTTGGATGGCCCGACCACTGTTTTTGAAGCAAGATTTGAAAAGGGCGTTGCTGAACTGGAAGGCAAAAATCCCTTTACGCTCTCCATGACAAGCAGCGCCGTATACGCCTGTATCGCCTTTCAAGCGGACGTCGCGGGACTGGGACTTGACGATGGCGGAAAGGGCGAGTTGGTAGAGGCGTACCGCAATAACGACGGCTTTTTGGAGTTTACCGGCGCGGACGGTCGTATTGTTACCATCCGTCAGGCCAACCCCGATGACAACCGCTATGAATATGTTGAGTCCGATGGCAACCACGGCTTTACGGGCGCGGGCTGCGTCATCGAGCTGACCTGTTATGTTCCAGACGCCGAGCTGGCGAAATATACCCAGCTTGTACAGGATAACTTCAGTATAGAGGCCCTGTCTCCAATCGCCGCGTATTTTGATACCGCAACAGATTTCAGTGAGTGCGGCATCAGCGTAAATCTGTATAAAAACGAAGTTCAAACCTCAGTCGTCTATTATGTCCCCGACGCTGAGACGATCCGGCAAAATATCGCCTCAAACGTGAAAAGCGACTGGTGGGAATGGAAGGGCAACATGGAAACCTATATCGCCTATAACAACGCCATAGGCAACAAGCTCACCGTTGACAGCGAGGGCGGCGCTATTACCGTTGTGCAATCGAATCAGCACTTGCAGCCCATCGCCCAGGGCTCTCTGACCGCGCTTGGGTTCGGCTTTGACGATGCCGGAACGTGCGGCGTCTTTGAAGATCGTGAGCCGCATTATATCTCCGTCGCCATTGCGCGTCCGGAATGGGGAGAGTTCACCGAAGACTGGAATGTTGAGTTCATGGACACCGATATAAAAGGCTACAGCCTTCGCATCACCTATCACGCAAGTGAGGGGAAATATCAGATTTCTTTGGAGAAGGACGGCGTGGGCTGTTCATACCAGTCATACCCCGCTACCGATGATAAGGGCTGGGAGGAACCCGACCTTGACACCGTGCATCGGATGTTCAACGATGCTTTCGGCACAAAGGAGAAGGAATTATACTATGTGCCGCTTGAATACTTTGAGCAGTATGTGCAGGAACACTTCGGAATGAGCGTTGACGAGCTGTACGCGGCGCCGAAGCAATAGAATAGCCCAGAGAACACTCGATATAGTGCTTATTTAAAACTAATGCTTTCGATTACTGGTATGAGGTTTCCTCGCATTAAAATTATCAGCCTTGCCTCCTGGTGGTTTTGTATTACAGATATCAAGTTTAACCAGAATAATAACAAGGCCATACGGCAGCATTAATTGATAACATATTGTGTACGAGGTGAGCGCCATGCCAAAGGATGTCAAGGAAATAAATCGACCGCTGAAATGGGACTTCAATACGAAGAAGGTAGGAATATACTGCCGCGTCAGTTCAAACTCAAGTGGTCAGTTGCACAGTCTCTCCGATCAGGCCTCAGGACTGACTCGCTATGTCTATAGACTGCCCATGATGGTGGTGGCGGATATATTTCTTGATGTGGCAAGCGGTTCCAATGTCGTTAACCGCCCGGAGTTTCAAAGATTGCTACAATCGGCACAGAACGGAAAAATCAAATATGTGCTTACGAAAGCAGTCAGCCGTTTTGGACGCTCCACGGAGGATGTCCTTGTTGCAACAAGAGCCTTGAAGGAACGCGGTGTGGAGGTCTACTTTGATGACCAGGAGTTCGGTAGCTTCAACCCTGAAGCCGAGCAATTGATTGCCCTCTACTGCAGCGTTGCCGAAGGCGAGAACAAGTCCCACAGCGAAGATGTACGTTGGGGCTTGAAACGCCATGCCGAAAACGGCACATCAAAACTCTACAACAAGCCGTGCTACGGTTATCGGCAAAACGAAGACGGCGAGCTTGAAATCGTAGAGGAAGAAGCTGTTATCGTCCGCAGGGTATATGCCATGTATTTGAGCGGCATGAGCATCGTGAAAATCAAAGCCGCCCTTGAGAATGACAACATCCTATCTCCGACCGGCAAAAAACAGTGGTCAAAGCACACGCTGGAGTTCATGCTTACCAACACAAAATATCATGGTACCGCCGTTATCTTCAAAACTCACACGCCGGAATACAAGGCAAAGCGGAAAGTCAACGACGGCGAAGTGAATAGTTACGCCGCAGAGGGCAATAACGAGCCGATTATCCCGGAAGAAATGTTTAACAGAGTCCAGGAGGAGCGTACTCGCCGGAGCAATGTCGAGGTCGGGGAGGATGGCGTCAAGTACCGTAAATCCACGAAGTACTCGGCAAAAAAGAAGGAATAGCCCAACATACACTTCTAATTAATGTGTTTAGGTGGAGCATTTTGAACCCTTTTATTTTTCCTTGTACTCCGTTATTTTTCATAGAACTATTTTATTTTTCCTCTTAGGGTATTCAAATTACCCCTTGAGCCGAGAATGCCGGAGAAACCCTATAACTCAGAAAAAGCCTGCAATACAAAGGATTTTGAATACCCTTGTCGGGCAAATCCCTTGTATTGCAGGCTTTCTTGACACGAATAATAAAAGGATTGACCGTAGCATTGTATCAATGCTACGGTCAATATTTGGTGGAGGTGGGGAGAGTCGAACTCCCGTCCGAAAACCCGAAACAAGAAGTTTCTACGAGCGTATCCTTTGTACAATTATTCCCATTCCCATGCTCCCAAAGGAAGGATCATGGTTCCGGTAGCTTCATAATTCCGACCGACCTCAAAGCTTTGATCGGTCAGTGCCCTACCCTAATGACGCTCGGCCCTACAACAGTAGGTTTTCGTAGGCGAACGCGTTACCGCTTATGCAGCAACGAGCTGTGTATTTCTGTTGCCAGTTATTATTAATTATTTTCCGCTTTTAACGAAGTTCAGCCCTTCGGCTCGCTTATCCTAATCCCTTGGTCCCCGTCGAAACCATTTTCACCCCCATGTTTTATCTGGCGGATTCCTTCATTCTTCTGTCCATTTCCCTGTCCGCATCACGTTCCGCTATCGAATGACGCTTATCGTACAGCTTCTTACCCTTTGCAACTGCAAGCTCCAATTTGACCTTGCCCTCCTTAAAGTATACGCTCAACGGAATGAGACTATACCCTTCGGTCTGTTGCAGCGACCCTAGCTTGCGTATCTCACGACTGTGTGCCAACAGCTTTCTTGTGCGAAAAGGGTCGTGGTTGTAAATATTACCCTGATCGTATGGACTGATGTGCACGCCCATGATGAACAGCTCGCCACCCTTAACAAGCGCATAGCTGTCCTTGAGATTGATCTGACCGTTGCGAATAGACTTCACTTCAGTACCCTGTAATGCTATTCCGCACTCCAAGGATTCCTCAATGAAGTAATCGTGACGCGCCTTCTTATTCTGCGCAACGATTTTTATTCCTCCGACCTTGCTCAAATCTTCCTCCTATAAGAAAATGCGACAATACATGCCGCACTTAACTTCATCGTATTATTGAAATGTTCCTTACTTGCCGACTATCAAAACAACAAGTGTAAGAGCAAACATCAATACTGCCAATGCGATCGTTATCTTCTGCAGCTTTGCTTCGCGGCTTGCTGCCTTGCCTCTGGTTGAGAACGACTGCGTATCGCTGCCGTATGCTTCGCCCAAACCTGCTGACTTGGTCTTTTGCACCAGCACAACCACAATCATCAAAACAGAAACAACGAGTAATACTATCTCAAGTGCCAAACTCATTTTACTTAGTCCCTTCATAAATACTGCAGAGTGCATTATACCATGCTTGTTTGCACAATGCAAGACAATTTTTACTTCACAAGCAAAGTTTTTCCACTCATCTGCACAGGTATTTCGACGTTCATCATGTCAAGCAGCGTGGGCGCAAGATCGCATAATCTGCCGCCGTCCCGAAGCTTGCCCTCAATCGTGTCCGACACCATGATGCAAGGCACTGGGTTGGTTGTGTGTGCAGTGAAGGGGGCATTCTCATGCTCGTCCCACATGCGCTCACAGTTGCCGTGATCCGCCGTAATAATGCAGCTTCCGCCTTGATTAAGTATGGCATCAACGACCTTTTTTGCGCAAATGTCAACGGTATGAACTGCCTTTGTTGCAGCGTCCATCACGCCAGTATGCCCAACCATATCGGGGTTTGCAAAGTTGAGTATCATCACCTCATACTTGCCGCTATTGATACGTTTGATTGCCTCCTCTGTCACCTCATATGCGCTCATTTCGGGCTGCATATCATATGTGGGAACCTTTGGCGAAGGAATGAGCACTCTGTCCTCAAGCGCATTTGGAGCCTCTACACCGCCGTTAAAGAAGAATGTAACGTGTGCATACTTCTCAGTTTCCGCTATTCTAAGCTGCGGAATGTTTTTCTTGGCAAGGTACTCGCCCAACGTATTCTCCAGCGATTGCGGGTTGAATGCAACGTGAAGCAAACCCTCAAACGAAGCGTCATACTGAGTCATGGAAGCATAGTAAAGCGGAAAATATCCCTTTTTGCGTTCAAAGCCGCTGAAATCCTCCATGATATATGCTCTGCTAATCTCTCTTGCTCTATCGGGTCTATAATTAAAGAAAATGATGCTGTCATTCTCTTGAATCATTCCTACGGGCAAGCCGCCTTCCGTAACAACAGTTGGCTGCACAAACTCGTCTGTTTCGCCCCTGTCATATGCAAGCTGCATGGCATCTTCAGCGGTGTCTGCGGTCAATCCTTCACCAAAGGTCAAAGCATCATAGGCTCGGACAACTCGCTCAAAGCGATTATCCCTATCCATGGCATAGTATCTGCCCATGACGGTGGCAATCTTGCCGCAGCCAAGCTTCGACAGCTCGGCATTTACCTGCTGAATGTAGCCCTTGCCGCTTGAAGGCGGAACGTCACGTCCGTCCATAAAGCAATGAATGTACACCTTGGCAATTCCGTTGCGTTTTGCAAGCTCCACCAAAGCATACAGATGCCTAAGATGACTGTGTACGCCTCCGTCAGAGCAAAGTCCCATCAAATGCAGCGCAGAATCATGCTTTTTGCAGTTCTCAATCGCACCCATGAATGCAGGATTGGTAAAAAAGCTGCCATCACGAACGGACTCTGTGATGCGAGTGAGCTCTTGATAAACGATTCTGCCTGCGCCAATATTCAGATGTCCGACCTCGGAATTTCCCATCTGACCATCGGGCAATCCTACGTCCAGTCCGCTTGCCTGCAACAGGGTGTGCGGATACTTGTTGCAAAGCGCACGAATGTTCTTTGCTCCATCAGTGAGTATTGCATTATACTTCGGGTCGGTACTATATCCAAAGCCATCAAGAATCAAAAGAGCTGTAATCGGTTTCACTGGTAATTGACCACCTTTGAAAAGTCATCAGCCTTCAAGCTCGCTCCGCCAATCAATCCGCCATCGATTTCATCCATGCTCATAAGCTCTGAAACATTCTTGGGGTTCATGCTGCCGCCGTACTGAATGCGTACTCTGTCGGATACGTTCTGACCGAATACTCCCCTAACTGCGTCTCTAATGACCTTAATTGTCGCATTGGCATCCTCTTTGGTTGCAGTCTTACCTGTTCCGATTGCCCAAATCGGCTCGTAGGCAATGACTAGGTTTGCAACCTGCTCGGCTTCTATGTCCTTCAACGCTGCAACCGTCTGCACTGTAACCACAGCATCGGTCACGCCGTTTTCACGCTGTTCAAGCGATTCGCCAACGCAAATGATAGGTGTTATTCCTGCTGCAATGGCTGCCTTAGCACGCATGTTGACCGTCTCATCGGTCTCACCAAAGTACTGTCTGCGCTCGCTATGACCGACAATGGCGTACTTCACGCCCAAATCGAGTAGCATTTTTGCAGATATTTCGCCTGTATATGCGCCCTTGTCTGCCCAATGCACATTCTGTGCTCCCAGCTTGATGTTTGTGCCGCTGATTGCCTCGGCAACGAAGCTCAAATCAATAGCAGGCGGGCATACAACCACATCACACTTTGCGTCCTTTACCAACGGAGCAAGAGCTCTTACAAGCTCAATCGCCTCGGTTGGTGTCATGTTCATCTTCCAGTTTCCAGCAATAATAGGTTTTCTCATATTCATTCTCCCAAGTTATTTATCATTCAATACCGCAACGCCGGGCAGGGTCTTGCCTTCCAAGAACTCCAGCGATGCTCCACCGCCCGTGGAAATGTGCGTCATCTTATCTGCAAATCCGAGTTTCTTGACAGCAGATGCAGAATCGCCGCCGCCAATAATGGTCGTGCCCTTGCACTCTGCGCATGCTGCCGCCACGCCTGCCGTACCAATGGCAAACGCAGGGAACTCAAACACGCCCATGGGGCCGTTCCAGATGACTGTCTTTGCGGCTTTGATAGTGTCGCTAAACAGTGCAACCGACTTCTGACCAATGTCCAAGCCCTGCCAACCTGCAGGAATCTCGTTTGAAGGTACCGTCTTGTGCTCTGCATCGGCGGAAAACTCCTTTGCTACAACCGTATCTACGGGCAAAAGAATGTTCACACCACGCTCCTTGGCAGTCGCCAGCAGTTCTTTTGCAAGCTCGATGCTGTCCGCATCCAGTAGAGAATCGCCGATCTCATAGCCCTGCGCCTTGAAGAAAGTGTAAGCCATTCCGCCGCCGATAATCAAGCTGTCACACTTGTTAAGCAGGTTCTTGATTACACCAATCTTATCAGACACCTTTGCGCCACCTAAGATGGCAACGAAGGGGCGAACGGGGTTGTCAAGTGCTTCGCCCATGACCCCCAGTTCCTTGCCGATAAGGAAGCCTGCTACTGCCGGCAGATACGCAGCAACTCCTGCCGTTGAAGCATGTGCACGGTGAACTGTGCCAAAAGCATCAGAGACATACAGGTCTGCAAGATCTGCTAGCTTCTTTGCAAATTCAGGATCGTTGTCCGTCTCTTCTTTATAGAAGCGAACGTTCTCAAGCAGGACAATCTCGCCGTCCTTCATATCATCGATTGCGGTCTGTGCGCTCTGTCCAATCGTGTCCTCGGCAAACCAGATGTTGACATCAGGCAGCAGCTCCGACAATCTTGCTCCAACGGGTGCAAGTGAATACTTGGAATCGGGTGCGCCTTTTGGACGACCCAAATGAGAGCAAAGAATCACCTTCGCCTTGTGATCCAGCAAGTACTGAATCGTGGGAAGCGCAGCCTTGATGCGCTTATCATCGGACACCTGCCCATTCTCGTCTATCGGCACGTTGAAATCAACGCGTACCAAAACTTTTTTTCCGCTTACGCAGACGTCTTCAATAGTCTTTTTTGCCATATTTTTTCCTCCTTATAGAGCCGTTGGCTCACTTAAATACTCTTTTAGTTTGTCTATGCCTTCGCCTGTCTTACTGCTCACCTTAAAAATCGGTTGCGCTCCCGACATTCGAAGATTATCAACTGCTTCCGACAACAATTTATCATCGGTCACAAGATCTACCTTAGTTACCGCACCAATTACGGGTCTGCCAAATATCCCTGCGATCATGGGTGGAATGCTAATCTGAGCATCTGTTGCATCCAGAAGTATCAGAATACAATCACAATCCATTGCCGTAACCGTCAACGCCTTAAAAAAAGGTTTGCGCTCCAAATACTCACCCGGAGTATCAATACAATCACCAATTATCTCAACGGATTGAGTCTTGTGATACCCCTCCGTAACCTTGGCAAGAGCCATGGCAAGCGTCGTTTTACCGCAGCCACTCTTGCCTATCATCAGCGTCCTTTTCATGAATGGGTTATCGTGCAGGGTGCAAATCCTAATGTGGCGTTAAGCACGTCATTTACGTCCCTGACCGCTGCCTCGACTGCCGCCGTTGTGCCGCACAGCACCAACGATCCCGAAAAGCGATCTACAAACACTATCTCCACTTGTGCAGCCTTGACAGCTACATCTGCGCCGATTATTGCGCCCTCACTAGGAGTTATGGTCATTATGCCCAGCGCACCTTTAGTATCTCCTACTACGCCCAACTTACGGTAGAGCGCATCATCGGGATTGGAAATGATATGCGCTATGGTCACCTGTTTTCCCGGGACATACTCTTGAATTATTCTTTGCTTATCCGTTGCCATTTCCCACCTCATAGGTCGCGCCTTCTTCTACGACAATAGCATTGTCAAAGCCGACCCTCTTCAATACTTCATTTTCGTCCGCTATGCCGCCATATATGTGCGTGCAAAGCAATTTCTTTGCTCCGGCCTTCTTTGCAACAGTACCTGCTTCAACTGCGGTCATGTGCATTGGCACGGCGTTTCCTTCACGCTCAAGCAGACAGGTGTCTGCCAATATCACATCGGCTCCAACTGCATATTTCGACAATTCTTCAAAATAAGCCGTATCACCCGTGTAAAACAGCGAACTGCCATCTCTATTGGTTACTCTGACCGCAAGACAGGGAACGCTATGTATCACCTGAAACCATTGGAGCTTCAGCGACCCTATCTGAGTAGTATCGCCATCGAACACCATATGGTGTTCAAACGGCTCACCAATGAGGTTCGTTGGCGAAGAAAAGACCTTCATTCTCATCGCAGGCATCTTTTCAAGTGCATACTTCATCACGCCCAAATCCGAGCAATGATCGTAATGAAAATGTGTGATTACTACTGCGTCAATAGAATCGAGCGCAATCCTTTCCAATGCTCTTGAAAACGTACCGCTTCCCAAATCAAGCAGAACCTTCGTGTCCCCATCTTCAATAAGATAGGATGAACAGGCTCCCCCAGCTTTGGGAAACGGGCCGTATTTGCCTAGGATAGTCAGCTTCATTACTTCAAATTCCGTGTCGTTGACTTCTTCTTGCTTTCCTTAGCGTTGATGAAGTCCGTAAATGAATCCGCTTCGGGTGCTTTGGGTTCAAAGAGCTTGAGCAATACTATGCCAATGATGCCGCAGACAGCCCCCTCCACAATATGCGCAAACAGAGCCGTCCAAGCTGCTCCGAATGTGAGCCCCAAGAATATCAGCTCATACAGGAACATCAGCACAACGATTGCGCCCTCCGTAATGGCTGCGGCGATGATGCAGCTCTTCCAGCCGTAGGTGCTCTTGCGGCGAATTATTGCCAGAATAGCAAACGCCATCAAACGGCAGATAGCAATGGGAAGAATGTAGCTGTAACTGCCGATGAATAGAACGCCCAAAACGGAACCGACCAATAAAGCAAGTGCGCCAAATACGTTGCAGCTAAAAATCACCGCAACATATGCTGCAATACCGCCCAAGCTCGCCGTTTGTTGCAGCTTCATCTTGTCCGTGTTGCTCACTTGAGCTGTTTTATCAGATGTATCTGCACTATCTTCACCAATCAGATCAGATAAGCTCAATCCCTCGGAAGCAACAGGTTGTTCCGTAGGCTTTGCAAACTTCACCTGTGTAAGCGATGTGAGCAAAATAGCCAACACCAGTACCACTGCAATCCAAATCCAATAAGAAATGCTCTTGTTTTTCATGTTCTGCCTCCTATTTTTTAACATCCATTTTCAATATTTCATCTATCAGGCTGTCAAGTTCAACCGTGTCCTTGCCTTCTCCCTTGACAATTTCCTCAACTGTATACACCTTGATTTCATCGTCCTCTTCAAAAGGAACAGAATCGCTCTGGTCCTCATTCAAATCAAAAATCAAGGTTCGTTCTCTGTCAATAAGCTCTTCGTCATTATCTTCTTTAGCCTCAGGCTCGTCCTCATCGGACTTGTCAACGGGAGTATCATGCTTTGGCTCGTCCTTTATTTCGTCTTTCGGCTCGTCCTGGCAGGGTATAACCCTATGCTCGATGGAATAAATGTTTTTCATGAGCTGGGCGGGGTCATCGTCGGGATCAGGAAGCTCAACATCGGAGTCATCAATTAGTTTTGACAACTCGCCAGAATCGGCTATTAGCTCAGGGACAGCCATTTGCAGCTCTTGATAGAGCTTTGCATATCTCTTTGCGTTCGATTCAGCCTGCTGCACGCTATCCTTGACAGCGTTGTTATACTGTCCCAAAAGCTCGCCGTAGGTCTTTATTGAAGCTTCGGTCTGCTCCAGTCTCATTCGACTATATTCATTAGCCTCCTTGACAATATCACGGGCATTCTGATAAGCAACGTCCACCATCATCTCGGCTTCTGCCTTTGCCGCCTTCATCTCCGCATCGGACTCAATGCGTTTTTTATCGGCAGCCTCGTTGGCATCATTGATGAGTTTTTGTGAAACGTTTGTTGCCTCTGTCATTGCTTGAGAAATTGCCTGCTCACGACCCACATAATCTTCAACCTTGCCGGTGAGTTCTGCAATCTGCAGCTCCTTCTCACGCAGTGAAAGACGGAGGCTTTCAAGCTCTGCCAACTGTTCTTTAATGATCTTCTTCTTAGTTCTCACTCATCAAACCTCCAATTTTAGTTGTTGTCCTTGTTGTACAGGTACGGGCAGATCCAAGTGTTCATACGCCGGCGGAAGCACTATCCTTCCACGCGACGTCCTTGCAATGAATCCTAGCTTTAACAGATACGGCTCATACACATCCTCTACCGTTCCTGCGTCCTCGCCCGTATATGCCGCAATGGTATCAAGTCCAACCGGACCTCCCTTGAAAATGTCGATCATGGCGTAAAGCATTTTTAGATCAACAGCATCTAATCCAAGCTCGTCTATTGCCAGCATCTCAAGTGCACTCTGCGCAGTCTCAAGGTCTATTATACCACGTCTTTTGACCTGTGAAAAGTCTCTTACACGGCGCAGTAATCTGTTGGCTATGCGTGGCGTTCCCCTTGATCTTGAAGCAATTTCCAATGCTCCTTCTTCGTCTATCTCGATATGCAAAATATCAGCAGAACGAATGATTATCTCTTTTAGTGCTTCGGCACTGTAAAGGTCGAGCTGTTCTTTGATTCCAAATCTATCACGAAGCGGAGACGACAACATGCCCATTCTGGTTGTGGCTCCTATTAGCGTAAATTTAGGCAAGTCCAAACGAATGCTCCTTGCGCTTGGGCCCTTGCCGATAATTATATCGAGCGCATAATCCTCCATTGCAGGATACAGCACCTCCTCAACGCTGGCGTTAAGCCTGTGTATCTCGTCAATAAACAGAACATCGCCCGGCGAAACGTTCGTCAAAAGGGCTGCAAGATCTCCTGCGTGGGAGATTGCAGGCCCGCTTGTGACCCTAAGCGATACCCCCATTTCATTTGCGATGATACCTGCAAGCGTTGTTTTGCCCAGTCCCGGAGGTCCGTACAAAAGCGCATGATCCAAAGATTCTCCACGGTTTTTCGCCGCCTCGATGTAAATTTGCATATGCTCTTTGACCACGTCTTGACCGATATATTCGCCAAGAAAATGTGGTCTTAAACTATATTCGTTTTTTGCGTCGTCCTCATGCATGGATGAGGATATCAGTCTTTCATCTGCCATACTACCTCGCCATGCTCCTTAATGCCTTTGTGAGCAATTCTTCCACGCTGTCCGCTTGATCGATGGCGGCTACCGCGCGTGTTGCAGATAATCCGTCATATCCAAGTGAAGTCAAAGCGGCAACAGCCTCCGACCTAATATCGTTTGCCATATCCGTCTTTCCATTATATTCGTTCGCCTGTGTCTGCATCGAACCCACTGACTCATGCAGTTCAAGAATAATTCTCTGCGCCGTCTTGCGTCCCAGCCCCGATACATGATCGAATGCACTGGGATTGTCCGTCATAACAGCAGCATATACATCGTTGGGGGTAAGAACAGACAGCACGGATATTGCCAGTTTTGGGCCGATGCGAGAAACGCCGATGAGCTTTTGGAACATCTCTTTCTCATTTAGGTCGGCAAAACCATACAAAGCCATAACACCATCGGCAAGATGCAGATAGGTGAACAACTTGCCCTCGCTGCCCTTTACCAAGGTATTAAGTGAGTTTGTGCTGCAAAACAGCAGATAGCCCACGCCGCCTACGTCCACAATGGCTCTGTCTGACAGCACCTCGTCAATGATGCCCCTAATGTATGCGTACATGCTTCCCTTCCTATCTTATACGAAATTCTTCTGCGGCGGCTCCCATGGTACAGCCATGGCAAATGGCAGCCGCCAGCGCATCAGCAGCATCATCGGGTTTGGGTATGTCCCTAAGACCCAGCAGTAGTCTGACCATCTGCTGCACCTGCTTCTTGTCGGCATGTCCGTTGCCGGTTACCGAGAGCTTGATTTGCATGGGTGTGTACTCGTACATTGGCAGCTCGCTTTTTTGTGCCGCCAAAATTGCAACTCCCCTGCCTGCCCCAACCGCAAGCGCAGTTGTTGTGTTGCGATAGAAGAATAACTCCTCAAATACCGCCACATCAGGATGATAGCTCCCAATCAGCTCGTGCACGCCATCGTAAAGTCTTTCAAGTCTTTGAGGAAAAGGCATGTCCTTAACGGTCTCAACAACACCATAGTCAATGACCGTTAGTTTCGACCCATCACGATCTATAAGTCCGTATCCCATGATCGCATATCCGGGGTCAATTCCCAAAATCCGCAAAGCTCCACCTCTACACAAATATTCTCTGACATTATATCACGAAAAAAAGGACGTGTAAACAAAATCCAACAAGAAGTATGCAGGTGCGCAAAGAAAAATCCAGATTATTGAGTATCGCAAGCATATCTGCCCTTGGTAATTATACTTGACCGATGAATAGTCCCAAACGCCCCACCCCAGCTTGAGATTTACGATAAATCCAACTATATATTCGATGGAGGTTATCAGCAGTCCACCGAATATGCAACTGAAAATGAGTGGTGTGGAAGTCAACTGGCGGTATGGGCCACATAGCAGAAGCAGGCACAAACCTCCTGCTACCGCCATCGTCCAATGGCTGCGTCCACGCCAAAATATTTCAATGAGCACATAGATGCACGCACCTAAGGCAAAAGCAACAAGATAAAACATATAGCTATTTTCTGTCGTTTTTGCCAAATTATCAGAAGAATATTAGCCGCTGTATTTTCTGATGTACTCATTCATCAGACTGTCTGACACGTTGAAGTAATCCTGCAAATGATTGAGCGCATTCTTCTGTCTATTTTGAACAATTTTTCTGAGGCTTGCCACCGAGCTTTCCCACTTGCTGTAACTGCTTGGTTTTCCCCACCGTGCAATGTGCCTTTTCATCTCAGGCTCAAGCTGGGCAACCATATCATCTAATATTTTCGTCATTCTGTCTGCATCGAAATACGTCATTACGACCTCAACATAACGCTCCACAAACCTGTCGCACCACCCTTGATTTCTCTTTAGGGCACAATAAATGTCCATGTTGCTCTTGCTTCCGTTTGCCGAGGGAACTCCGTCCACTGTAAAATACGAGTGTATCATGTTTCTTGTGGACGATTTGAAGCAGAAGTCAAGGTCGTAGAAAATCGGTCTCCACTTAATTGAGTAGTCTTGCGTGCGCCAATATTTCTGATTGAACATATCCGAATTGGCTGTATAGGATTGCACGATAATGTAGTCTGTAAAGTAATCTACATCAACCCATTGGCAGAACTGCTCATATACCTCAGAATTGGACATGTTCGCCTCGCGTGCAAACTCCCTGACTCGCAAAAATTCCGTTTTGCTGCCCTGCGTTGCTGTCTGGTTGCGCATAATTTGATCGACAGCATCAGGATCTGCGCCGTAATGCGTCTGCAGATAATCGGCGTTTAAGTCCTCATTTAGATCATACAGACCATAATACTCGCCATTTACATAAACAACGACGGGACGGGTGGCAGCAGTTTCGATGTTCAAGCCTTGGACGGCTCTTGATATGTATGAATCTCGAATCCGAGCTGCATCATAATCCTGCCCACCGTTGCGCAGAACCAGCGAGGCAAACTCTGTAAACTTAATCTCATCAAAGAAGGGATAGTTGACCGAATTCTGCCCATATGATCCACGCAAATGTATCGCCAACGATTTTTGAGCATATAGAAGCGTTCCCCTGCCCTTTGCCTTTACCCCTGCAGGGAACGTGACACCCAACTTGCCATCGTCCTCGTAGTATGAAAAATATGCCTCTCGTTCAACTATATCGCTATGTTGTGTAACGGAATAGACTGTGGTAAAGTCGTCCTTATTCATCGCAATGCACATCACAGGCACGGTGTGCGGCTCGACAAACAGATAGTGATAGGTAACAATCGGACTGTCCACCAACCCATCAATGTGCGCAACGGCACGAACGACCGTGCTTTTAGAAATTGCTATCGCTTCATTGTACACCTTGGAAGAGCTTGTAGGAATACTACCGTTGGTAGTGTAATAAATTACTGCATTGGGTGTATTGCAGGTTAATTCAAGTGAAAAGCCATCGGTTTGATACAGACCCGTCTGCGACAAAATGGGCTGCGCCGTATATCCAACATAAACAATATTGCTGTTGGATTTGCCCCGTGTGGGCGTGTCGAAAAATACTCTAGAGATTGTCGCATCTCCCACTATGCGTCCAGAGGACATTCCCACGTCGAGTGCGCCTGTATCGAATACATCGACAAGAAAGCCATTAGGATCGGACAAAAATAGCGTATCGCCTGAGGCAGCTATGCCAAAAGTGGCAACGCCTTCGCCCTGCCTTGTTACATGGGAGGTCGCCTCGATAGCCTTATATCCGCCGGCTTCAATGCTTACGTTTTTAATTTGCCACTTGAACATGTCGTCTATGTCATCGGACAGATAGTATCCGTTCAAATCCAAAGTGGCTGAGTATCCGTTATAAAGCTCTATCCAATCATTATCGCCCGTGCCCTTTGCATGAGATGCACTAACCTCGCTGATATACACACCGTCCGTTTGAAAAAAGCCGATTGCATCGGCTTGAGAGTAGGCGTGTGCGTTGGGCGCATATGGCGTTGGCTGACGATAGTATTCCAGCGAACCATCGGACGCCCTTCCTATTGACACGTTGCTGTCGGTATCGCAAAGCGCAATAATGTCGGTCTTATTCTTGTTGGAATCGAACAGAATCAAGCCCGTGTCGTTGCCGCCCAGTGAGAAGTTTGCATGCAGTTCGTTTTCCTTTGTCTCCTTGCCGGAAAGGAACACAATCAGATAGCCGTTTGCAGGAATATCAACGTTCGGAAAAGCCCACTTATACAAATCGTTCGGATCGTCTGACAGGTAATAACCTGCAAGCGACACTTCAAATGAATTATAGTTATACAGCTCCACCCAATCGGATCTATCACCATCAGCATCTACCAGGCTGTACTTGTTCTTAGGTAAACCCTCGTTTATCCTTACAGGATCAGAGGTGTCCATATCAGCAGGTGCAAACGAGTCAACAATATCCGTGGTATTCTCTGCATTCGGCGTGGGTCTGCTGCAATATCCGTATGTTCCATCGGCACGTCTTGCATATGAAATATCCGTTTCAAGCAGCGGTGAGTCGAAGGAAATGACGGTTCTGCCAATAGAGTCAAAGAGATACACTCTCTCACCATAGCGGCTTATGCCCATACGAATACAGCAATGCCCATCAGTATTGTCACAGTCATCTGTGCAGCAGCAAATAAGAAAATATCCATGTGCAGCAATGGTATATCCGTTTAGATTCGACTTGCCCTTCTCATATTCTTTGTCGGCAAAATAGTAGCCATCCAGAGAAATGTCTTGGTCGGAATCATTATACAGCTCCACCCAGTCGCAATCTGCACAGCCGCTATGCTCCAAAGAGGTGCTGTTCTTTGCAACAATTTCGTTTATATATATGCTGCTATTGACAGGCTCTGTTGGTGTTGCTGCATCGTCATTCATCGCCGCCTTCGCTTCGTCAAGGCTCAAATACAGCTTGGATATATTCTCAGTCTTTGGAGTGGGTATCGCGCAGAATCCATAGCTTCCGTCTTTTGACCTTGCATAAGAAATATCCTTGTCAAGCGCAGGTATAGCCAGCTCTTGAATGACATTATAGTTGGCATCAGCAATTACAAGCGTGTCCCCTGCTTTGCTAAGTCCAAAGTCCACACAAATTGCCCCGTTTACTGAATCACTAAGGCTAAGGCTGTTGACATCAATGGTCTTGCTTGCAAAAATAATTATGTATTCGTGAGGCTCAAGAATGCGCTTGGGCAGCAATACAGTCTTGTCGGCATTTTGAACGTTGTCGGTAATCAGGTAATTTCCAAGGTCAATCTGTCTGTTGGAATCGTTATATAGCTCTATCCAATCGGGCGTTCCATATACCTCGTCTACAAGTGAGGAGTCGTTACTTGTCACGACCTCATTGATAACCAAATTGCCCTGCGCTGTCAAATCGCTGCAACCAAAACTAAACGGCAACATAAGTGCCGCAAGGAGAAAACAAATTGTTGTTTTTATTGCGAATGTAAGCCTGTTCATATCCATTATATTACCACATCATTCGAGCAATTACCACATCATTTATGTGAAGTTTATGTCAATTATCAATGACTAAAGGACGGTGTTTATCACGTCAAACAAATCCGATGCAACGAGCAGCCTATTGTCAAGCATTTTGACCGCCTCATCTGCTGATGCACCAAGTAAATACGCCCCTGCACACGCTGCTTCAAACGGAGCAAGCCCCTGACACAGCATGGCGGTGACAATTCCGCACAGAACATCGCCGCTTCCGCCTTTTGCAAGTCCGGCATTGCCGGTAGTGTTCTCAACAATACGTTCGCCATCGGATATATAGCTATGCGAGGATTTCAAAAGAAGAACGCAGTTCCATAATTTAGCATATTTTTTAGCAACCTCTGCCTGATTCTCCATTATTTCTGATGTGTTAAGTCCGCATAAGCGCGCCATTTCCCCGATATGAGGAGTAAGCACGACTCTATCATGCAGCAAATTCAACATCTGTGGGTGCTTTGCAATATGATTTAAGCCATCAGCATCTATTACAAGCGGAATTTTCGACACAAGTGCAGCTTCAAGCAACAGGGAAATGTCCCCATCACCCATTCCGCTGCCGATGGCGACCGCTTGCTTTTTTGCAAGCAGCAATACGGCAATCTTGCATGCCGAAGTATTCCAGCTTGTTGTGTTGGTGGAAACGGTTATAATCTCCGGAATGTTCAAAAGCGTCGTTCGAGCGTCCATCGTTGTGACGACTGTCGTTTTCCCACATCCGCAACGAAGCGCAGCTTTGGCGCAAAGCACGGCAGCACCGATGTACTTGTCGCTTCCTATACACAATAGTGCGTGACCATTGATGCCCTTGTGGGAATAGGAAGGACGTTTGGGTAATAGCGGTTCTATGTCGTCACGGGTCAACGAGTGAATCATTCTTCGTTCTCCGCCTCTTTATCTGCCAAAGAAATAGCATGCTTTATCATCTCCAAGGAATACCCTCTTCGTTGAAGCCGTTGCATCACCCGTTGCTCACGCTCATCATCGGGCAAGGACGCAAGCTGCCTATAATACTTTTTAGCTAAATTTACTGCATTATTGAGTTCTGTATCATCAGGTATAGACTCAAGAACGGTGTCAATAACATCGCGACTGACAAAATGCGCACAGAGCTGCTCACGAAGATGTCGCTTGCTCACTGCCTTAGATGCCAAGCGAGTGCTGACAAAATCTTTGGCAAACTTCTCATCGTCAATCAGTCCGAGTTCTTTAAGCCGTTCCACACAATCGTAGACTTCGACCTCCCCAAACTGCTTATCGTCGAGATAATTCTCCATCTCACGAGCCGTCCTTGCACGAAATGAGAGATAGTACAATGCCCAATCCATGGGGGATTTGTTGTCAGTATTATTTTTCATGTTTTTATTGTACCATATTTTCATAAGAAATGTAACATTTGATGAAACACTTTTCAAAATGCTTGAAAGATAAATAAAACAATGTAAAATATAGGCAATGAGATTAAGGAGATTCTATGAATAGCAAGAAGAAAAAGAAACAGCAACAAAAGCAGTTGTTAGTATTTGGCGGTATTGGCGCAGTTATATTGGTTGCAGTGGTGGTCGTAGTTATATTTATTGTAAGTTCGTCCGGCTCAGGCATTCAAGCGAGTGCTGACGGAACGCCTACCCACACCCCCATTCCCATGTCGCTGACTACACCCGAACCTAATATTGATGATGATCAAGCCGCCGTTGATGCAATTATTTACAGGACGACTATGCTTGAGGGAACGACCATTGAAGGAATCAACGTCAGCGGCATGACAAAGGAAGAGGCAAAGGCCGCCCTTTTGAGCAACGAGTCTGCTATACTTGGCAATATTTCCATTCTTATCAATGTTGCCGAAACCAGTCATGCCCTTGGCAGCCAAAACGTGAATTTCAGCGTCAATTACGACTCTGCTGTCAACGAAGCGTTCAATCTGGTTCGAACCGATAACGGTATTGATGCTGTTAAATCCGAAGTAGAGAGCATTCGTGTGAACGGACACGCTATTGGGCTTGATATAACTTTTGATGAAGCGAGCGTCAGAGCATATGTGGCGGGTCTTGCAACCGAGGTGGATACGCCTGCCATAAATGCTACCGTGACTGCAGGCAGTGGCAGCTCCGCTATACATTATACCGATGAACAACCCGGACGTGGTATTGACCAGGAGGCATTGGTTAGTGCAATTATGTCTGCCGACAACCTTTCGACCATTAACGCAAACTTTGTGGAGCTGCAGCCCAGCTTGACAAGAACGATGCTCGAAGAGCAGTATGTATTAAGAGCAACCTTTACAACGAGCTATAAGGGTAGTTCATCAAACAGAAAGTTCAACGTAAACAAAGGCGCAGAAATGATGAACGGGACCATACTAAAGCCCAACGATGTATTTTCCTGTAACGATAAGCTGGGCGTTAGGTCCATTGCCAACGGCTGGAAATTGGCAGGAGCCTATGTTCAGGGTAACGTTGATGAGCAGGCAGGCGGCGGTGTATGCCAACTGTCAAGCACGCTCTACAACGCCGTAGTGATGGCAGATTTGGAGATAGTATATCGCCAAAATCATTCAATGCCCGTGTCGTACGTTGACAAGGGTCGTGATGCCACCATCAACTCTGTTGGCAACATCATCGACTTTAAGTTTAAGAACAATACTGACAGCGATATCATCATTATTTCCTACACAACGGATAACAACAAAGTGACCTTCGAGATTTACGGTGTACCCTTTGCAAACGACGAGTATGATAAGATTGATATTCGTACCGAGCGCATCAGCAAGACTGACATAGTTGAGGAGATTACCGAAGATCCCAAGCAGCCCGTAGGCTATGAGGAAATTACGCAGGAAGGCACAATAGGCTACGTCTACAAAGCCTATAAGCAGTACTACAAGGGCTCGAAGCTGGTTCGTGAGGAGCTGTTGAACAACTCGACATACAGGATGTATCCCACAAAGAAAATCGTCGGAACGATGGCTACTCCTGAGCCTTCTCTTCCCCCATCAACACAGCCTTCGACCGAACCCATCGTTACTCCCGATCCGAGCAGCGGAACTCCGGAACCTACGCCCTACATTCCCGACTTATAATTCCAAAATAAAATGCGCTCCGAATACTCGGAGCGCATTTGTTATAAATGCTGTTTAGTTAAGGGCGTCCTTGAATGCCTTGCCTGCCTTGAAGGTCGGAGCTGTGGATGCGGGGATCTCGATCTCTGCCTTTGTTGCGGGGTTGTGGCCCTTGCGTGCTGCACGGGTCTTTGCTTCGAAGGTGCCAAAGCCGACCAATGCGACCTTTTCGCCAGCCTTAAGTGTTTCCTCGATTGTGCCAATCAGAGCGACAACTGCCTTCTCTGCGTCTTTCTTGGACAGAGCTGCTTTTTCTGCAACTGCTGCGATCAATTCGGTTTTATTCATTCTTGTTTTCCTCCATAAATTATTTAAGCTTTAAGCCTTGCCTATTGTAACAGCTGATGACAAATAATTCAAGTGCTTTTTCAAAAATTATGCCTAATTCCCTTGATTTTTTGCCATTTCCCAGTACATATCCTGCATTTCCGTTGTTAAGTTGGCAATATCCTGTCCATCTCTCTTGGCAAGCTGTTCCATCGTGTCGAATCTTGCAATAAACTTGTTTGTAGCGATATTTGCAATATCCTCGCTATCCAGTCCCAGTAAACGTGTAATGTTGACAAGAGAGAAATAGACATCAGAAAGCTCGTCCTCTATCCCTTCGCCCTTGTTGATAGCAAGTCTTAACTCCTCTATCTCCTCCGACAGCTTGTAGAATGCGTCCTGCGCACACTTCCAGTCAAATCCGATCTTTGAGGCCTTCTTTTGAACCTTCTGGCAACGAATTAGTGCAGGGAAATTCTTTGGGACGCTGCGCAGAACCTCGGTTTGCGTTGTCTGATGCTTCTCCTGTCTTTTTTGTGCATCCCACACCGTCAACACTTCATCGGAAGTATTTGCCTTGACGTCTCCAAATATGTGCGGATGCCTGAAAACGAGCTTTTTCGCCAATGTATCGCTTACGTCATGCTCATTGAAACGGTACTGCTCCTTAGCTATTGTAGAATGAAACACGACCTGCATCAATACGTCACCCAGCTCCTCTATCATATGCTCATCGTCCTTTTGGTCAATTGCTTCCAGCAGCTCATAACACTCTTCCAAAAGCGCACGTTTGAGGCTCTCATGTGTCTGTTCTCTGTCCCATGGGCAACCGTCCTTTGCCCTAAGTCTTTCCATTACGTCAACAACATCATAGTATCCGTAACGGGTCTTGTCCTCAAATGCTATTGGCGGAACATACAATACACTTGCAGCGTTCAGTCCCCGTACGCCGTCCAGCTTATAAAGCGGCATTGTCTGATAGCTGTATTGCCCATCGTCCTGCAATGAAGCAAGCGTGACTTTATGCTCATCGGGATAATAGTCGTTCAACGCTAATTTTACATCGGAGGCGAGCAGCGCATCGTCAAGCTCCTCAATATACAGTTCATAGTCCGTATAAAGTCTTTTTGGCAGCGCATTAGCCGTGTATACTGTTCCCTGTTGATACCTTGTAAATGCAGCCTTTGCATACGATACTGCAGGAAGCACCGTAAGCAAAAAACCACGTTCATTGCACAGTCTTTCAATTTCAGGCATTTGAGAAAAGCACCCATCACCCATGACCGCATATACGCAACTGTCCCCACCGGTTAGTCTTTCGGCTATGGCGATATTCAGTGCGGAAAAATCCTCAGCCTCATCATAAAGATCGTCCATGGTGATATAGTCACGTCCACTATCTTTGACAGGTTTTGCGCAAGGATGAAGTGCGGTTTGCAAATACAGCTTGTCCGCATTGCAAATTGCGTCCATGACCGCAAGCGTAACGGTCTTAGGCGTTGACAGCGGTGCTATGATGAGCTTTTTCATTCCGCTTTCTCCTTCCTTCTTCTGCGGTTGAGCGGCAGATATGCCATTTCATCTTTAGTGAACATTCTAAGAACATAAATCATTGCAAGATACACGCCAATACCGATGACAACGCTGACAAGCGTCACAATCGTGCCTGGGTGTATGGAATACAGGAATTTATAGACAAAGTAAACGACTGCGCCCATTACTGCAGAACCCAATACAGGCTTAATAAATACATCCCAAATGTTCATCTTCATTTTGGTGTACTTGACAAGAAATATCGTGTCAAGTATGCCTGCAACCCCATAGCAGGCGATGTTCGACCAAGAAGCACCGACAATATTTATCTCGGCAATGGGGAGCAAAACATAGTTTGTCACGACTTTACATACTGCTCCAATCAAGAGACATACCATGGGAATCCATTGCTTGCCTATTCCTTGAAGTGCGCCGGTGGTAGTCTGAACCAACGAAATAAATATTACCGTGAATGAAGCGACTTTGAACAGCCGTTCAACAATCTCCAGTGTGCTGGGTTCTATGCTTCTGAAAATCATATTCACAATAGGTGCGCCTAAAACATACAGTCCAACCGCACATGGCAATCCGATAATCATGGACAGCTTTACGCCCATTGTTGATGCTCTTTGAACACCCTGCTCGTCCATGCGCGCCCTTGCTGCAGAAATTGCCGGAACAAGACTGATAGCCAGCGCAACCGTAAGTGATGCAGGAAGATTGATTATTGAGCGCACATAGGTACTCAATGCCACATAGCTCTGACCAACATTATCTATGTTTGTCATGGCATATATCATATCTACATCGATGATGCTTGTGATGGGGAGAATTGATGCCCCCAGCGTAATTGGCACAGCGATTGCAAGCATCTTTGAGATAACACGCTCATTTTGACGTGGCTTTCTCTCTGCGTCAAGCGGCATACAATCACGTCTGTGCTTGTATCGGAACAGCATCATAATTATTAGGGCAGCGGCCTCGGAAATAGATATTCCAAGGAGCGCACCAACTGCTCCCATTATGGGATCGCTGGTCGTTCGAATGAAGTAAGCAGCCAGCCACAGTCCAAAGATGCACTTGAACACCTGCTCGGCAATCTGTGATACTCCAGTCCCCGCCATTTTTTGCAGCCCTTGCAAATATCCTCTATAAGCGCAAAGAACCGAGACAAAGAACAGTGCAGGCGAAAGAGCCTTGAAAATTATAGAGCTTTGAGACGGAAGTCCTACAAGGTTGACCGTGATGACATCTGACGCAAGATACATCACAGCAGTTGAAATTATCCCGATAAGCGAAAGAGCAAGCAGAGATCTCCTAAATACTCGCTTGCCTGATGCCCAATCGCCAACTGCAATACGTTCCGCCACCATTTTTGAGATGGCGGTCGGTATACCTGACGATGACAGAATCAGCAGAAATGAGTAAAACGGGAACACTACTTCGTAGTATTCCATTCCTGCCTCGCCGATGGTGCCTGCCGCCCAAACTCGGAAAAGCACACCGATTATCTTGCAGACAATGCCTGCAAAGGCCAGAATGGCAGCACCCGTTATGAATGATCTTCTCTTTTTTTCCATGCGAGAATTATAACAGCATTTTAGCTCAAATACAAGCCTATAACAAATATCCCGATATTGTCCTCGAACAGCTTTGAAAGGTCTGACAGCGGCAAAGGATTAACCCCCTTGCCTGCCTCAATGGTATATCCGGGTCTGTTATAGCTTTGAATGAACCAATCCTTATAACCTGCAAAACCGCTGCTGTATGGTGTGTCCACAAGAGCATATCCGCTGGATTGTGCCATTTGTTGTCCAATCTCCTCTGCTCGTGGCGGATCGAAATCGAGAAACTTCCAGTAGATTTCTGCACCCTGCGTGTGATACGATACAGTCAGAGCATAGTCGCCGGCTATTGTCAAATCAGCCATGGCAATGTTCTCCGGTTCGTTTAAGGGAGCAGTTCCAACAAAGTCCCTTGGGCCGGGTCTTGTATATCCTTGGGCAAATTTTATCCGTCTTGCTTCCTCCCAGCCTGCAGGGTATCCCAGATTTAAGTCTACTCCTCGAATGTTTGCCTTCCATCCATCGGGAAACGGTATGTCGGGATAGAAGCCTGCAAGTGCCTTTGCCTGTTGATAATAGCTATCAGAAGGTTCAATCGCGCCTGTTACAAGATCCATGCCATCGGGATTTACCAACGGAACCATGTCAAGGGTGGTGCTCTCAAACAGCTCCCTTGCGTCAAAGCCATATATTTCCTCTTCAAAGGCGATTGCCCGAAGATACGTTTCTAAAAACATGAGATTAAGCGGTGTAGTAATCCACTCGTTTGCATGATGTGACGCATTGAATCCGACTCTCTTGTCTCCCTCTCCCACAGTTGCCACAAGCATCTGCCGTCCCATTACGCTTGTTCCAAATTGACGCACGCTCATAAAGGGATAGCGTGCGCAAAGCCCATCTAAAATTATTGTTACATAAGCACTGGAGTAATTGACATCGCCCGAAACCACAGCAAAGGGCAGCGGAACAACTATCTGCTGTCCTATTTGCAGGTTCTCAGGCACAACACCTACGTTTGCTGTGATTACCGATTGCAAAGACGCCCCGTGGTGGGCGGCGATATTGTATAGCGTATCGCCTTGAGCAACAACATGGAGCGTGTATCCGGACAAATATGGATACAGCGCGGCCCAAGTGAGCTTGCCCACCACACCATCGCGAGAGAGTCCGTTTTCCGATTGAAAGTTTTCAACCGCATTAAATGTGCGCCGCCCGAATATGCCATCAATATCTCCCGATTGAAATCCTGCTCGGTTCAATGCTAGCTGGAGCAGTTCAACGATTGGGCCTTCATCACCGTAGCGTAAAACTTTCATATTTCCTCCGATTATGCTCGACTTTTTTGGTTCCTGTTGATATAATAAGTACGATTAAAAATTGGAGGTTAGAACAATGGGACTAATTAAAGCATTATTCGGATCTGTGGGCGGCGTACTTGCCGATCAATGGAAAGAGTATTTTTACTGTGAAGCACTCCCTATGGACGTGCTCGTTTCTAAGGGTCAGAAGCGCACAAGCGGCAGAAGTTCCAATACAAAGGGCGAAGAAAACATTATTTCAAACGGTTCCGTGGTTGCGGTCAATGATGGACAGTGTATGATAATCGTTGAGCAGGGCAAGATCGTTGAGCTTTGCGCCGAGCCGGGAGAATATAAATATGATACTTCTACCGAGCCTTCCATCTTTGCAGGCAGCTTGGGAAAGAGCATACTCGATTCATTCAAGGCGATTGGCAAGCGTTTCACCTACGGTGGTGACACAGGTAAGGATCAGCGCGTGTATTTCTTCAACATCAAGGAAATCATGGGCAACAAATACGGCACAGCCAACCCTGTTCCCTTCCGTGTTGTTGATAAGAATGTCGGACTTGATATTGACGTTTCTGTCCGTTGCCACGGCGAATACTCCTACAAAATCACCAACCCGATGCTGTTCTACACGAACGTTTGCGGAAATGTATCCGATGTGTACACACGAGATGAGATTGACAGTCAGCTAAAGAGCGAGCTTTTGACTGCTCTGCAGCCTGCATTTGCAAAAATCTCCGAGATGGGTATTCGTTACTCGGCTCTGCCCGGACATACCACTGAGCTGTCCGAAGCACTCAACGATGAGCTGTCCGACAAGTGGGGCGGCGAACGGGGCATCGAGGTTGCATCGTTTGGCGTAAGCTCGGTCAAAGCATCCGATGAAGATGAGGCGATGATAAAAGAGCTTCAGCGCAACGCAGCCTTCCGCAACCCCACTATGGCCGCCGCACATCTTGTTGGTGCGCAGGCATCGGCAATGCAGTCGGCAGCGGCTAACGAGGGTGCAGGCCCTGTTATGGCATTTGCAGGAATGAATATGGCAGGCAATGCAGGAGGCTTTAACACTTCTCAACTGTACACGATGGGACAGCAGCAAGAGCAGCAGGCTCAGCAGCAGGCAGCGGCAAATGGCTGGGATTGTGCCTGTGGGCATAGTGGCAACTCCGGCAAGTTCTGCGCAGAATGTGGTCAAAAAAAGCCTGAAGCACCAGACAGTTGGACGTGCTCATGCGGAACGGTCAATACGGGAAAATTCTGCTCTGAATGTGGAAAGAAGAAATCGGACACCAATACTTGTCCTCAATGTGGATATAAGCTCGACGGCCCTGCAAAATTCTGCCCTGAATGCGGACACAGATTCTAACACAAACTAGTTCAATCGAACATCTCCCCGATGTATTGTCGGGGAGCTTTGCTTGTCAAAAAAGGTTCGAAACCTTAATAACAAGTTGTAAGTTTTCGAACCTTTATTGCCAGAATACAGGCTTTTCTCTCGCAAACTGCGTTTGCTCCCGGGCGAAAAGCCCGAAAGGAACTAAAAGCACGCTTTTAGTCCGTTTCGGCGTACATGCCGCCGAATACGGAACTTATGCAGCAGGGCTCATGCCCCGCACCCCTTAGCTTTTGAACTGTTTGAGTTTTCCCGGCACAACATCGGGGAGCTTAATTATTGGGTGTTTAATTCAGACCATATTTCTTCACGGATACTAGGAAGCGTTCATAATCGGCTGCGGAATGTGCATCGGAAGCTACTAGGGCATACGCATTTGCCTTAAAAAGAGCCTTGGCGGTACGGCGGCGAATACTCCATGAAGGCAGCGCAAAGCAATCAGCAGACAACTGCAGCTCGCAGTTCATAATTAAGTATTCCTCGTGTAGTACAGGTCTGTGCTGAATCTCCTTGTATCGTTCGGGATGCGCAATTATTACCTTCATTCCGTTGCGCTGCAACGGATATATTACATCGCGTGCGTCGTCGATGGACGTAAAAGAACTTAGCTCTAAAAGAATGGTGTTGCTGTTTTCAAAACAAAGCTCATTTTTAATATACTCAATGTTATCTCGGTCAAACTCGCGAATAAAAAACTCGCTTCCAAGCATCAAAATAATCCCACGTTGCTTTGCCTCCACAACCAGATCATCAAATGTCTGATGCACAAGCTCCCTGTTGTTCCAACGTCCGCGAAAATGTGGGGTTGCCATGATTTGAGTAATTCCACCGTGCGCAGCAACATCGAGCATTCGCAGCGATTCTTCTCTTGTGCTTGCCCCATCGTCAACGCCATATAGGATGTGACAATGCATATCTCGAATCATGATTAACTTCCTTTTTTCTTTGATCCTACTCCAAGATGCGAGCTGGCGGTTCTGCCGATACGTTCACGCTTCTTTTCGCTCTTGCCACCCTTACGGTAGTAATAGTAATAGCCGTCGGACTTGGCGTTTACAACATTGTTGAACACAACGCCCAGTATATGAGCGTTAGCCTTCTTGAGCTGATCTACAATGTCCTTTGCTGTTCCACTTTGTACTTTTCCCGGCTGGATAACAATTAAAGTCCCATCTGCCTGAGCCGCCAAAAGCGCAGCTTCAATGAATGTGCCCAGCGGCGGTGTGTCAAAGATGACGACATCGAATTTTTTTCTTGCTTCACTTACAAACGCCGAGAAACGTTTTGAATTGATAAACTCAACGGGGTTGGTAATCTTGCCGCCGCAATCCATGATGTACAAGCCCGATTGTCTGGACTCCTCTGCCGCCTGCTCTATGGTGACTTCGCCATACAAAACCTGAAGCATTCCGTACTGAGGACGCTGGCGGAAAACATTTGCAAGCATTGGTCTGCGGCAGTCCGTATCCACCAATAAAACCTTTTTGCCCGTTTCGGCATATGCAACGCCCAAAAAGCTCGCCGTTGTTGTCTTTCCCAATCTGGCGGATGGGCTTGTCACAACTATGGTTTGAATTTCATGTTCTACGCTCGAAAACGAAATGTTGGTTCGTAAAGTCTTGACTGCTTCTCGCAAGCTAGATTTTGCTTGATAATATGTGTCAACTATGTTTGCCATGCTTATGCCTCCTTACTTCTCATACCTTGGAATCTTGGCAAGAACCGGAAGCTCGAGCAGCTTCTCCACCTCTTCGGCGTCTCTGATTGTAGTATTGAGAAATTCTATCATGAGAACGAAAATAATAGCAATTACAAAACCAGCTACTCCACCGATTACTGTATTTCTAAACGATTCGGGTCCCGACTGGCGAGCAGCGGTGGCAGGTTCAATGACAGTGATGTTATCCGTCTGCAGGTAGTCCCTTGCATATATTGTTGCAGAATGTACAACTGCATCAACCGTATTATAAGCCAAACTTGCGTTCTTTGATGTGACCGATACGGTTACTATACGATTGTCCGTTCCCTTACTGACGCTGATGTTGCACGCCTTTAGATCGCTGAGGCTCACCTGCTGCTTCTGCCCATCTGCACGCTCTATTTCCATAGATGCAGCAGCATCCTGAAGAACGGGGGTGCTGGTGACTATAACGCAAAAGTCATTGATAATGCTTGAGCTTGTGCCAAGATCGCTTCCGGTCAGAACCTCATCGTTTTGCTGCTTGAAAACCAATATCTTTGCAAAGGACGTGTACTCTGGTTGCGCAATTTGGTAGAAGTAATAGCCTGTCACCATGACAGTCAAAACAGGCACAAGTATGATGAGCAGCAACCATTTTCTAATTACACGAAAAACATTTTGTAGATCCATCTAAATTACCTCGGTTAATATTTTCTTCTGCGAATTCTTGCAGAAACTACTGTGTAGAACACCCAACAGATCATGGGCGCACCTATTGCCAAAATCACGATTGTTTGCCACGACAGCCCTTCTTCGTCGTCAACCTCTGGCTCTGTGACAATATATGTTTTTCCCTCGACATCTGCCTGCGTGGCATTTACATACAAATCAACGCTTATGAACTCTCTGTCCTCTTGATAATAAATCCT
The DNA here is from genome assembly GCA_028694155.1 of Eubacteriales bacterium. Taxonomy (GTDB): domain Bacteria; phylum Bacillota; class Clostridia; order Christensenellales; family CAG-138; genus JAQUTY01. The sequence continues at coordinate 120,960 of JAQUTY010000005.1, forward strand.
TGCAGTGGCATAGTAGTCGCCCTTTAACAAATTATCGCTGTTGACAACAGTAGAATCGTCAATGACTGCTGAAAATGTATCAAAGCTATTGTTCGTGTATATCTCGGTTAGAACGGCAAACATGGACACATCAACCGAAAGTGGCATCTTGTCCGACTTAAATACCAATTCTGAGGCCTTATATTCACATGTGGACGCATGGGAAAGAAGCGTTCCTGTGCAGTGAGTACAGGAGGTTGACGACAGCATTGCATCAACCATGCTTTTACTGTTTGCCGATGCACTGTTGGCATACAGCATATCATAATTTGATGCCGAATAGGTCATCAGGTTCAATGCGCCCATTATGGTGCTGGATACCACATCGGTAGCTGTTACAACAAATACTCGCCCATCAATCGTCGAGCTTCGGCTCACACGCCAAGGCACCGCCTGTGAAAGAGCCATGACCGTGATGTTGCCGTCATTGTAATATCCATAGCCACAAATTTCACGGGAAAACTGTGGCGAATCCACGTTGCGTGGATCGTATAGGCTGTACTGACCCACAATGCCGGATTGAGTCACATTTCCGATGAGCTCCTCCGTATCGCCCACATAGCTCGAATACGGTTCGTTATACAGGGCATACATAATCCTGACAACGTCTTCTGCGCTCGTCCTTTGGTCATTGTCGGTCTTTCCATAGGCATTTGTATAGATGGTCTGATACATCATAAGCCTTTGGGCTTCTTCGTTCATCATCTCCACTGCTACGGCAAGTTTTTCTTCGAGTGTAGCCCCCTTGCCTATCCTGCCGCTTATGACTGCAAATTCTGCCGAAATAGCTGCCGCAGCGTCCTCTGCACCATACAGGAGCATGGCTGCAATAAGCTCACAAGCCAAATAACTCTGCCCCTTTTCAAGATTGACAACGCTGTCGCCAAAGCTCATGTTCTCAAGCTCCTGAGAAATTACAACCTTTGCGTTCTTGCCCAAGTATTTTAGAGCAATATGCGATGTCATAAGCATAGCAATGGATCCGCCGCAGACAAAGCGTGCGGATTCGTTTTTCTGATATAATACGTCACAAGAATTGGGGTTAAAAACCATAACACACTCAAAGTCGTCGCCCAACGAACTGTCAAAGCTAAAATCGGAATGTGTAAATGCTTTGCGGAGCTCAAAAGGAAGAATATCGTCATCCTCATCAACTGCTACTGCTGAACTGACAGAAAAGGAAAGAATGATGCAAAGCACCAATGCAAGCGAAAACAATTTCTTTGCCATGAGATCCTCCTTCGGTCAATATCTTTGTTATTATATAATAACTTTCAACAAACTGTCAATCAGTTTTAGTTTATGTTCATTGGAATGATAAAGATTTGACTTTTTGGCACAATTCGTTTATTCTGTAACGATGAAGAAAACGAAGATTACCGAATTATCGAAATATGTATCCACACTATCTCCCTCCGATCAGGTCGTCATAAGGCAGCTATTTTTGGACTTAAAGAGCAAAATTTGTATGTCTAAAGCACAGACACACCTTCTGGTTGGAGATTTTGAGGTTGGACTAATGTACCTGCTAAAAAACGGAGTTGGCCCAAAAGACGCCGTGACAAGGCTGTCGGCGGACAAGCTGGGTACGTTCTACAAGGACGAAATGACGGTTTGGTATCCAGCAGATGACGGCGCAAAGATTTACCCGCTTACAATCAAGCGCAACTGGATGCAGATGTTTCATCTGTCAATGTATCTAAATGATGATATTGAGCCTTGTATTCTGCAGCTTGCTATGGATTTCACCATAAAGCGATTCCCATTCTTTGCCACCACGGTCAAAAAGGGGTTCTTTTGGCACTATCTTGACGGAACTAAGCAACGCTATCCCGTGCTGAAGGAGGACACTATCCCCTGCTCGTCAATCAATGTATCAGCGTATGGCACTCCACCTTTTAGGATAATGTACTACAAAAACAGAGTCAGTCTTGAAGGCTTCCACGTTGTCACTGACGGCACGGGTGCAACTGCGTTTTTGATGACATTGATGGCGGAGTATATACGGATAAAGCACGGGGCAGATATTCCCTGCACCGAGCATGTTCGCGATATTTCGCAACCTGCCCCTGAGGAGGAAGCTCGTGACGATTTTCACCTTGCAGAAAAGGACGACAGTGGTGCTAAAGCCGGCTTTTCTGACAAAAGTGCCTTGCAGCTTAGAGGGAAAATGTCGCACATTCGTCCCCATCAAGTGATACACTTCGAGCTTGAGGCCGATAAGGTTCACGCCCTTGCTAAGTCTTTAGGAGCAACAGTCAACACCCTCATGCTCGCCTTGTTGATTCTAGCTTCCAAGGAAAGCTCGGACGGAGACGGAAGAATGCACTTTCAGGTTCCCGTGAACATGCGCAAGTTCTACAATACTGCTACGCTTCGAAACTTCTCAATGTTCTGTGTGCTGCGCTTTAAGCGTTCAGAGATTCCTGAGTTTGGCGAGCTATTGAAAAGCATCACATCACAGCTTGCGGAAGTAGGCAGTCGTGAAGCACTCAATCGCACCCTGTTACACACAAAAAGGTTGGTTCACTCTCTGCGCTATATTCCCCTTTATCTCAAGTGGCCTATTGCAAAGCTCATCTTTGGCTCCATTGGCGATCGTGTGTTTTCAAATACGCTGTCTAATCTGGGCGTACTGAAAGTTCCTGCACAAATGGCACCTTATGTTCAGAAGATGGACGCTGTTCTTGGTGCAACTATCGCCAACAGAGTTACCTGTACAATGGTAACATGCAACAACGTTGCAACCTTCACCGTAACGAAGATGACAGATGACGACAGCTTTGAAAATGCCATGCTGCGATTGCTCGAACAAAAGGGGCTTACCGTTAAGCTCAATGGGAGTGAAAAATATGGAAATTGATATTACCTACCCAAAAATTCCCCATCGCCGCCTCGTGTACTTAATGCTAAGAAAGATTATTCTTGCTTGCTATGCCGTTGCATTTGTGGCATGCGGGATAGTAAATCTGTGCGTAGGCGGATACCCTTGGAGCCTGATAGTATTCGCCGGGCAATGGCTATTTTGGATATCTGTGATAGAAAGACCTTTAGTTGAATTTACCTTTATGTCAAAATTTTCTGCCATATTGATAAATGTCTGCATCTTTTTGGTGATAATTGATCTGATATTCGGCAAAGGCTTTACAAGGGTTGTGGTACCAATCATTTGTTTTTCTATGCTGATAGTTCAATCGTTGGTGTTCTTTATTGGTTTTAAGCGGCAAAAGGGCAACATTATGCCTCTGTTCTTGGTGATAACCATTGGATTGATTGCTCTGGCACTCGCACTTATCGGAATAATTGAGATGAATTGGCCGACCATCGTTTTTGGTGCAATAGCCTTCGTTGTCTTGATTACATGCTTGTCGCTATTCTTCAAGCCGCTGCGCCGTGAGCTTGCAAAAAAATTCCATGTGAATTGACAATATATCGATCTTTTGATATAATATATTGAATTTTTAGAAAGGAAGGTAGTCTATGGATCTATTTTCAAAATGCACTAATGAACTGCTCGAAAAAGCTGTGGAGATGGGCATCTATCCTTATTTTCACACATTAGAATCCAAGCAGGATGTAGAAGTCATCATGGAAGGCAAACGCCGTATCATGCTTGGCTCAAACAACTATCTGGGACTTACGACCAACCCTCGCGTAATTGCTGCGGGTGTCGAGGCGCTTGAGCGCTATGGTTCCGGCTGTTCGGGTTCTCGCTTTCTAAACGGTACATTAGAGCTACATGTTCAGCTTGAGAGCGAACTGGCAGAATTCTTGGGCAAAGAGTCCGTCATGACTTTCTCGACTGGTTTTCAGAGCAACCTAGGCATCATCTCCGCAATTGTGGGTAAGGGTGATTATATGTTCTGCGATCGTGAGAATCACGCAAGTATATACGACGGTTGTAAGTTGAGCTACGGAACGATGCTTCGTTTCCGTCACAGCAATATGGAGGATTTGGAGAAAAAACTCCAGTCTGTTCCTCTGGACTCCGGCAAGCTAATAATTACCGATGGTGTGTTCTCAATGGGTGGCGACATCTGCAAACTTCCTGAAATTGTTGCGCTTGCTAAAAAGTACAACGCTCGTGTCATGGTAGATGATGCGCACGGTCTGGGCGTATTGGGCAACGGCGGACGCGGCACGGCGGATCACTTTGGTCTTACCGATCAGGTGGATATTATCATGGGTACATTCTCAAAATCGTTGGCATCGTTGGGTGGCTATATGGCGGCCGACAAGCGTGTTGTCGATTATGTTCGACACTCCTCTCGTCCGTTCATATTCTGTGCATCAATTCCGCCCTCAAACTGTGCCACCGCCATTGAAGCTTTGCACATTCTCAAGGAAACTCCTGAGCTGCCAAGCAAGCTGATGGCTCTGTCAGCCTATATGCGTGATGGTCTTAGAAAGAGAGGTATTGCAATTCGTGACAGCATCACCCCCATCATTCCAATCTATACCTACGACTCCATACGCACACTCACAAAGGCAAAGGAGCTTTACGATGCAGGTGTGTATGTCAATCCCGTCCTGCCCCCTGCAACACCTGCTTCGGAGTGTCTGCTTCGCACCAGCTACATGGCGACGCTTACTACGGATTTGTTGGATGAGGCACTCGATATTTTCGTTGAGGTATTGAACAGAGATGCCTAAGATAGTGGTCATTACAGGTGCATCGGGTGGAATAGGACTTGCTGCTTGCAAGGAATTTATTTCGCGTGGTGATAAGGTATACGGTCTTTGCAGAAAGCCTTTTGAACTGGAAGGTTCAACGTTTATCAGCTGCGATGTTTGCGACAAGGATAATGTTGTCTCTGCCATAGGAACCATACTTGAAAAGGAGCAAAGCATTGATGTTCTTATCTCAAATGCAGGCTTTGGAATTGCAGGTGCAGTCGAGTTTACGAGCGTTGAGGACATCAAAAGACAATTTGATGTAAACGTCACAGGGACGGTCAATGTAATATCGGCTGTTCTTCCATCAATGCGTCATGCAAAAAGCGGTGCAATAATCATTACCAGCTCGCTTTCCGCTATCCTGCCGATCCCATTTCAAGCTTTTTATTCCATGTCAAAGGCTGCCCTGAACGCTCTTGCTCTTTCGCTTCGCAACGAGGTGCGCTCGCACAACATTCGTGTTTGTGCGCTCATGCCGGGCGACATCAAAACGGGCTTTACTGCAGCAAGAACAAAGGAAATGAACGGAGCGGACGCCTACCCTGCAATGAAACATTCCATCTCGGTGATGGAGCATGACGAGCAAAACGGAATGAGTCCCTCCCACATCGCATCAAAGCTGGTGAGAATCAGCAACAAGGCTCACCCTCGTCCTCTCTATACTTCCGGCGCAAAGTATCATCTGTTTGCATTTTTGAGCAGGATACTTCCAAACCGTCTTGTCTGTTGGATATTGGGAAAGCTATACTCATAAACCTAACAATACTTGTCACAATATGACCATGCAACCAACGCCCCCAAATAATGGGGCGTTTCTGTGTGTAAAAGTCTTGTGATGTTTTGAGTGAAAATCTGTGTGTTTAGCTCTTTAGATCCTTGAACCCAAAGCCGTAAGCCTCCTCGACTGTACAGAAAAATACAATGGCTTTGTCGTCAATGTTGTTAATCAGCTTCTTTACGGTGAAAGCCTCACGCTTGCTGCAGGTACACAATAGCATTTTCCGTGATTCGCCTGTATATGTACCTGTTGCATCGAGGCTTGTCACGCCACGGTCAATGGTGTGATATATGCCCTCAATTATCTCTTGGCTCTTCTTTGTAATGATTATAACCATGCGTTTTGCACCCAAACCGGTCATAACCATGTCCACGGTGAATGCGCTGACTATTGTGACAATAACACCATACAGGACTGCATCAATGGAGCCGAACACAATGCCGCCCGTGACGATTATCGTACCATCAATAATCATTGAAATATTACCGATGGAGAACTGGGGAAACTTCTTTCTAAGGCTCATAATAATGAAATCCGTGCCGCCGGTTGACGAGTTGCGAGAATACACAAGCGCAAGCCCTATTCCGCACAGCAAGCCGCCAAATAATGCTGCAAGCAGCGGTTCGCCCGAATACACAGGAAACAACGGAAAAACATAGTCGGTGACAAGCCAAAAGCAAATCATGCTTTTAAGCGATCGAAGCAAAAAGTGCTTGCCGAGCGTCTTTGCAGTAAGAGCAATTACGGGAATATTGATAAGAATGAACCCCAAACCTATGGGGATTGCAGGTATGAAATGATTGGTGATAATGGACAGGCCGCCAACACCGCCGGGTGCAAAATTCGCTCCCGAAATAAAAGTATAAATGCCTGCCGAATACAGCGAACTGCCAATGATGTCGAACAACAGCTCGACAGTCTGACGCTGCACCGACTTCCAAGTCAATCTCTGAAATATCTTCACACAGCACCCTCCCGAATTTATAGAAGAATTGTAACACCGCAAAGCGCATATTTCAAGAGAAAAAAAGCGAGAAGGATCGCTCCTTCTCGCAATATATTATTTGTCAAAGTATCGGTCTGTCTATCAATACATACCGCCCATTCCTGCGCCGCCCATATCGGGTACTGCCGCCGCTTCGGGCTTGGGCAGATCTGCGACCAAGGATTCGGTCGTGAGCACCATTGCCGCCACAGATGCGGCATTCTGCAATGCGCTTCTTGTGACCTTGGTAGGATCGATGATGCCCTTGTCTGCCATCATGCCGTAGGTGTCGTTTGCAGCATCATAGCCGAATCCGACCTTGTTCTCCCTGCGAATGTTCTCAATGATGACTGAGCCTTCCACTCCTGCGTTCAGAGCTATCTGACGAATGGGTTCTTCAAGTGTACGGACTACTATCTGTATGCCAGTCTTTCTGTCGCCTGCTGCATCCTTTTCAAGTGCTTTTACACGGTCGATTACATCCAACAGTGCAACGCCGCCACCGGGGACGATGCCCTCTTCAACAGCTGCTCTTGTTGCTGCCAGCGCATCCTCAATGCGGAGCTTGAACTCCTTCATTTCGACCTCGGTAGCTGCACCAACTGAAATGACAGCAACGCCGCCTGCCAGCTTAGCCAAACGTTCTTGGAGCTTTTCCTTGTCATAATCGGAGGTCGTCTCCTCTATCTGATTGCGAATTGACTTGACTCTGTTGGCTATCTCGGTCTTGTCGCCTGCGCCTTCGACAATAACGGTGTTCTCCTTGTCGATCTTGACCTGCTTTGCCTGACCTAGCATATCCAGCGTGGTCTCCTTGATATCCATTCCCAGCTCATCGGATACAACCTGACCGCCTGTCAAAATTGCTATATCCTGCAGCATCGCCTTGCGTCTGTCGCCAAAGCCCGGTGCCTTGACCGCAACGCAGGTAAACGTGCCACGCAGCTTGTTGATAACCAACGTTGCAAGTGCCTCACCCTCTACATCGTCTGCAATGATTAGGAGCTTTCTGCCCTGCTGTGCAATCTGTTCAAGCACGGGGAGTATCTCTTGAATGTTGGAAATCTTCTTTTCAGTAATGAGAATCATCGGGTTCTCCAAAACCGCTTCCATCTTATCCGTATCTGTCGCCATGTATGCCGAGCAATAGCCACGGTCAAACTGCATACCCTCGACAATATTCAGCTCGGTCTTCATGGTCTTGCTCTCTTCGACCGTGATAACGCCATCATTGCCGACCTTCTCCATTGCATCTGAAATCAGATTGCCAACCTTCTCATCTCCTGCGGAAATGGACGCAACCTGCGCTATGGCCTGCTTGCTGCCAACGGGCTTGCTCAACTCCTTGAGCCCCGATACTGCCTCGTCAACCGCAGCCTCGATACCACGGCGCAAAACCATGGGATTTGCACCGGCTGCGACATTCTTCATGCCCTCACGAACCATCGCCTGTGCCAAGAGGGTTGCTGTTGTTGTTCCATCGCCTGCAACATCGTTAGTTTTGGTGGCAACTTCCTTGACAAGCTGTGCGCCCATATTCTCAAATGCGTCCTCTAGTTCGATCTCCTTGGCAATCGTAACGCCATCGTTTGTGATGAGGGGTGCGCCAAACTTTTTGTCAAGAACAACGTTTCTGCCCTTTGGCCCCAAAGTAATCTTCACGGTATCTGCCAATGCGTTAATGCCTTTTTCAAGACTTCTTCTTGCTTGTTCGCCATACAATAACTGCTTTGCCATAATCTGCGTCCTCCGATAATTTATTCTACAATCGCCAGAATGTCGTTCTGACGAACAATGATGTACTCAACACCATCAAGTTTGACTTCCGTTCCTGCATACTTGCTGTAAACTACCTTGTCAGCAGGTTTAAGAACCATCTTGACCTCTTTGCCATCCACTATTCCACCCGGGCCAACGGCTACTACCTCAGCCATCTGTGGCTTTTCCTTTGCTGCGCTTGTCAGCAAAATTCCGCCCTTTGTAATCTCTTCCGTCTCGACATTCTTAATGACGACACGATCCAACAACGGATTCAGTTTCATAATAATATGCCTCCTAAATTAATTAGATTCTAATTTGGTTTAGCACTCGAAGTGCCCGAGTGCTAACCTTCATAGTGATTATAATACCCATTTATGCGTTTTGCAACCCGTGAATTGTAGCGAAGTTGTGAAAAGTAGTTCGAAGGCAAAAAAACTAATAAAAACTACTCGAAAAATAATGAAAATAGTGCTTGCATTTTAATTTTCCCTATGATACAATGGTCGCTGTTCGAGTAGTCTTTTTGAGGCGAAGAATAGACTTATCAGGGGGTAAAATGCTTTGGCTAACATTAAATCCGCAATCAAGCGCGCCAAGATCACGGAGCAGGAAAATCTGCGCAACCGTATGGCAAAGTCCGAGATGAAGACAATCGTCCGCAATTTCAACGATGCTACAAAGACAGGCGACAACGAAGCGATCCAAGCAGCTTACAAGATGGCCGTAAAGACCGTCGATCAGGCTGCCGCCAATGGCGTAATTCATAAGAATGCCGCCAATAGAAAAAAAGCACAGCTGGCAAAGAAGCTCGGCTAATTCCCTTTTTACTCAAAAATTTCTCCCGACAACCTCGGGAGTTTTTTTGTTGTCTTGCGGCAAAATGATGCTTGTGGTATACTCTGACTATGGCTATGGATGGAATGACCCTGTACGCAATGGTGCAGGAATTAAGGCCCCTCATTGGGGCAAGAGTTGACAAGGTGCAACAACCCAATGCGGAAACGTTACTTTTAACCTTCCGTAGGACAAAGTTACTTTGCAATATACATAATGAGCATGGGCGCATACATCTGACCAGTTCTGTTTATGAGAACCCCGAAGTTGCGCCGTCATTTTGCATGCTTTTGAGAAAGCATCTGACCAACGCTCGCCTGAGCGGCATCTACTCGGTGGGCTTGGACAGGATTGTTGTGCTGACCTTTGACGCACGCAACGAATTTTTTGACGATGTGAAGTTAAAGCTTATCATCGAGTTGATGGGCAAGCACGGCAACGCATTTCTCATTAACGAGGACGGAAAGATTCTGGATTGTATGCGCCATTTTGGTCTGGACGATTCGGCAATTCGGCTGTGTGTACCCAACGCAAACTATGTTGATCCTCCTACGCAGCAAAAGCTGAATCCCTTTACAACTGATATGTCAGCTGTCCTCCCCTGTGACCTGTCCGCCACCTTCTTTGGCATTTCTCGCCAGTTGGCACGCTTGTTGCCTCAAGATGCTCAAAGGCTGCAGGAACTGTTTTTATCGCTTTCGATGGGCATTATTTCACCTTCTATGTATTCATTTGGTGTTGAGCCTTTTTTGTTCGATGGCGGAAAGCCCTATTCCTCCCTCTCCGAGGCTATGGACGCATTCTATCGTGAACGTGATGCAAAGCTCAGCATGCAAAGGGCAAGTACCTCTTTGCGTGCCATTGTTGACAGGGCGCATAATCATTGTGCCAACCGCCTTCAAGACGCTTTTGCGGCAATGCAAAATGAGGATCAGATACAGCTTAACCGAATGTATGGTGAGCTTTTGACCTCCAATCTTCATTTAATTAAGAAGGGCGATTGCCTTGCACTAGTAGATGACTACTATCAATCTCCACCGTGCAAAATTGAGATTCCGCTTGACGTTGGTCTGTCGCCCAAGGAAAACGCAGCACGCTATTTTAGAAAATATCGCAAAGCAAAATCTGCCTGCCAGTACGCAAAAAAGCAGTTGGAAACCTTCAAAGCGGAGCTTGAGTATCTGGAAGCTGTGCAGCAGAGCATACTGACCTGCACCACTACCGATGAACTTAAGGAGATAGCTTTAGAGTTGCAGCAGGCAGGCTATCAAAAAAAGCCCCAAGGCCGCCAACCCAAGGTATCCCCTACTCGTCCGATGCAGTTTTTATCCCGAAGCGGAGCATTGATAGAGGTAGGCAAAAACAACAAGCAAAATGACGAGCTTACACGTTCGGCTCAAGCTGATGAGCTGTGGTTTCACGCAAAGGATATGCCTGCAAGTCATGTGATACTTCATTCGACCTCACCGTCCGATGAAGATATTTTTGATGCGGCTTTTCTTGCCGCAACTTACTCAAAAGCACAGTGTTCAAATCAAGTGCCTGTGGACTACACAAAGAGAAGGAACGTAAAGAAGCCGGGAGGTGCGCCACTGGGGTTTGTAATCTATACCGAGCAACGAACTCTGTTTGTCACGCCCGACATCGAAAAAGCAAAGGAGATGCTAAAATGAAGCTGATAATCGCTTCCAACAACGAACACAAAGTAAAAGAGATTAGAGAGATACTCGGCTCATACTTTTCGGATATGGTTACGCTAAAGGAAGCCGGTGTGGATATTGATGTAATTGAGGACGGGACGACCTTTGAGCAGAACGCAATAAAAAAGGCCGTTGAGGTGCTTGCCCTGTGCAGCAATTACGATGCTGCTCTTGCCGATGACAGCGGACTGATGGTTGATGCGCTAGATGGTGCGCCCGGCGTTTATTCTGCCAGATTTGCTGGCGAGGGTCACGATACCTTGGCAAACAATGCAAAGCTGATGGAGATGATGGTGTCTGTCCCCAAGGAAAAACGAACGGCAAGGTTTGCTTCTTCGGTTGCTCTTGCAAGACGCAACAAGGAGATTGTATGCGTGACGGGCTACTGTCAAGGAGAGATTCTGTTTGAGGCTCGTGGTCAGAATGGGTTCGGCTATGACCCGTATTTTTTCTATCCGCCGCTGAATAAATCCTTTGCAGAGCTTACCTCTGAACAGAAAAACAGCGTGAGCCACCGTCATCAATCGCTGTTGATGTTGAAAGAGCATTTAGATAATGAATGTGAGAATTGGAGTCTTTTCTGATACGCACGGGGATATTTCCCCTCTTTGCGGCTACACATCCCAACTTGGCAGGCTCGATGCCCTGTTTCATCTTGGCGACTTCGCTTCCGATGCGCCACGGCTTGGGACAATTCTTGGCTGCCCGTATTATGCCGTTCGTGGAAATTGCGACTTTATGAGTAAAGAAGTCTCTGAACGAATAGTTGAGCTGGGCGGTAAGCGTTTTTATTTGACGCATGGGCATCAGTACTCCAATGAGCTTTCATTGGCTTATAAAGCAATAGAGAATCGCTGTGACGCAATCCTCTTTGGCCACTCGCACACTCCGCAATTAACAGCTCATGGTGCAGTTTTAATCTGTAATCCCGGCTCACTTTCAAGACCCAGGTACGGTCAACAGGCGACCTGTTCCCTCATCACCATCGAAAATGGTGAGCTTTACATCAAGATGCTCTCCTCTTGCTCATCGGGTATGCTATGACGAAGATAATCGGGCAGCTCTGACAAATTGTGTATCCCAAACCTGTGTAAAAACTTGTCCGTTGTGCCAAAGAGCATCGGCTTTCCTATGGTGTCCTTGCGTCCAACCATCTCAATTAGTCCGAGTTTGAGTAATTGTGTGACAGCATATTCGCATCTGACGCCTCGCACAGCCTCTATGTCTGCCCTTGTGACAGGTTGACGATAGGCAACGATGGCAAGCGTCTCCAAAATAGACTGAGATACACTTTTGACCTGATCGGGCTGCAATAGCTGTTCAACATCGTCAACATATGCACGATTGGACGTTAGCTGCACGGTATCATCAGTTGCCAATAGCTGTATGCCACGTCCCTCATCACGATATGAACATTCCATCTGATACAGCATCGAACGCATCTCGTTCTCCGACACGCCCAAAACCTCCGAAAGAGCAAGCACCGTCACAGGCTCGCCGGCGACAAATAGCATACATTCAATTCTGTTGTGCATCGTTGTGTTCATAATCATTCCTCAAATTCGTCCATATAGGTGTATTCATCGTCATTGTCGTTAAGCTCACGGATAGATATTCTTATCGGAGCAAACGGCCCCTTTTGCGATAGCCGAATCTCACCATGACCCAAAAGCTCCAGTACCGCCATAAATGTCACTACCATCTCTATCTTTGTTGCATCCGGCTCAAAAAGATCGGTAAACAGATGTCCGCCTGCCTTCAGTATCTCACGAACATGATTTATCTGACGGCGAATGGTGTATACGTCCTGCTTGACACGCTGGCTCTTGTCCTGGGGTGCAGTCTCTCTTGCTCGTGAGAGCATCGTCAAAAAGGCATCATAAAGCGTGTCCATATCGACCTGGTCCAGCTCAACCTTTTGAGGCGGCAAGACTATATCCTCAGGCAGTCTGGTGTAGGACTTCTTGGCACAATCAAGCAACTGTTGTAAATCCTCCCCTGCCGCCTTGAACAGCTTGTAGTCACGCAGCTGGCGAATGAGAGCTTGCTCGGGATCCTCCTCGTCCTCATTTTCGATTGGCGGTCTGGGCAACAGCTGGCGTGATTTAATCAGCACCAGTTGTGCTGCAACCGATAAAAACTCGGACGCCTTGTCCATGTCTAAATCGCTTATATCGTCCATGTATGAAAGGTACTGTGAAGTAATCTGGGACAGAAATATGTCCTCGATGTTGAGCTCTGCCTTTTCAATCAGATGCAGCAGCAGGTCAAGCGGGCCTTCAAATTGTGAGAGGGATACTTTGTACTCCATATACTAGATAAAAGGAACTCCCGATATGGCACTTACCGCACTAAAAACAAGGTTCAGTCCCCATCTCAAGTACATTCCGATTACATCAAAACGAGTGTTGATGCTGCCTGCAAGCAGAAGCCCAAGCAATATCCATCTTCCATACCTGCGAACAAACATAAAGAAGTTTATAGGCAGCTTCCGAACAAGCAGAGTTTCCAAAACATTATATCCGTCCAGCGGTGGAAGCGGAATGAGGTTGAACAGCATCAATGACAGATTGAAAACTATGAAATACTGCATGATGTACATGAATGCCTCATTGAATAGAAGCTCAATATCCAAACGAATACATATAGACATCAGCAGCGTGAAAAAGACAAGCATGAGAAAGTTCATCGCTACGCCTGCAAGCGAAACCAAGATGGTGTCACGACGAATTTTTTGGAAGTTGCGCGGATTGATCGGGACTGGCTTTGCCCAGCCAAAGCCAACAAGCAGCAGGCACAGTGAGCCAATCAAATCGAAGTGTGCAATCGGATTGAGCGTCATTCTGCCCAGGTTGCGTGCAGTAGAATCGCCGCACTTATAGGCGACAAAGGCGTGAGCCCACTCATGCAGCGTCAAACTCAATACAAGTGCCGGAAGCATATACAGAAGGAGCAATGGATTCTCTTTTATCAGTTCAAATCTCAGTAGCATGGGTGTATTATACCCTATCCTTGACGAATATGCAAGGTTAGCAGCCAAGGAAATTGCGTGCCAATCTTCTCAAAATGTCCAGCGTGCCGTATGATTGCACATCAACAGCAGGATAAATTGGTATTTGACACAGCGTTTCTCCCTGAACGTTCCTAACTGTCATCATGCCCACGGAGACATCGGCGTACAGCGGTGCCTGCAGCTCTTGTGCAATTTCCCATACCTTTTCCAGTTCACCTTCGTCCTTTCTCTGAAGGATTACGGCAGTCTCATGTGATACAAGGTCAACGCTCTTTGGGTCGCCCGAGCGAACAAGAACTTCCTTTAGCAGCGGTGTGTATGCTGTAGCTAATGTCTGGATTCTAAATGATGAAAACGCATAATCAAAGAGTGATGTTGCAACATTGAACCTATCCTCGCTATTTTTGCTGCCTATTACCACGCACACATAGCACATATCGTTACGCTTTGCAACAAACACTCCGCAATATCCATCGTCCTTGCTCGACCCGGTCATTAGCCCAAAGCAGCCCGAATAGTTCCTAATCATGCGGTTGGCATTGACAAGCTCGGTGCGCCTTCCGTCCGCATGAACAAGCTCATCCATGTACACCCCACAGTACTTTAGAAAAGTTTGGCTCTGTGCAGCAGCCTGTGCAAGCGTCAGCATTTCCTCTGCCGTAAAGGTGCAGCCTGAAAATAGACAGTCTGTTGCTTGCACATCAAGCCCAAGAGAATCAAGAGTAACCTCGATATTCTGCAAAAATACCTGCTCTGAACCGAACGCATTCTCGCCCAACGTGTAGATTGCGTCCCCTGCGGATATCATAACCGCTGCCTTTATTAGCTCCTCTGCCGCTACCACCTCGCTGGATTCCAAAAATGCTGTCGGCCCTGAAATGCCCGATGCCTTGTGCGAAACCTGCATCTGCGCTTGTGGCTCAATCACACCCTTGTCAAAAGCGATTGACAGTGTGAGTATGGCAGGCAGTTTGCACAGACCTGCCACATTGTATTGCTCAGTCTCGTTCTTTTGCTCAATGGTCATATCCGACTGTAACGGAGCAATGATTGCCGCCTTTGCGCTTGTCAAATCTACCGCATTACCCAAGGCAATGCTCGGTGTGAGCAGTATCAGAATTAAAAAAATAGCAAGTGCTCTTCTCATGTCTCTACCTCCCTGTTTGTACAAGGTATACTACTTGACAAGAGAGTATGATGATTCGCCAAAGGTCGTCAATATTTGGACAAGTGAAGGTTGACGCATCATTGCAAAGATGGTAAAATTGCTGCATGGAATGGAGGCGCAAATGAAGAAGCAGAATAAAAATAAAGATAACAGATTTCTTTCACCCCTCTTTAGCATATTTGGAGAGGATCTGACATATGCCTTGTTCGCACTTGCCGTAGTCATTGTTTTGATAGTCCTCGGAATGATAGTATTTTGATAACAAAATAGAAGTTCTCTGTCAACAGAACCAATTAAAGGGAACCATTTGCAAAAAGCAAATGGTTTCCTCTGTTTCTCATTGTCAGGTTATGCTCCGACTATTGAAGTCAAGCCCTGCATTGGGTTGATTTATCCCAGCGAATCAATGATGTGAACGATATAACGCAGGATTGATGCCGCATCGGCTGCCGTAATCTCGGAGTTGGCATCGACATTGGCGTTGAGTGTTCCACGGGTACTCAGTGTATCAATCTTGACTATCATGCGAAGAATTGCAGCGGCGTCTGCTGCTGATATTTCATCATCGCAATTTGCATCACCTGCATGACGAATGCCGCAGATTGTGCAGGAGCCGCCGATATAGCTGTGTTCACACTCGCCGTTTGGCGTCCAGATGGCAACCAGTTCAACATTGCCCTTGGGCAGATAGCTTGCCCCTGCCGCAAAGTAGCACTCGCCATCGAACCAACCGTAGAGTGTATAACCGTCCTTGATGGGTGCAGGCAATACTAATTCATCGCCAACCTCGGTCTGAGCCCATGAAGAAACATCGACGTTTCCGCTGTTTGCATCAAGCTGTACCGTTGCGGGCGACTGGCTGTTTCCTTCGGTCTCGAACTGGGCAACAAACGTTGTTTGCTCGGTTATCACATAGTTTTGGGGAACAACGACCCCGTTGATTGACCAACCAACAAATCTGTATCCACTGGCAGGCACGACAGCAGGAGCTTCAAGCTCATTCAAGGTTGTGCCAACATACACGGTGTCAATGGTTTGCATTGCAGTGCCAATTACAAATGTAACCGTGTAGTTCTCCATCTGTGTGTACTTCGCCGTCAGATTTACATCGCTTGACGGAATAGTATCCTCAGTTACTTGAGCATCAGCATTGTACCAACCATCAAATGTCCAACCATATTCAGCAGTCACTTCGGGCAGCTCCCCGATTGCCTGTCCTGCATAGATTGTTCGTGTAGTTTCCGTGCAGCTTCCGTTGTCGCCTGCATTGAACGTAATTGTGTAAGTAGTCCATGCGGTGTATTGTGCGACAAGCTCCACGCTGTCGGTGGGAACTGTTGCAGCAGTAACCGCTGTACCATTGCAATACCAACCATCAAAATCCCAGCCCTCGTTTGCAGTCACTTCGGGCAGCTCACCGATTGCCTGTCCTGCATAGATTGTTCGTGTAGTTTCCGTACAGCTTCCGTTGTCGCCTGCATTGAACGTAATTGTGTAAGTTGGAATTGCGGAATAGTGTGCATAATAGGTGGTGTCGCCTGCAGGTATGGTCGATGCAGATATCTGCGTGCCGCCATTTGCAAGCGTGTACCAACCGTCAAAAGACCAACCCTCGTTAGGGGTGACAGTCGGCAATGTGCCCAACGAATTTCCCGCAATGATGGTTCTGCTCGTTGACGATGCCGTACCATTCACGCCGGCGTCAAACGTGATTGCATAATTACTGGTAAATTCTGATACTTTTTTATACAGCTTGACGGACGCAACCGTTGTGTCAGCATTTCCTGCACTGCCACCGGCAGAAAAATATGGGGTTGTTGCGCTGCAAAGCGTGATGTACGCAAGCGTACCGGATGCGGAGGACTTGGCGCACAGACCGTTGGAGTTGTAATACCAACGTTGGCATACGGCGGTGCTGCTGGCTGTATCGGGATACAAATCAGTATAGTTCCCGCTTCCGTAGCGGCTCAAATTGTAACCTGATTCGACATTGGTTATGTTTGCGTATGCCGAAGCCGTGGGCACTTGGGAGAATGTCCAACGGACATCGTCCCCTATCGGGCTATTATTCGAAAGCATATAAATGCACTCGGTTGTGTCGCTTGTTCCGTTGTATGAGCCAATGGTAGATACAGTTGCCAATGTGCCATAAATATAGTCATAGCCGGAACTGCTAATCGTTGTAGAATATACATTGCTCGACAACAAGTAGGTATTGTTTCCAAGTGTGGCTGCAATCAAGTATTCCTCGCCTGCTTCAATGACGTTGGTAAGTGCGAATACTCCTGCAACGTCCTTGACCTTGACCAGACAGGACAAATCCTGATACTCCGTGCCGTTATATACTCGGCAAGTAACGTTAGTCGTCCCTTCGCTATATGCGGTAATTGTCACAGTTTTATCCTTCTCACGAGTGATGGCTGCAACTGACGTATCAGTGCTCGCCCATGAGTAGGATGTGGGTGTGTAGCCAATGGTGGAGATTGATATGGAACCCGTATTTGTCACGTTAAGCTGTCCCGATGAATCAATCTGCAAAGACATAGAAGTCGGAGAAATGAAAGTATCTCCTAAGGGAAGCATCCAGTCGGAATATACTGCTTGAACCGAATCGGGATTGACGGGATATGTGTCCTGATCCGAAACAAAGATAGGATATGCGTTGGGTGAGGTATATATATCATAGTTATTGAACTGGCTCTTCATGTACGCAGCGGAAGCAGCGACATCATAGCCATCTGCCATGTGATCGTAGAACGCTTCCTCATACTTATAGTCGCCTGTGAATGAAACGGACTGCGAATATCCGTAGACAACCTCTGCACCGGCTGCACGCAAGGGTCTGCACAAGCCATCGGTCATCATTCCTTCGCAAATCGCCATCCAAACAATCGAGGCAGAAATGCTACCCGACATGTGATTGGCGATAAATGTTCCATCAATTCCATACCAACTGCCGCCGTTGATAGCCGAATTGTTGGAGTAATCTGACGAGGATATGCCGGCACTTGTGGTCAAGCAGAGGTATGAAGTGGAATTGTAGCTGCCGCCATGACTGTCAAAAATGATGACAGCCTTATCGTTGAAGTTCTCACAGATAGCCGTTGCGGTCGCTTGCGAACCCGACAAAAGAGTGTATGTACCGCCCATCAGAGCTGCAAGGCTCTGTGCTTCATTTCTGTACTGGTCGGTAAAGCTCGAATCCGAACCGTAGTAAGGCCCTATCAGCAGCACATTTGTCGCAGTTGAAGTCTGCGCTCTGTTTGAGTAGTCAATGGTTTCAATCACGTTGTGACTGTTGTCATTATCTATGGCAGTACGAATGCGATAGTCGTAGGCACAAGCCAGTCCGTCAATTGTTTTGAATGAGAACCCATTGTCATCAATATCCGCATATGAGCTCTGATCGACATAGGGATTCTTCCTAGCCGCTTCAAGCATCTGATGAACGGTCTTTGCAGCGTTCTTTTGCCCATAAGTTTGGATGGACTGACCCTCCGCCTCATCCATAATCTCCCACATTCTGTCCATGTTACCCATAACGCGGATTTCGTCGAACGCATCTGCCATGGTGGACATCGGGAGCAGCACCATTAACATGACCAGTGCAAGAATGATTGCCAGCAATTTGCGAATATGATTCATTACTTATACTTCTCCATTCTAATAGATAACGATATGCTACCATATATTGTGTATTTTGTGAAGGTTTTTTTTATGGGCTATCATTTACAAACATACTGTGAGATGATAATATAACGCCATGGGACTTGTAAACTTTAATGGAATAGTGAAATACTTTGGCAACCGTTGTCTAATTAACGAAGTCAGTTTTACCGTTGAACAGGGCGAACGTGTCGCTTTGATTGGCCCTAACGGTTCAGGCAAGACCACTCTTATTCGTATCGCAATGGGTATTGAGACGTGCGATCTTGGCGGTGCGTCCTTTTCGCGCGGAACAAGGGTCGGCTATCTGATGCAGAATTTTGAGGCGTTTGAAGCCGACCAGACCGCACTATATTGGTCAGAAGTCGTTAATCTTGAGCAAAAGATGCGCCAGTTGGAAGCACAGATGGCTCTTCCGTCAGCAGATACGGACGAGCTTATGGCTCAGTATGCCCGTGTTTCCGCAAAGTACGAGTCCATTGACGGTTACGTTGTTGAAAGCCGTTTGAAGGCAATTTTATTCGGTCTGGGGCTGAAAAGTGAAGCTCTTTTGACCCCTGTGAACCTTCTTTCAAGCGGTGAAAAAATGCGTGTTGCTCTTGCACGAATCCTGTTGACCTCGCCCGATCTTCTCATTTTGGACGAACCCACCAACCATCTTGACATTAGTGCAACCATGTGGCTTGAGGAGTATCTAAAATCATTTTCGGGCGGCGTCCTTGTGGTTTCACATGACAGATACTTTCTTGACTGCATCGCAACTCGCATCGTGGAGCTTAATAATTCGAGCATAGTCACCTTTAAGGGCAACTACTCAAACTTCCTATTGCAGCAGCAGATTCGTTTGGAGTATATGCAAAAGGAGAAGGCTCGTCTTGATCGGGAGATTCTGCGTGAAAAGGAGCTGTATACAACGCTGCGTTCTCACCGCAAAATTACTGCTGCCCAATCACGTCAGAAAGTCATATCCAAGCTGAGTGAGGAACGTTCTGCGCTCGCTCTTAGAAAGCAGCAGGGACACCTTGGCAAGATCAATACCGTGGGGCTTAACATAGCAGCATCGGATCATCTGAGTGCCGAGATTGCCGTTGCCGACCATGCTACAAAGTATTTTGGGGAGAACCTCCTGTTTGAAAACGTTAGCTTTCTAATCGAAGGCGGTCAACACGTTGCCATTGTTGGGGCAAACGGCTGTGGCAAAACAACCCTGTTGAGAATGCTGATGGGGCTTGACGAGGATTTTTCCGGCAAGTGCGCAATAGGAAGCTGGGTCAGAACAGGAGTGTTGGATCAAAACACGGAGTTTGACGATGTTTCACTGTCTGCGTTTGAGCAGATAATGGCAGATAAAGAGCAATCCGAAGTCTCGGTGCGTGACGCTCTTAGCAAGGTAGGGTTCTATGGAGATGAGATATTTAAGCCAATCTCTCTGCTATCGGGCGGTGAACGTGTGCGTCTGAAACTGGCCCTTTTGATGCAGCAAAACCCTCAATGCCTTATTCTTGACGAGCCAACCAATCACCTCGACCTCCCAGCACGCGAAGCTGTTGAAAATGCAGTAATAAATTTCAAGGGCACGGTCATAGCCGTATCGCACGATCGCTATTTTTTGAACCGTTGCGCCCAGCGAATCATCGCCTTTGCGGACAAACACGTTTCAACATACCAAGGCAACTGGGACGACTATCTTGTGGCCATCGCCCCGCCTGCCGTTGAAGTAAAACCGCAACAGCGCAAGTTTCAAAAGCCAACACCTCCTGCCGAGCCAAAGCGTGACAGGCAGAAGGAGCTTGAGTCCGAAATAGCCGAGCTAGAGTGGCAAAAATATGAGCTGGAGGAACAGCTAAGCGAAGCTACCCCTCTATCTTCCTATCAAGAGCTGCAAAAGCTCTATGAAAGAATAAGCACGCTCTATGACGAGTGGGAAAAGCTCGATGATTGAGTGCATGGTAGTGAGAAGAACGCTAGCCTTCCTTCATCGTTTTTCGTTCGTTGCGAGTCCTCAGTGCATAAAATGACACGGCAAGAATGAAGCAAAGATTTGCAATCAGCCGATAGTACAGCGACAATTTGACAGAGAACGACAGAACAATCAGAACCAAACCCAACAGCACATACTTGCCTGCCGATGTGTCCGCAAGCCGTTTGATGGGCTTGGTTCGAGTTTTTTTGCTGTCCATCATCGTAATTACATACTTTTCTATGTCTTTATCTGTTACAGTAACATCAGAGATAAACTCATCTGCACTTATCAGAATGAGGGGCTCATTCATCCTTTTTATAAACGTCATTGCTTCATTCGATATTGATGAAATTGCACATATTTTTCTATATCCCAGTTTAATCCATGGGAGAACATCGCCAACCTTGACCGGCTCATACTGTTGAATCAGGGCAACGTCATCGTCCAGCTTTGATTGAAGCATATCGTAGGGCATCAAAAGTATTGCATCACGCTGTAACTGCTTTCGAATTATTTCCTTTTCACGTTTAATTGTGCGCTTTAGCCTTATATTAGATGAAATACACAGGGCTACATGTGCCATGAGCGTAAATCCGATTGTGAGCAAAACACGAGGTGCAGACTTAGGAATAAGGATATAGATTATTAGTGCTATAAGCGCACGAAAAATTATACCATCTGCTATTCGTGACAGCTTTGATCTGCCGCCAAAACATTTTTGCTTCATATACTCATAAAACATTATATTCATTCTTGCCCTTTTACGATTGGATATACTATAATAACAACATGGAACAAAAAAAGCGCATCGGTATTTTGGGCGGAACGTTCCACCCTATTCATAACGGGCATCTGTCAATGGCCCTTCTTGCTCTGAACCTGCTCAATCTTGATGAGGTTCGTCTCATGGTCGATAGAATACCGCCGCACAAGTCTCTTGCCCAAGGAGCAACCTCCCAGCAAAGGCTTGAGATGGCAAGACTTGCCTGCAAGCAGAACGAGCGAATCATTGTTGATGATATGGAACTGCGCAGAAGCGGGGTAAGCTATACGGCGGACACCCTTGAGCAGTTTTCTTTACTGCACCCCAATGACGAAATCTTTTTTATCATCGGCACAGATATGCTCGAAACGATTGAACAATGGCATGATCCTGAAAGAATTATGAGGCTTGCTACGCTCGTTTGTGTAAGGAGAGCCGGCATGGTGCGCAGCGAGGACGCCATAATCGAGCATCTTAAAAAAAGCTATGATGCAAAAATTGAGCTTCTGCCCTGCGTGGAAAATATCTCCTCTACAATGATTAGGCAAAGATTACTTGATGCGCTGCCTGTATCCCACCTGTTGCCCAATGATGTTGAACGCTATATTTATTCGGAGGGCTTATACCTGCCCGAAGATTACAGGGCTGGTGTGAACAAGTTGCGCACTTTTATTACTCAGAAACGATTTGACCACACCATCGGAGTTGTCACAACCGCTATCGAACTTGCGGACAGGTTCGGTGTCGATGGCAGCAAAGCACGAACGGCGGCGCTGCTGCACGATTGTGCAAAATCCGTCCCCATGCCCGAACTGATTGCATTAACCTGTGGAGAGCAGAAATATGCGCCCATTCTACATGCACAGACAGGTGCTATCATAGCAAAAAGTGAGTTTGGGGAGACGGATGAGGACGTTTTGCAGGCAATTCGGCTGCACACAACAGGCGAGGCAAATATGACTTCATTGGATAAGATTATCTATCTTGCGGACATGATAGAACCATCGAGAGACTTCGAAGGCGTAGCAGAGCTGCGCAAAGAAAAAGACCTTGATAATGCAATTTTGCTTGCTTTGCAACGCAGTATTTGTTATATTAAGTCTAATGGTGGGGTGTTGCATCCTGCATCATTGCGCGCCTATAAATTTTTTGGAGGAACTGATGGATAGATTCGGGGAAGAACAAGTTAAACAACTATGCGAGATCTTGAGCGACAAGAAAGCTCTGGACATCGTTGCCATTCATGTAGGCGATAAAACAATCGTTGCAGACTGGTTCATTATTGCAAGCGGTCGGGCCGTACCGCAGGTGCGTGCGCTTTGCGATGATCTTGAAAACAAGGCAACGGAGCTTGGCATGATGTGCAAACGCAAGGAGGGCTATGCCGAGGGTCGTTGGATAGTGCTTGACTACGGCTTTGCCCTTGTTCACATTTTCCACCCCGAAGAGCGTGAGTATTACAATATGGAACGCCTTTGGGAAAACGGAGAAAACGTCCTGCACTTTGAGAATTAGCCGTCATCACATCGGATATTCTTGTGAACATATGTTCAAGAGTAACCGCTGATGTTGACTTATTGCTCATTTTGTCGTATGATGGACAAGTAAAAGAGGAAATTATTTTCAATTAGATATACGGAGGCTAAAAGAATGGATAATCAGCAGATGGAACTTCTCGTTTCTCAGATCGTCAAGGAAGTCATGCAGCAATGCGGCGGAACCTGTTCCCCTGCGGCTGGTGGCTCGCAAAATCTTGCAAAGTACATCGATCACACCCTGTTGAAACCCGAAGCAACTCGCCAAGATATCAAGCGTGTTTGTGAC
The DNA here is from genome assembly GCA_028694155.1 of Eubacteriales bacterium. GTDB lineage: Bacteria > Bacillota > Clostridia > Christensenellales > CAG-138 > JAQUTY01. The sequence continues at coordinate 144,131 of JAQUTY010000005.1, forward strand.
GAAGCAAAGAAGTATAACACCGCCAGCGTTTGTGTCAACCCCAGTTGGATCGGTTTTGTTTCCGAGCAGTTAAAGGGTACGACCGTCAATCCCTGTGTTGTTATCGGCTTCCCTCTTGGTGCAACGATGCCTGCGGTCAAGGCTGCAGAAGCAGCAGCATGTATTGCTGCCGGCGCAAAGGAAGTTGACATGGTTATGAACATCGGCGCAGCAAAGGGCGGCGAATGGGACACGGTTCTAAAAGACATTCAAGCCGTTGTTGCAGCTTCTAAGGGCAAGGCATTGGTCAAGGTTATCTTGGAATGTTGTCTGTTGACCGACGAAGAAAAGGTCAAGGCTTGCCAAGTATCAAAGCTCGCAGGCGCAGACTTTGTAAAGACCAGCACCGGCTTTTCCACCGGTGGCGCAACGGTCGAAGATATTCGTCTTATGCGCACAACCGTTGGCCCAACAATGGGTGTTAAGGCATCGGGTGGTGTTCGCACCAAGGCAGATGCTGAAGCAATGATAGCGGCAGGCGCATCACGCATCGGCGCAAGCTCCTCTAAGGGTATTGTTGAGGGCGACGCCTCCGTAAAGCAGTGCATTCATTGTGGAAACTGCAAAAACGGCGGCACAACCTGCCCAAGCGGTGCAGCGGTACTGCGCAAGGTATTGTATTAATCAATCAAATGAAAGGTCGCAACCATGGACGAAGCACTTGTCAGACAACAGGCTGAAATACTCGTATGTGAGCAATTCGCAAAGAAGGGCATGTTTTATGTGCCTGTTTCCTCATCGAATCGCCATGTGCATCTGTGTCGAGCCGATGTTGACTCGTTGTTCGGAAAGGGATATGAGCTTACAAAGCTGCGTGATCTAAGGCAGCCCAACCAGTTTGCTGCCAACGAGCAGGTAACATTTAAGACTAAAAAAGGCTCTGTTACGCTGCGTGTTGTTGGCCCAATTCGCCCTGAAACACAGGTCGAGCTGTCGGCAAGCGAATGTGTCAAGCTCGGAGTCCCCGTATGCGTTAGAATGTCGGGCGACACAAAGAATAGCCCCGGCGGTGAGTTGTCAACCGGCAAAGGCTCCGTTGAGCTAAAGCAGGGCGTGATAGTTGCTGCAAGGCATCTGCACCTTACGACTGACCAAGGCAAGCTGTATGGCTTAAAATCCGGAGATTCGGTGCGTCTGTTTGTTGAAGGACAGCGTGGCATGGTGTTTGAAAATGTAATCGTCAGGTGCGGAGAAGCACACGCTCTTGAATGTCACATAGATATTGAAGAGGCAAATGCCTGTCAGCTTCCGCCAAATGCAATATGCAAAATCGAGAAGATGCGGCAGGAGCGTTATCTCTCCCCCGTTGCTCCCATCGAGAATGCAAAAAGAGTGTACGGAAATATTGTGCCCAATTCGGAAGCCCCAATATTTGCCATGTCGGGAGCAATAAATCAAAAAACACAGCGTGGTGCTATGCCCGAACCTGCAAAAAAGAAGATGCTCACCGAATCGGACATAATTGCCGCAAGCAAAGCAGGTCAGGTATTCATCGAGCTGGACAAGAACACTCTGCTGACCCCGTTGGCACGAGACCGTGCTTTACAGTTGGGAATAGAACTAAAAGACAAGCGATAGGAGATATATAATGGTAATAGGAAGAGTACACGGCACGGTCGTGAGTACAACAAAATCCGACAAACTCGAAGGGCTGAAGCTCCTTATCGTTGTCCCCATTGATCTTGATACTTTTACGGAAAAAGGTCAGCCCATCGTCTGCATAGATACCGTGGGTGCAGGCGAAGGCGAAGTTGTGATGTGTGTTGCCGGCAGCTCAGCTAGGCAGACGTCAAAGACGGAGAATCGCCCGGCGGACAATTCCATCGTTGCCATCATCGACCACATCGATTTGAAGGGCAAGAGAATATTCGAAAAATTTGCTGCTAAGGAGTAATACATTATGGCTTTATCAAATGATGAGATTAAAAGAATAGCAGACGATATTACAAGGAGCTTGCAGAACGGCACTTCCTGTTCGTCCTGCTGCTGTCAAAACTGGCTTTGTGATACCGCAGAGGAAGCAGTTGCCAACGCAAAGGCGGCACAGGCACAGCTTGCGGAAATGAGCTTGCAGCAGCGTGGCAAGCTGATTGATGCAATGCGCAAAGCAGGCAGGGATAATGCCGAAAAGCTGGCTATTATGGCGCATGACGAGACAGGCTACGGTCATGTGGCGCACAAGATACAAAAGAACCTTTTGGCTGCCAACCAGACGCCCGGCATTGAAGATCTTCAGCCCCGTGCGTTCACAGGTGACAATGGTTTGACCTTGATTGAGCAAGCACCCTTTGGTGTCATTGGCTCTATCACTCCCTCAACCAATCCAACCTCAACGGTCATCAACAATTCGATTTCCATGATTGCCGGCGGAAATGCCGTTGTGTTTAACCCCCACCCCTCCGCAAAGCGCAGCTGCCAAGAAACAATGCGTTTGTTAAACGAAGCTATTGTGTCGGCAGGTGGCCCTGCAACGTTGATTACAACCGTCAAAGAGCCCACGCTTGAAACCGGCAATGTCATTATGAACCATCCCGACATTCCCCTGTTGTCCATCACGGGTGGTGAGTCCGTTGTTGCAGCTGCAATGAAAACCTCCAAAAAGGTCATTGCCGCAGGTCCCGGCAACCCCCCTGTCATTGTAGATGATACAGCAATTCTAAAGGACGCAGCCAAGGCGATAGTTGACGGCTGTGGATTTGACAACAACGTGTTGTGCGTTGCAGAAAAAGAAGTCTTTGCCTTTGACAATATTTTCGATGAGCTGATGAAGCTGATGGAGTCCGAGGGTGCTTTCCGCATCTATGGCGCAGATATTGACAAGGTTATTAAAACTACTCTGATTGAGAAGAACGGCAAGCATGTGATAAACCGCAAGTATGTTGGTCGCAACGCCTCTGTGATTCTTCATGATGCTGGCGTTCCCTTCACCGGTGAACCTCGCATTATCATTGCCGAGGTGCCCATAGGACACCCCTTCATTGAAACAGAAATGTTGATGCCTGTTCTGGGTTGCGCTCGTGTATCTGACATTGATCAGGCCGTTGAAGAAGCATTCAAAGCGGAGCATAACTGCAAGCACAGCGCACTGATACACTCGACTAACGTTAAAAACATGAGCAAGGCAGCAAAGAAGATGAACACAACAATCTTTGTTAAGAATGCTCCTTCATATGCTGGCCTTGGCTTTGGCGGTGAGGGCTTCCCCACGCTTACCATTGCAACGCCCACAGGCGAGGGGCTTACCAGTGCGCGCTCATTTACAAGGTTCCGCAGATGCGTGCTGTACGGTGATTTCAGAATAGTCTAAGGAGAGAAAATGTCCAGCGAATCAATCCGCAACTTAATAAAGGACGCAGGCGTTGTAGGCGCAGGCGGTGCGGGATTTCCGACACATGTCAAGCTCAACTGCAAGGCAGAGGTAGTCATTGCAAACGGAGCAGAGTGTGAGCCTATTTTGCGTGTCGATCAGCAGCTTATGGAGCGTGAGGCGAAGAATATTCTTCGTGGATTATCACTCGCCATGGAAGCGTCCGGCGCAAAGAAGGGTGTCGTTGCTACAAAGAGCCACTATTTTGGTGCGGTTGCAGCAATCAAGGAAAATCTTAGGGACTATCCTAACATTAGCTTGCATCTGATGCGCAGCTATTACCCTGCCGGTGATGAGAAGTCGCTCATTTATGAAGTGACTAAGCGTGTTGTACCAACCAGCAAGTTGCCGGCTGACGTGGGTGTGGTTGTAAGCAACGTCAACTCCCTGTTGAACATCGCACAAGCTGTTGATGGCAGAGCCGTTACCAAAAAGATTGTAACCGTTTCGGGTGAGGTCAACTCTCCTGCAACTTATGAAGTGCCAATCGGAACGGACGCATATCTGCTTCTCACATGGACCGGCATACCTTTGGATATTGAAAACTATATCCTATTGGTGGGTGGACCATGCATGGGCAGGCTTACCGAGAATCTTCACTTCCCCATTACCAAAACGACCGGTGGGCTGATTCTTCTGCCAAAGACACATCAGTATGTCCTCAAGCGTCAAATGCCGCTTGAAAAACAGATTGTTCTTGCAAGGGCCTGCTGTTGCCAATGCAGTCAATGCACACAGATGTGTCCCAGAAACGCTTTGGGTCTTAATGTGCAGCCGCATAAGGCAATGCGTGCCATTGCACAGGCAAACGGAAAACTGGTTGGCGACCCTAACGCAGTTTTGGCGTGTTGCTCATGTGGGATATGTACCAACTATGCTTGCAATTTCGGGCTGAATCCTGCCAATATTATGGCGCAGCTCAAAATCGAGTTTGCAAAGCAAGGGCTCAGACCTCAGCCTGAGCAAAGCATTGTGCCCGATCCTGCGCAAGAGATGAAAAAAGTCCCCGTTTCTCGCATGATAGCTAGAATGGGGTTGAAAAAATACGATGTTCCTGCTCCGCAAAAAGATGCTCCTGCGGTAAGCAGAGTAATTATTCCTCTTCGCCAGCATATCGGCGCACCGTCCGAACCTATCGTTCAGGAGGGCAGCGTGGTTGCGGCAGGTGATTTAATCGCCATGATCCCTGAAAAAGCGCTAGGTGCCAATATCCATGCGTCCATCTCAGGTCGTGTGGTGAAAATCACCTCAGACAGTATTGAATTGGAGGCATAAGATGTACGCTCTTGGTATGGTTGAATCCATCTCTATCCCCCTTGGCATTGAGGCAGGCGATGCGATGCTGAAGGCATCTGAAGTGCAGCTTGCCATGGCTCAGGTGGTTTGTGCGGGGAAATACATCGTTTGCGTAAGCGGCGATGTTGCAGCCGTGCGGCACTCGGTCGAAGCAGGTAAGACTGTTGCAAGCAACTGTCTTGTTGACAGCTTCGTCATTCCAAATGTGCATGAGAAAGTCATTTATGCCATTGGTGCTGCTTCACAGGTTGAAGATGTTGCTGCCATCGGCATTATGGAAACGTTTTCTCTGTCCGCCGCCGTTCAGGTCGCTGATGTTGCGGTCAAAGCGGCAGACGTTGACTTGATAGAAGTTCGCCTAGGCAGAGGCATGGGAGGAAAATCTTTTGTGTTGTTGACCGGCGAGGTGGCTGCTGTGCGATCATCGCTTGCGGCAGCAGAAGCAATTGAGGAAGTCGCGGGTATGTTGGCAAGGTCTGTTGTCATTCCTTCCCCCCATCCCGACTTAATACAAGCATTGATGTAATGCAATCAAAATTTTACAAATAAAAGGAGAACGAAAAAATGAAAGAAGCATTGGGAATGGTTGAAACTCGTGGTCTGATCGGCTCTATCGAAGCAGCTGACGCCATGGTAAAGGCAGCAAACGTCCGTTTGGCAGGCAAAGAGCAGATCGGTAGCGGTCTTGTTACCGTTATGGTTCGTGGCGATGTGGGCGCAGTCAAGGCTGCCGTCGAAGCAGGAAGCGCAGCAGCAAGCCGTGTTGGTGAGCTTTATGGCGCACATGTTATCCCCCGTCCTCACACTGATGTTGAGGGTATCATTCCGCAGGTACAGGAATAAGTAATGTACACGGGCAGGGTTGAAGGAACAGTAGTTGCATCTGTAAAGGATGAGAATTTGCGTGGCGTTAAGCTGCTGCTAGTTAGGGTCATTGAAAATGGCAAGGACAAGAATCTCATCGTTGCCGGTGATGCAACAAGACAGGCGGGAGAAGGCGATTTTGTAACCTTGGTTGGTTCAAAGGAAGCCGCCCTTCTGTTCCGTTTACCCCTTTGCCCTTGTGATGCAGGCATTACGGGATTTATTGACGATTATCACGAAGAATTATAATTGGAGGAAGAAACAATGGAAAAGCAGGCACTGGGCATGGTAGAAACTCGTGGTCTCATCGGCGCAATCGAAGCGGCTGATGCGATGGTCAAAGCAGCAAACGTACATCTGATTGGCAAGCAGCAGATTGGCAGCGGTCTTGTTACCGTTATGGTTCGTGGCGATGTTGGCGCAGTCAAGGCGGCGGTTGAAGCAGGCGGAGCAGCGGCAAAGGTCGTTGGCGAGCTCTATGGCGTACACGTTATTCCCCGTCCCCACGATGATGTTGAAGGCATTCTGCCCACAATCGGCTAAAATCGCATGAAAATTGCAAGGGTCGTAGGAAACGTTGTATCCACGGTCAAAGAAAAGACGCATTACGGAAAGAAATTTCTGATTGTCGAGTATATGGACCAGAACGGGCAAGCCCAAGGCGCACGGCAGATAGCTTTTGATGCAGTAGACGCCGGCATTGGCGATGTCGTTCTTGTCGATATTGACGGAGGCGCCGCAAAGATGTTGCTAAATGACAAGGAGGATATCTCCAATGTCACCATCTGCGGCGTGCTGGACCACTATACCTTTGACGGCGTGAAGCACTGACGCCCTGCATTAAGGAGATACTATGGACACCGATACGATTACCTCTCTGGTTTATCAGAAGGTTCGCCTTGCGTTATCGGGTGAGCAATCGGACGGTTGCGTTTGCAATCCTGCCGCTGCTGCACACTCTGACATAGCGAGCGTTATTGAGCATTCGCTTTTGAACCCGGATACGACCGAAAAGACCATTCTGAAGGGATGCAGCGATGCTGTTACATACGGTTTTGCAAATGTTTGCGTTACTCCCTATCTTGTTTCGGTTGCTGCTCAGCACGTTGCAGGAAGCAAGGTTGTAATTAGCGCACCTGTCGGCTTTCCGCATGGTGCAGCTTCTCTTTTGAGCAAGTGTGCCGAGATTCGCTATTGCATTCAATGTGGAGCCAAGGAGCTCGACCTTTCTTTGAATATAGTTGCTGCCAAGAGTGGACATTGGGACGTAGTGTACCGTGAACTCTGTGAGATGCTCAACGTTGCCGGAAATAAAGCCGTATGCAAAGCTATCTATGAGCAGGGTCTGTACACCGATGATGAAAAGAAGCAGGTGCTTGAAATTATCGAGCGCAGTCGTGCCCCATATCTGAAAATCAGCAATGCCCTGACAGGCAAAAAGGCCGCAGCAGAGGATGTAACCTTTGTTCGCAAGCAGATTGGAACACGAATCGGCATAAAGATTGACGGCGGCATAAAGACGGCGCAGACGATTTGCGAACTTCAAGCTGCAGGAGCGCAACGTTTTGGCTGCTCTGCATCGGTTGCAATCGTAACCGGAAAATAATATCGACCAATATATTAGGCGAGCAATTTGCTCGCCTGTTTTGTTTCTTTATGTCATCCTAACAAGGAAAATGTATAGGCGTGACTGAACGTCACTATCATATATGTCTCCGCAGGTCTCAAGTGTAATAAACTTGTCAGTATTGCTGACTGATACTTGAAAATCTACCTCACTCCGTGAAAGCTGATACTCTATCCATTGCGACACATTGTTTTGACAGTTATAGGACAAGTTCTTTAGCTGTGTCGAATCAGGCTCATCGGCAGGAGTTTCATACATTGCCCATACACGCCAATCATAGTAACCATAGAGCGAAATCTTAAAATCATAATTCTGATAGCTCTTGCCGTTGAACGCTTCAGACTTTATCTTGTTTTGAAGTGTATGAAGGTCATAGAATCTCCATTTGTTGGGGCGAGAGTTGTGTCCTGAAATTACGTTGTTCACCTGAAGTGAATTTGTCAGCGATGATATTGACCCCGAAGCAATGTAATCGCCATCTTCATTGTGTGTAGTGTAAAATAAATCGGCGGCATACATTATTGGATAGTTGATTGCGACCTGCTTTGTAGTTCCATCGTTGCGAAGGCCGCTAAAGGACATGTATATCCAGCCAATAATATCTTTGCAGTGCGTTGAATCGGTCTTTATGGTGTAACTCGTTCCACCTGAGGTGAACGAATAGCTATGCCCTTCATAGAAATTCATAATCTGGGCGAAATATGGGTCGTTGGCATGGAGTATCAACCCTGCATCGCTCGATAGATATGGTTCGGGCGAAGGCGTTGGAGATGCTGTTGGCGCAGCAGTAGGCGTAGGAGTGACCCTAGGAGCCGTAGTTGCAACAGGCGTAGCGGTTGATGGCGCAATAGTAACTGCAGCAGAAGAATCGAATGGGAGCTTGCCAAGTTTTACGATGTAGCGCAGAATATGCGAAGCGTCAGCGGCTGTTATCTGCCCATTCTCATCTGTGTCCATGTGAGCAAACTGGTAATTATCATTGATGGAAACCAGATGAACTAAATAGCGTAAAATAAGAGATGCATCGGCGGCTGTGACCACGCCATCTAAGTTAGAATCGCCTAAAATCTCAGGCTGATAACCCCAATAGTCATTAGCCCATACCACCCCGAAGGGTAGTATGGACATGATAACTACTAATATAAAGATTAGGCAACGTTTCAGCGTCATCCTACATAGACCAAGAATACATAAAGTCTTGCAGGCGTAGTATCGTTTCCGCTGTCATATGCATCGGCGCAGGTGTAGAAGGTCATGAACTGATCATTGACCGAGGGAGACACCTTGAAGCTGACCTCGCTGCGAGTAAGCTGATAGTTTATCCATTGCTGGACGTTTCCGCCGCAGCTTGAGCTTATGTTGTATGTCAGCGTTGACGATGCTTCAGTAGCGGTCGTCTCGTACATTGCCCACACCTGCCACTTTGAGCGTCCGAAAATGGAGATATCGAAAATGTAATCGCTAGGATTGAGCGTGGAGCCCATTGCCTTAACGCCATTCTGCATGGTGTGCAGATGGTGGAAGTGCGTCTTTGACGGACGAGAGTTGTGACCGGTAATGGCTATATTTTTGCTCAGTGAGTTGTAAAGGCTCATGAGCGAACCACCGTCAGTTGCAAGTCCGTAGCAGGAGTGGTCAAAGTAGTAATTCATCGGATTGTACATGATCGGCTCATCGATGATTCTATACTGTGAAGTGCCGATGTTGGACGAATACGGACTGTTGCGGTTATTCTCCTTGCCGTAAAACTCCATGTGTACCCAACCGATGATGTCCTTGTTGTTGTTATCACCCTGCATGTTGACCGACTTATAGGAGAATGAATACTGATTGCCGGTTGACGTTGACCAGAACTCAGACGCAGACCAAGAGGTGTTGTTCGGATTAGTCTCGTTCGTCCAAAGCCGTTTATACAGATAGTAGTTCATTATCCTGTCATAATTGGGATCATCATCGGCAACAATTAACCCTGAGTCACCAACCGCAGGCAGCCCTGCCGCATTAGTGGGTATTGGTGTGGGGGTCGGTGTAGCTGTTGGTGTGGGTCTTGGCGTTGGATCGGGCCATACCCCAAGATCGCCAACTAATTTTACGACATAGCGGAGAATGCGAGCAGCGTCAGCAGCGGTAATCTGGCTGTCATAGGTTACATCTGCATTTACCTTCTGAAGGTCGGACAGGGTTTCCAGCTTGACAATATAGCGAAGGATTAAAGCAGCATCGGCAGCGGTCACATCGCCGTCTAGGTTTACATCGCCAATGGAGGGATTGGGTGCCATTGTGGGAGTTGGCGTTGGTGTTCCGGTGGGCGTTGGAGGTGCAGTCACCACAGGGCCACCGCTGGGCGGAAGCTGTGATTCAAGATGGACAATGTAGCGAAGAATAATGGCGGCGTCATTTGCCGTGACCTCTCCGTCCTGATTAACATCGGCATTTTCAAGCGATTGCGCCGATAACGTCTCCAAATGCACAAGGTGTCGCAAAATGCAGGCAGCATCGTTCGAAGTAACACCATTTACAAGGTCAACATCTCCAAGTAAAGTAACATCCGCTGTCGAAAGTGATGGCAATACCAGCGATGCCAGCACCATGATGATGGTAAGTATCAGGCATATCCTTTTCTTCATATAATTCCCTCCTGTTGAAATTATGCTTAACTAATTATACGAAATCGTCATCTTTGCGTCAATGATTGACAAACTAATTTACAAATAGTTCTTTTCCAAGACAAATTTATGTCGTCTCAAATTTTACACCGTTTGCTCTGAGAAAATCAGTGATTACGTCAACATGAATACAGGTTCCAAACCTATATTCGAACGTTTGTGTTATCGGTTGAGCATCGGGCTGATTGCCATTTTGCGTGTTGAGCTGTTGACGAATGGTCGAGGTGGCAAACTGCATTCCGCACACATGACCGTTGCGATCGAACATGGGACCACCGCTGTGACCTATCATGCCGGGAGTGCTTGTCTCAATGGCAAAGAGGCGATCCGAATCGCTAAGATATCGGGTTATCATACCCTCAACAGGGAAATACGGGGTTGAGGTTTTTCCGTCCTTTGTAAACTCGATCCTATCCGCTTCCTCATTAAATCTGTAATTGGTAAACTCTGGGAACGGATAGCCCAGTCTGCACACCGAAGTACCAACCTTTGGTGCTTCTTTGCAAAACACAGCATGTCCGCCGTAAAGGTACTTTTGAGGATCATTAAACTGTATCAGAGCCAAATCATACTTGGGATGCACCTTTATGGTTAAGCCTTGCTCTCCTTGAACACAGTTGACAAACGAATTGCATATTTGTGTGATTGCGTCCTTTTGAAAGCCAAAGCGTTTCGCCAAAAGCTTTTCTTCGAACTGAAATGTTGCATCATGCTTCAGATTGTTGCGCTCGGTAAGGTACTCCTTGTACTTCTTGTCAAGCTGATCGGCAAGAGGGAAGGATCCTGCAACATGCTTTGCCGTTATTGCGGCACCGCTATCGTTGACAAAGAACAATGTCCCACAGTCCTTCAATATCGCATTGTCACCATAACGTCTGCGTATCGTGTATATCGGTCTTGTAAAGGTCGCCGCCTTTTCTATTGCATCTACAAACATTGGTTCATTCTCCTCGCACACTTTTGTTGATTATACACCATTTTCATTTACATTTCAAGTTGATTAAAACCAGTTCGTAGGGGTCGAAAATCCTCGGCACGCATACGGTGTTCCCAAGTCCGGCAGATACTATCATGGTCGTGCTTCCGCATTTGTATATTCCTCGTGTGTACTTTGGAAATACCCCCTGTTCGGGGGCGAACAAGCCCTGCCCAAATATCCGAACCTGTCCTCCGTGTGCATGACCGCACAGTACCAGCTCGCAGTCGGCCTTTTGATAACTGTTTATGCGCTCGGGTCTATGCGCCAGCGTAATTGTGAGCCTCTCCTTTGTCTGCATCGCACTAATTTGAGCTGCAGTGGACTTTTCGGTCGTTCCTGCAAGCCTTAGCTCGCTGTCCATAATAGTAATATCCTCGAACGAGTTGCTAAGTATCCTGACGCCGTATGGTCTTATAAGGGTTTGCCAATCAACGAATTTTTTAAGAGCATACTCGTGGTTTCCCTCAATGCAATAAACCGTGCATATGTCAGTCGCTTGCTTGAAAAAATTCAGTGACTCCTCCCTGTCATTTGGACGATGACGGTCGAGAAAGTCACCTGTTACAGCAATCAGATTCGGTGAAAGCTCTCTGATTCTTTGTATCAGTTCGCCGTTTTTGAACTTGTTGTTATGCAGATCGGACACCTGTACAATCCTTAGATTGCTTTGCCCTTTGTAAAAATAGTCATATTCTCGGCACTTGATGCTCATTTTAATCGCTCCACTATTGCGTCATAGTCCACATGCGGACGCAGACAGTTGGAGCAATCCTTGACTCCATTTGAAAGCAGTACAAAGTTCCCACCGCACTTTGGGTTGGCATACAGCGGACAATAGCAGAATTGACAGGAGAACTTTTCTATATCGTCTATCCTGTGGCACGGAAAATACTCGCATTGCCTGTTTTGATAGAAACGGTAGTTTGGCGCACGCCTCGTTCCCATGCCAAGCCACTCGTCCTTGGTAATAGAATAAGTCCACAAATCTATCATCTTGTCGTCAAAGCGATGATGATTTTTATGTATGCCCTCAAAGATAAAACCGCATTTTAATATAACTCGCCTGCTTCGCTGATTGCCGCTAAAATGCTCCAAGGTCAAAATCTGCATATCCAGCTCGTCAAATGCAAAGCGCATGACCTCTCTTACCGCTTCGGTCATGATACCTTTGCCCCAGTAGCTCTCATTCATTACATAGCCAATGCTCTTTGACCTAACCGAACTGCCACGCAAGCCATCTTTATGAAGCCCCACGGAGCCAATCACCTTGTTTTCGGGCTTATATACCAAAGCCCAAGTATCTCCGTCCGCCATAGTCAGCGCAAGATACTCCCTAGTTTCTTCGATGCTCTTGTGCGGCATCCAGCCTGCAGCAGGCCCTACATTGGGACTTGAGGCATACTCAAACAAGTCTTTGGCATCTTCTATGATCCATTCACGGAGGATAATTCGCTCTGTTTGCAAGGTCTTCATCTATTCGCCACTCCATAAATATCTTTTTAGATCAACTCTTCCATTTATAAAACGTACGCCTTCATTCTCAAGCAGCGTTATCTGGGCATTCATGCCTCCAAATGCAAAGGCGACTGACGGTTCACCCAAACGATTTACTACTCTATAGCAAGGTATCGAGTTTGGTTCGGGATTGACATGCAGGGCATAGCCAACAACCCTTGCCCATCTTGGATTGCCTGCAAGTCTTGCCACCTGTCCGTAAGTGGCAACCTTGCCCTTGGGTATTCTCCTGACGACCTCGTATATTCGCTCGAATATATTCATCGCGTCACAAGTGTCACACATTCAACGTGAGTATCACTGTCCAAACTAATGCTCATATCTTCTTCAATGATCGGCAGCTTGAACTTGATAGATTTGAGCCACTGACCATTGGGTTGGCGTTCTTCATAGATCTGAATCTCTGAAATCAGCGCCTCGATGAGCCGCCGCCGCTCGTCCTCGTTCATAACGGCGTATAGCTTTTCAAAGTAAATTAGGACTTTGTAGATATTATCGCCGGTGACCTTTTCGGATTCAATGGCACTTTTTTTGGCTCTCGCCTCAATGAGCTGAGATTCCAGTTCCTCTATTTTATCATATATTTTGTAAAGGCGATCATTCAAATCTGATTTTCTTCTGGAATAGTGCTTATCATCTGTGTCCAGAGAGTCAATCTCATCCATCAGCTTGCCTTTAGTGGAATAGCTTTGACGGAGCTGCTTTTCATAATTCGCAATTTCTTGCTCAATCGCTGTGGTATCCACCTGCGTATTGATCTTTTGCTGCATCATGGCGGCAAACTTCGGATTGCTCACCAGCTTCACGATGACTTCGATTATGGCGTCATCCAGCAGTTCTTCGCGGATCTGCTTTCTGTAAGTGCATTTATGCCCACGATTCATACTGCGATGCTTGCAAGCGTAGTAGAAAAAGTCTTTGTATCTGGTGCCATCACTTTTGCGCTTAATGCTTACATTGCTGTACATACCTGCGCCGCAAATCGGACATTTTACGATACTTGAAAGCAGATGCGTCCGGGTATCTTTCGCTTTGTTGACTTTCTCGTATTTTTTCGCCTGTGTGACGAGCTTCACCTGTGCCGCCTGCCAGATTTCTTCCGACACAACCGGCTCATGCAGTCCGTCCACAAGGATATATTCATCCTGCTCTACCAAGTGATAATCGTTTCTTGTGCCATGCACCTTTTCGGTCTTTCTGCGCCCATAGGCGATTTTACCACAGTACACCGGATTTTTCAGAATCTTGCGAATGAGCGCAGCATCAAACAGCGGATTTTTGCCGTTCTGTCTGGCAATTTTACGAATTCCGTGATTTTCAAGATATTTTGACAAGCCATTAGCACCCGTATCGGTTTTGATATATTGCTCAAAAATTACACGTATGGCGATAGCTTCTTCTTCGTTAATTTCTAATTTTCCATTTGTGAGCTTATATCCGTAAGGAGCAAATCCACCGTTCCATTTACCTTCACGAGCCTTTTGAATGCGCCCTTCCATTGTCTGTATGCGTATATTCTCACGTTCGATTTCGGCGACAGCAGATAGCACTGATATAATCAATTTACCTGCGTCCTTTGAGGAATCAATTCCATCTTCCACACAAATTAGGTTTACACCATAATCTTGCATAATTTGCAAGGTAGAAAGCACATCAGCCGCATTTCGCCCAAACCTGGATAACTTAAAGACAAGAACAAATGAAACACTATCTTTCCCCTTTTTAATGTCTTCAATCATTTGCCCAAATTCTAATCTACCTTCTATTGATTTACCGGATTTACCTGCATCTTCATATTCATGAACAATCTCATATCCATTAAAATCAGCAAATGCTTTCATTCTCGCTTTTTGAGCGTCCAAAGAGAAACCGTCAATCTGCATTGCGGTGGATACTCTTGTATATGTATATACTTTA
>JAQUTY010000011.1 GCA_028694155.1 Eubacteriales bacterium
ACATCGTAACAGATGCAGCAGTAGCAGCAACCTGCACCGAGACTGGCTTGACAGAAGGCAGCCATTGCACACGCTGCGAAGATGCAACAGTAGCACAGACAGTAGTAGCAGCCCTGGGCCATGACTTTGGCGAGTGGACAGTCATCACGGCAGCAACCTGCACACAAGAAGGTTATGAGCGTAGATACTGCTCACGCTGTGAGGAGTATGAGACCAGAGGCATAGCACCCCTTGGCCATACCGAGGAGATTCGCAATGCTCTTGAGGCAACCTACTTTGCAGAAGGTTACACAGGCGACACCTACTGCTCAGTCTGCGACGAATTGCTTGCCGCCGGCACGATCATTCCCATGATCAATCCGACTCAAATGGTTAACACACTGGGCGCACAGGCAAGGATGGAGACTTGGGATGCAATTCGCTTTGGCGCATCGTTCAATGTCGATGAGATCAAGGCAGCCCTGAACGTAGGCGATACCTTTACATACGGCTTCTACGCTTATGCGAAGCTCGGTGTTGCTGACGGACAGCTACTAGGTCAAGACGTCATGAATAAGAAGTTCTATGGTTCCGCAAACGGTGCAATTATCAGCATTGAGTGGACGGCAGAACTTGAAGCAATGACGGCTCCCGAACTTGCCGAAGCTCTGAAGGAAGCAGGATTCATGGTGTATGACTACAATGCGACTACTATCACGTTCGCGTTGGTTATCAACAACATGGCTGCAAATTCTGACAAGGATGTAGTGTTCCGTGGATTTGTCCAGGCAAACAATAATGAACTGTTTGGCTTGCAGAAGTACAACAGCATTGATAATATTAGGATCGAGGGTGCTTCAACCCTCTATCCTGATGCACAGTAAAGGAGGCGAGTGTAATGTTGAAGTATGAAACTCCCATTATACAGCTTGCGGTATTCTCTTCCGAGGATGTCCTCACTGAGAGCTGGACCGGCGGTATGGATCCCGAGAACGGCGGAGGAGATGTTATTGGCGGAAACCCCGGCGATATCGGACTTAAATTGAACGACACGTTCAAGCCGTAAGCAGGAGAAACAAACAACTCGCAAAGAACCCGATCAGAAATGGTCGGGTTCTTGCCGTGCACTGATAATATAAATGATATGTATTGCCATATGCTTGTTGCTATGATACAATAAAAAGAAAAAAGGGGCAGGGCATTGACGCAATCTTAGAGAACATTAACGTGATATTTGAGTATGTGGTTAAGCTGGCAATACTATTGATGGAGATTGCTGGGGTCGCAGTTCTGATTGCCACAGGAATCAAGGGCTTTATCGGCTGGATTAGAAAACGTTCCGATACCCGTTTGAAATTAGCGGAGGGAATAGCACTTGCACTAACGTTTAAGATGGGCGGAGAACTGTTGCGCTCAGTGATTATTCGTGATTGGAATGAGCTGTTGATACTGGGTGCGATAGTAGTTCTTCGTGGACTTTTAACCTTCCTAATTCAATGGGAGATAAAAAACGAAAAGCGGCAGATGAAAGAAATGTAGTCAAAAACAGCTCCCAAATAATGTGTTTGGGAGCTACTGTATTGTATGGGCTTCTATGGATTGCAAACCAGAATTACATCCATCGGGCAAGCTTTGGCGCACACGCCACAGGAGATGCACTTGCTTGTAACAGGAGCAATCGGGGAGGCGACCATGACATGCAAGGGGCAGGCATCACGACATAAGCCACAGTTGGTGCAAAGCTTTTTGCTGATAATGTACACACCCTTGTCATTCTTGGATATTGCCCCCTGAGGGCAGACTTGTGCGCACTTACCGCACTGTATGCACACCACCGGTGTCGGCTTACCCTTTTTGTCTACCACATTGAGACAGGCATATTCCGCATCATCACGCTTAAAGAACATATTTGCACAGGCACGCACACATTCCAGACACCCAATGCAGCGAGCGTTCTTGTTGATTGTCAACTTCTTTGTTGGAACATTCGTAGTTGGTGGCTCAGGTTTTTTATACTCATACGGGGTATCGCAGAGTGGAAGCGAAGTGCGGAACTTGTGATCATAGCGATAGAAGGCATCTGCAATTGCAGGCGCAGTAGGAATGGAGGTAATCTCGCCAATGCCTATTGCACCGCAAGCAACGGGAAGACCCGCCTTCTCCACGATGATTGATTGAACAATGGGCAGCTCATCAGAACGGAACAGTCCCAAAGAGCCATATTTTGCAAGGGGCTTACAATCCTTCAAAGGATAGCGTTCCCTAAGCGCATAGCCCATCGACATAACGACACCGCCCTCAATTTGACCTTCAACGCTGATAGGATTGACAGCGTTTCCAACATCGTGTGCGGCGACAATCTTCTGAATTTTGCCGCTGAAAGGATCAATCACACACATCTGCGTAGCATAGCCGTAGGCAACGTGACTGACTGGGTGAGGAACGTCTGCTCCAAGCTTATCCGTTTTTGCCAGATACTCAGCATAATATTCTTCACCTTCCATCTGTTCAAGCGTCCTGCCGTTGCGTCCTTCATTCAAAAGAACGCTTGCACGCCTTGCAGCTTCACCGGAAATGACGGTGTGACGTGAGCCTGAGGTGGTGCCCGAGTCGGGCGCATTAAAGGTGTTGGCAGGTTCGACTGACACCTTGCTGCCGTCAAACCCCGTAATTTGGCAGACCATCTGCTTTAAGACCGTGCCAACGCCTTGACCGATACACGATCCGCCACAGTGTACGATTATGCCGCCGTCCTTAATCTCAAGTCGGACACGTCCCGTGTCGGGAATCCCCACGCCCACGCCTGCATTCTTCATTGCACAGGCAATACCCTTGACCTCGCTGCTGTCATATTCGGCTTTGATTGCCTCCAGCGTTTCAACAAGACCCGTGGACTCATCAACAATCTGACCGTTTGGCAGCTCCTGACCGGGGCGGATTGCGTTGCGATAGCGGATTTCCCATGTGGAAATGCCAACCTTGTCCGCCATCTGATTTAACAGCGACTCAATGGCAAAACAGGTCTGCGTTACACCAAAGCCACGGAATGCACCCGCAGGGGGATTGTTCGTGTAGTAGGCGTAACCGTCAATTTCAAAGTTCTGATAATTGTATGGGCCGGACGCATGGGTGCAGGCTCGCTCCAAGACGGGGCCGCCCAACGAGGCGTATGCTCCGGTATCGGCGATAACCTTTGCCTTGACACCCTGAATGATTCCGTTTTCATCGCAGCCCAAGGTAAAGTCCATGTCCATGGGGTGACGCTTTGGGTGAAACAGAATGCTTTCATCCCTTGATAGCTTCATCTTGCAGGGACGCTTGGTAAGGTATGCAATCAGCGCACTCATGTGCTGAACCGTCACATCTTCCTTGCCGCCAAAGCCACCGCCAACCAGACAGTTCTGCACCTTCACCTGCTCCATGCTAAGACCCAACATGGGGGCAGTTTCATGCTGCGTGTCGAATACACCTTGATCGGTCGAGAGAATTTTCACACCGTCATCGGTGGGTATTGCAACCGCACATTCAGGCTCCAAAAAGGCGTGCTCAGTCCATGGAGTATGGAAAGTGCCGGAAAGGACATACCTAGATTGTGCAATGGCAGCAGAGGCATCGCCCCTTGAAACGTGTTTGTGTGTCAACAAATTTCCGCCGCTGTGAACAAGAGGAGCGTCCTCCTTCATTGCCTCATAGGGGTCGCGCACCATAGGTAAAACCTCGTAATCCACCTTAACAAGATCGCGAGCCTGCAGGGCAATCTCGCGTGTTTGTGCGGCGACTAAGGCAATTGCATCGCCCAGAAAGTGAGTAATGCTCCCCACGGGAATCATGGTGTCCCAATCCTTGACAAGATGTCCGACCTTATTTTTGCCGGGAATATCCGCTGCTGTGAAAACGTCAATTACTCCATCAAGAGCCTTGGCAGCGGTCGTATCAATGGACAATACACGAGCACGAGGATATTTGGAACGCACCGCAACGCCGTGGATCATGTTATCCATGTAAACATCATCGGGGTACAAGCCTGTTCCTGTGACTTTCTCCCTAACATCTATGCGATGCACCCTTGCGCCCAGCTTCCAATCGCTCTCACTTCTTGGCAACTCACCCTCACACAAGATTTTTCCTGCCAAAAGTATGGCGGCAACAATCTTCACATAGCCGGTACAGCGGCAGATGTTATTGCGGATTGCATGGCGCACTTCTTCCTCGGTGGGGTCGCAAGTTACATCTAAAAGACCTTTTGCACACATGACCATGCCCGGAATACAGAAGCCGCATTGCACTGCGCCGGCTTCACCAAAGGCATAGGTGTACACGTCCTTTTCAAAGTCCGAAAGTCCCTCGACTGTCAGAATACTGCGCCCTTCAAGCGCATTGGTCTTGACAGTGCAGGCACGGGTAGCAACGCCGTCAATCAGGATAGTACACGTTCCGCATGCGCCTTGACTGCACCCGTCCTTTGCGCTGGTGATGTGCAAGTTATCACGAAGAAAGGACAAGAGATTCTTATTCTTGTCTGTTGTGACCCTTTGACCATTCACAAAAAATGTAGCCATAGTATCCTCCAAATTACAGCAGATAGCTGTATTTAGAAAGTATTGCCTCCAATACGGACTTCAAATCGGGATAGAAATCCTTATCGGTACTTATATCGATGGTTTTGACATTGCCCAAACGCACCTTGAACTTACTGCCTCCAAGATGAATGAACCCCTGATTCTCGCTTTGGTCAAACTCGTCCATGGTGCTGAACAGAGTCCATTTTTCCTTATAGGGTGCGCTGTCGTAGGGGCAGAAGATCAGGCAGTTGCCGCACTCGTTGCACATACGATCAACGTGAATAATCTGCGGCATCTTTCCGTCAACTTCGATTGCGATGTTGGCTCGGTTGGGGCAGACCTGCACACAGGCTTGGCAGATGGTCTGGCAGCTAAGGCAGCGGTCGGCTTCCTTCTCCGCACAGGAATAATCCTTCAAAATGCCCTGCTTTTGGTAGCACGACTGGGCACAGCTCTTGCCACATTCGCAGATTGAATACTCATGTTTACCTGCAATGGCAGCAGCAACGGTGGCAGCGTCAGCAATAGCTTCGACCACGGTTGCAGGTCCACGTCTGCAATCTCCAATTACATAGACATTCTCAATATTGGTCATGCAATTCTCATTGACCTTCACAGCGCCACGCTCGTTAAGCTCGATGCCGCTGTCCAAAAACAGCTTCTGCTCAATCTTTTCTCCAACGGCGGTGATGAGGGTCGTACAAGGAACGGCAACTGTATCACCGGTCTTTTGGGGGGAGCGTCTGCCGCTTGCATCGGGTGCGCCAAGCTGCATCTTATCGCAGATGAGTTGACCGTTCTCCAAGGCAACGGGGGAGAGAAGCTCGCAAAACTCAACGCCCTCGTCGATTGCAAGCTGCAGCTCTTCCTCATCGGCAGGCATATAGCGTGCGGTTCTGCGATAGACCAAACGAACGTGCTTGACGCCAGCGGTGCGCTTTGCAACTCTTGCCGCATCCATTGCGGTGTTACCGCCGCCAATGATAACGACGTCCGAGCCGATACTGTCAAGTGTGCCGTTCTTGCTCTGTTCAAGGAAGCGAATCACATTCATGCCCTCGCCCTTGTCAAGCTTCATTTTACCCTCGGCCCATGCGCCAACGGCAAAGATAATGTGCGTGTAGCCCTCGGCTTTGAGTTCTGCAACCGTGGGAGCTTCCGTGTTGAGACGAATATCAACGCCCAGCTTCTCCATCATAGCTGCATCATTTGCAATGGCTTCATTTGATATGCGGAACGCAGGAATGACATAACGAACGATTCCGCCAAGCTCTGCACGTTTTTCAAACAGCGTGACTGCAACGCCCTTTCTTGCAAGGAAGTATGCCTGAGAAATTCCGGCAGGGCCGCCGCCAATGATTGCGACCCGATGTTTGCTTGTCTTGTCAACGAGCTTCAACGTATCCATGAGCTTATCATATCCATTCTTTGCAGCAGCCAGCTTTGCGTTGCGAATACGGATAGGCTCATCGTAGAATGTACGGGTGCATTTGTCGGTACAATGATGAGGACAAATAGTGCCAGTTGTAAATGGCAGAGGATTCTTTTGGGTAATGAGCTTGAGAGCCTCAAAATACTTGCCCTTGCCGACCATCTCCGTGTATTGCGGAATATCCTGACCGATTGGGCAGCCATATGTGCAGGGCGAGATGTAACAATCTACAAGGGGTACCTGATCATTGATTTTGCGCTTAGGCTGTGGCTTAATCCCTTTTTGATTGCGGCTGGAGACTCTGGCCGCCTTTGAAAGGCGTTCGACCTTGCCGACATTCACTCCGTCAAACGGCTCATAAGGCAGGGAGTTTAACAAATCGGCCATCTGTGTCAAGCGTTGATAGCCACCGGTTTTCAGTAGCGTGGTGGCAAGAGTGATGGGCCAAATACCGGCCTCGAACACTTCTTTGATGTTGAACACATCAATGCCGCCCGAAAAAGACAGGCGCAGCTTGCCGTCAAATTCTTCACTCATGCGCCTTGCCATCTCGATGGTCAACGGATAGAGCGAGCGACCCGACATATACATTTCGCCGCTTGGCAGCTCGCCACCAGTGACGTCAACGGGGAAGGTGTTGCTGAGCTTTAGACCGAACGAAACGTTATTCTTATCTGCAAGTGCCAACAGACGCTTAAACATGGGGACAGCGTCCTTGTACTGTAAATCCTCATTGAAATGGTGCTCATCAAATGCGATGTAGTCAAAGCCCAAACCATCGAGCGTCTTTCGTGCAAAGTCGTAGCCCAAAATGGTGGGATTGCATTTAACGAAGGTGTTGAGCTTTTTAACGTCAATTAGGTATGAGGCGATGCGCTCAATCTCCTGAGGAGGACAGCCGTGAAGGGTAGAAAGAGTGATGGAGGTGCAGATGTGCGGATTGATGGCGTCTATATATGCCTCATCAACATTGGAGAACCTTGCAAGGTTGTCCTTTGCCCATTGCCTGCATTCGTTCCAAGCAGCCGTACCTGTTGCGTCCTTCAGACCTTCAATGAACGCATCAATCTTGGCGGAGGTGATGCCCTCAAAATTATAACCCACGCTCATGTTGAATATGAAACCATCGGGATTGCCCCAACCAAATTCCTTAGAGAGGAGCTTGAGTGCGAACCAGCCCTTAGCATACTCCCCAAAAGCCTGCTCAACCCTTAGCTCGGTTGACCATTCGCAGTTGTAGCCTTCGTCATTGGCAAGAATACAAGGCTTGCCTATGCAGGCGGCAAGCTCGTCCCCGTCCATAATCTGAACGGTCTTTAACTCAAAGAATCTGCTGCCTGCGTAATAGGCGGCAATGAGGTTTTGAGTAAGCTGTGTGTGAGGGCCGGCGGCAGGGCCAAAGGGTGTCTCCAACTTCTCTCCGAATATGGAAAGCAGCTTGTCCTTGTGCGGCACAAATGCACGGCGAACGCCAAAAACGCTGCCACACTTTTGCTCCTCAAGAATCCAGTTCATCAACTCGGCAAAGGGAATGGGGGTCATTCTGTCAGACATTTTCTTTCCTCCTAAATTCTATGCGTTTAATGTGTTCCAGAGCTTTTGCGCACTCTGGCGACACTTTGCCATGATTTCTTTTTCATCGCAGACCAACAGTTCTCTGTCCTTCATGAGCAGCTTGCCGTTGCACATGGTAGTAACAACGCTTCTGCCGTTCATGCCAAAGAGTATGTGACCGTTGCAGTTGTCGCCGTTCATGGGCGTAAGCGGATCATAGTCGGTGATGATAACGTCTGCATATGCGCCCTCCTTGAGAATACCAAGGGGAGCGTTGAAATAGCGGTTTGCAATGGTCGCATTTCCGTCAAACAGCATGGTTGGGAACTCACCCCATGCCACCGTAGGATCGCACAGGTTGTGCTTTTGAATCACGTTGCCAACCTTGTAGCTCTCCAAAATATCGTTGGTGTAGCCGTCTGTGCCAAGTCCCATCAGCAGACCTTCTTTGAACATTTGGATAACGGGACTGCAGCCAACTGCATTGCCCATGTTCGATTCGGGGTTGTTGACAACAGCGGTATTGGTGACCTTGAGCAGCTGCATTTCGGCACGGTTGATATGCACACAATGAATTGCAAGGGTTTTGTCGCCAAGAATCCCTGAATCATAGAAGCGTGTAATTATGCGCTTTCCATAGGTGTCCAAGGAGTGCTGCAAATCAGCGGGGCCCTCGGCACAGTGGACGTGGAAGCCTGCGTCCTTGCCACCGTGAGCAAGGCAATCCTCAAGCGTTTTTTCGGACACGGTGAACGAAGCGTGCAGACCCATCAGACCCTTGAGCATATCGCTGTCGTCCTTTTGCGCACGCTTGATGAAGCGTTCATTTTCTAGAATGGACTGCATTCGCTTTTCTTCGCCATCACGGTCGCTGACCTCATAGCAGAGCGATGCACGAACACCAAGCTCGGTTGCAGCCTGCGCTATCATGTCAAGACTGTCAGGAATGTCAAAGTAGCTTGCATGATGGTCAAAGGTCGTTGTAACGCCGTTTTTAATGCTGTCGATAAACACCGCATACGCCGAATACAGGTCATTTTCACGGGTCAAGCAGCGATCTATGCGCCACCACATACCATCCAAAATATCCATAAAATCGTGCGGTGCATAGCCCTTGAGCGACAAGCCACGAGCAAATGCACTGTAAATATGGTTATGAGTGTTGATAAGTCCGGGCATGATAACGCCACCGTGCGCATCGACAAACTCCGCTGTGGGATACTTTGCTTTAACAGAAGTATAGTCGCCGACTTCCTTAATATAGCGTCCGTCCACGACTACTGCGCCGTTGTCAAAAAACTCGTTTCCGTTGCGGGTAATTACCCGACCGTTACCGATCAAATACATTGCATACTCTCCTCATTCTAAAAAATATACCTTATTATACTATGATTCCTCCCTGATGGCAACGCTTCAAATAAATTTTAATCCAAAAAATTTTTATCTGTACAAAAATAATTTTATGTGCTAGAATGACTTATAAATATTCATGAAGGATGAATGAAATGAATCGCATTTTAGGATACCGTTGCACATTGTGCAAAAAAGAATATGACTATGGTCCTGAGCTGATGACCTGTCCTGCCTGTGGTGAGAAGGGCATTTTAGATATCGTGTTTGACTATAACGAAGTCAAAAAAGTGTTGAATCGTGAAACGCTGAAGGCAGATGGTGACAACAGCATGTGGCGTTATCGTGCGCTCATGCCGCTGAAGGGCGAGGGACTGTCAAAGTTTTTGCGTATTGGTTGGACACCGATGTATGAGTCACTGCGACTGGGTCGCCAGCTTGGATTGGACAAGCTCTTTATCAAGGACGATGGCATCAATCCGACTGCATCATTGAAGGACAGAGCATCGGGCGTGGCAGTTGCAAAGGCACTGGAACTCGGATATGACACCATTTCCTGTTCGTCAACGGGCAATGCAGCTTCCTCGTGCGCCGGCAACTCTGCCAGAATGGGACTAAAGACCGTAATCTTTGTCCCCGAGCGCGCCCCAATGGGTAAGGTTGCTCAGCTATTGATATTCGGAGCCAACGTGGTATCGGTGCGTGGCGATTACCGCCAAACCTTTGAGCTATCCAAGGCCGCCATTGACAAGTGGGGCTTCTATAACAGAAATGCAGGCATCAATCCGATTTTGACCGAGGGCAAAAAGACGGTCGCATTGGAAATTGCCGAACAACAGAACTTCGAACCGACCGATTGGGTGGCTGTGTCTGTTGGAGACGGCTGCACAATTGGAGGAGTATACAACGGCTTCTACGATCTAAAGCAGATGGGGTTGATTGATCGCATACCGAGGATTTTGGGAGTTCAATCCGAGGGCTGTTGCCCGTTTGTAGATGCCAATGGCGGCGAGTTGGTTCCTACTCCCGAAAACACCCTTGCTGACAGCATTGCGGTTGGAGTGCCAAGAAATCCCAAGAAGGCGCAAAGAGCCGTTCGTGACAGCAACGGAAGATGGCTTGCCGTTTCTGACGATGAGATACTAGCTGCGATGCGTCTGCTGGGAAGGACGGAGGGAGTCTTTTCCGAGCCGGCAGGAGTAACGGCGACAGCAGGTGTTAAGAAGGCTGTCGAGATGGGAATTATCAAGCCAAGCGAGAGCGTAACCGTTATTTCCACCGGAAGCGGACTAAAGGACGTAAACAATGCGATGAAGGCGGCGGGGGAGCCGTTTAAGTGCGATCCGGATATCAAGGCACTTGAAGCCAGCGGCCGCATTAAATAAGGTTGCAACACGGTAACGTGTTTCAATAAAAAACAAAATATTTTTGGGAGGAATTCAAATGAAGAAACTATTGGCAATCCTGTTGGTTCTTTGCATGGTCATGGCGTTTGCAGCATGCACAAAGACCACCGACCCCGTACCTGAAGATCCTGCAAATCCGGAAGAACCCGTAGCGGGAGCTGATATCAAGATCGGCGTCATTCTCGTTGGTGATGAGAACGAGGGATACACCTATGCGCACATCGAAGGCATCAAGAAGGCAGCTGCCGACTTGGGCATCAAGGATGATCAGATCAACTGGAAGTACGTCATTCCTGAGACCTCTGTGTGCTATGACACAGCAGTCGAGCTTGCCGAGATGGGCTGCAACATCATCTTCTCGAACAGCTTCGGTCATCAGTCCTTCATGGTTCAGGCGGCAGAGGAATATCCCGAAATCATTTTCTGCCCCGCAACAGGCGACACAGCCAACGTTTGCGGCCTTGCAAATGTGGTCAATCTGTTCCCGCACACCTATGAGTCCCGCTATGTATCGGGCATCGTTGCAGGCATGAAGCTCAAAGAGCTGATGGACAACGGCACAGTTACCGATCCCCTTGTTGGATACGTTGGCGCATTCCCGTATGCAGAGGTGGTATCTGGTTACACCGCATTCTATCTTGGCATCAAGTCAATTGTCCCCGAAGCTTACATGGAAGTACAGTTCACA
The DNA here is from genome assembly GCA_028694155.1 of Eubacteriales bacterium. Taxonomy (GTDB): domain Bacteria; phylum Bacillota; class Clostridia; order Christensenellales; family CAG-138; genus JAQUTY01. The sequence goes on from JAQUTY010000011.1 coordinate 10,972, forward strand.
AGCTCTTGGTTCGATCTGAACAAGGAATCCGAGGCTGCAAAGGCTCTGATGGCACGCGGTTGCGTCATCATTGGTCAGCATGCAGACTCCACGGGCGCACCGTCCGCAGTTGAAGCAGCTCTGGCAAACGGCACCATTGCATACAGCGTGGGCTACAATATTGACATGCTGAACGTTGCACCCAACGCAGCTTTGACAAGCGCACAGAACAACTGGTCCAAGCTCTACTATGACATTCTCAAAGCATTCATCAACGGCGAGGAAGTCAAGCATGATTGGTCGGGCGGCTATGACGAAGATGCAGTTATGATCTCTGCTCTGGGTGCATCCTGCGCAGCAGGCACACAGGAAGCGGTCGATGCGGCAATCGCAGGCATCAAGGACGGCACGCTGCATGTATTTGACACCAACACCTTCACAGTCGGAGGAGAAGCTGTAACAACTCGTGTGTTCGATTTCTCCACCATGAATGCCGATTACAGCGCAGTTCAGTATGTTGGCGAGCAGATCGAGTGCATCACGGACGGTTACTTCCATGAGTCCGAGTTCCGCAGCGCACCTTACTTCGATCTTGCAATCGATGGCATCACAAAGTTGAACTAATTAACCAACGCATTGGAAGAAGCGGCCTAGGCTGCTTCTTCCGCTTTTTCACACAGAGAAAGGAGGACACACACTTTGACCAATGAGGTGGCGGTCCAAATGGTAGACATCACCAAGACCTTCGGGCCTGTGGTGGCTAACAACAAAGTTAATCTTACAATTTATCGGGGTGAGATATTGTCGCTGCTGGGGGAAAATGGCAGCGGTAAAACTACACTTATGAACATGCTGTCGGGCATCTATTTTCCTGATAGCGGTTCGGTTTTTGTGGATGGAGTACCTGTAACCATTCGCTCTCCCAAGGATGCTTTCAACCTGCACATCGGCATGATACACCAGCACTTTAAGCTGGTAGATGTCCTGACTGCTGCGGAAAACATCATTCTTGGACTGAACGAGAAGGCCTTTATCGATTTGAAGGACGTGCGCAAACAAGTTGCGCAAATCTGCGACAGATACGGGTTTGTGGTTAATCCAGACAAAAAAGTTTATGATATGTCCGTCTCCGAAAAGCAGACCCTAGAAATAGTAAAGGTTCTGTATCGTGGCGCAGACATACTGATTCTTGATGAGCCTACGGCAGTATTGACGCCGCAGGAGACTCAAAAGCTCTTCCATGTCATGCGCAACATGAAGGATGACGGCAAATCAATCATAATTATTACTCATAAGCTGCATGAGGTTTTGGAAATATCCGACAGAGTAGCGGTATTAAGAAAGGGCGAATACATCGGAGACATCGCTACCCAGCTTACCTCTGCTCAGGAGCTTACCGACATGATGGTCGGCAGAGCTGTGTCGTTGAATATTGATCGTCCCCAGTGCGAGATTAAGCGTGAGTGCCTAAGCGTTGAGCATCTTTCCGTAATTGATGCGGACGGAGTCAAAAAATTAAAAGATGTGTCCTTTACTGCGTATGGTGGTGAGGTATTGGGCATCGCCGGCATTTCGGGAAGCGGGCAGAAGGAACTGCTGGAGGCCATTGCAGGCTTACAGTTTATACAGCAGGGCGGAAGTATTCTGTATTCGTCAGCAGAAGGCGAACAGCCAACCCAGTTGGTCGGCAGAACGCCCCGTGACATCAAGCGCATGGGTGTTCGCCTTGCGTTTGTCCCTGAGGACAGGTTGGGCATGGGACTGGTGGGAAGCATGGACTTGACAGATAACATGCTGCTTCGCTCATACAAGGACGGTGCCTCGCCTTTTGCCAATCGTGCCAATCCTCGCAACCTTGCAAAGACTGTTGTTGAGGAGCTTGAGGTGGTTACTCCAAGCATATCGACGCCTGTAAGAAAGCTCTCTGGCGGAAATGTCCAGAAGGTGCTGGTGGGACGTGAGATTGCCTCTCAGCCGTCGCTTCTGATGAGCGCATACGCCGTTCGAGGTCTGGATATAAACACTTCTTACACCATATATAGGCTGATGAATGAGCAGAAAATGCGTGGTGCAGCCGTAATATACGTTGGCGAGGACTTGGACGTGCTGCTCGAGCTGTGTGACAGAATATTGGTGCTTTGCGCAGGCGAAGTCAGCGGACTGGTAGACGGTCGCAACACCACAAAGGAAGAGGTCGGGCTGATGATGATGCATCTGCCAAACAAGGAGGTGGAAGCATGAAAATAGATCATAAAAAAGAACCCATTATTCGCATCAGTAAGCGTGTTGGGATTCAGTTCTGGAAAAGCTGGTTGATTCGCCTTGCCGCCATAGCATTATCGCTGTGCGTTTGCGCACTGTTGATATTTGCTCTGTCGGGGCTAAACCCCATCAAGGTGTTTGGCACGATGGCAAAGGGGGTTTTTGGCACACAGCGCAAGCTGATGAACTGGGTAAGAGACACGTCAGTGCTGCTGTGCATCGCTGTGGGACTGGCTCCTGCATTCAAAATGCGATTTTGGAACATCGGCGCTGAAGGTCAGATGCTGGTTGGAGGAATAGCTGCTGCGGCGTGCATGATTCATCTTGGCAATCTGGGTATGCCAAATGTCGTTCTGCTGCTCATCATGGCTTCTGCAAGTATTATTGCAGGCGGAGTTTGGGGCGTAATCCCTGCCATATCAAAGGCTTATTTGAACACCAACGAAACGCTGTTCACCTTGATGATGAACTATATAGCGATGCAGTTTTTGCTGTTTTTTACACCCATATGGGAGCATCCGGCAGGAAGCAACAAGGTCGGCATAATCAATTCAGTAACAAAGGTTGGCTGGCTTTCTGAAGATCAGAAGCTCGCAACACCATTGATAATGTTGTTTATCGTGCTCATTGTCACCGTGTTGATGTTTGCATATCTAAAGTATAGCAAGCAGGGCTACGAGATTGCGGTTGTAGGTGAGAGCCAGAGAACCGCAAAGTATGCGGCTATCAACGTTAAGAATGTTGTTGTGCGTTCCATGACAATATCAGGTGCAATTTGCGGCTTGGCAGGGTTTCTGTCAGTTGCAGGAGCAGATCACACCATATCTGAGGATACGGCAGGCGGAAGGGGGTTCATTGCAATTATCGTTGCATGGTTGGCAAAGTTTAACACCTTCGTGATGATACTCATAGCTGCGCTGATTGTATTCTTGGATAAAGGGGCTATTGCGCTTGCGTCTGAGTATTCGAACTATAATTTGACCAACGATGTAGCCGATATCATAACGGGAATTATCTTGTTCTTCATTCTTGGCAGTGAGTTTTTCATCAATTACAAGATTAAATTCCACCTCGGCAAAGGAAAGGAGGAGATCGCATGACACAACTGATCTCCATATTGACTACGGCGGTCACCTTCGGCACCGTCATCATGTACGGAGCCTTGGGCGAAATATTGACGGAAAAGTCGGGAAACCTGAACTTGGGTGTTCCGGGCATCATGTACCTTGGCGGCATTTCGGGACTCATTGGAGCATATCTGTATGAAACAGGAGTTGGTGCTGCCAACGCCCTTCCCGTTGTGGGAATGATAATTGCGATTGTGTGTGCGCTTGCTGGTTCCATGCTTGGCGGACTGATATTCAGCTTTCTGACTATCACACTTCGCACCAATCAGAACGTTACAGGACTTACGCTTACCATCATCTCGGCTGGCATCGCAAATTACTTTGGCGGCACGTTGAGCAAGATGGCAGGCGGTGTGGGTCAAATCTCGGTCGCAGCCACAAGCAGCGCATTTCGGTGGACTCAGTCACTTACCGATGGTTGGGGAGAGTTTGACACGCTCTTTTTCAACTATGGTTTTATGACGTATCTTGCAATAGTGATAGCCATAGTGCTGAGCATATTTATCAATCGTACTACCAAGGGACTCAACCTCCGTGCAGTGGGAGAGAATCCGGCAACGGCTGATGCGGCAGGCATCAATGTAACCAGATACAAGTATCTTGCAACCTGCATCGGCGCAGGCATTTCGGGCTTGGGCGGTCTGTATTATGTCATGGACTACATCAAGGGCACATGGGCCAACGATGGCAACATCGAGGCGCTGGGCTGGCTCGCCGTGGCTCTGGTCATATTCGCAACATGGAAATCCTTGCGCGGAATATGGAGCGCATATCTGTTTGGTGCGTTGTGCTGGTTGTATTACTACATTCCCGGACTTACAAGAAGTACGCAGGAACTGTTCAAGATGCTGCCGTATGTGGCTACTATTGCGGTGCTGCTGTTTGTGTCCTTCCGCAAGCGAAAAGAGGATCAGCCTCCTGCCTCGCTTGGACTGTCCTATTTCCGAGAGGAAAGATAAACTAAAAATATTTTTGCTGTTCAAAAATATATTTTTCAAAAGGCGCGAAATGCGCCTTTTTTTCGTTGCTTTATTATTTTTAGGTGTTATAATAAAGAAAAAACAAGGAGATTGAACTATGAAATACGACCGTATTTTCAACTTTTCGGCAGGACCCGCAACAATGCCTGTTGAGGTGCTCGAGGAAGTGGCAGCAGAGGTGCTCAACTACAAGGGCAGTGGCATGAGCGTCATGGAAATGTCTCATCGCAGCAAGGTATATCAGACAATTATTGACGAGGCGGAAGCCGATCTGCGTGAGCTGATGGGTATTCCCGACAACTACAAGGTTCTGTTTGTTCAGGGCGGCGCAACGTTGGAGTTTGCCATGATTCCCATGAACCTGATGAAGAACGGCGTAGCAGATTATATCGTGACCGGTGCATGGTCGAAGAAGGCCGCTTCCGAAGCGAAAAAGTACGGAAAGGTCAATGTTATTGCGTCCAGCGAGGACAGAAATTACAGCTATATTCCCGACGTGAGCGATCTGCCAATCGACGACGATGCAGATTATGTATATATCTGCGAGAACGAGACCATTCACGGCACAACCTATCACAAGCTTCCCAATACAAAGGGCAAGATTCTTGTTTCCGATCAATCCTCCATGTTCCTCTCCAAGCCCTGCAATGTCAGCGACTATGGCGTGATCTACGGTGGCGTTCAAAAGAACATTGGACCTGCAGGTTTGGCTATCGTCATTATCCGTGAGGATCTCATCCGTGAGGACTTAAATCCCCAAATTCCCACCTATTGCCGCTTTGACACTCATGCAAACAACGGCTCAATGTACAACACCCCAAATTGCTGGGCAATCTACGTCTGCGGCAAAGTATTCAAGTATCTAAAGAAAATCGGCGGACTTGAGGCAATGCAGAAGATGAACGATGCAAAGGCGAAGATTTTGTACGATTATCTTGACTCAAGCAAGCTCGTCCACGGCACGGTAGACAAGGCTGATCGCTCCGTCATGAATGTCCCCTTTGTCACAGGCGACAAGGATAAGGATGCACAGGTCGTTGCTGCGACCAAGGCAGCAGGCTTTGAGAACCTCAAAGGTCACAAGAGTGTTGGCGGACTGAGAGCTTCCATATACAATGCAATGCCTATTGAGGGCGTGCAGGCTCTGGTCGACTTCCTAAAAGAATACGAAGCAAACAACTAAGGAGACAACAAAATGATTAAAGTATTAGCAACAGACGGTATGGATAAAAGCGGCATAGCCGCACTGCAAGCCAAGGGCGTACAGGTCGATTGCGACTTTTATGAGCCCGATGCACTCTGCAAGGCAGTAGAGGATTATGATGTTCTGGTAGTCAGAAGCGCAACCAAGGTGCGAGTCCCACAAATCGATGCAGCGGCAGCCGCAGGCAGACTCAAGCTCGTCATTCGCGGTGGAGTTGGCGTGGACAATATCGATGTCAAGTATGCCCAGGAGAAGGGCATCACCGTTTTCAACACACCAAGGGCAAGCTCTGATGCAGTTGCGGAGCTAGCCATTGCACACATGTTTTCCGTGGCAAGGTTTATCTCCATTGCAGGTCACACCATGCGTGAAAACAAGTGGGAGAAGAAGACCTATAAGGGCATAGAGCTTGCGGGCAAGACCATCGGTATCATCGGCTATGGCAGAATCGGTCAGGCACTGGGCAAGCGTTGTCAGGCTCTTGGACTCAAAGTTCTTGCATACGACATCTACAAGGTCGCAGAGCTTGAGAACGAGAACATGAAGTATGTGGAGCTGGACGAGCTGCTCGCAAATTCGGACGTTGTTTCTCTGCACACACCCTCTCTTCCGGGTCAGCCGTTGATAAATGCCGACAGCATCTCCAAGATGAAGGACGGTGTCATTATTATCAACACAAGCCGTGGCACAAACATTGACGAAGCGGCCCTGCTTGACGCACTCAACAGCGGCAAGGTGTATGGCGCAGGTCTGGACGTGTTCAACGAGGAGCCTGCAAAGAACGAGGCGCTGTACTGCCACCCCCATGTAAGCAGCACACCGCATATCGGAGCATCGACTGCCGAGGCACAGAAGAAGATTGGCAAGGAAATTGTTGACATCATTTCCGCACAGTACAATCTGTAAGAAGTTCAATACAAATAATTATTGCATAGAGCTGTGGACACTTTCGGGCGTCCACAGTTTTTATTTGCAGAACAACGTTGAGTAGGCGACAGGCGCAAAATTCAATACAATATAGGAATAGAAATATAGGAATAATAAACCAAAAGTTTGATTAGAAAATTCATACATATACCCATAATGATTTCAAAATATAGTCGCCATAAATGAACAAAATAACACAGTAATATACAAATTTTTTCATGCCAAAAGCCTTGCAATTTAAAAAACGAAGTGGTAAGGTATATTTGTAAATATAGATACCGTAGTGTAAATATGTGGTAAATGCGCAAAGATGATTAATACATATTTACGAACTATGATTATTTTCGACGTTACTATTAATCAGGAGGAACAAAAAGAGTGAGGAAATTTCTTTCAATCGTACTGTCGCTGATGATGGTGCTCGCACTTATGCCGGCAATAGCATTAACGACAAATGCTGCGTACACGACAGGTACTTTTGCTTAAGTCACCAGTTTGGACGACCTTGAGACGGGTGCGTATTATATCCTATACGGAATCAATGGTTCAAACACAGGTGCGATGACAGCAGCTACTTCTGCTACCAGACCTGCTGCTACTGCTGTAACGATTACGGCTGATGACACCATCGTTGATCCTGCAGTAAACCTTGTTTGGAAGTTAGGTGGAAGCTCGGGTGCATGGACTTTGTACAACGAGAGCTTGGACCGCTATTGCGAGATTGTTACCAACTCCACCAGCGGATTCGCGATGAACCAAACTGCTACAACAAGCTATACGGTATCACTCGATTCCACGGAGGGATTCCGATTCATCACCAATTCTTCAAGCGGTGGTTCGCGTGGTATTTCGCTTTATACGTCGGATTTTCGTCCGTATGCACTCAGCAGCATGAACACACTGCACTTGTATAAGATGCAATCTGCTGCTGCAACTTATACCGTCACTTATGATGCAGGCGCAGGCTCCAACGCTCCAACCGATGGCAACGCATATGCTGAAGGCGCGAAGGTTACGGTTCTGGCAGCTGCTACACCAGCAGATGGCTATACATTCACAGGCTGGTCTGATGGAACGACGACATATGCCGCTGGCGCTACATTTTTGATGCCAGCAAGCAACGTAACATTAACTGCGACATATTCGCTTGACGGTGTAATTGATTACTCTACATTGACTGCGGCGGTCGCGACAGCAACGGCAATATATACTGGTACTACCGCATCGGCAGACGGCGACAACGTTCCTGTGACTGACATGTGGGCAACGGAAGCAAACTGTAATGCATTTGCCGCTCAAATAGACACGGCAGAAGCACTGATAGACAACTGCACAACACAGGACCAGGTAACCACAGCCGTCGGCACTTTGAACGCCGCAATAACAACTTTTTCGGCTCAACGCTCTGCAGGATTGTTTGATAAATCCGCATTGACGGCGGCAGTAGAAGCAGCCGAAGCGTTGCTTACTGCTACTACAGAATCCGCAGACGGCACAGATGTTGCACCCACAGCTTACTGGGCAACAACCGCCAACTGGGATACATATTACGCCGCATATGAAGCCGCCGATGCTTCTGCAACCTCTGCCACAACGCAGACAGCAGTCACGGCAGCAATCAACACTCTTGCAACAGCAACTGCTACATTTAACGGTCAGCGTGCGCTGGGCTCCAATCCCATGGGGATAGGTTCCATAGCTGATGCAAAGCTGCTCGCAACAGGCACGGCAGTCTCTGTGCAGGGCTGGGTTGTGTATAAGTACTCTGGAAGCACGGCCGATGCTCTTAGCTGCGTAGTGCTTGAGGACTACAGCGACAATGATGCAATTAACGGCATTGTGGTTTACAACAATGCTCTTGAGAATGCCAACGTAGGTGATTACATCTATGTTGCAGGCACATATTCACCATATAACGGACTTGCAGAGATCACTAATGTTACTGCTTATACACCTGTCACAGCGCCTACGGGACTTACTGCTCCTCAAGCGCAAGAGTATGCAACATGGGCGGCAGCAGTTGCGGATGTTGCCAACATCAACGGAGAGTTGGTCTGCATTTCCAATGTAACGCTGGGCAGTTATGTTGCTGGTGGCGATACCGTGATGACGGACAGCACCAGTACTACCTTTAATGCTTACAAAGCGGTCGCATATGACGGCGCAAACTCCGAGAACACCACCGTGGTTGCAGGCGGTCTTGTAAATCTGTATGGAATGATTGAGTATAATAGCTCAACCAGCGTCACTCGCTACCGCGTGGGCGCACCCAAGAACTACGAGGCGTCTACTGCTAGCAACACCGTTACCATTACAACTCCCGAAAACGGCACAATTCTTGTCGAGGATGCAAACGGTGATGAGATTGTAAGCGGGACAAGCGTTGATGCAAACACAGTCTTGACCATTACGGTCACGCCGAATAGTGGCTACTATTGCACCGGCATCACGGTAAATGATGTAGCTCTTGAGGGCAACACATACACCATGGGCGCAGAAGCTGTCACCATCGCTGCAACAATGCAGCAGGAAACCAGCTACACCATTACGCTCAATGAAAATGGCACACTTTCGTACATCAATTTCGTGTCGGGCAGCAATCCGGTCGATCTTCCCACACCTACAGCAATCGGAAGCTACACAGGACTTGGCTGGTCTTCGGTGGTCTTTGCAGATACCAATACTGCTCCGACCTTAGTGTCAGATCCATACACGCCCACAGCTGATGTCACCCTGTATGCGGTCTATTCCATTTCCGCAGGCACAGGTTCTACATCATATGTGCTTACTAGTGCGGCAAACATTACGGAAGGAACATACCTCATAGGTGCATTGAGAAGCGCAACTGCATCCGACAACTTCTATTTCTTAAATGGCACAGTTTCCTCCGGTGACTTGAACACCAATACCGCAACAACTGAGGTTGCGGCGGTTGATGGAGTTCGCTCATTGAGCACCTTGCCTACTGATGCTGCGGAATTTGCTTTTGTCGGAAATAATACCAATGGATTTACTGTTTCTGTCGACGGAGGCAAAACCTTCCTTGGCTGGACAGCTTTCTCAAGCCGCAAGTTGGCATTCAATGCAAACTACAGCACTACCAAGTGGACTGTTGCGGCTAAAGACGAACCTTTGCTGACAAATGGCGTCTACTTGACGGGAAATGATGGTACAGATGTTGCAACTGTATCGGAGAACTCAACTGCACAGGGTGCGGTCCGCATGTACGCCACCAGTACTTCCTATCGTGCAATTTATTTATTCAAGAAGACAAGCAACTCCAATACTACCTACACTACTGCGCCGGCAGACACAACCTATGCAATTACACTTGCAACAGGCGATGGATTCACGATGACCTCTGCCACAGGCTACTCCACGGTAGTTAACGAGGGCGACAATTTCTACTTCACTTTCGTGCTTGGCGCCGCATACTCGAACTCGGATTTCACCATCGAAGCAAACGGTGGGGATTACGAGGTGTTGTTTGATGCCGATTTGAATCAGTACTATATTGAAGACGTCACTGCCGATGTTGCGTTCACGGTATCGGGTGTAGCAATGAACACCTATACGCTGAGCATATCCGTAACAAACCCCCAATACGGTACAGTTACGGTTATGAATGGTGAGAACGCCCTTGAAAATGGTGCGACCATCACGCACGGAGATATACTGACCATTACGGCTGCTGCTGAAAATTCAGCCACACAGATGCTCACGTCCTTCACGGTCAATGGCGTATCTGCAACAGGCACGGCAACACAGACGGTTGAGAGCAATGTAACGATAGCCGCCCAGTTCGACCTAAGAGAGGTATACACCATAACCTACATGAACAGAGGCTCGCTCTACAAGACCGAGGACATCGCAGAAGGTTACAGTGCATCTTTGGACTCTGCATTTGACACGGTGGGTGATTACACCTTCATCGGTTGGATGGGCGAGGCAAACGGCTACGATACCGATAATGAAACACGTCCTGCAACGATTTACACAAGCACATATACCCCTGCCGAGAGCGTTACTTTGGTAGCTGTATATGTAAAGAATGTTGCCGGAGGAACAACCGGATATTCGCTGTCACAAACGCAGCCCATAGCAGGTGAGAAGTATATCATCGCAGGATTGTATAATGGCACCTACTATGGACTCAAGTATGAGTCAACTGCCGTTACGTCCTCAGCAGGCGTAGTGTTTGATCCTTCCACAACCGTTGATGATTCTACGATTGGCTGGATTGCATCCAACCAGACGGGCGGCATAGCATTCAATGAGCAGACAACAACTACAAACTACCTGCATCTGAATAGCACTCAGATTCGTTCGACGACAAACACAACTAATGGTGTGTTTACCTTCGCAAATGGCGTTGCAGATAACAGCTTCACCATGGAGAGGTCTGATGGTACAAGATGGCTGCATTTTGAAGGTGGTAATTTCACGGTTACATCTGATTCGGCAAATGCCAGTGACATTTACTTCTTTGAATATCATGACGGAACGACTGCTGTATACACCGTGCTGCCAACCGCCAATTTGGTAATCACACCCGTCACTACGGGCGTTGCAGCAAGATTTGATCATACTGCTATCAGGTTTGGCGCAAGAATCAGCTTTGCTGACATGCAGGACCTGTCCGTTGGTGATGTCATTGACTATGGCTTCAAACTCAATATATATGATCCTAACACAGAAGCACCCATGGCTTCCACATGGGCAAGCAGATCAGTTACTTCTCAAGCCGGCGGTTCCTATACATGGACGGCAGCAATGGATGCAGCAACCACTACTTCCGAGCTGGTATCTGCGATTAGGGGAGCAGGTTATAAGGTGTTCGATTATGACGAGACAACAATTACATTTGCTCTTGTTATGACAGGATTTACCGAAGATGGAACAGGTGCTGCTTCTTGCGACAACCTGTGGATGTTCCAAGGATATGTGACGGTCAACGGTGAAACAGAGTACGGCGCTATCCTGTATAACTCGATAAACGGAAGACTGTCGAATACGGCCTCAGGCACGTATGTAGCCTAGGAAAGGAGGACAAAGAAATGAAGAAATATACAACAACAACCATTGAAGTCCTTAAGTTCCAAGTCGAGGACATATTGACCACTTCCGCAACGGAATGGCATCCCAACGCTGGCGGAGACAATGCCGATCGAAATCCAACCAATGTCGATGTAAACGACATTTGGAACGATCTGTTTGGCGGCAATCCGTAACAGACGACTAACTCTCAACAGAACACAGGCTTTTCTCTGGCAAACTGCGTTTGCTTACGGGCAAACTGTAGGGGCGAACTGTGTTCACCAGTTTGAACTTATTCAGCAGGGCTCACGCCCCGCACCCATAGGGTTTTTGACAGTCTAAGAGCACATCTTCGGGTGTGCTCTTTTTGTTAATTTTCTTGCAAAGAGGTAATGCTTTTGATATACTATAGGATGAAAGAATTTTATAAGGAGAAAATCATGGAACAACAGGCAATTACAGCAATTCGCGTCCTGGCAGCAGAGGCGATTCAAAAGGCAAACAGCGGACATCCGGGTCTTGTCATCGGCAGCGCACCTGCGGTGTATACTCTTTGGAAACAGATGAAACACAATCCCAAGAATCCCAAATGGGCAGCTCGTGACAGGTTCGTTCTGTCAGCAGGGCATGCGTCTATGCTTGAGTATTCGCTGCTTCATTTCTTTGGCTACGGCGTAACACTTGACGACATCAAGAATTTTCGCCAGTGGGGAAGCAGAACACCGGGACATCCCGAATTTGGACATACAGTTGGAGTAGAGGCAACCACAGGCCCCCTTGGACAGGGATTTGCAATGGCGGTTGGTATGGCAATGGCTGAGGCGCATATGGCGGCTAAGTTCAATCTCAAGGGCTACCCGATTGTTGATAATTACACCTACACGGTTATGGGCGATGGGTGCATGATGGAAGGTGTGGCAGCAGAAGCCGCATCCATGGCAGGAACAATGAAATTGGGCAAGCTCATTGCCATGTATGACAGCAACAGAATCACCATTGAGGGCGATACTGACATCACCTTCCAAGAGGACGTTGCAGGCAGATTTACTGCGTATGGTTGGCATGTTCAGACCGTTGAAGACGGCGAGGATACGGCGGCGATTGCAAAGGCTATCGCCAATGCAAAGGCTGTCACCGACAAGCCTTCTCTGATTATCTATAAGACCATCATTGCTCGTGGTACGCCCGTTGCAGGTACAGCAAAGGCGCACGGAAGCCCTCTGGGAGATGAGAATATTCGAGTATTGAAGGAGACATACGGCTGGCAGAATGCAGACGCATTTGACATTCCTAATGAGGTTTATGACCATTTTGCAGAGCTTACCAAGGATTGCCAGACGGCAGAGGACACATGGAATGAGATGTTCAAAGCCTATGCCAAAGAGTATCCAACATTGGCGGCACAATGGGAGCAGGACCATCGAACCGAGCTTGCCGTTGATTTGGTAAACGATGAGGAGTTTTGGAAATTTGAGGGCAAAATGGCATCGAGAAAGTCCTCACAGATCGTCCTAAACAGGCTTGCGGCACGCATACCCAATCTGTTTGGGGGCAGCGCAGATCTTGCACCGTCCAATTTGACCTATCTAAAAGATATGGGCGACTTTTCAGCCGCTGATTATTCAGGAAAGAACCTGCATTTTGGCATTCGTGAGTTCGCTATGGCGGCAGCTTGCAACGGCATTTCGCTGTATGGTGGATTGAGAACATTCTGCGCCACATTCTTTGTGTTTGCCGACTATCTCAAGCCTGCATTGCGCCTGTCTGCGCTGATGAATCAACCTGTGATATATGTTTTGACGCACGACAGCATTGGAGTAGGCGAGGACGGCCCGACACATCAGCCCATAGAACAGCTTGCTGCGCTTCGTGCAACGCCAAACTGCATTGTATTTCGCCCCGCAGATGCCCGTGAGGTGGCAGCAGGGTATGTGGCGGCACTAACTGCAAATGCTCCAACGGTGCTTGCCCTTTCAAGACAGAATTTGCCTCTATACGAAAATAGTGGATTGGACGCAGTCAAGGGCGCATACATTCTGCGTGAGCCTAAGGGCGTACCCGATGTGATATTGATGGCAAGCGGATCCGAGGTCGAATGCTTGTTTGCTGCTGCCGACATATTGTCCGTGCAGGGCTATACTGCAAGAATAGTATCCATGCCGAGCTTTGAACTGTTTGAACAGCAGAGTGAGCAATACAAGCAAAGCGTTTTGCCAAAGTCCATTCGTGCTCGTGTGGCAGTCGAGGCGGCAACACCGTTCGGCTGGGATAAATACGTTGGGTTGGATGGCTGTGTTGTAGGAATTGAGGGCTTTGGTGCATCTGCGCCTGCCGAACGCATATTCGAAGAATACGGCTTTACGGGTGAGAATGTTGCAAAGGCTGCACTCAAGGCAATCAAGGGATGATATACGCATCGGTCATTGACGCAATCGGCAACACGCCGATAATAAAAATGGACAGACTTTCCATGCAGCTTGGTCTAAAAGCCAAGCTGTTTGCGAAGGTTGAGTTGTTCAATCCTTCGGGAAGTAGCAAGGATAGAGCTGCACTCTATATGATATTGGCTGCCCAGAAACGGGGCGAGCTTAGGGATAACGGCACCATAATCATTGCTACAAGTGGCAACACAGGGGTTGGCATTGCCATGATAAGTGCCGTAAAGGGCTATCATGCAATCATCACCATGCCTGATAATGTTGGTGTCGAGCGAGTGAAGCTGCTTCAATTCTATGGGGCACGAGTTGAGCTTACTCCATCAGATAAGGGAATGAGTGGGGCTGTTGACAAGGCTAACGAGCTGCACGCCCAGATTCTCAACAGCGTGGTGATTGAACAGTTTGACGATCCCCAAAATCCTCTTGCTCATGAGCAAACTACTGCAAATGAGATTCTCCAAGACCTTGGAGATTTGGACGTGTTTGTTGCCGGAGTAGGCACAGGCGGAACATTTTCGGGGACAGTTAAGAAACTAAAAACTGTCACAGATGTGTACTCTGTGGCAGTAGAGCCGCTTGAATCGCCGTTATTGACGCAGAACAGGACGGGAAAGCACGGAATATTGGGAATTGGTGCAAACTTTGTACCTGCCAATTTCGATTCATCGCTCGCAGATGAGATAGTCGATATATCCACGCAGGAGGCAAAGGATATGATGGAACGGCTTGCTTTGACCGAGGGACTGTTCTGTGGGATTTCATCGGGTGCGGCTGTGGCTGCAGCGGTCAAGGTTGCATTACGAGAGGACATGGAGGGGAAGAAGATATTAGCCCTGCTGCCTGATACGGGAGAACGATATTTGTCACTGTTAAAATAATTTCAGATTTGAGGCGAAAAGCCTTTTTTTTTGTATTGACATAATTGAAAAAATTTGTTTTAATTTTACCGTTGAGTTTAGAAACTCTAAACTTTAAGTTTAGAAAGGGTAAAGCAATGGAGATAGGTAAAAAAATTAAGCGAATGCGCTTGCGCCTAGGTCTGACGCAAGAGGAGCTTGCCTCAAGAACCGAGCTGA
The DNA here is from genome assembly GCA_028694155.1 of Eubacteriales bacterium. Lineage (GTDB taxonomy): Bacteria > Bacillota > Clostridia > Christensenellales > CAG-138 > JAQUTY01. Next base: position 26,002 of record JAQUTY010000011.1, read on the forward strand.
CCAAGGGCTTCATCTCGCAACTGGAGCGTGAAATTACCTCGCCATCCATCGCTACCCTTATGGACATTTTGGAAGCTCTAGGATCGGACGTTGGTTCATTCTTCAATGAGAAGGAAAACGAAAAGGTCGTCTACAATCCCGATGATATGTTTGTCAAGGAGGAGACAGAACAGGGTTCAACCGTGTGTTGGCTGGTTACAAACGCACAGAAAAACGGAATGGAACCCATTTTAGTGACCTTGAGTGTGGGCGGACATACCAATGAGGACGATCCGCACGAGGGTGAAGAATTCGGCTATGTGCTTGCGGGCTCCGTGGTGCTCGCCGATGGCGACAAGCGATACCGTATGAGAAAGGGAGACAGCTTCTATTTTCACCCCACAGGAGTACACTATTTGACAAACAGCGGCAGATCTGAGGCAAGGGTAATATGGGTCAGCACGCCGCCATCATTTTGAGGTATAGTTTATGAAAGACAATCATTTAATCGAGCTTAGGGACATTTCCAAGGACTACAACGGCGACGTTGCTTTGGAGCATATCAATCTATACATAAAGGACGGAGAGTTCGTGACGCTGCTGGGCCCTTCAGGCTGTGGTAAGACCACCATGCTTCGAATAATTGCAGGGTTTATTATGCCCTCATCAGGCGTTATAGAGATGGACGGTAAGGACATTGCAAAGATGCCGCCATACAAGCGTGAAGTAAACACGGTGTTTCAAAAGTATGCCCTGTTCCCCCATTTGAACGTATTCGACAATATTGCGTTTGGACTCAAGATAAAGAAGACGCCCAAGGAGCAGATTACCGAGAAGGTCAACAAAATGCTTGAACTTGTCAATCTTGAGGGTTATGGTATGCGCTGGATAGATCAGCTTTCAGGTGGTCAGCAGCAGCGTGTTGCAATAGCAAGAGCACTAGTCAACGAGCCAAAGATACTTTTATTGGACGAACCGCTGGGTGCTTTGGATCTAAAGCTGCGCCAAGAAATGCAGGTCGAGCTTAAACGAATGCAGCAACAGCTCGGCATAACCTTTATTTACGTTACGCACGACCAAGAGGAAGCGTTGACCATGAGCGATACCATCGTTGTGATGAAGGACGGCGTGATTCAGCAGATAGGCAAGCCTACTGACATTTATAACGAGCCTAAAAACACGTTTGTTGCGGACTTCATTGGCGAGAGCAACATTATTAGTGGAATCATGCTTGACGATTATAAGGTGCGAATGAATGGTGTCATGTACCGCTGCGTTGATGCAGGGTTTGGCAAGAACGTTGAGGTCGATGTGGTTGTTCGCCCCGAAGACATTGACATAATCGAGCCGGAGAAAGCAAGAATTTCGGGTACGGTTGCTTCCGTTGTGTTCATGGGAGTTCACTATGAGGTCTGCGTTGATTGCGGCGGCTATGAGTGGATTGTACATACAACCGATTTTGTTCAACAAGGGCAGCGTGTGGGCATATCCATACCCAAGGACGCCATTCATATCATGAAAAAGACACGCCAGACGAACATATTTGACTGTGAGGTCTATCCTGACGATAACGAGGTTTATATTGATAACGTGTGCTTCGATTGCGTTTTCATTGAGGGCTTTGAGAACAAGGAGAATGCGCTGGTACAGATTAAGCCTAGCGATGTTGAGTTGGTGGCTCCGCAGGATGCCAAGCTCACAGGCACAGTGAAGGGCTGTATGTTCCTGGGCACTCGTTATGAGATTACGATTTCCTGTGAGGAGAACGACTGGATTGCCTATTCGCCTGACTTTATGGAGGACGGCGAAGAGGTGGGCATTTTGGTGCCGGCGGACAAACTGGAGCTGTCTCACAGTGAGGACGAGGAAGACTAGAGATGAAGCGCAAGGTTTTTGCATATCCCTATATAGTGTGGATGATACTGTTCATCGTTGTACCCATGTTGTTCCTGTTCTACTACATGGGAACGGAGAACGGCACGTTTACCTTTGCTCGCTGCATCAGCACCATCACAGACGCATCAAACTGGAAGGTGCTGGGCAAGAGCGTGCTGGTTGCGCTTGTCACAACAGTCATCTGCCTCATACTGGGCTATCCTGCAGCATACATTCTTTCACGCATGAAAAAGACGGTTGCGAGCTTTCTTTCCGTCCTGTTTTTCATTCCCATGTGGATGAACTTCGTGCTTCGCACCTATGCGTGGAAGTCCATACTCAGCATGATACCCAATCTATTTGGAACAGCACCCCTTCTGGGAACAACCGAGGCGGTTATACTGGTTCTGGTTTATAACTTTCTGCCGTTCATGGTCATTCCGCTGTATAATACGCTCTCAAAGATGGACAGAAGTCTCATCGAAGCATCGCGCGATTTGGGAGCAAACGGGTTTCAGACCTTTACACGGGTCGTTTTGCCGCTGTCCATTCCGGGGATAGTATCCGGAGTGACTATGGTGCTTATTCCTGCAATTACTGCATTCACCGTCCCTGTCCTGATTGGAAACAGCAAGGAGTCATACTATGGCAACCTCATTGAGGACGCCTTCAAGCGTGTGGGAGAAGCGCATGGAGGATTTTCAACTGGCAGCACGCTTGCGGTCATTCTATTGATATGTGTTCTTGTTAGCACGCTGGTTATGAACCACTTTGACAAGGATAAGGAAGGGGGTACTCTGCTGTGAGACGATTCTCATCCTCTCTAAAATATGTATATTTGGGTCTGATTCTGCTGTTTTTGTACCTTCCCATACTGTATTTGATACTCTTCTCGTTCAACGATTTTGCCGCTGGTTCGACAACGGGGCGAGTGAATTTTTCAAACTATGGAGCATGGAACGGCTTCACGTTTGACAATTACAAGAATGTGTTCGCAGACGGCGCAGGAACGGCTGTAATGACAACCTTGATTATCGGACTTGTGTCGTCCGTGTTCGCAACTATCATAGGGACTGCTGCCGCCATTGGCATAAATTCCATGCGCAAAAAAACACGCTCTGCTATATTGAGCGTTTCGCAACTGCCTATGGTCAATCCCGATTTGGTAACCGGTATCACCTTTATGATGCTGTTTGCCTTTGTCAACACAATGCTTGTGAACATGGGGATAGGCAAGATACCCGAGATAGTCAAGCTGCTGATTGCGCACATCTCATTTTCGATTCCTTATGTGATTTTCTCGGTTATGCCGAGGCTGAAACAAAGCTCGGACATGCTCTATGAAGCGGCTCTCGACCTTGGCTGCACGCCAATAAAGGCACTCTTTAGGGCGGTGATTCCCGACATTTGGCCCGGAGTAACATCAGGATTTTTGATGGCTCTGACAATGTCGCTTGACGATTTCGTTGTAACATGGTTCTTGGCGGACAAGTATAAGACACTGTCGGTCTACATCTATTCAAGAGTCATTCGCAAGGGAATTAACCCTGCTCTTGCAACTATCATTTTTGTGCCGCTGGTTGCATTGTTGGTTATAATAAACGTGCTTCGTATTCGCAAGGAACATGAATATGAGGTGCAAAACAAGAAAGTAAAGATGAAGTAGGAGGAACACAAATGAAAAAATTTATCTGCGTCCTTATCGCAACAGTCGTACTGGCAACTGTGGGCTGCTCAAGTAAGACGGTCACGGCTGAATATGCTGATGGCGACCAGTATGAGCAGATTGGCGGAGAACTGAACATTCTCAATTGGGGCGAATACATTGACCCTGAGCTGATTACCCTTTTTGAACAGGAAACGGGGGTTAAGGTTACTTATTCGGAGATGACCAGCAACGAGGATATGCTCATCAAGCTTAGCTCCTCTGACAGCATTTATGACCTTTGCTTTCCCTCTGAATACATCATTGAACAGATGATTGCTTCGGATATGCTGCAGCCATTGGATATGTCAAAGATTCCTAATTCCAAGAATATCGCAGCCGACAAGCTCAAAATTACGGACACCTTCGATCCGGGCAACAAATATTCTCTGCCCTATATGTGGGGAACGGTTGGCATTCTTTACAATACCACGATGGTTGATGAACAAACCGCAAGCAGTTGGAATGCACTATGGAATGAAAGCTACTCCGGCAAGATATGGATGTATGACAGTGTGCGAGACTCGTTGGGCGTATCGCTCCTAAGATTGGGATATGATCTTAATACTCGTAATGAGGACGAGGTTGCGGCGGCTCGTGACGAGCTAATAAAGCAGCGTCCTTTGCTTGCAGGCTACGGCACAGACAATATGCGTGATGAGATGATAAATGGCAATGCGGCAATGTGCCTGATTTATTCGGGTGATGCGCTTATGTGCATGGACTCAAACGAGGATTTGGAGTTCTCCGTGCCAATGGAGGGCAGCAACGTATGGTTCGACAACGTTGTAATTCCCAAGAATGCAACTAATATCGAGGCTGCCCATGCCTTTATCAACTTTCTAAATGATGGTCAGATTGCAATGCGCAACACCGAGTATATCTACTATTCGACCCCCAATCAAGCTGCAATGGACAGGCTTGATACGTTCTACACCGAGAACGAGACATATAATCCGACTGAAGAGACGCTTGAACGTTGCTCTGTTTTCCACGACTTGGGCGACTTTATCGAGGTGTTTAACGATGCTTGGAAGCAAGTGAAAATCAACTAGGAGGCCGCATGACACAGAATATCGTAAACACACTTAGCAAGATAATGGAGATAGACAGCCCAACCGGCTTTTTTGTCAAGGCGGACGACTATCTGGTAGATGAGTTTACAAAGCTGGGCTTTGCGCCAGTTCGTCAGAACAAGGGCGGAGTCATGGTGGATATTGGCGGCGAGGGCAGAGACATTTGCATTGCAGCTCACATGGATACCTTGGGGCTGATGGTGAGAAACATCAATGCAAACGGAACGATTCGAGTTATCAATGTTGGCGGACTTCGTGCCTATTACTGCCTAAATGCCAATGTTCGCATCTACTCTCGCTATGGCAAGGTCTATACAGGCACGGTGAGAAAGGCGAATCCCAGCACACATTTGATGAGTGATGCCGAAAATACGGAGCTTGCAGACTATGACACAAATATTGTGGTGACGCTGGACGAGATTGTCAAGTCCGCTTCGGACGTTGAAGCTCTGGGTATTCGCTGCGGCGACAGCGTTGCAGTCGAGTCGGACTTCCGCATCACCCCGTCAGGCTTCATTAAAAGCCGATATTTGGACGATAAGGCGAGCTGCGCAATCCTAATTGAGATAGCAAAAGCGGTCAAAAACGGACAGATTAAGCTTAATCGACACGTCCATTTGCTGTTCACCGAATATGAGGAGATTGGGCATGGCGGAGCAGTCATACCAGAGGGTGTAAAGGATTTCTTGTCGGTGGATATTGGTTGCATCGGTAAGGACCATTATTCCGATGAGCAAAAGGTTTCAATCGTGACCAAGGATTCACGCTTCCCTTATCACACCCAGATGCTCAACGAAATGGTCGAGCTTGCGGACAAGCATAATATTCCCTATGCACTCGATATGATGCTTCCTCATTATGGTTCCGATGGCGATGTCACACTCGTGGCCGGATATGACGTGCGTCACGGATTGATTGGCCCCGGCGTTCTTGAAACACACGGCTACGAGCGAACGCATGTTGATGCGCTGAAGGCAACATATGATTTAGTAAAGGCAATAATCCAATAATTGGTTCTATGCCAATAGTGGGGGTAGAACCTGAGAATGAGAAACAGAGGGAGTCATTTGCGAGCTAGCAAATGGCTCCCTCTTGCTGAACGTGGCGAGGATGCGACAAAGGGAACAAGGCTTTGCGGTGGAAAGCAGTCGCAAGCCAAGCACAATAATACCGATGGCAACCGCCGACAAGGTGGGTTGAATATTCTGCACCTGCTTCGAAAATTTCCACCAATACCCATGACGGCTATCTTGAAAAGAAAAATGTCACCTATGCTTGACACTACTACAAGTGAGTCGTTTGGCTCGCTTGTTTTTTGTAGACAAACCGATTGGGCTGTGCTATAATGCCATTAGTGTAAATAGGGGTATTGGGCAATGATTGTTGTGAGCGCATGTTTGGCAGGAATGCACTGTCGATATGACAGGCAGACAAAAGAGGACGAAGAGGTCGTCAGACTTATAAAGGAAGGCAAGGCAATCCCAGTTTGCCCCGAAATGCTTGGCGGAATGACTACGCCACGCCCCCCGTCCGAGAGAACTCCCGATGGAAAGCGTGTTGTAAACATTGAGGGCAAGGACGTTAGCGATGCGTTTGAATTTGGCGCATTGGAGACTTTAAGGATATGTAAGCTGTACAATGTGAACCACGCAATTTTGAAGGCGAGAAGCCCCTCATGCGGACTGGGCATGATATATGATGGGAGCTTCACGGGAGCACAAAGAGAGGGAAATGGAGTTACGACCGATCTGCTGCTTGCAAACGGCATCATCGTTACTTCGGTTGATTAGATTGGAGGATCAGCATGGAAAACAATTCGATTTTGGTTATTGACGATGACCGCAATATTCTTGCGATCATTGAGCTTTATTTAAGGAAGGCGGGATTTTCCGTTTTTACCTGCACTACGGGTTATGAGGCTTTGGGCGCATTCCGCACAATAAAGCCAACACTGGTGGTGCTGGACGTCATGCTGCCCGGCTGCGATGGCTGGTCAATTCTCCATGATATTCGCTTGGAAAGTGAAACGCCTGTAATCATGCTTACAGCAAAGGGCGACACGGGTGAGCGTGTAAAGGGTCTTGAGCTGGGTGCAGACGACTACATTGCAAAGCCGTTCGACTCGAATGAGCTGGTGGCAAGAATAAAGGCGGTATTACGGCGTTCGGCTGCTCCGTCCGATCAAGAACGCACTATCACGCTTCAGGATCTGACCATTTCTCTTGAAAACTATTCTGTTGTGCTCGATGGAGTTCAACTGGAAATGCCGCCCAAGGAGATTGAACTTCTTTATTTCCTTGCCTCCCATTCTGGAAAGGTGTTTACTCGTGAGCAGCTACTGGAACAGGTTTGGGGCTTTGATTTCTTTGGCGACTCAAGAACTGTCGATGTTCATGTCAAGAGAATTCGAGAGAAGCTGGGCGAAAAGCCGGCGTGGCAGCTTAAAACGGTTTGGGGTGTCGGTTATAAATTCGAGGTAAAGCAAGCCTAACCGATGCGGAAACCGAGATTCAAAACCATTTTTTCGCGCATGTTATTTTTGCAGTGCATGACCGTGATTGGTATTCTGCTCGTTGTGGGAATTGCAGTGATTATTGTCGTGCTTTCGCAAAGCATTACGGCAAAGGAGAAACTCCTAAGCTCAAAATGCGATTTGATTGCCCAATCAATGATGGTATCGGAGCAAGAGGGTGTCAAGGTCGGAATGAGCGTTGCCTCACAGCATGAGCTTCTTGTCCAGATTAACGTGGGCGATGATCCTATAGATTCGTATTATCAAGACGAAAAGTGGGCAGACGTTTCGAAGATGAGCAAGCTGGATGCCGACTATGTGAGCATCAGCGATGATGCTGCCAACACTACTCAATTTCGGCGTGGATACTTTCGAGGGCATAACGACTTTTCGGTTCTTACAGCTTACAGAACCTTTACGGCAAATGAACAGACGTATATGCTGCTGATTCATGCGGATATTTCGGACGTGAACACGGCGGCATGGCAGCTATCGGCATGGGTGTTCATTTTTGCTTTGATAGCAATAGTAATTGCGGTGTTCTGCTCATACTATGTAACCAGCAGGATCATAAATCCCTTTGTTGAGATTAATCACACGGTACAGTGCTATTCGAGGGGAGATTTTTCCAAGAGAATTAACCTGGTTGGTAGAGATGAGGCGGCTCAACTTGGCAAGAGTTTCAACGATATGGCGGAGCAGCTCAGGAATTTGGAGGCGACCAGACGTAGCTTCGTTGCCAATGTGTCGCACGAATTGCGCTCACCTCTGACAAGCATGAAGGGCTTTTTGGAAGCTATGCACGATGGAATTATTCCCGAACATGAGCTTCGTCAGTATATAGCACTGGTTCTGGATGAAACAAAACGAATGACGGTCATGGTCAACGATCTTTTGGATTTGGCAAGGATAGAGTCGGGCACGATACTTCTAAACTATGAGACTTTCGATATAAACGAGCTGATAAGACGAACGCTCATCACCTTTGAAGCACGCATAGTAGAAAGGCATATTGACCTTGATGTTCGGTTCGCACAGGAGCAGTGTAATGTGTACGCTGACAGCACCCAAATATCGCAGGTGCTGAGAAATCTGATTGACAATGCTATCAAGTATTCGCCCGATGGCAGGATAATCTACATTTCATCGTATGCTCTTCGCAAAGAGGTATATGTCAGCATTAAGGACAATGGTATAGGCATACCGCCTGAGGATATTCCCCATGTTTTTGACCGATTCTATAAGGTAGAGAAGGCGCATACACCATCACCGCAGGTAGGCTCAGGGCTGGGGCTGTCCATTGTCAAGAGAATAATTGAACAACACGGACAGACCATCACGGTTAGGAGTGCAAAGGGCAAGGGAACACAGTTTACGTTCTCGCTGCAAAAGGCTCCGTTATTGAAACGACAATTTGAAGGAGGCAAGAGAAATGGGCAAGGGCAAGATTAATCTAAATACGGGTAAACAAACCGCACATGGTGCAAAGGTATTTGCATTGATTCTGACGGCGATTTTTTTAGTCGCCTGTATCACGCTGGCGGCGGTTCTTGCAATATTCATCGACAATGGCTCGCTGGATTATTACTATGACTGGGATAATGCAACGGCTAGGGTGTGGGAATTGGCTACAAATAATCCTCTTCCCGATATGATAGAAGCGGTAACACCTAGTGTGGTGGGAGTGGTGACATATGCTCAAAGCCCCTATTCTTCACGCGATGATCTGGAGATATTGGGTAGTGGCTCGGGCTTCATTGTCTCGTCAGACGGCTATGTTTTGACAAATGAGCATGTTGTTGACGATGCTGAACAGATAAGAGTTTTGTTTTCCAACGGAGATGAGGTTGTAGCAGAATTGGTTGGTTCGGACGTAACAACGGACGTTGCTGTGCTGAAAATTGAAGCAGATGGCTTAGTGCCAGTGACATTTGGTGATTCGGACACAATCAGAGTGGGCGAGTTTGCACTTGCAATCGGAAATCCTCTGGACACATCGGACCTATATGGCACGGTGACGTTCGGAATTATCAGTGCGGCAGCAAGAGAGATTAACATTGACGGCTTCACCAACGAGTATATTCAGACGGACGCCGCAGTAAACTTTGGCAACAGCGGCGGCCCTTTGATGAGCACCAAGGGAGAGGTCATCGGAATGACCACCGCAAAATATGTCACAGCAGGCTATGACGAATACGGCAACAGCATTTCTGCGGAGGGCATTGGCTTTGCGCTGCCGATTAACAACGTGAGATTGATAATGAACCAGTTGATTGCAGACGGACAAATTCAGCGTCCGGGCATAGGAGTATCAGTGTATGCGATAAATGACATAGATGCACAGCAGGCAGGGCTGGTGGCAGGAGTTTACGTTGATTCAGTAACCGAGGGCGGCCCTGCGGATTTATCAGGCATAAAGTCGGGAGACGTTATCGTGAAGATGAATGGCATTGAGACTATGGAACTTGATGCCATGACAACCATCATTCGTGCTGCTTCCATTGGCGACGAAATGAAGATTACGGTCAATAGAAAAGGCGAAGAGATTGAGCTTACCATCGTGATTGGCGACATGAACAAAATGCCGTAGTATTTGGGAGAGAGTATGAAGGATAAGGATTTTGTCAGCAAAATTGTACAAAGGATTCCTCCGTCTGGCATAAGAAAGTATTTCGATCTGCTAACGGACGATTGCATCAGCTTTGGAGTTGGGGAACCCGATTTCCCCACACCTGATTCATTTAGGATTCCTGCGCTTGAAGAGCTGAAGCAAGGGAGAGTAGCGTACACAAGCAATTCCGGAGACCCACATCTTCGACAACTGCTGATACGTTTTATGCTTGAACGCTACGAGCTTAGCTATCCTAGCATAGACAACATTCTTATCACCGTTGGCGCAAGTCAGGCACTTGATTTGGTGTTCAGGGCAATACTGGATCCGGGTGACGAAGTAATTATCCACGAACCCAGCTATGTTGCCTATGCACCGGATATTCTCTTGGCAGGCGGTGTTCCAGTCTCGATTGAGACCAGTGCAAGCAACAGCTTTCGTGTCACGCCTGAGGCGATTAAGGCTGCAATTACACCCAGAACAAAGGCGATTTTACTCGCCTACCCAAACAATCCCACAGGAGCAATTCTAAAGGAAGAACACCTTCAAGAGATTGCCAAGGTCATATCCGATACTGATTTACTGGTGGTGTCGGACGAGATATACGCAGAACTGACGTTTGGCGGAGACAGACATCATTCGATTGCTGAGATGCCCAATATGTTTGACCGCACGGTCGTTATAAACGGATTTTCTAAGGCATTCTCTATGACGGGATGGAGGGTAGGCTATGCTGCAGGGCCCAAGAACCTGATTTCGGCTATGAGAAAGGTACATCAGCTCACCATGCTGTGTGCGCCAACGCCGGCGCAGGTCTGCGCCATACATGCTTTAGAGGAGAGCTTTCGAACCGACTATGCCGACATGAAACGCATGATTGACGAATATGCGGTTCGCAGAGCCTATATCATCGAGAGATTTAATTCAATGGGATTACCCTGCTTTGAAACGGACGGCGCATTCTATGTGTTCCCATCCATCGAGAGTACAGGGCTAAAGAGCGAGGAGTTTTGCGACAGATTACTGGCGGCGGAGAAGGTCGTTATGATACCCGGGACTGCGTTCGGCGCATTCGGAGAGGGTCATATTCGCTGCTGCTATGCGACGAGCATGGAGGATATTGTCGAGGGAATGAATCGCACACAGAGATTTTTAGGAAGATAATGAACGAACATATTTTGACAACTTTGGAGTACGACAAGATACGGGACATATGTGCCACGCACACGGCCTCAGAACTTGGTCGGGAACTCATGCGCAGCGTCAGACCTGCAAGCAATTTGGATTCTGCGGCAAGACTGCTGGAGCAGACTTGGGAGGCAGATTCGATATACAGACGCTTCGGCAAGTCGCCCGTGGACAGCTTTACAGACATAAGGGACACCCTGGAGCGCATACATGCCGCACTCTTTTTGACCATGCCTGAGCTTTTGAGCGTAGCCTCCTGCCTCAAAGCATCAAGAAAGGCGAAGGATATACTCAAAAATGGCAACGAGGATGACCTGCTGACGGAAATGGCAGGCAGATTGTCCGACCATTTTCAGATTGAGGACGAGATACAGCGGTGCATTATTTCCGAGGACGAGATGGCGGACAATGCCTCTGTAGAGCTTAGCAGGATACGCAGACAAATGCACATCGTATCAGATCGTGTCAAGGACAAGCTAAACAGCATCATCAAGAACCAGAGTATGCAAAAATACTTGCAGGACCCGATTATCACCATGCGCAACGGACGATATGCCATTCCTGTCAAGGCGGAATATCGGGGGCAGGTTAACGGACTTATTCACGATCAAAGCGGCAGCGGACAGACGGTGTATATAGAACCTTCCGCAGTTGTCGAGCTTGGCAACGAGTACAAGAAGCTGCTTTTAGATGAAAAGAAGGAGATGGAACGCATTCTGTCGGGTCTGACTGCACTGGTTGATCCTTTCGCTTCAGAGCTTCATAACAGCATTATGATTCTAGGAGAGCTGGACGTGATTTTTGCAAAGGCAATCATGGCACGAGATATGCGAGCTACACGCCCCACGCTCAACGAGCAAGGACGTATTCGCATACAGAATGGGCGTCACCCGCTGCTGGACAGAAACAAAGTCGTCCCAATGTCGATACATCTTGGGGAAGAATATGACACCCTCATTATTACGGGGCCAAACACGGGCGGCAAGACTGTCACGTTAAAGACTGTTGGACTTTTCTGCCTGATGGCTGCATCCGGCATGTTTATTCCTGCCGATGAAGGCTCTGCCGTTGCGATATTTGATCAGGTGTATGCCGATATTGGAGACGAACAATCCATTGAGCAGTCGCTGTCCACGTTTTCATCTCACATGGTCAATCTTGTATCAATACTCAAAGAGTCGAACACCAATACGTTGGTGCTTTTGGACGAACTGGGCGCAGGAACAGACCCTGTTGAGGGAGCGGCTTTGGCGCAGGCTATATTGGAGCATTTACAAGCCGCAGGCGTCAAGACAATGGCGACCACGCATTATAGCGAGATAAAGGCATTTGCTCTTACAAGGGAAGGAATGCAGAACGCATCCATGGAATTCGACGTTGATAATCTATGTCCAACGTATAAGCTGTACATAGGCATACCCGGAAAGTCTAATGCTTTCGAAATATCTAAGCGGTTGGGGCTATCCGATGATGTTATTGACCGTGCCAGAGAGTATCTAAAGGGCGAGGAGGTAGCCTTTGAGGACGTGCTTCGTGGGGCAGAGGAACAGCGCAGAAGGGCGGAGGAGTACTCCCAGCAGATGAAGCTTGAAAATGAGGCTGCCAACAGACTGCGCAACGAGCTTGAGCAGGAGAGCAAGAAGCTTGCGGACCAAAAGAAGCAGCTAAGGGAGAAGGCAAAGGAGGACGCCCAAAAGATTGTCAAAGAGACCAGACATGAGATGGACAGCCTGATTGCACAGCTTCGTGAGCTAAAGAATATCGACTCAAGAGAGCTTGAGCGAGTAATACAAAAAAGCAAGGACGCCATGCGCAAGCGTGAGGACGAGCTGTATGCCACGGTCGAAAAGGAACAAATCGAGGGAGAGCCGCCAAAGAACGTCAAGGTCGGCGAATCGGTGTATGTAATCAGCATTCGTGGCGATGCCAATGTGCTGACTATGCCCGACCAAAAGGGAATGGTTCAGGTGCAGGCAGGAATAATGAAGCTCAGCGTGCCGCTGTCGGACATCAGGCACAAAACAGGTGACACAAAACTAAAAAAGAAGCCGCAAGCACGAGAGATACTAACAAACGTCAGGGAGATGAAGCTGGAGCTTGACCTTAGGGGAATGCTGGTGGACGATGCAATTTTGGAGATTGACCGTTATATTGACGATTGTGCGCTCACGGGACGCAAGGAGTTCTACTGTATTCACGGCAAGGGAACAGGCGCATTGAGAATGGGTGTGCAGAGATATTTGAAGCATCATTCCAAGGTGCAATCGTTCCGAGACGGTGCATACGGCGAGGGCGATGCTGGCGTTACTGTCGTTACATTAAAGTAATCGGTCGAATTTTTCGACAATTCTTTCAAAAAGCTTATTTTACTCCAAAATAGGCTTTTTTTATTTATCGTTATATGATATAATTTTATATCTTTGGAGTGAGGTGCAATTATGCGTAGATTATCCATTAGGGCATTGGCAGTATTGATGGCGGTCTTGATGATCGCAGCTATCTTACCTGCGATTACATTGGCTGACATCGGCACAGACGGCGTATATATCGTAGAGTATTACGCAGGCGGCGGAAGCGGCGAGACAGCCAATTATTACAACAACGACTATATTCTTTTGAGAAACTCTTCAACGGAGGACGTTGACCTTGCAGGTTGGTCTATCCAGTATTTGACAAGTTCAAAAAATGCCGCACAGGTTTCGGACGTTTATGCGCTAAGCGGTTCCATCACTGCCGGAGGCTATTACCTTATTAAGTGCGCAGATGGAACCAAGAAGTCGCAGGATCTACCCTTTGGTGCAGAGACCGAATGCAGCCTGAACATAGCCGTAGCTGAGATAAAGCTCGTTCTTGCAAAGACCACTACGCCTGTTAGCGGACTTACTAACGCAAATATTCCAACAAATACCAACATTGCTGATTTTGTTGGAACGGTCGGCGCATCACAGGAGCTTTATTTGGGAACGGGCGGCGCACCAAAGAGCACCAATACACGCTGTATTACAAGGACAGCTTACACAAACGACAACGCCACTGACTGGAAACAGGCAGACACAGGCGCATATCCGATTCTAAAAGCAGTAGCTTCGCTTGGCGAGGAAGCGGGGGTATCCACCGCAGCGGAAGGCTCCATAGCCGGCTGGACTTTTGGAATTAAGGGCATTGACGGACAGATTCCAACGACTGATGCCGCTTACACTCAATCTATGAATGTCGGTCAGCAGGTGCATTTTAACGGCACAATAACGGGTGGAAAGTTCTACTCTCATGGCACGACAACACTCAACAGCCAGACCTACACAACATACGCATACGGCACTACAAACTGGGACTTCACCGGTGAGCCGAGCGATACGGAGAAGGGTTTTTACTTCTCGATATATACCACGGGTTACAGAAATGTCGCCATTTCGTTTTGGGCAGAAAGCTCAAAGGCAGGACCTAAGACGCTACAGGTACAGGTCAAGATTGATGGCGTGTGGACTGACGTTCCGGGCGCAAAGCTGACGCTGGACACCGCTGCAACAGGCAAAACGCTGACAACAACAGCGATAAACCTACCCTGCTGGAACAGCACAGAGATTGTGGATATGCGAATCCTTCGTGTGGGTACGGAGTCCTGTGAGGATCATGACGGAGGTATCACAGAGATCACCTCATCGGGTTCATGCCGCATCGACGATCTGATGATTACAGGCGTAAAGATGGCAGAGGGAGAAGTTCTTTTAGATGCTCCGGGTCCAATCACGGCTAGCCCCGATCCGTCCCAAGGGTCTATTTGCCAGGGAACGCTGGTCACCTTGACCTGCGAAACTGCCGATGCCGTTATCTACTATAAAGCAGGCGCAAACGACTATCAGACCGTTGCAAACGGCGGAACGATAACCGTTTATAACGGCGCACCCATCTCGGCATACGGCTACATTGAGAATGCTTATGGCGGCGATGCTACCGTATTTGACTATACCATTGACAATACTCACGAGGAGATGGGAGCATGTACAGGCACAGGGCCTGTCGTTATTGAACAGATATACGGTCAGGGCGGCAACAAGGGCTCGCTTTATACCTCCGACTACATTGTGCTTCGCAATATATCCGAAGAGACAGTCGATTTGGAAAACTGGTCTTTGCTGTTCATCTCTCAGAATCAGCCGTTTTCCGCAACTCAGGCTGCAACAAGATGCTACACCTTCACAAGCGGCGTATCAATCCGCGCTCACGGATATCTACTCATTCAATGCGCAGCAGGCATTAGCCAAGTTGGTGCATATGACCTTCAGGACGTTGACGTTATGGCAGTCAATTCAACTTCTGACGGCGACAAATATTTGACCATTTCGGCAACAGGCGGCAAACTTGCCTTGGTTGAGGATTCCAACCTTTGCGAGGGCTCAAACGACCCGAACCTTGTAGATATGGTATGCTGGGGTTCGCCAAACGACTATCTGGGCAACGGACCTGCAAGTGGTACGCCCGATGTTCTTTACTGTCTGACTCGTGCTAACGACGCCGAGGAGGGGGAGATAGTTGACCCCTTCGGCGGTTCCTACACGGGCGATAATGCTCGAGACTTCGTTGTGTCGTGGCCCAATCCGAAAAACAGCATTTCGGCAGGTAATATGGAAGAGTACATCGAGCCTATTACATCGCCTCAGGAGGAAACCCTGATAGCAGGCACTCCTGTTGAGCTTCTTTGTGATACTGCTGATGCTACAATTTACTATACCATTGATGGCGGCGCAACCTATAACCAATACACCCAACCTATAACGACAACTCAAGATACGCTCACCATTCGTGCCTTTGCAGAGAGAATTGTAAACGGCAACACAATTCGCAGCGATTATTACGATTTTGGATTTGTGTTCTTGGCAGCAGACGGATCATACAACATTAGACAGGCCCGTGCATTGCAGGAAGGCTCGGAGGTTACGGTCACAGGTACTGTCACATTTGTTGAGACTAATTCCTACGGCACGATAACCACCTTTACGATGCAGGACGATACCGCAGGAATAACCGTCCGTGGCTATGCTAGCCAGCTCAAAAAAGTTGAGATAGGCAAGATTGTGACCATCAGCGGCACTCGTTCCAGCTATCGTGGATTAGAACAGATCATCAACCCAAAGATTGAGGGAGACGTGATACTGTCAAAAATGCCCACACCCATTGTTGCTACCGCTTCACAGCTAATCAATACTGAATGGGCAGAGGCGCACGAGTCGATGTATGTGGTCGTCAAGAACGCAAGAATGGACACCATCAATTACACGGGCGGCTACGGCGGAACGCCGCCTGCAACCGCAATAATTGATGATACAGGCGTTGTAAACATCCACTATCTGCCCACGCTCGATAACATAATAAAGGGCGATATAGTGGACACATATGCAGTTCTGACACAGAATGCTCAGGACTTGATTGCATATTCAGATGGATATTATCTGCGTATTGCATATCAGGATTGGATAGTCTTGGTGGAAAGGCCCACCGAGCCTGTCAATGAGTATACCATTGCTGCTTGGAATCAGGGCACAGGCAGCGGAACGCATCAAATGCTTGCGTCCGATGGAGCATACGCTTGGAGTTCGGTGGTGAGCAACGGCGATGCTGAGGGCAACACCACAACCTATCCGTTTGGAACGAGCAAGTCCTCAATGAACTGCAAGGGCTGGAACAACGAGGGAAGGTATCTCCAGTTTGAGCTATCCACAAAGGGCTTTACGGACGTTGTGCTTTCGGCAAAACTGCGTGCATCAGGCGCAGGACCCAGAAACTTCATAATGCAGTATTCTCTTGACGGAACCACATTTGAGGACATTGAGGGAAGCAACTTCGCTGTTGTACACAGTGATGTAAACGATGCGCTGATGCAGCTCATCAACAGATATAAGCTGCCTGAGGAGCTTTGCGACCAAGAGAAGCTGTATATCCGCTGGGTCTTGACCGACAATATGCGTTCGGACGGAACAGGCGAGATAGCTTCGGTGGGAAGTCTGAACTTCACGGCGGTACAGTTTATCGGCACGATGATACCAAGTGAGCTTGATGTTGCGGCAAATCCCGATGCAGGCGAGGTGCCAATCAACCAGATGATAGACCTTAGCTGTGCTGACGATACGGCTACTATATACTACCGCAGGTACGTTGCTCCCGTTTACGAGGAGGATGAGGACGAGGGTGATCTTGTTGACAGAACGCACGATAATTGGATTGCCTTTGATGTCGGCTCTCCCGTTGAACTTACTGAGCTGCCCTACACGCTGCAAGCCTACGCAGCAAACCAAACCGATGAGGGGCGCGTATTTACCTTCGATTACACACAGTCAAAGTGCGCACCTGTCAAGTCAACCGCATACACGGGCGCATTGAAGGCTGATAAGGAGATAACGCTTTCGACTGCAACTTTAGGCGCAACCATCAATGCCACTGTCATCTATAATTTCGGTACTGCTGAAGAAACGACAGCCGATTTTACCAGCGTAAATGAATATACTAAGAGCTTCTCCGAGGATCAGTTCCCCGTGCATATTGAGGCTTATGCGAGTATGACCGGCTATCTTGACAGCGAGGTGCTTGTCATCAACTTCACCCTAAAGCAGACGGGCGGAGAACAGCTGTACTTTGGACAGATACATAGTCACACGACACTATCGGACGGCGTGGGTTCCATTGAAGATGCGTTCAGCTATGGCAAGAATACTGCCAAGAACCTTGACTATCTGATAATTACCGATCACAGCAACTATCTTGACAGCAAGTCGAACCTTGGCACAATGGACGGTAAGAATCTGGGTACGGCAACCTCCTATGTGGACGACAGTGGCAACATTGTGACAATATCCAAGTGGGAGCTAGGTCACATGACCGCAGATAAGTACACCGATTCAACGTTTGTTGCGGACTTTGGCTATGAAATGACTTGGTCGGGACAATATGGTCATATGAACACCTACGCAACTGACGGTTTTGTTTCGAGAAACAACGGAACCTATACCATTAGCGGCGGACAGGGGCTTCGCAACTATTATGATCTGCTTACGGAGTATCCGCAGTCCATTTCAATGTTCAATCACCCCGGAAGCACCTTCGGAACGTTTGACGATTTTGCCTACTACACGGAGGAGTACGATCAGGTAATCAAGCTTATAGAGGTTGGCAATGGCGAGGGAGCCACAACAAGCAGCGGCTATTGGCCCAGCTACGAGCAATATACTCGTGCGCTTGACAAGGGCTGGCACATTGCTCCTGCCAACAACCAAGACAACCACAAGGGTAAGTGGGGCGATGCCAATACTGCTCGTGATGTGGCATGGACGAATGACTTTACGCAGAACGGTATTCTTCAGGCGATGCGTGAGATGCGTATGTACGCTACCGAGGACAACAATCTGCAGGTGACATACTTTATCAATGATGAACCGCTGGGCACGATTTTCGATACAAAGCCGGCTGCGCTCGATTTTGCGGTGACGGTCTATGATCCCGATGTGGCGGACAAGTCTTTCACACTATCTATCATTGCCAACAATGGCAAGACGGTTTACTCCCAGTCGGGCGTCATTATAAATAATGAACCTTGCGTATTCAACTTTACGCTTGCGCCCGATTATTCCTACTATTATGTGAGGATAGACCAGTCCGACAGCAATATCGCTGTGACCGCACCCATCTGGGTCGGTGACGTAATGAAGGTTGGCGTTGAGTCGCTTACAACCGATGCCGATTTTGCGGTTGTGGGTGAAAGCCTCATGCTCAGCGCAAGAGTATTCAATGACGAAGCGGAAGATTTTGCAATTTCCAACATCACATATTCGGTAAACGATGTAGAGTTTGCAAACAATGATATGAGCAGGGTTGTTGCAGGCGGTTCGGAATATACCGACACAATAGGGTTCACGCCTTCGACTGTTGGCGCACAGACTTTCATGGTGGAGGTTACAGGCGTTATTTTAGGACAGGAGTACACCTTCTCGGCAACGCTTGAGCTAAACGTTCTTTCGCCCGACGACATTGTCAATATTGCGCTTGATGCTTCACACAACAACTATTATGTGTCCGGCTATGCAAGTGAGTACTACAAGCAGCTTGAGTTGATAGCCAAGGAATTTAACGGCATGGTAACGCTCATTGAGGGAGCTATCACGGCTCAGTCGCTAAGTAATATTGATTTGCTTATCATTACCGCACCCTACCAGGGGTGGAACAATAACGGCAGAGCCTTCACAAGCACAGAGCTTGCTGCCATCTCTGCATTTGGAGCATCGGGAGGAAACGTGCTTGTCACAGGCAAGAGTGAACGTGGCGATTCTGCAACTGCGGCAAATGCATCGCTCAACACGGTGCTTGATGCGCTTGGAACCGATACTAAATTGAGAGTTGATACGGTTATTGACTTGGCACATTCAAGCAATTCGAGCTACAATATCACCTTTGATTCCGAGGCGAATTATCAGTTCGATTCGAGATTGCTTGCAGGAGTTCAGCAGAGCAGCACGGGCAACTTTGTCTACTATGCAGGTTCGTCCGTAAATGCCGCAAGCACTGCTTCCGCCGTCATTAAAGGAACAGCCACAACGATGGGTACAGCGTATGCAAATTTGGATTCTGAAGCTCCATACCTGCCCATAGATGCAAACAGCTCAACGGTAAGCGGTTCTGCCACTACGCTCGTTTCTAGCGAAACCTTGTCGGGAGGCGGATTGCTGGTCGTCAGCGGAATGTCCTTCTTCAACGATTATCAGATACCTGAGGTCGAAAACACCGCCGAGGTTCGTGATGTCAACTACTATTTGACACGCAACATAATAATGTCTGCCATCGAAACAACACCTATTAGTGAGGTGCGCAAGTCCACAACAGGCGTGTGGTTTGCCATTGAGGGTACGGTCACAACCAATGCAAGCGGTCACGATGTCAACACGGCATTCTTTGACAGTATCTATGTTCAGGACGCAACCGGCGGCATCAACCTTTTCCCTGTAAGCGGAGATTTGGCAATCGGTCAAAAGGTCTGGGCGTGTGGCTTTGTTGGGAACTATCAAGGCGACTATCAGATGAACGATGTGCAGATATATGTCATTGACAGCAGCATTGATCCCATAGATGCCCAATACAACACAACGATGGAATCAATGGAGAACACAAGCCAAGGCAAGCTCATCTATATTGAGGGCGCAGTTGAGTCCGTGTCGTATAATGAGGGAGCTGTCGAGTACATCATGGTAAATGATGGCAGCGGAACATCCAGAGTGTTCATAGACGGTTATATCTACTGCGACTGTGCTGCCTGTCAGAAGAATGCAGCAGGACATGATCTAAGCTGGATTGAGGTCGGTTCAAAGGTGCGCATTACGGGCATTGCCTCAACTGGTATGCATCCGGACGAAACAGGACTGGACCAACTGCTGCCCAGAATCCGCGTGAGAAACAGGGCGGAGATTGTGAAGATAGACAGCTTCACGCCACATACAGGCGGACTTGCAGGAGATGCAGACTGCAATGGCGAAGTAACCGCTGCTGATGCAGCCTTGATACTCAGATGGATTGTGAAGATTGCACCCATCTCGGCGCAGGGCATGATCAATGCGGAAGTCACTAACGACTCCGAGATTACTGCTGCCGATGCAGCGGCAATCCTTAGATGGATAGTGCACATCGAACCTGTGCTGCCACTGTCATAAAGCCAAGAACTAATGTTAAAGCCTTCGATTCATCGGAAAATCGAAGGCTTTTTCTAATCGTATTCAGATCTAAAAGGCTAATGACCGCGTATATCGCAGATTGCCTGTTTTGGGTCGTCCGCAGAAAAGACGGCATTGCCCGCAACAAGAATGGTTGCACCAGCTTCAATGCAGAGCTTTGCTGTCTGGGGATTTACTCCGCCATCAACCTCAATCTCCGTGGAAAGGCCCTTCAAATCAATAATCTTTTTAAGCTCGGCAATCTTATTTACCACCTCGGGAATGAACTTTTGACCGCCAAAGCCGGGGTTTACACTCATCAAAAGAACAAGGTCGCAGTCCTCAAGGACATGGACGCAGGAGGAAATGGGGGTTGCAGGGTTAAGAACGACACCGGTTTTAAGCCCAAGAGCGCGAGCACGCTGCAAAAGACGATGAATGTGGCGTTCGGCTTCGACATGGAAGGTGACAATATCCGCGCCTGCTTCCTTAAATGGTTCGAGCCAGTCAGACGGGTGATCTACCATGAGGTGTACGTCAAGCGGAAGGCTTGTCAGAGGTCGCAGTGCCTTGCACATATTGGGGCCAAAGGTAATGTTTGGGACGAAATTGCCGTCCATAACATCGAAATGAATCCAGTCCGCCTTCCAATTCTCAAGGTCTAAAACTGCCTTGCCCATGTTGGAAAAGTCTGCCGACAGTATTGATGGTGCGACTTTAATCATAGCGATGCTTTCTCCTCATTTCATTCTCTTTGCTTATAATAACATATCTTTGGTATCGTGCGGTAGACATTTTGCCACAAGTTAACAATTCTTTTACGCCGCAGTCAGGCTCGCTTATGTGCCTGCAACCGCTGTATCTACACCCCTGCGCCTGCAAAAACTCAGGATAACAGGCATCGAGCTGCTCCGTTGTGAGGTATTCCGTGTCAAAGAACGAAAACCCGGGAGTATCCAGTATTGCACCATCACCAAATGGAATAAGCTGCGCAACCCGTGTGGTATGCTTTCCACGCTCGGTTTTGCGTGACAGCTCGCCAATAGCAAAGTCAGCATTCGGCAGGAGCGAATTTAGTATGGAGGTTTTGCCAACGGCTGATTGACCTGCAAGGCAAAAAATGTTGCTGCCAATCAGGTCTTTTAGTTCCTCCATGCCCTGACCTGTTTGTGCTGATACGTTAAGACAGGTGAACCCAAAATAGTCCGCCATAAACTGTTTTGTCGCTGTTGAAGCGGCATCAATCTTGTTGAGAATGAGCACGGGGCGAATTGAAGCACATTGCGCCGAAATGAGCAGCTTATCAATGAGCATCCAGTCAGGCTCTGGCACAGATGCAGAAACGACTATGCCAAGAATATCAATGTTGGCAACATAGGGACGAACAAGCGTGTTGCGCCTAGGAAGAACAGCATTGATTTGCGCATTGCCCGAAGCGTGACGCTCAAAGGTGACATAATCGCCAACGATGGGAGTTACGCCCAGATTGCGAAAAACACCCCGCGCAGTACAAGTGACAACGTTGGTTCCGCACTTTACATAATAGAATCCGCTGATTCCCTTAATGATTACGCCTTGCTCCATGCTACTCCGAAAAAGATGTTTTTGCTTTTTCAACAAGCTCACCATTTACAAACAGGAGTATTTCTCGGTCTGCTGGTTCCTTGCTGTAAACAGTTGCAAAAACGGTATTGTTAGGCTTTTCGATGGTAGCGGTCGTTTGATACAGGACGAGGTAATACTTTATATCGTAGTCGGTGGTCTCGTATGCAAACTGAACCAGAGAGTTATTCTCATTTATGACGAAAGTAAAGGACACATCGGCTTTGTAAAGCCCCTTGGAGGGTCGTGCAATGCTAATCTGTACAGGTTTGTCAAGCTCGACCACTTCTCCATAAGAGATGGATTGATAAAGAACTGTATCCATTTCCGCTTCCGTGTTCTCCTCTATGGAAACAAAAATATTTGTAAAGCCATAGCGTGACAGCTCCTGAAGTGCCTTGCTAAAGGGCAAGGTGCGAAGTTCGGGCATGACTATCGTCGTTGCGGTGGGAGGCTCACTTGCAATATCGGTGACAAAGGGAACGTCTGTGGGTGGAGCCACACTTGCAGGAGGCGTGGAGACTTCAGGAATGGTCTTATTACCGCCACAGTTCAGTCCATAGGCAATAATGCCTACAACTATGAGAAGTATCGGAACAAATACTGACAGAGCAATGATTAGATAAGTAGAAACCTTTGCCTTGACAGGCTTTAGATCGTTGCTTGGTGCAGAATTCCCAACTCGAGGAAAAGTGCCGTATGGTTCCTGTATGCTGCGAACAAGGTCGGAGCGCATACTTTTTGCGGTGCTGTATCGTTTTAGAGGATCCTTCTGCATTGAGCGAAGAATAATGTCATTTAGGGCAGGCGTGATTTTATCGTTCAACTCGATGGGCTGTCGGGGTTCGTTTTGGAGGTGCATCAATGCCACGGAAACGGTCGTTTCCGCCTTGAACGGGACGTCACCGGTGAGCATCTCATACAGAGTGACGCCCACAGAATAGACATCGCTGGCTTCCGAAACCAAATCGCCCTTTGCTTGTTCGGGAGATATGTAATGGACGGAACCTACAACGTTTGAACCAGCGAAGGTGACGGTGGAAGCAGACACATCACGGGCAATTCCAAAGTCGGTGAGCTTCACCCTGCCCTTGGAATTTATTATGATATTCTGTGGCTTTACGTCCCTGTGAATAATCCCGTGGGAATGTGCAGCGTCAAGCGCATCAAGAAGCTGACAGCATATGCTGATAGCGGTCTTTGTGGGGAGGACGCCGTTTTGCTTTATAAGCTCCTTGAGCGTGCTGCCCTCGACATATTCCAGCACGATATAGGGCAGGCCGTTGTGCTGCCCAACTCCGTAGGCACGAACAATGTTCTCATGTGAAAGGTGCAGCGAAGCACGAGCTTCACGTTCAAAGCGGCGCAGAAACTCCGGATCACGACCAAATTCCTCTTTGAGCATCTTGATGGCGACAATCTTACGGCTGCTCATATTGATTGCACGATAAACGTGTGCCATGCCACCCGTGCCAATAAGCTCAATAATTCTGTATTTGTGATTCAATATTTCACCTATCATTGACAATCCTCCCCATCATAACGGTAGACTGCCACGGTGATGTTATCCTTGCTTCCCTTTTTAAGTGCGAGCTTAACCAGATATTCGCAAAGCTCGTCAAGGTCGTCAAATTTGGTTATTCCGCTGTACAGCTCTTCATCGCTCAGCACGCCATGCAGACCGTCTGAGCAGAGCAATAGTACGTCTCCATCGTATAAATCACCCGAAAATGTATCAACGTCCAGAATTTCTGAGGTACCCACAGCTCGTGTTATGAGATTGCGATTTGGGTGAACCTTGGCTTCCTCGGCTGTAATGAGCCCACAGCGCACAAGCTCCTGAACATAGGAATGATCCCTTGTTATGGGCTGAAGGTAAACCGATCCC
>JAQUTY010000001.1 GCA_028694155.1 Eubacteriales bacterium
CTTTGCGTTTTTTGTTGTCTTCATCTTACAGAGTCCGTCTAGTCGGACTCAAATGAATTGACTGGCTTGTTTGTTTCTTCACTATACAGTTTTCAAGGTGCTCTCGCTGCCTCTCTCTTGGTTTTTTTCGCTTTTCTGTCGGGCAGCTTGTACATATTACCACCGACCATTTTGTTTGTCAACACCTTTTTCAAAAAAATTTTTAGGTTTTTGCAACTTTTTTCGGTGGTTGAAAATATTTGTTTGTTGTGATATTATGTTTGGCATGACAAGCAATAACGGTTCAGCAAAAATTAAGAGAATTCAGGCGAAAATTCTTCGTATGCGCATTGCACGACGTTCCATCACCTATTTGGTAAAGACGCTCGTTGCAATCGTCTTGGTGGCGATGCTCTGTCTTCTTTCCTTTATAATGTGTATGCGGCTCTCAAACGCCTACATCCTTGTCAATGAAGGTATGTCGCTGCGTGCAGAGTGCATTCTTCTGGATGGTGAGATACTTGACCTTACCACATATTTTACGGAGGATTGTATTCTCAACGACAGCGCCCTTTCCGTCACTACCTATCAGGGCTACACAATATCTGACTACGACTATCGTCTTGATATATCCAACATCGCCGTTTGGCCATGGAACTCAACCATAACTTTGGACGTCATTGAGGAATGTCGCAGCAT
The DNA here is from genome assembly GCA_028694155.1 of Eubacteriales bacterium. Classification (GTDB taxonomy): domain Bacteria; phylum Bacillota; class Clostridia; order Christensenellales; family CAG-138; genus JAQUTY01. The sequence continues at coordinate 679 of JAQUTY010000001.1, forward strand.
TGCGGGCACGCCTAACGTTGACACCGCTTCTCCGTCAATTCCGTCTTGGACTCCCATGAAGTATGAGATTACCCTCTCGCAAATAGATTCCCGTTGGTATATCTCCTCTCTGCGTGTCCTTGAAATTGATCCCGATATTCCCACGGTCAACACCCCCGATCCGAATCTGACGCCCATGCCGGCGGTAACAGCGACACCGATTGCTTCATCTACTCCTGTTGCGGAGGCAACCCCATAATGCAGCCCGCCGTCATTCTTGCGCCCATGGCAGGTTTTACCGATCGCACATTTCGTGCTTTATGCGCTTCCTTCGGCTGCGATCTGTCATACACCGAGATGGTAAGCGCAAAGGGGCTTTATTACACCGACAGCAAAACTAACGATTTGCTCCGACTGGGTTTGAACGAACGGCATGTCGGACTTCAGCTATTCGGCAGCGATCCCGTCATATTATCCAAAATTGTTCGTCATCTGTGCGACACCGTGGGTAACGACTTTGACTGCATCGACTTCAACATGGGCTGCCCTGCCAGAAAGATTACCTCAAACGGTGAAGGCTCTGCGCTGATGCGTGAGCCGCTGCTCGTTTCCAACATTCTATCGGCTATGGTCAAGTCCTCCACCCTTCCCATCAGCGTTAAAATGCGCAAGGGATGGGACGAGGCGCACGTCAACTGCGTTCAGATTGCCAGTATTTGTCAGGATTGTGGAATATCGTCCATCGCCATTCACGGCCGCACCCGTGACCAGCTCTATGGCGGCTATGCCGATCTTGATTGCATATCCGCCGTCAAGTCCGCCGTGTCGATTCCTGTCATTGGCAACGGCGATATTCGCTCGGCAAAGGATGCGCTCAATATGTTTTCATACACGCATTGTGACGGTGTGATGGTTGCTCGTGGTGCGCTTGGAAATCCATGGATTTTTTCTGAGATTAAAGCTGCTCTTTGTGGCACACACTACACACCACCCACCGAGCAAGAGCGCATGGAGCTTGCCTGCCAGCACGCAAAGCGTGTGATTGCGGATAAGGGCGAGCATGGCATCATTGAGCTGCGCAAGCACATGCCCTTCTATCTTCAGGGTATCCGAAACGCCGCTGCACTGCGTCAAAGAGTGACAGCGGTTGAAAGTCTTTCGGATTTACAGCGATTATTACTTGACAGGCACGACCCTAAAACATATAATAAATAGACTCTTTGGGTTACTACCTTATATATAATATGAAGGAGAAATATTTATGGCAGACATTTGGCTCACACAGGAAGAGATTGACAAGCGCGAGGCGCGCCTAGACTACCTGAAAACTACACGCCGTCTTGAGATTGCAGAGATGCTCAAGGTTGCACGCGCTTTTGGCGATCTGAGCGAGAATGCAGAGTATGACGCCGCAAAGAATGAGCAGGCGAAGAACGAATATGATATTGGTGTTTTGGAAGCAGAGCTTCGCAGCGCAAAGGTCATCAGTGAGGAAATAGATACTGATGTTATTAGCGTTGGCTCAGTGGTGGAGATTCGTATTGGCGGATCGAAGGGCAACAAGGCAACCTATCGCATTGTGGGCAGTGCAGAAGCTGACCCCACCGCATTCAAAATTTCCAACGAATCCCCCATCGGCAGCAGCCTGCTGGGTCATAAAAAGGGCGACAAATTTGAAGTTCACACCCCCGGCGGCATTGTAAAGGTCGAAGTGATAGGCATTGGCAAATAGCAAGGAGACTAATATGGAGCAACCCCCAATTTCGCAGGAACTTACGCAAGAGCAGCTCTCTGAGCTTTTACAGATAAGACGAGACAAGCTCGCCGCCCTCAAAGCGGAGGGCAGAGACCCCTATCAGCAGCTTTCCTTTGACCAGTCGCATCACAGCGTTGATGTGCTGAAGAACTTCGATACTCTTGAGGGTAAGGTAGTCCGCGTTGCAGGTCGCATGATGTCCAAGCGCATCATGGGCAAGGCGAGCTTTGCTCACATTCTCGACAGCGAGGGTGATATTCAGGTGTACGTCAAGCGTGACGAGGTTGGCGATTTAAGCTATGCCGACTTCAAGTCCTTCGATATTGGCGACATTATCGGCGTTGTTGGTACCGTCTTTAAGACCCGCACCGAGGAAGTGTCCGTTCATGCTACAGAGGTCATTCTGCTGTCCAAGGCTCTGCGCCCCTTGCCCGAAAAATTTCATGGGCTCAAGGATCCCGAACTTCGTTATCGTCAGCGTTATGTTGACCTGTTTGTCAACACCGAGGTGCGTGATGCTTTCAAAAAGCGCAGCGCAATTATTGCAGGTATTCGCAATCGGCTCAACGATCAGGGCTTTATGGAGGTTGAAACTCCTGTTCTGAACACAACTGCAAGCGGTGCTTCCGCACGTCCCTTCGTCACCCATCACAACACGCTGGATATAGATATGTATCTGCGTATCGCAACCGAGCTGCACCTTAAAATGTGCATCGTTGGAGGGTTTGAAAAAGTCTATGAAATTGGACGTCTCTTCCGCAACGAGGGCATGGACCCCACACACAATCCCGAATTTACCACCATCGAGCTGTATCAGGCATACACCGATCTTCGTGGCATGATGGCCATTTGTGAGGATCTTTTCTCCTATTGCTGCAAGCTGGTCAACGGTACTACAAAAATCAGTTACCATGGGCAGGAGCTGGATTTGACGGCTCCCTTTGAGCGTATGGCCATGAATGACGCCGTCAAAAAGTATACGGGTGCGGACTTTATGGCGTGTGAGACAAACGAGGAGGCAATAGCACTTGCAAAATCTATCGGGCTTGATATTACTGACAAGTCCGCTACCAAGGGCAAGCTGTTGCCCATCGCCTTCGATGCCTTTGTTGAGGACAAGCTCGTAGGGCCTGTGTTCATTACCGAGTACCCTGTCGAAAATTCGCCGCTAACAAAGGCGATTCCTTCCAAGCCGGGTCTGACCGATCGCTTTGAGCTGTTTATCTGCGGACATGAGTATGGCAATGCTTATTCCGAGCTGAACGATCCCATTGTACAGCGTGAGCGTTTCATTCAGCAGGCGATGGAGCGTCAGAAGGGCGACGACGAGGCGATGATGATTGATGAGGACTTTTGCACCTCGCTCGAATATGGTATGCCTCCCACCGGCGGAATAGGAATTGGCATTGACCGCATGGTCATGCTTCTTACCGATTCGGCATCAATCCGAGACGTCCTGCTCTTCCCCACGATGAAGCCCGTGGACAGATAAAGAGTTTGTTCTGATTTTGCATCGAACTTAAAAGTTAAGCGAGGCGTTTGTGCCTCGCTTTGCATTTCCAGTTGCTATTCTCATATCATCTAATGAAGTCTTTGTCAACTCGTGTTTTGTAGTGTAATACTTTGAGATTGATGTTAAATTGAATACATCTGTCTTTAGATCATAGTACTGAACTCCAAGTAATTCAGATGAGATCTCCATTACAGCATTTGTCTCCTGTGGCTTCGTTTTGGTAGACATGACCGCCTCAGAGAACTGCATATCACTATCAAAGAATATCGGCATAAAGTCAGATTGTCCCTGATTATCAGACCCATATTGCAAATCTGTCTCAACTACTTGTGGCGACATATTTACATTTTTAGCTTCTTGCTTGGTACAGCCAACTAGCAACAGCAAACACAAAATAAGTAGTAAACAAGCTTCCCGTTTTTTCACAATCATTTTCTCCTTTACATCAAAGCGCCGCAGGTGGATTAGTATTACTAGCGGCGCTTTTGTGTATATATTTGATTGCTTGTTAGTTGAAGTCTACGTTGACCTCGTTAATCTTCTTGTCATCCCAATAGTTGAGAGCCCAGAGTGAATTGCTCTTGTAGTTGTCCGTGGGATAGCAGGTGTTGTAGAACTTGCTCTTTTCGTAGCCGAATGCCTTTCCAAGAGCAATCGCCTTGTCCTGAAGCTCCGTCAGCTTATCAAGATACTTTGTAGATACGCTTGAGAGGCTGTTGCTGCTGCCGTTTCTGGCTTTCTTGGCTTCCTTGTCTGCAGTTTTGCGCAGCTCCGCCAGCTCCTCAAGGCAGGTGTTGTAATCAGTCCAAAGCTTACGCATCTCCTCGCCATACTTGCGAACGCCCGGTGTCTCCTGCGTTGTGTAAATCTTGGGATTAACCGCTTCGGGCGTTGCTTCTAAGGTGGGTTCCGCCGTGGTATCTGGTGCTGTGCTTGGGCTGTCAGAGGGGACAGCAGTTGGCGATGGGGACGGCTCCGGCGTAAACTCGGGCAACAAATCATCTGCCGCAATCAAGTCGCCAACATATTTGGTAAGCGGCTTGCAAAGCTCCAGATACACGTCCTCAAGCATGGTTCCCCATGTGTACTGCGCATACTGCTTGGTGTATTTTTCTTCCTTGCCGACTGAGACTCCGTATATCTCTTTTATCATGTTGACACGGTCGGTCTGGTTGGTAAACACGAAGTTCCACGCGAGCAGTGAGGCAGAGCTTCCGCCCATGGTGCGCATGGTAATATTGGCAGTGTCCAACTGATAGGCAAACACCGCAAGCGATGCCGTCTGCTCCAAGGTGCAGTTGGTGAACAGGCTTCCGCTGAACGACTGCACTATGTCGGGAATGGTGGTAATCAAATTGTCATTCTTCATCTTTATCAGCAGCGCCTTGAGCATCTCCTTTTGACGATTAACACGATTGGAGTCCGCAGTTGAGATGCTCCACTTGACGGTATTCTTGCTCTTTTTACGAACACGCATATAGTCCAAAACCGCCTGCCCGTCCATGTGCTGTAAACCCGGCTCATAGAACCTGCCGCCTATGTCAAAGTAACCCTCTATCTCATAGTCTATGCCGCCCACTGCGTTGACCAACGCCTTGACCGTGTCCATGTTGACCGCATAGTAATAATCCACCGGTATTCCGCCAAGCATCCACTCAGCAGACTGGCACACCTTCTCGAATGCGGCATAGTTTATTGTGCCGTCCTTATTTACATATCCGCCACCACAGTTGAGCGATGCGTTGAGCTTATATATGCCGTCGACACCGGGAATGTTTGCATAAGTGTCACGAGGCAGGGAAATCATGTCAACCTTCATCTGATCAAAATTGACTGCCAAAACTAGCATGACATCAGAATGCCACTCCTTCTTGCCGCCCCAATCGGAGCTTTCACGGTACTCATCGCCGTCAATGCCTATCACCAAAATGTTGACAATGTCGTGCATTGAGCTGAGGTCTGCCTGCTGCTGGAGTGTGATAAAGGGGTCGATGGTGGGGCTGGGCGTTGGTGTTTCGGTTGCGCCCGGCTCTAAAGTCCAAGCCTCGGTAGGATTAGGGGTGACTCCCGGCTCAAGCGACACCGTCACCGCAGTTGATGTGGGCGAACCATTCCCATCAGAAAATGCTCCCTTTGGATCGTTTAGTATTCCGCTTGCGAATAATCCTACGACCACTCCAAGAGTAACCACGACTACTGCCACCGATGCCAAAATTGCAAATTTCGTTCTTTTCTTCATATTATATTTACCCTCCCAGCTAATGAGGAGGCTCCTTATCCAATAATATAAACATCATACACAATCGAAAACGATTTTTCCACCTTATCGGGCGAAAATAACAAACAATTTACAAATACGCCACACCAAGGACGACTATTTTCATTTCAACAGCTCGTACATGATAATGGCTGCAAAAATTGCTGCGTTCAATGATTCTGCCTTGCCCTTTTGCTCCAGCTTGAATTTATGGCACCTATCGGCAATGCTTTTTCGAACACCGTTGCCCTCGTTGCCAACCACAAGAGCCGTACGCAGACTCCGCCCTACAAGACCAGTCTCGCCCTTAAGATGTCCGCACAGGCAGGAAAAGCCCTGTTGCTTGAGCTTGTCAATCTCCTGCTCCAAATCCCCACGCCAAACGGGAAGATGATAGCTTGAGCCCATGGATGCACGCACACATTTTGGCGAAAACGGATCTACTGCATCATTTGACAGCAGTACAGCCGTGGCACCAAGAGCATCGGAGGTGCGAATGATTGTGCCTACATTTCCCACATCTTGTAATCCGTCAAGAACCAGTATCAAGCCCTCCGGATAGCTGTTGGGACAGGCTGTGCAGGGGGTCTTGACGGTTGCAAGAAGATGCTGCGGCGTGTTCGATTCACACATTGCCTCCATCACGGGTCGGCTCACGCATACCCAATCCACACCTAATATCGGCTCGTAGTCCTCGGTGGCAAACACGGTCATAATCTCTGCTCCGCTTTGGATTGCATCTAAAACCAGCTTATCGCCCTCGATGAGGTGAAGCCCCGTTTCCTTGCGTTCCTTTGCCAAATGCAATGCGCGAACTCGCTTGACAGCATCGTTTGTGCGGCTCGTAATTATCATATGACCTCCATATCACTCAATAAAAATAAAAACCACCATGTCGGTGGCTTTTAATACAGTACTCTTAGACGCTGCGAACAACCTTGCCTGAACGGAGGCAACGTGTGCATACGCTCATCTTCTGGGTTCTGCCATCAACGATGACATGAACTTGCTGAATGTTGGGAGCCCAACTACGCTTGCATGTACGATGAGAATGGCTGACCAGATTGCCGGACATGACGCCCTTCTTGCAGACTTCACAAACTTTACCCATTAAAGTCCACCTCCTTACTAAAAATCAACTGCATCATATTAACACACAAATTTTTAGAATGCAAGAACTTTTTTAGGTTTTCTCGAAAAAAACCAAATATTTTATCTGTCGAAGCAAAGCTAATCCACATATGCTGAATAATCCCCAATTATCGGCTATCCGAAGCGTTTGCCACAAGTCTTGCAAACATACTTAGGTTCATCATCGCCAACGGCAGGTGATGCGCTATATGAACCGAACACCACAATTTTTGTATTCATGCTTCCGCACTGCGGACACATATCCTCAGGCAGCTCCCAGCCGCATTTTGCGCAACGTGTGGCGCAACTGTCAACTTCCCTTTTGCAGCGCAAACATGTTATAATCGCCATCTAGTTACCCCCCAGATACTGCCTAATAGAAACATCTTGTGTGAATATTTTATCTCACTATATTTGGGGTAACAAGGTGAATTATTTATTGATTTTATAACATTATCCGATATATGTGTCGAATTTGCTCACGCCGTGTCGATTTTTCACTTCATGCCAAAGAAGTTGTTTTGCCTCAGAGCTTCATACAGTACGATCGCCACGGAATTTGACAGGTTTAGAGAACGTTGGTTTTCGCCCATTGGTATGCGAATTGCCTCCGTGCTGTGCTCACGCAGGAGCGTTTTTGGTAGTCCAGCCGTTTCCTTTCCGAATACCAGAAAATCTCCGTCCTCAAATTTTACCTCATGATAGCTGTTGTCAGCATGGGTGGAGCAATAGAAAAAACGCGCGTTGGGATATGCTTGCCACACCTTATCTATGCTGCTGTACTCATACAAATCGAGGTCATGCCAATAGTCCAGACCTGCACGTTTGAGTTGTCGGTCGTCTATTGTAAAGCCAAGCGGATGAACAAGATGCAGTGAGCTGCCCGTAACTGCGCAGGTGCGGGAGATGTTGCCCGTGTTTTGCGGAATCTCGGGCTCAACCAATACTATATGAAACATTATTTCGTCCTCCGTGTGAAATTATAGCACAAAAACAAATCTAGTGTTGTTTATTTTTTAGTTTTATTGTATAATTCGTTTATGTATGAAAAAAGAGGCTCAACGCCTACCCCTAACAGAGTTCAAAAGCGCAGTCCTTCGACCACGGTTGATCCCATGGTGAGGGATTATTCTGTGCGTTCTTCATCTAACGCTCCAAGAAAAAGAACTTCCCCAAATACGATTGATCCTGCTGTAGCCGCAAGGCGCAGGGAAGCCAAGCGTCAAGCCATCCGCAGACGCAAGATAACTTTCTTTGCCATTTTAGTGTTCTTCCTCTTTGCGCTTGTGGGGTTGATTTTTGCTATTGTATTTGCAGTCAAGAGTTGTGCGCCTGCTGCGGACGGACTGAGCAATAATTCGCCCTCTCCCCTCTCCCAGCCCGACTCTAGCCCTCAAATATCCGACTTAGCATCTATTCCAGAGGGTGCGATGGTTAACGGTATCAGCATCGGCAATATGACAGTGGCAGATGCACGAAACATTCTTTTGTCACAGTTGCCTGTTCCTACCGTTGCCATAACCATTTCGGGCAATGGGGTCAACGCAGTCTTTGACGCAGCCTCAGTAGGTGCCAGTTGGAACCTAGACGCCGCACTTAGCGATGCTATCGCCGGCGGAAACGTCAGTGCAAAGCTCATATACGATGATAATACCTTGGTTCAGTCGCTTACTGCGCTCAACCAGAGTATTCCCAACCATGCCGTAGATGCTACATTTGAAATTCAATATAACAGCGATGGTTCACCCGAATTTGTCTATGTTGACGGACAACAGGGTATGCAGCTCGATTACGATGCTATCCGCACCGAGATAGCCGCCTGCATGGATAACGGCGAGTATACAAAGACCATTGTTCCTGTTGTGACCGTGTCCGATCCTGCTGTGACCGTTGACGAGCTAAAAGCGCAGACGGCTAAGCTCTCCAGCTTTACCACGACCTATCGCTTCAAAGGCACCAGCGGCATGACTGAAGCAGAAAAGCAGAACTGCGAGGCGCGCGATGTCAATATTACCAAGGCAAGCACCATGATGCACTCAATAGTGCTCTCCCCCGGAGAAGTGTTCAGCTTTAACGATACTACCGGCGAGCGTTCTGAGAAAAACGGCTGGGCTCTTGCAAATGCCGTGTACGATGGCGGTTATCAGCTCGAACCGGGTGGTGGCGTCTGCCAAGTATCTACCACCATGTTCAATGCGCTTCTTCGTGCCAATGTAGAGATAGTCAATCGCAAGGGACACACCATACCATCGGATTATGTGGACAGCAACTATGAGGCAGGTCTGGGCTTTGATGCTACTGTTGATTGGGGTCACACCGATTTTAAGTTCAGAAATGATACCGATTCCCCTCTCTATGTATTCGTATACATCACGACAAACAAGGAAAGTAGCCGCAAGCGCGATATCAATGTTGAGATATACGGCAAATATTTGGGCGATGGCGTTTCCTATCGCACACGCAACGAGATTACCGTGCATGAAATTTCCGACACTCCCGTATATAAAGAGGATAAATCGCAGCCCACCGGCTATGATGTGATAACCAAGAAGGCACATGATCATTACGTTGTAATCAGCTATATTGATAAGTATGTTGACGGCAAGTATGTTGAGACTGTATTGCAATTCAAGTCGGATTATCCTCTCATTCAGGAAACCCATACCGTTGGCGTAGGCGGAACCGCAGCCCCCACCACTCCCACGCCAAAGCCCACCTCGTCAGGCGGAGGCTCTAGCGATCCCGTGGATACCCCATATATCCCCGACTTATAAGGTCGGCAACAATACATTTGGAGGTAAATTATGAACCGTTCCCCGATTAGGCGATTATTCGCTGCTATTCTTGTACTCTGTCTTGTCATTCCGTTATTTGCCATTCGAGTATCGAATGCTGCGGTGACATTTTCGGGGATTGACACCCTGATGATTTACAATCCTCTGACCTATTATGAGGAATGGGTGTATTCAAGCAGTACCGGATGGAGCTTGAAGGTTACAGCCAATGCTCTGTCAACCGGAAATATGTCGGGACAAATCAAGACTGCCTCCGGCAATGTTCTTGGAACCAAGCCCGCAAGTGAGGAGCGTTCAAACGGCATTACGCCGCTAAGCTCTGCACAGATTCGCCAGTTGACTCAAGACAGGCGTTCCAATGCCGTTGACGGCAGCTACGATGAGGTCGGTCAAAGCCGTGCAGTCGGCAGCACCAAGGCTTTTTGGATTTCACCCAATCTTGCAAGCTCGGAGCAGAGCGTGACCATGACCTGCAGAGCCGTTGGCACATACTGCAACATCTGGGGCAACTCCACTTTTACAAGCACCTCGGTGGCAAACAGTATGGCAAGCGAATTTGATTCGAAAATCTACTCCAATGATACGAACTACTTTGGTTCGGCGCGCTTTGCGGAAAACGGCGTTAAGGTCGATATACTTATCTACACAATGAGCTATCAGGGCTATACCAACGCTGTGTGCGGCTTCTTCTCCATGTATGATTTGTTTACCGCCTCCGAAGTAACCTCCATGGGCGACAATCCTTCGCTATACAACACAGGTTCGCCCATCGTTCACCTCAACTCCTATTTCTGCACCACAAGCTATCTCAATGTCGCCTATGTTACCATGGCGCACGAGTTCCAGCACCTTATCAATTTTACCTCTACGCTCAAGAACTCTGCAAATACCGAACAGATTGAGATGGGCACTTGGCTCAATGAAGCCATGTCCATGCAGGCGGAGGAGCTGTCTTACAACGGCGAGGTTGAAGCGCAGGAGTACATCTCATATTCATACAACAAATCCGGAGATATTGCAGGCGGACAGTCGCTCTATTGCTTTGATACCGAAAATGACATTGGCGTGTATGGACAGGGGTTCATGTTCGGGGAATACCTCAAAAAGCAATATGGCAGCTCTGATATCTTTAAGCGTATACATTCGACATGGCGCAGTTGTGCTGTTTCTCTGCTAAACGATGGCGCAAACCTTGAAACTTCGCTGGGCAGTTCAGTTGTAAACGCTGTCAACAACAGCGTGTCATACGACAGCAGCATCATTTCGAGCATCAATTCGACCGATAATTCTAACGACACCACCTCGGATTCGGTGAGCGTATTTTTGTCAAAGCTCAACCTGAATTATCAGATTGCAACCGTGCTCAAAAACAGCAGCGGCATTTATTCCATTGGAACGGGCTGCTCTGCTGCAGACCCCAAGCTGAATACTGCCACCAGCGTGAGTATTCAAGGCGGCGGACGTGTCTTTGTCAAGACTGCCAACGGAAGCAGCTACACCGTACCCACAGGTGCGGACAGCAAGCTCATATATGTCGGCTTCAAAAACGGTCAGCTCGTGTTTGGCCCGACCACGGCAGCAGGTTATGCTCCTGCAACGGCCACGCCTACTGCTACCCCGACCGCTACGCCTACTCCTACCGCAACACCTACACCTACCGCAACACCTACACCTACCGCAACACCTACACCTACCGCAACACCTACACCCACCGCAACGCCTACACCTACCGCAACACCTACACCCACCGCAACACCTAAGCCTACCTCAACGCCCAGCGGAGCACTCCTGTACGGCGATGCGAACTGCAACGGCTCGGTTGATGCAAATGATGCCGCTACAATTTTGCGAGCAGTTGTCAAGCTGGAGATTCTATCCGCACAGGGTGAGATTAACGGCGATGTAACAGGCAACGGTCATACCGATGCCGAGGACGCTGCCTGCATATTAAGAAAGATTGTACACCTGATAAGCGTCTATCCCGTGGTCGGTTAATTTCAGATGTATCCAGCTAAGGTCGAGTAATCGACCTTTTTTTGTTGACCTTTGTTGTAATTAAGTGTAGAATGTAGTTATATATAACTTTCGAGGAGCAAAGCTATGAAACTGAGCCTACCCAAACGCCTGCTTGCAATCGTGCTGACCCTCTGCTTGATGATTCCAGCGGTTGCCTTGCGAATTTCCAGCGCTGAAGTGACCTTCACAGGCATTGACACGTTGATGATTTATAATCCGCTTATTTACTATGAGGAGTGGGTGTACAACAACGGTTGGTCGCTCAACGTCACGGAGAATGCACTTTCTACTGGCAATATGATAGATCAGATTAAAACGTCCTCCGGCAATGTTCTAAACAGTGTCCCTAGCAGCCAGCTGCGCTCTGAGGGCGGCGATATTGTCCGCCTTACTCCGCAACAGGTTCGTCAGCTCACAAATAATGAATATTTGGGTGCTGTAGATGGGCAATATGAGCTTGCCTCCACAACAAGAGCAGTTGGCGACACTAAATCCTTCTGGATTCAACCCAATCTTTCAAGCAGCAGCACTAGGGCAAGCACGAGCCTAACCTGCCGTGCAGTTGGCACATACTGCAATATCTGGGGCAACTCAACCTTTACAAATACCTCTGTTGCTTCGCAAATGGCGGCGGAATTTGACAGTGTGATTTATGCCAATGACACCTCGTACTTTGGTTCGGCTCGCTTTGCCGAGGACGGCGTGAAGGTCAATATCTTGGTCTACACCATCACCTACGGCGGCAGCTCCGGTTCTATTTGCGGCTATTTTACCGGCTCCGATCTGTATACATCAAGTGAGCTTGGTTCGTCTGCTTCCAGCTACAACACCGGCTCCCCCATCGTACACCTCAATGCCTATTTCTGTAATGCAACCTACCTGAGCACCGCATACGTCACCATGGCGCACGAGTTTCAGCATCTCATCTGCTTTACCTCCACGCTCAAAAACTCCAACAACTCCGATGAGGTCGAGCTTGGAACTTGGCTCAACGAGTCAATGGCAATGGCCGCCGAGGAAATCTCGTATCAAGGTGAGGTCGCTTCTCAGGGCTATATCAACGGCTCATATAATACTTCGGGCGACATCGCAGGGGGGCAGTCGCTCTATTGCTTCGATACCGATAACGACATAGGCGTATACGGTCAGGGATTCCTCTTTTCCGAATATCTCAAGCAGCAATATGGCAGCACCGGCATCTTCTCTGGTATTCATTCCACATGGCGCACCAGTGCTGCAAGCCTGCTAAACGATGGCGCAGACCTTGAAACTGCGCTTGGTGGCACGGTTGTCAATGCTATCAACAACAGCATGTCCTACGACAGCAGCATAATTTCGAGCATCAATTCGACCGATAATTCAACTGACACCACCTCGGACTCTGTCAGCGTGTTCCTTTCAAAACTCAATCTGAATTTTCAGATTGCAACGGTGCTGAAGCAATCAAGCGGCGTATACTCTTTGGGCTCCGTCTGTGCCGATGCCGACCCCAAACTTAACACCGCAACCACGGTCAGTATTCAAGGCGGCGGACGTATCTTTGTACAAACCTCCGATGGCGACAGCTATACCGTGCCTACGGGTGCGGACAGCAAGCTGATATATGTCGGCTTCAAAAATGGTGAGATGGTCTTTGCCCCCACCACAGCAGCCGATTATACCCCATCGTCCGAACCTTCTGCTGTAATGCCTGCATCGCTTTCAATTATCACTGGTAACAGTTCTGCCCTTGCAGTTGTTGCCAGAGACTTTACGCCCACAAGCTATACTTGGACCAGCAGCGATCCTTCGGTCGCAACTATCAGCAGCGGTGGTGCTTCGGTAATGATTAACGGAATTAAGGCAGGAACGTCCATTGTGAGCTGCGTGGTAACTGACGGCACAGTGAGTTTGACCAGAAGCTGCACAGTATCCGTATTTGATGTTGTTGAATATCGACAGGTCACAACCCTCACCGCAGGCAAGGAGTATCTGTTGGGATACGCAAGTGGTTCTACCATCTATCTTCTCAGCAAGACCCCGCAAACTGCAAGCACCAGTCGTTATCCCTGCGGTCAGGCCTCAACCGTATCCACTGGTTCGCAAAGCGACACGCTTGTTTTTACGCTCTCCAACTACGACTATGCCGCAAGCCCCACAGAGCTGCATTTGACTGCGGCACAAAGTGGCACTTCATGGACGTTTGTTAACACGGACGGCAATTATCTTGCCTTTGACAGCGGCGGCTATCCCGTTTTGACCGTCTCAACGACCTACAACGCTTGGACGGTTGCTGCTTCAGGCAATAATGTTACCCTAAAAAACACGAACTGGACCGATGACAACTTCTATTATTTGGGGTGGAATACGAGTCTGTATTACTCATATTCGTCAAGTGCGGTCAACTTCTGTCTCTACGAAAAGGTAGAGTCTGAACCCATTGTGGAGGGTACTTTTGAGGTGACTATACCTGCTTCAACCGCAGGAATTAACTTTGGCGAAACAATCAATGCTGATTCTAGCGGAACCAGAACGCAGTCCTTCCAAGTTGGGTGCATCGAGCTTGCAAATTGCACAATAACGGTCGTCATAACCAGTCAAAACAGTTGGACGCTCGTTGACGGCGCATATTCGTTCCCCTACGAGGTTCCCACGCAGTCGTTTACGTTTAACGCCGTTGGTACTCAGACAGGCTCCTGCGTGATTGACCTTGCCGATATTGCCGCACTAAACCTGCCCACAGGCAATTACAGTTTCACCGACAGGCTGACCTTCACCATCACCAGCAACGAGGGGTAAATTCTTTCTCAACCAAATATAAGGGTTCTAAAGGCGACCTATATTCCAAATACCGAACAGCTATTGGAATATAGCACTGGTGCGAGCTGCTGTGTTGACATGCCTAGCAGCTCGGCAAGCATTTCTAATGTGTGATGAATATAGCTAGGATCGTTTCGTTCGCCACGATGCGGTACGGGCGTCATGTACGGACAATCCGTTTCGATAACGATGCGGTCCGCAGGCAGCCGTCGGGCAACGTCCTGAAGATTGTGGGCATTTTTGAATGTCAGCGAACCGCCGAATGCAATGTATAGCCCCAAATCAAGGCATTCTCTGGCAGTCTCATAGCTGCCAGAAAAGCAGTGCATGATACCGCAAAGCCCGTTCTTGTATGCCCTGAGAATATCCATGCAATCTCCGTGTGCCTCACGGTCGTGAATTATCACCGGCACTCTCATGCGGCGTGCAAGCTCTAGCTGCGATGCAAAGCAGTCGCGCTGCACGTTTCTTGGAAAGAAATCATAGTGATAATCAAGCCCTATTTCGCCAACGGCAACTATCTTGCTGTTGCCAAGTCTGTCCGCCATTTTATCCAAGACCTCATTGCTAAGCTCTCCTGCCGAATGGGGATGAATACCAACCGAGCCATAAACAAAATCGGTCTTTGAGCAGAGGTCAACCACCTTGTCAATTCCAAAAGCATCGCAGCATGCCTCAACACAGCGTGTTACCCCTGCTTTTTGTATTGACAAAAGCACCTCGTCCCTATCGGGATCGAAGCGCTCGTCAAGCAAATGCGTATGCGTGTCAAACAGTTCCATTATCAAGAGCAAGAGCCGCCAGCTCTTTTTCAACATCTATTCGTGGGAATAGCGCCTCACCCTTACTGACCAAGGAGCCTGCAACGGTTCCGCCAAAGGCTACCGAATCGAGAGCTTGGCTCTCGGTGGGCGTGCCTAGCTGCTCAAATATTTTCTGCGGTGTCGAGGTCAAAAACGGCGTCAACAGTATTGCGCTTATGCGCAGGCTCTCCGCCAAATTATAAAGAACGGTCTTTAATCGTTCGCGTCCCTCATCGGTCTTGGCAAGTGTCCACGGCGCAGTCAAATCAATGTACTTGTTACATGCGCCAATGAGCTTGAATATTTCCGCAAGAGCATCAGGAAGATGCAAAGCTTCCATCTGCTTATCAACTGCGCTCGGCAAGTCTTTTGCGAGCTTTTCAATCAATTCGTCCTCCTCGCCCCTCTTGAAAGGTGCAGGGATAGCTCCGTCAAAATACTTGGCAATCATTGCCACAGTTCTTGAAAGCAGATTGCCCAAGTCATTTGCCAAATCCGTATTGATTCGTGCAATCAACGCCTCGTTGGAGAAATTCCCGTCAGAGCCGAAGGGTATTTCACGAAGCAGGAAATATCTAATGGCGTCCACTCCGTAGCGGCCGCAAAGGGTGTGGGGATCAACTACCTTGCCCTGCGACTTGGACATCTTTCCGCCGTCGATGATGAGCCAACCGTGACCAAACACCTGCTTGGGCAGCGGTAGTCCCAGAGCCATGAGCATAATTGGCCAAATGATGGTATGAAACCGTACAATCTCCTTGCCAACCAAGTGCAAATCTGCAGGCCAATACTTTTGGTAAAGGCTGTCGTCATCGCTGCCATAGCCCAGCGCAGAGATATAGTTTGAAAGAGCGTCAACCCAAACATAGACAACGTGCTTTGGATCGAACTCAACAGGGATTCCCCACTTGAAGCTCGTTCTTGATACGCACAAATCCTCAAGTCCGGGAAGCAGGAAGTTCTGCAGCATCTCATTGGTGCGTGAAACAGGCTGAATAAAATCGGGGTTTGCCTTGATGTGAGCAATCAGTCTGTCTGCATACTTGGAAAGGCGGAAAAAGTAGCTCTCCTCCTCTACCATTTCAATAGGTCTGCCACAGTCGGGGCAGCAGCCGTCCTTTAGCTGTCGCTCAAGCCAAAAGCTCTCGCAGGGTGTGCAATAGTGTCCCGTGTAAGCCGACTTGTAGATGTCGCCTTGCTCGTAGAGCTGCTTGAAAATCTTTTGAACTGTAACCTCATGGCGATCGTCGGTGGTGCGAATAAAATCGTCATACGAGATGTCCAGCAGCTTCCAAAGATCTTGAAATTTTTTCACCACCTCGTCTACATACTGCTTGGGCGTAACGCCTGCATCGGCGGCCTTTCTTTCGACCTTCTGACCATGCTCGTCCGAACCTGTCAAAAAGCGAACGTCAAAGCCACGCTGACGCTTGTAGCGAGCTATACTGTCTGCTGCAACGGTAGTGTACGCATGACCGATGTGCAGCGTTCCGGATGCGTAGTAAATGGGTGTTGTGATGTAATAAGTCTTTTTCATTCCGCTATTTTACCAATCTATGTGTAATTTGTCAATCAGTTACAAGTATGAACAACCACGGCAAGAGCCCTCCTGCTTCGGTTCTGCGGCTGTCGAGCAGCCGAAGCTTCGGCTCTCGCTTTATGCTTTCCTCCAGCAAGCGATACTCCATCGTATAGAGTGCGGCTACGCCGTTGGGCTTCAGTAGCTGCAAAATGCGATGACAGAAGGAGCGATAGAGAATCATATTGTCCTTATGTGTCCCCACACGATTGCCAAAGGGCAGGTTAGAAATAATCAGGTCTGCTCCCTCACGAGCCTCAAAACGCAGCGCATCCTTGCATACAAAGCTCGCCTTTGACTTGCCTGCCTTGGCATTTGTCCTCGCCGCTTCGATGGCTGCTCCACTCTTGTCCACGCCCAAAAGCAGAGCACATTCGGACAGCTTTTCTCGCTCGAACAGGAGTGTTCCGCTTCCGCAGAACGGATCAAGCACAACAGGACGTTCCACTCGTTCAAATTTTTTGACATAGCGCACTATTGCCGCAGCGGTTGATGGCTGCATGGAGGCGGAAATCGCCTGCTTGCGATAGGAGAAACGGTTGTCCGGCACGTTCCACAGCTTCCAGAATAAATCGCACTTGTCCATGTGACATTCAATTCGCAGCTCGCAATCGTAATTCGAGGGATTGTTTCTGCCACCTATCAATGCTGCAATTCCGGAAATCAGCTTTGCACGGTCACGGGTGTAGCCCCTAAGCTCGATGCGGTACTGCTCGCCAATACACTCGCCCACCGCTATTGCTATCTCGCGCGGCGTTGTATTTACATCATTTTTAATTGGAATCAGTGCCTCATACAGACAGCGTGCCTTCATTATTCTTGCGATGCGCTCGGTTTTGACCGCTACCGCTTCACCCTCCGTCTTTGCGTCAAAGCCCAATTCAGCAAGTTCATCTAGCAGGCAAGTTTCAAATCCTTTGGGCGCATAACAGAGAATTTTTCTCGGCTCGTCCAGCGTAATTATGCTTTTTAGCTCGGTGGAGTCTACAAGGTTGAGTGCCTTTGAAAGTGCAAGTGCTATTTCGACCTGATGCTTTTCAACATCGGTTTGCGGCAGGGAATAGCTATTGAGCGTCTCTGCGTCCTTTAGGCTGCCCAGTGCAAGCAATAGGCTTGGAATGCAAAACATGGTCTGCTCACTCTTTATTGCATCACGCAAAGTCTGCACATATTCGGGCCTTTCCAGTGCTCCAATTAGGCGGTATGCGTTCTTGCGTGTCTTGGCGTCCGTACTTTTTGCAAGTGCGCAAAGCGTGTCAAAGGACACCGCACTTACTATTTCGGCACGTCCTTTTGCGCTTTTGGCTTCAGCACAGAGAGCAGATAACGCTTGCGCCGCCTCATCGGTGTTCAACAGTTGAACCAATTCGGTCGTCATTTACCGGTCACCTCATAGATAATTTTTAGAATCGGCTCGGTTCCGTTGGCAAATCTCTCGCCCTCCATTTTTTCGATGTAGGCATCTCGGCTTCTGAACACCTGTTCCAGCACCTCTAAAAATTTGTCGGAGGTCAGACCCTCTTGATCCAGCCGTGCCGAATATCCCCGTGTTTCAAAATATCTTGCGTTGAGAACCTGATCGCCACGGCTCACGCTTGCAGGCAGCGGAATAAGCATTGCAGGCTTTTTAAGAGCCAGAAACTCGAAGATGGAGTTGGAGCCTGCACGAGAAACAATCATATCCGCAAGCGCAAGCAAGTCGTGAAGCTGCTCAGAGATGTAGGCATATTGCTTATAGCCCTCACGCTCACAGGCAGTATCGAGCTTGCCCTCTCCGCAGATGTGAATAACATCGCAACGGTTCAAAAGCTCTGGCAGGGACTTGCGAACGACCTCGTTTATCGCCTGTGCGCCAAGGCTGCCGCCCATCACGAGCAAAACAGGCTTTTTGCCGCTAAGTCCGGTAAACTCAAGAGCTTTTCTGGCACTGCCGTGGAACAGCTCGTCACGAATGGGTGAACCTGTGTGCGTCACCTTGTCGGCGTCAAAATACTGCTCGGTGTCCGAAAAGGTTACACAGATGTAATCTGCATATTTTGAAGCTATCCTGTTGGCAAGCCCCGGCGTATAGTCGGACTCGTGAACAATGACAGGGCAATGCTTCTTTGCCGCCATCACGACAGGAACGGACACAAAGCCACCCTTGCTGAACACGACATCAGGATTGATGCTCTTTACGAGCTTTTTTGCCTGACTCAAACCCTTCAGAACACGAAACGGATCGGTGAAATTTTTGAGCGAGAAATATCTGCGCAGCTTACCTGCGGCGATGCTGTGATATATCACTCTCTTGCGCGATGAGACTAGCTGTTGCTCGATGCTGTTTGCAGTTCCGATGTAATGTATCTCCCATTCCTTCGGATCGAGCCTATCAATAAGCGCAAGATTCGGAGTGACATGTCCTGCTGTACCGCCGCCGGTAAAAATTATCTTCTTCATTAAGTTCCCCCTCAACAAGGTGTGTAATTATATGTATTTAGGCACTAGCCCATTATATCATCAGTCACGGCGTCCTGTGTCAACACATCATCCTTTAGCAGAACCTGCGCTATCCAGAACTTGAGCATCGCATACTGATCATCGGGCAAAGCGTTCATGTTCAGCTCCAGCATCACCAGTACAAGGCGTTCGTCCTCAGGCGCGATGGGCGATCCATCGGGATTGGAATACCTAAAGCCAATGAACCAAGCAAGCTCCCTCTCCTTATCAGCACCGACCTCCGCCGTACCGGTTTTGCCTGCAATAACATAGCTGTTGACTCCAAGGTACTTGCCTGTACCGCCGTGATCCCACTTGCTCTTGCAAACGCCGACCATCGCCTCTGCCATCTTGTTGGCAGTATCCTCCGAACAGATGCGCTTCCAAATCTTGCTCTCATGCTCGCTGACTTTAATATAGTCGGTGTGGTTCTCCTCGCCCTCCTGCCAGAACGAATCAACTATGTATGGCTCATATACAACGCCGCCGTTTCTGAATGCAGAAACGTAACTTGCCATCTGCAATGGTGTGACAAGTATCTCGCCCTGTCCGTAGCCGGTCATTGTGAGCAACGTAGGCGTTAGCTCAGTTTTATCGTCCTTTACCATCTGTGCAGAACGCACGGGAAGATCAAAGGGGATTGCCTCCTTCATTCCAACGTTCTCCATGCCTGTTAAAAAGCTGTCCCACCCCATCTGCAGCGCAACCCAAGAGAAGAAAATATTGTCCGAGTCAATGATTGAATTGGTTAGATTCATGGGCGTGTGGCGATTCGAGTTCTGCGTTCTTGTTACCTTTTCGATGCCCAAGTCGGAAAACTGTCCTCCGCTTGACGATGGGTACCATATATCCCACTTGATATTCTCGGTGCTGGGGAACTCGCTTTGCCAATTTATCGTGCCGGATTCGATGCCCAAAGAACCTGTTAGCACCTTGAAGGTGGAGCCAGGAGCGTACAGACCTTGAATGCACCTGTTGAGCATGGGTGTTTCAGGATCCTCGTCCATTGCCTTCCATGTCTCATCGTCAATCAACGCTCGGCAAAAATCGTTTGGATCATAGTCGGGCCATGAATACATCGCCTCAACTGCGCCCGTTGTCGGATTCATAACAATTACAGCACCGTTGACCGTTCCTGTATAGGACACTACTTCAACGACATCCTCGACACGCTTCTGCAGGTCAATCTTTATCGTCAAATGTAAGTCCTGCCCGTCCTTTGCAGGGATATTGAACAGCGTCTTGCGGTTGGCACCGTTGGAGCCTTGAATGTAGGCAAAGCTGCCCTTCTCGCCACGAAGCTGCTTTTCGTACTGCAATTCCAATCCTGCGTAACCCAGCCAACTATCCTTAGAGTAGAAAGGATCGTATTTCTCGTTGTCCTTGTCACCTATCTCCTTCCACTCCTCCTTCTGGATAATGCTGGCAAAGCCCAAAATGTGGCTTAGGGTGCTTCCGTAGGGATAGTTTCTAAGATCGACAGTAGTGAGTGCGGACTTGGCATCAATGCCCAGTCCGTCTACTGCAAGTACACGCTGAACAAAATCGTCGGCAACCTGATCGGGATAGAACGAAGCTATGTTGGCACTGGATTGCTTGCTGAATATTCTCTTGTCCAAAACGTTGGCAATAGTTTCCTCATCGGGATACTTTGCTGCAATTTCGGGGATTGCAAGCACCGCCTCTTTGAGTGCGGTCTTCTCCTCATCGGTCATTGAAGCAGGGGTGCAGTATACTGTCAGAGGAGAAATATTCTGCGCCAAAATGTTGCCATCTGCATCAAATATCTCGCCACGAGCAGGGTAGTTGACGCCTGTCAACAACTTGTCGCCCCATTCCATTGACGGAAAAATCAGCGCAGGCTCCCACATGACGACCCAACCGCCATGGTACTCCGCAGTAATGGTGTAGTTATCGGTCAGCTCTCCTGCCAAATCCGTTTTATACGTTAAGGTGTAGTCTACGGACGAAATGATTGTTCCATTTGCAACATTGGTGGTGGTATACTCCATCTCCGTAAGACCCACTGCATCAAAAATGGAGGTGTACTTATCGGAAAACTCTTGAAAGGATATCTGCTTTGTATCGCTTGGAGTTGTGTTGCTCTCAAGATTCTTTAGGCTTGGAGCAATCAACGCATATGCCGCTTCGTAATCCTTCTGCTTGATATAATCCAAAAAATGAATGCAAAACTCACTGCCGTTGCCGCGGATCATCTGACATCCACTAAACGCAAACGGCACAAGCATCGCAATAATCATTAAAACGCAAATCGCTTTTTTCAACTTTACTCTCCTGTGCAGATATTCACTCTTAGCATTATAACAGAAAATAATCAAGTTGGGAGCAATGTGATGAAATTTTTCAAAAAAGACGTTTTTTTCTTGCTTAAATAACATAAGTATACCCATGAACGTAGTATTTGTACTCATGCTCATGGTCGGTGTAATCGTTGAGACCATTCAAAAGGGCGGTGACGCCACGCTTGCAAGCCTCCTTGCGGGGGCAAACAACGCCGTGACGCTCTGCCTCTCGTTGGCAGGCGCATACCTGTTTTGGATGGGTCTGATGGGCGTACTCAAAAAATCGGGACTGATGCAGCTTCTCTCACGCCGTCTGCGGCCGGTGATACGCTTTCTTTTTCCTAATGCCGGTGAAGCATCGGGAGCAATATCGCTCAATCTTGCCGCAAATATGCTGGGCATGGGCAATGCAGCCACTCCATTTGGACTTGAAGCCATGCACCTGTTGAACAAGCGAAATCCAACCCCAACCATCGCCACCAATGAGATGTGCGTGCTGCTGGCAATCAACGCCTCCTGTCTGGAGCTTCTGCCCACCACGCTGATTGCGCTCAGACAGGTCTACGGCAGCGTTGCACCTGCTTCCGTTCTGTTGCCTACCCTACTCTCCTCGGCTTGTTCAACCGTGGTCGCCGTTATTCTTTGTAAGGTGCTTACACGATGATTGCATACATAGTTCCTGCTCTCATTGTGCTGCTGCTGGTGTGGGCGTTGATAAAGCGTGTAAACGTTTTTTCCGCCTTTTGTCAGGGTGCTGCAGATAGCCTTCCCCTCCTTGCAACCATACTGCCATGCCTTGCAACGATGCTCATTGCCATATCGGTTTTTCAAGACAGCGGAGCACTTGAGTTCGTCATAGGGTTGCTTGAGCCTTTGCTTGCTCCTGTTGGCTTGGACGGCCGCCTGCTTCCGCTAATCCTTCTGCGTCCCTTTTCCGGCAGCGCAGCCACCGCCATCACCACCGATATAATGTCACGATACGGGGCAGACTCGCTGGTTGGCTACACAGCAGGCGTGCTGATGGGAGCGTCCGAAACGATATTCTACACGCTTGCGCTCTACTTTGGAACAGTTGGCATTAAAAAATCTCGCTTTACCCTGCCTGTGGCACTGATTGCATCATTGGTCGCTGTGATAACCGGCATATGGTTCTCATATCTACTGTATCCATTCTGATTAACTTTTCTATCTAAATGAAAAATTACGCATATTTTACTTGTCTATATGGGAAAAAACGTGTACAATAGCTTTGCCGCACTAGACGGGGAGTTAGCGGTGCCCTGCACTCGCAATCCGCTACAGCGAGGTACAATCCCTGTCCCAAGGCGTCTTACTGTGAGGTTCGGTCTTAACACGGAGTGTTGATGGTCGGGTCCCGTGCAATCGAAAGCCGTGAATCATGTCAGATCTTGACGGAAGCAGCATTAAGCGGAATTTTCGGTGTGCCGCGGGGAAACCTGAAAGGAGCCACCGATTGGGAGCCCACTTGGAGTCAGCCGTCGACGGACGGGTGTGCGGCTTTTTTATTTGAGGTAACTATGGAACAGTATTCTGTATTTGACATTATAGGGCCACGCATGACCGGCCCATCCAGTTCCCACACCGCAGGTGCGGTGCGGCTTAGTCATACTGTTCGTCATATCGTGGGCAAGCCCATTTCAAAGGTTCAATTCACGCTCTATGGTTCCTTCGCCGAAACAGGCAGGGGTCACGGAACCGACAAGGCGTTGATTGCCGGCATTTTGGGTCTGTATCCCGATGATGCACGGATTAAGGACGCCTATCAAATGGCGGCGGACGCCGACCTTCTGGTTGATTTTGAGTATTCGGACGAACCTGTGGAGCATCCCAACACCGTTCGCATTCTTGCCACCGATATTGACGGCGAGGATACCGAGGCCGTGGGGCAGAGTATCGGCGGTGGCAAAATACTCATCACCGAGATCAATGGCTTGGACGTGGAGCTAACCGGCGATTATCCAACTATCATCATTCGTCATCAGGACGTTCCCGGCGTTATTGCCGAGGTTTCGCATGTGTTGGCGCAACTGAATATTAACATCGCCTTTATGCGTGTGTTTCGCCACGACAGAGGCGAGGACGCATATATGTGCATCGAGACGGACACGCCTGTGACAAAGGATATGCAGACAATAATTCTAAGCCTGTGCAAGAGTATTCAACAGCTCTTTGCAATATAAAGGAGTAGCTATGAGTTCAAGAATGTTCGACAGCGGAAAAGCTCTTGTGGAATACTGTAACGAACAGCACATTACGCTGGGTGAAGCGATGCTGCGCCGAGAGGTTGCCATGGGCGAACACTCACGCGAGGAAATTGAGCGTGATATGTGCGCCAACCTTGAGGTGATGCGTTCTTCAGTCAGAAAGGGACTGACCGAGCGTGTTGAATCGGTAAGCGGACTTTCGGGCGGTGAGGCGATGCTGCTGTTCCGCTATTCTAAATACAACCCCTTTACAGGGGACAACACTTGTCGTGCCGCCGCCTCTGCGATGGCAGTAGTTGAGGTCAACGCCGCTATGGGCTGCATTGTCGCTGCTCCAACCGCAGGCGCAAGCGGAATATTGCCCGGTGTTCTTTTGGAATGTGGCGTGGAGCGAAGCTGGACGGATGCGCAGCTAGTTGAGGGTCTGTTTGCCGCAGGTGCGGTGGGTATGCTCTTTGCAAAGAACGCAACAATTTCGGGCGCAGACGGTGGCTGCCAGGCAGAAACGGGTGTCGCCTCCGCCATGGCTGCCGCTGCAATAGTCGAGCTTGCAGGCGGTAGTCCCGACCAATGCCTAGATGCTGCTGCAATGACGATAAAAAATGTTTTGGGCTTGGTGTGCGATCCGGTTGCAGGCTTGGTCGAATGTCCCTGCATCAAGCGCAACGCCCTTGGTGCTGCAAACGCCATGCTCTGTGCGGATATGACGCTGTGCGGAATCACCAGTCTTATTCCCTTCGATGAGGTTGTCTCCGCCATGTACGCAGTTGGCAAGGATATGCGCAAGGAATACCGTGAAACGGCAAAGGGTGGTCTTGCGATGACCCCCACGGGCAAGAAGGTTGCCCAAAGAATGAAGCGCATCAACAGCAAATAGCACAACACTATTCTTGTTTTGCTCTCCTAAGATGTTTTTTAGGAGGGCTTTTTGCACTATATATTGATTGCAAAGCGCACTTAAATATGCTATCATGTATAGTTAGGAAAGTAAGAGGAACCAATTATGAAAAAATGTACCGTTGGCGGACAGGCCGTCATGGAGGGTGTGATGATGAAAGCACCCACGGGAATGGCGATGGCCGTTCGCAGAACCGATGGGAGTATTGCTGTTGAATATCACAAAAATACAAAAATTCGAAAGAAGGGCTCGTTTGCTACCCTGCCTTTTGTAAGGGGCATCGTTGCTTTTGTTGAGTCACTTGTCACCGGCATGAAGCTCACAACTCGCTCTGCGGAGCTGCTGGGCGAAGAATTTGAGGAAGAACCGAATAAGTTTGAAAAATGGCTTGCAAAGGTTTTGGGTAAATCAGCTATGGATATTGCCATGGTGATTGCAGTGGTGCTTGCCGTTGCCCTAAGCTTGGGACTGTTCGTGTTTCTGCCGCAGTTAATCGTTGGATTTTTCGGCATAACAAGCGAGTTTTTCAGGCGTTTGCTTGAGGGCGCATTTCGTCTTTTAATCTTCTTTGGCTACATCTTTGCCATCTCGAAGATAAAGGATATCAAGCGTGTGTTTCAGTATCATGGAGCTGAACACAAGACCATCGCCTGCTATGAAGCCGAGCTGGAGCTGACGCCCGAAAATGCGAAGAAGTGTTCACGCTTCCATCCACGCTGTGGTACCAACTACATGTTTTTAGTCATGGCAATCTCAATAATTGTTATGGCAATCCTCTCCCCCATTCTTAACAACTGGATTGATATGTCCAACCGTATCATCAGACTGCTGACAAGCATTGTTGCCATTCCGTTGATTGCAGGTATCTCCTACGAGGTTCTAAAGGGAGCTGCGGCACACGATAATATTTTCTGCCGTATCGTTCGTGCGCCCGGTTTGGCATTGCAGCGTCTGACCACAAAGGAGCCGGATGAGAGCATGTTGGAGGTGGCAATAACCTCCTTCAATCTTGCGATGAATCCGCCCGACCACGACATTGTTGCCGAACCTCCCAAAAAGCCCGAACCAGTTGAAACTAAGGCTGAGGAAGAATCGACCGAACCCACACAGCAGGACAAAGATGGAGCAACTCAGGAATCTTGAAACACAACTAAGGCCCATAGCAGGTGAGGATAGTCGCTTTGAGGCAAGACAGCTACTGGGTGCAGCAAGGGACGATAATCAGCTGCGCCGTTGGGTCGCTCGCCGTCTTTGCGGCGAACCGCTTCAGTATATCTTGGGTCAATGGGAGTTCTACGGACTTCCCATGCACGTCCGTCCGGCGGCTCTCATTCCCAGAGCAGATACCGAAACGATGTGCGATGAAGCAATCAAGCGCATAAAAGCCCGTGGCTATTCCTCCGTGCTTGATATGTGTACAGGCAGCGGCTGCGTGGGGATTGCAATAAAAAAGAATGCTGCGGTGAGCGTAACGATGTCGGATATATCCGCCGATGCGCTTGCTCTTGCAAGGGAAAACGCCCAGCTGAACGGGGTCGAGTGCAAATTCGTGCTTGGCGACATGTTTTGCCCGATAAAAGATAAGTTCGACTGCATCGTTGTCAATCCACCTTATTTGAGCGCAAAGGATATGGCAACACTGCAAAAAGAGGTCGAATTTGAGCCTAAACTTGCGCTGTTTGGCGGTGAGGACGGGCTGGAGTTTTACAGGAGAATTGCCAACGGCTATGCCGATTATCTCAACAATGGCGGCGTTCTTCTGATGGAGATAGGCTTCAATCAGAGCGATGCAGTCATGGCGATGTTTGAAGGTGCGACCGTATGCAAGGACTGCGGCGGTATAAACAGAGTAATCATTGTGGAGGGGTCATGCGATACGGAAAACTGATTGTGTTCTGCATTTTACTGGCTTGTGTGCTGCTCATTGGCTGTACACAGAGTTCAGTTTCATCAGCTCCCCAACCATCAGATTTAGTCGTCACGGGGAAGCCTGTCATGGAGCATACGTCCGTTGAGATAGTCCTTAGTACAAAGGCACCTGCCACTGCGGTTCCTACGGCAGAGCCTTCCCCCACGCCCGTTCCCGAACCCTCCCGTGTGACGATAGGGGCTGTTGGCGACATTATGGCAACTCAAGGCTTAATATCTGCTGCCGAGGTTTCAAACGGATATGACTTTTCTCCTGTGCTTGGGCAGATTGCTCCCCTGTGGGCGGACGTGGACATTATGTGCGCTAACCTTGAAACGGTGCTTGGCGGCGTAAGCACGGATTACTCACAAGGCACAGGCACCGGCATACAGACCTTCAGCGCACCCGATGAGCTTATTGGCAACCTTAGGGGCGCAGGCTTTACCGTTCTTACCACAGCGAACAATCACTGCATGGACAGGGGGCTTGAGGGAGCTATCCGCACCATTGAGGTGTTGCGAAAAGAGGGTATTGTTCAGACCGGAACCTATGTTTCAGGCGAGGACAGGAAGCCCTGCATCGTTGAATGTAATGGGATTAAGGTTGGCATACTTGCATCGACCTCACGCATCAACGAGCGCACAAAATACATTTCCACTGCCGAGGAGCTAACTCATGTCAACAAGCTGTTTGACGGTCAAAGACAGGTCACGGCGGAACTTATAAGCGATGTTGATTCACTGCGTGAGGCAGGTGCGGAATACATCATACTGTTTGCTCACTGGGACAAGGAATATCAGGATAAGCCCGAAAAGGAGACACGAGCACTTGCCTACGACCTCATTGCAGCAGGCGTTGACTGCATCTTGGGCTCTCATCCCCATGTGGTGCAGGAATTTGAATATATCACAGTGGAGCGAGCTGATGGAAAGTACACAGGCTTGGTGTGCTACTCGATGGGCAATTTTATTGCAAACGAGTCCGATACCGCCACATACGGAATGTTTGTTAAGCTGACGCTTGAGAAGGATTATTCGGGCAAGGTTGCGCTTTGCGACCTTAGTTATGCTCCCACCTGCATCTTTAGGTCCGCAAGCGGTGGCTATGAAATACACCCTGCTTTGCCGAATATGCCCACGACCACTATGTTTTTAGAGGAAACGGACAGAATAAATACATTAAAACTGCGTGCCTACGACCATGTTACAAAGATATGCCGTAATAGCGAGGTGGCGCACGTTATGGAGGATTATGCTAAATAGGTTAAAATCACTGAAGGAAAGATATGACTTTCTTACCGAGGAGCTTGCAAAGCCCGACATAATGGACGACAAGGATAATTGGCGTTCGTTGATGAAGGAACATTCCAACTTGGAGGAGATTGTCGAGGTCTACGATATTTATAAAGAAAAGACCACCTCACTTGCCGACTGCAGGGCCATGCTCTACGACCATTTGGACTCGGATATGAAGGAAATGGTGCAGGAGGAAATAGATGAGCTTGAGCTGGCTATTCCAAAGCTGGAGGAAGAATTAAGGATTCTGCTGTTACCCAAAGACCCCAACGATGACAAGGACGTCATGCTTGAAATTCGTGCCGGCACCGGTGGCGAGGAAGCCTCGCTGTTCGGCGCAGATCTTCTGCGTATGTACCTTCGCTATGCGGAACGTCACAGCTATAAGGTCGAGTATATCACCGAGAATATGACTGAGCTTGGCGGCGTCAAGGAGGTCGTGCTCAATCTTTCCAAGAAGGGCGCATACAGCAGGCTAAAGTTTGAAAGCGGCGTTCATCGTGTTCAGCGAGTTCCCGAAACGGAGTCGCAGGGACGTGTGCATACAAGTGCCGCAACGGTCGCCGTCCTGCCCGATGTTGACGATGTGCAAATTGAGATTCGTGAGCAAGACCTGAGAATTGACACCTATCGGTCGGGCGGTGCAGGCGGTCAGAACGTCAATAAAGTCTCCTCCGCTATTCGAATTACGCACATTCCCTCGGGAATCGTGGTTGCCTGTCAGAACGAGCGCAGCCAGCTTCAAAACAAGGAGCAAGCCATGCGTTTGCTCAAGAGCCGCCTGTACGAGCGTTCATTGAACGCACAGCATGAGGAGATGGCGAGCATGAAAAAAAGCATGGTGGGCAGCGGCGACCGCAGCGAGCGTATTCGCACCTACAACTTCCCACAGGGACGGGTGACCGACCATCGCATCGGAATGACGCTCTACAAGCTGGATCAATTCATGGACGGCGACATGGATGAAATGATTGACGCCTTAATCGTGGCCGAACGCACGGCGCAGCTTTCGGGAGAAGTGCAATAATGACTCAGGTGATTTCCACAATTTCACAGCCCGAAGCCGGCACAAGCATGGGCGCAGAGCTAATCAAAAAGGGTGAGCTTGTGGCTTTTCCCACCGAGACTGTATACGGTCTTGGTGCGAACGGGTTAAACGCTGATGCTGTGGAAAAAATATTTATAGCCAAGGGCAGACCAAACGACAACCCACTTATTTTGCACGTTGCAAAAAAGAGCGACGTCAAGCGGCTATGGGCGCATGTTCCCAAGATTGCCAACGTGCTGATGGATACGTTTTGGCCCGGTCCACTCACCCTTATCTTTAACCGTGCCGACTGCGTACCTAACGCCGTTACAGCAGGACTTGACACGGTTGCGGTGCGTATGCCCCAAGATAAGACGGCAAGAATGCTCATTCAAAAATCGGACGTTCCCATTGCCGCACCGAGCGCAAATCTTTCAGGCAAGCCAAGCCCAACAACTGCACGCCACGTTTTGGAGGATATGGACGGCAGAATACCATTGATATTGGACGGTGGCGCATGTAAATACGGCGTAGAATCCACCGTGCTGTCGCTTGTGGGTAAGCCTACCATTTTGCGGCCCGGAGCAGTAACCCGTGAGATGCTCGAAGCCGTCATAGGACAAGTTGAGCTTGCAGGCAGCATTCTTAGCCCCCTAAAGGAGCGTGAGGTTGCATTGTCGCCGGGAATGAAATACAAGCACTACGCACCAACGGCACAGGTGATTGTGGTGTGCGGCGAACCTCGATTGGTGGCAAAACGTATACTTGAGCTGTATATGCAAACTACTATCAAGGGTGAGGTATGTGAGATTGCCGCCACAAAGCAGACACAAAACTTCTATCGCGGAAAGCAATACTCCGTCATGGGCGACCGTGACGATCCAATGACGCTGTGCAGCAATCTCTTTGCGCTGCTGCGTGACATGGATACCCGTTGCGATGTTATTCTTGCCGAGGGCGTGGATACCAGCGGCAGCGGACTTGCGTTTATGAACCGTCTTTTGCGTGCGGCAGGATTCTCTGTCGAATACATTTAGACCTTTACAAACCAAGTGGAATTATGTTACAATGACAAACGGAGGTCGGAATGAAAATAGCTATCGGATGTGATCATGGTGCATACCATCTCAAAGAAACAGTCAAGCAGCATTTGCTTGATTTGGGTCATTCGGTCTGTGATGTAGGCTGTTATTCTTTGGACAGCGTTGACTATCCTGAATATGCCTTCAAAGTCGGTGAGGCGGTCGTCTCTGATGAAGCCGACAGGGGTATCGTGCTTTGCACGACGGGTATAGGCGTTTCGATTTGTGCCAACAAGGTTAAGGGCGTTCGCTGCGCTCTTTGTACCTTCCCACAACAAGCAAAAATGACTCGTATGCATAATGATGCAAACGTGCTTGCTCTAGGAGCAGGCTATGTTTCTGATAATCTCGCACTTGAAATCGTGGATATTTGGATGAACACTGAGTTTGAGGGCGGACGACACGCTCGCAGAGTAAATCAAATTTCAGATTACGAAAACCGAACATGAAAGGGGCAAAAAATGAGTAAAGTAACCGTTATCGATCACCCTTTGGTGCAGCACAAGCTATCCCTTCTCCGTGATAAGGACACAGGTTCTAAGGCTTTTAGGGAGTTGGTAAACGAGTTGGCACTGCTGATGGGTTATGAGGTCACAAAAAATCTGCCTTTGGTGGAAAAGACCATCGATACTCCCATGCAGCCAGCGACAGTTCACGTTCTTGCCAATGAAAAAATTGCGGTTGTTCCCATTTTGCGTGCCGGTCTTGGAATGGCAGACGGAATTATGAACCTCATACCCAACGCCAAACTGGGGCATATCGGTCTTTATCGCAATCCCGACACTTTGATGCCCACAAGCTACTACTGCAAGCTGCCAAGTGACATTGAGGAACGGGAAACGATTATTGTTGACCCAATGCTTGCCACGGGCAATTCCGCAATTGAAGCGGTCAATGTCGTCAAAAAAGCCGGATCGAAAAGCATTCGCCTCGTTTGCCTCATTGCAGCTCCTGAAGGAATTTACGCAATGCAGAAGGCGCACAACGATGTGGATATCTACGTTGCAAGCATCGATGAAAAGCTCAATGACCACGGCTATATTGTCCCCGGCTTGGGCGATGCAGGCGACAGACTGTTTGGAACAAAGTAACGAGGTATACTATGCAGGCTATGATGGAGCAGATTGCTCTTACAGAGCAGGAAGCTGAAAATATTAGGGCTAAAGCCATTCAAGACGCTAAGGACAGCATTGCCCGTGCAAAAGCGGACGCCGAGGCTGCCATTAAGGTCGCCGATGATAAAGAACGTGAAAAGACTAAGGCTGCTCTTTTGCAGGCGGAGATTGATGGTGCGGCATTGGGTCAAAGCATGATGGAAGAAGCTCGAGTGAAGATTGGTTCAGACCGCAAATTTGCCGAGGAGAAAATCCCAGAGGCAGTCAAATATCTGATTGAAAGGGTAGAAAGCTTGGCATGATCGTTGAAATGAAACGGCTCATGCTCGTTGCCCATAAGGCGGACGAAGCAAATATTCTTAAAGCTCTGCAGGACATTGAAGCCGTGCAGGTGTTGTCTATTAGCGATGAGGAGAAGCCCTCCGATGCGCTGGATAAGGTCGAGCTGCGTGGAGCAAAGCTGACCTACTCTCTTGAGGCTATCAAGCCCTATGCCAAAAAGGCCGGTATGCTCTCCCCCAGACGTGAGGAAACTCTTCAAGAGGTCATGGACAGGATAGACGCCGGGGTTGAGCTTAGCGGCGTGCTTGAGGACTTGGTTCGCAAAAAGAATAATTGCAGGGCTGAGCAGGAGAAAAACTTCTCTCTCATTTCGGCTCTGCGTCCATTTGAAAATTTTCCCTACCCGATGGAAAAGTATGTTCAGCAAAAGCACGTTCACTTTTTCTTGGGACTGGTTGCGCAAAAGGACGTCCCGTTGCTTCAAGCGCAGGATTATCTGTCGATTGAACTGTATTCCGAAGGCTCAACCGTTTCCGCCCTTGTCGCCTGCCACGAGGACGATGCAAAGAACGCCTCCTCGTTCCTAAAGAGCATTGATTGGACGGACGTTGTATTTCCAAAGATGGAAGGCACTCCCCGTGCTGCCATGAAGCTGTTGCAGGATCGCAACGAGGAGCTTGAAAAGCTCATTTTGGAGATTACAGAGCAGATAAAAGCTCATGCACAGTCCTCTGCCATCATTGAGGACGCGGCGGACGCAACTCGGATTGAGCGTGATCGGCTGAAGGCTGCAACGGAGCTTAAACGCACTATGGCGACCTTCGCACTGGAAGGCTGGGTGCGCACTGATGAAATTGAGAAGGTGCAGAGCGCAATCGAGAAGGTGACGGATGCGTTCAATTTGGACGTGCGTGACCCCAACGAGGACGAGATTCCACCGTCCGTAGTCAAAAATAACAAGTTTGTTACACCGTTCGAACAGGTGCAGACGCTTTACTCTCGACCGACCTATGGCGGCATTGACGGTACGCCCTTTATGACGCCCTGCTACGTTCTCCTGTTCGGTCTTATGCTTTCTGATGCAGGCTATGGGTTGCTGCTCATGCTCGGCTCATGGCTCTATATCAAGCTCAAAAAGCCCACAGGTATGTCGGGCGGCATTTCAAGAGTGCTGTATTGGGGTGGTCTTTCAACCATCGTTTGGGGCGTTCTTCTTGGAACGTTCTTCGGTCTGTCATTGAAAGAGGAAATCGGTCTGTTCCCACTTTGGTTCGACCCGATGACCGATTCTATGACGATGCTTGCGCTGTGCTTCGGATTGGGCATAGTCCACATTCTGTTTGGCTATGTACTAAAGATGAAGGTCGCATTCTCAAAAAAGGACTGGCAGACCGCCATATTCGATGCGCTCTCTTGGATTTTCATTATTTCGGGCTTGGTGATGTACATGCTTCCCCTGCTTGGAATCGCTTTGCCTGAAGTATTAAGTAAAATCGGACTTGGCATGGCGTTGGTGGGCGCAGCTCTTATACTGCTGTTCAAGGGCAGAGGCAAGAAAAACCCATTCAAGCGCACCATTGCCGGCTTTGGCGAGCTATACAACATTTCGAGTGTTCTATCGGATATTTTGTCCTATGCTCGACTGTTTGCGCTGGGTATTGCAACCGGCGTTATTGCTACCGTATTCAACCAGCTGTGTGCAATGCTCATGGGCGGCAGCGGAATATTGAAGATACTGGGTATTCTCATTGCCTGCGTGTTGCTCGTTGCGCTGCATCTGTTCAACGTTGCCATCAACACTTTGGGCGCATTCGTTCACTGTGCCAGATTGCAGTACGTTGAGTTTTACGGCAAGTTTTACGAGGCGGGCGGCAGGGAGTTCACTCCCCTTGGCTACCGCACTAAACATATTCAAGTTACAAAGTAAGTAGGAGGATTAAACATGGACGGAACAGTATTGGCAACCTTGGGTGCCGCATTGGCGGCAGTATTGGCAGGTATCGGCAGCGCAATCGGCGTTGGCATCGCAGGACAGGCTTCTGCAGGCGCAGTGTCGGAAAATCCTGAGCTGTCGGGCTCGTGCCTAGTCTTGCAGCTATTGCCGGGTACTCAGGGTATCTACGGATTGCTGATTGCATTCGTTATTGCATCGGGCGCAGGGCTTCTGGGCGGCGGCGCAGCAATCACGGTTCAACAGGGTTGGAGATACCTGTTTGCGGCGATACCGATTGGCTTTGGCGGTCTTCTTTCCGCTATCTATCAGGGCAAGGTCGCAGTAGCAGGTATCAACATGGTCGTAAAAAGACCCGATCAGAGTGGTAAGGCAATTTTGCAGGCAATCATGGTCGAAACCTATGCGGTCTTGGCTCTGCTCATCTCCTTCCTGCTCGTGACAGGCATCTAAGTAGAGGAAAAGATGGAGAGTATTGGCAACAAGGACAAGCTGTTGAGCCGTATCATAGATGATGCGAAGCTCGATGCAAAGCAGACACGCAAGCAGGCGGATGAGACGATTGAGTCCATCAATCTAGATCGTGACGAGCGCATCGCAGCTCTTATAGCCGAGCATGAAAAATCACGAGACGCCCAAGTAAAGGGCATTGTGGACGGTCACCGTACCCGTTCAACACTCGAAGCTCGAAAGGAAGCCCTAAAGGATCGCAGAGAGATTGTTGACAAGGTTTTTGATGCTGCACACACTCAAGTTTTGAAGCTCGATGATGATAAGCGCAAGAAGCTGTATCTTTCTATGCTCCACCATGAGGCGGTCAAGGGCGACAGGATAATGCCTGCAAAGGCAGATCGTGCCATTTTGAGCCAGATATTGCCCCAAGGTTTGACGCTCACAGACGAAGATGCGCCCATCAATGGTGGTTTTAGAATCATCGGCAAGGGCTATGAAAAGGATTGTTCGACTGATGCAATTATGGCGCAGTTGAGAATGGACGAGGAAACGCAGGCAGCAAGGAAGCTGTTTGAATAGTCGGAGGTAGGCACATGCCACAACCAAGCTACGAATATGCAGGCGCACGGATAGCGTCGCTTGAGCGACGTATTTTGGGTCGCTCTGACGTCATGAGAATGGCGGAGGGCAGTCTTATGGACGCCATGCGTATGCTCTTGGACATTCGTTACGGCGGCATAACCGATGCTACTGCATCTGATGTCGAGCAGATGATTGCCAACGAGCTTAACGCAGCCTGCATCGAAATCCGTGAGCTCTCCCCTGCCCCTCAAACAACTAATCTGTTGTTTTTGCACAACGATATGCAGAATCTAAAGCAGCTCATCAAGGCAAGGCTGCTTAATCAGTCCGATATTGAGTGGCAGCACGGCGGTCTTTATACCAAGGAGCAGCTCACATATTGCGTTCAAAATGCAGACTATAAGCTGTTTCCCGTTGTTATTCGCACCGCTCTTGACAGGCTTGAAAAGCAGCTTCAAATTTCCGTTGAACCTCAGCGGATAAGCATTGATATTGATGCGGCATATTTGGAGTACGCACTGGAGCAAACAAAAAAGAACGATTTTTTGCAGCATTACTTCAAAGCGATGGCGGACTTTGACAACCTGCTGACCTTCCTTCGCATGAGAGCAATGGGCGCGGCAAAAGAGCTGTTCGACGATGTCATGCTTCCTGAGGGCGGCATTGGCCACATAGATCTTTTGAACGCATATGAGCTTTCATTTGATGCGATCAATCGCCTTATGTCACAAAGCGTGTGCAAGGACGCCATTATTGAGGGTCTGAATCGTATGCAGCAGACGGGCAGCATCGGTGAGATTGAAAAGTCTCGTGACAATTATCTGCTCTCGCTTTTTACCAAGCACAAGCATGAGCGCACGACTCTCTACCCCATCATCGGCTACTATCTTGCAAAGGAACGTGAGGCAAAGGCGGTGCGCCTGATTATCACCGTTAAGCGCAACGGTTTGAAGGACGATGTGATTGTCGGAAGGCTGGTGGAATTGTATGGCTAAATGCGGTGTATTGGGCGACAAGGATTCAATCCTGCTGTTTAAGGCGGTCGGACTGGACGTATTTTTTGAAACTGACGGCGATAAGGCGAATATGCGCCTGCATCGCATGGCAAAAGAGGGCTATGCGGTCATATATGTGACCGAGAGCGTATATCAAAAGTGCAAGGAAACTACTGATGAATTCGCGTCGCAAGCCTACCCTGCGATTATCCCCATTCCCGACATTTCGGGAATACAGGGAATTGGTATGACGACGCTCAAGCAAAACGTCGAAAAGGCAGTCGGCGTGGATATTCTGTTTAATAACTAAAGGAGAGGCAATATGCAAGGCACTATCATTAAAGTATCAGGCCCCCTCATCGTGGCAAGCGGCATGGCGGACGTGCAGATGTACGATGTTGTTCGCGTGTCCGAGAAAAAACTGATTGGCGAGGTCATTGAACTGCGTGACGACCGTGCTTCAATACAGGTATATGAGGAAACAGGCGGCATCGGCCCCGGCGAACCAGTTGAAACTACCGGTGCGCCGCTGTCGGTCGAGCTTGCTCCGGGTCTGATTACGTCCATCTATGACGGTATTCAGCGTCCGCTGGCAAATATCCGTGCGCTTGCCGGAGACAGGATTACTCGTGGCATCATGGTCAGCTCACTCAATCACGAAAAGCTGTGGAAGTTTGAGCCTATCGCCAAGGTGGGCGACGAGCTGGAAGCCGGCGATATTCTGGGTACGGTTCAAGAGACTGAAGCTGTCGTGCATAAGGTTATGGTTCCGCCGAACGTATCGGGTAAGCTCGAATGGATATTTGAGGGCGAGGCGAATATCGTCACCCCCATTGCCCGTCTTGAAAAGGATGGCAAGAGCATTGAAGTGCCGATGCTCCAAAAGTGGCCTGTCCGCCGTGGCAGACCCTATAAAGAAAAGGTTTCTCCAGCGGAGCCCATGATTACGGGTCAGCGTGTCATTGACACCCTCTTCCCCGTTGCAAAGGGCGGTGTTGCGGCTGTTCCCGGCCCGTTTGGCAGTGGCAAGACGGTCGTTCAGCATCAGCTTGCAAAGTGGGCGGACGCTGACATTATCGTGTATGTCGGCTGCGGCGAGCGTGGCAATGAGATGACGGACGTTCTTATGGAATTCCCCGAACTAAACGATCCTCGAACCGGTTTGTCGCTGATGAAGCGCACGGTTTTGATTGCAAATACCTCGGATATGCCTGTTGCTGCTCGTGAAGCATCCATTTATACAGGCATCACCATAGCCGAGTATTTCCGTGATATGGGCTACAAGGTCGCTATCATGGCGGATTCCACCTCACGTTGGGCAGAGGCACTCCGTGAAATGTCGGGACGACTTGAGGAAATGCCCGGTGAAGAAGGCTATCCTGCATATCTATCCAGCCGCTTGGCAGAATTCTACGAGCGTGCCGGTATCGTCAAGACTCTTGGAAGCGAGGGCAGGGTCGGTGCGGTGTCCGCTATCGGTGCTGTTTCACCTCCGGGTGGCGATATATCCGAGCCTGTTTCACAGGCAACGCTGCGAATTGTCAAGGTTTACTGGGGTCTGTCCTCAAAGCTGGCATACGCTCGTCACTTCCCCGCTATCGACTGGCTGCAGTCCTATTCACTGTATCAGGACAGGCTTTCCCCTTGGTTCAACGAGAATGTTTCTCCCGATTGGTCGCAGCTCGTGCAGCGCACGATGAACGTGTTGCAGGAGGAGAGCGAGCTTGACGAGATAGTGCGCTTGGTCGGTATTGATGCGCTGTCCTACAAGGACAGGCTCACGCTGGAAGCTGCACGCTCCATCAGAGAGGACTATCTGCATCAAAACGCCTTCCACGAGGTCGATACCTATACCTCACCTAAAAAGCAATACCTGATGCTCAAGGCGATAATGACAAACTACGACATGAACCTTGCCGCACTCGAACAGGACGCTTCCTTTGGCAAGCTGCTGGCTCTGCCCGTCCGTGAAAAAATCGGCAGGCTGAAATATGTACCCGAAGATGAGGTCGAGGATCAGTTCAACTCCATCATTGAGCAGATGAACTCCGAGATTCGAGAGCTTACGGAAGGAGGACTCAACTAATGCGTAAAGAGTATCGCACAATATCCGAGGTCGTAGGCCCGCTGATGCTGGTCAACGGCGTTGAGGGCGTAAAGTATGACGAGCTTGTTGAGATAGAACAGTCTGACGGCGGCATTCGACGTGGCAAGGTTCTGGAAATCAACGGCGACAGGGCAATGGTTCAGTTGTTTGAAGGCTCACAGGGCTTGAGAATCAGCGACAGTAAGGCGAGATTCTTGGGCAGATCCATTCAGTTGGACGTTGCGCCGGATATGCTGGGTCGAATCTTCGATGGCATGGGCAAGCCCAAGGACGACGGGCCTGCGTTGATTGCCGAGAAGCACATGGACATAAACGGCACGCCTATGAACCCCACCTCTCGTGACTACCCCAGCGAATTTATTCAGACGGGCATATCCGCCATTGACGGATTGAATACCCTTGTTCGTGGTCAGAAGCTCCCGGTTTTCTCCGGCTCCGGTCTGCCCCACGCAAACCTTGCTGCACAGATTGCACGTCAAGCGAAGGTCTTGGGCTCGGACGAGAAATTTGCAGTCGTGTTTGCTGCCGTTGGTATCACATTTGAGGAAGCAGACTTCTTTATCAGCGACTTTAGAAAAACGGGCGCAATCGAGCGCACCGTCACCTTTATCAACCTTGCAAACGACCCTGCAATCGAGCGTATTGCTACACCTCGTATGGCAATCACCGCCGCAGAGTATTTGGCGTTCGACCTTGGTATGCACGTCCTTGTTATCATTACGGACATTACCAACTATGCAGAGGCACTGCGTGAGGTTTCCGCAGCAAGAAAGGAAGTCCCGGGGCGCAGAGGCTATCCCGGCTACATGTACACCGACCTTGCATCCATGTACGAACGTGCTGGCAGAGTCAAGGATAATGGCGGTTCCATCACCATGATTCCCATTCTTTCGATGCCTGAGGACGATGTGACCCACCCCATTCCCGATCTTACCGGCTACATCACGGAAGGTCAGATTATCCTCTCCCGTGAGCTGTACAGAAAGGGCTTGACTCCTCCAATCAACGTTCTGCCGTCGCTTAGCCGTCTGAAGGACAAGGGCATTGGCAAGGGCAAGACCCGTGAGGACCATGCGGACACTATGAACCAGCTCTTCTCGGCATATTCACGAGGCAAGGAAGCAAAGGAGCTTGCGGTTATTCTGGGCGATGCGGCTCTGTCCGACATTGACAAGCTCTATGCGAAATTCTCCGATGCCTTTGAGCGTGAGTATGTCTCTCAGGGCTACTACACCAATCGTTCCATCGAAGAAACGCTTGATTTGGGTTGGAGGCTGTTAGGTATTCTGCCTAAGGCAGAGCTCAAGCGTATCAGAGACGCATATCTGGATAAGTATTACAAGGAGGCATAGGCGTGGCGTCAGCAATGCAGGTAAAGCCCACCAGAATGGAGCTGAGTAACCTCAAAAAGAGGCGAACGGTCGCTGTTAGGGGACATAAGATGATGAAGGACAAGCGTGACGAATTGGTGCGCCGCTTCATCGTGCTTGCAAGACGCAACAAGGACTTGCGCATTGAGGTCGAAAAGGGGCTGAGCGTTGCTATGCAGTCGTTTGTGCTCGCCCGTGCAATGATGAGTAACTCCGAGATTGAAGAAGCTCTGATGTACCCAGCCCGTGCTATCGCAGTCGAGGCGGAAAAGCAGAGCATACTCTCAATTCCCGTGCCGAAGCTCTCAATGGAAGCGCAGGAAGGTTTCGTCTATCCCTACGGATTTGTTACCACAGGTGCCGATTTGGACGTCGCCGTCCAGTCGCTTGCCGAGGTTCTCCCGCTCATGCTGGAGCTGGCTGAAACGGAGAAGGCGTGCTCACGCCTTGCAGATGAAATTGAAAAGACACGCCGCCGAGTCAACGCTCTGGAATACGTCATGATTCCCCAATTCGATGATGCGATTGGTCGCATTCAAATGAAGCTGGAGGAGAACGAGCGTGGCAACCTCACAAGATTGATGAAAACGAAGGATATGTTGGCAAACAAGTAACCTTTCGTATTGTTGGATAATGGTTGAAAATTTTTAGTTTGGGCAACGACCCAAAAAGGAAAACGAGGACAATAATTGTCCTCGCTTGCTTTTACTTGAAAACTTATTCTTACAGACCGTAGCGCTTCTTGAAGCGATCTACTCGTCCGCCGCTGTCTACCAGCTTCTGTCTGCCGGTATAAAACGGGTGGCACTTGCTGCAAATTTCAACCCTTAGTTCGCCCTTGGTGGAGCCTGTAACAAAGGTTTCGCCGCATGCACAGCGCACGACCGATTCGCCGTATGACGGATGAATATCTTTCTTCATGTAATATCACTCCTTTTCTTTGTAGTGTATTGCATTACCATCGGTCATTATATCACGCCAGATT
This sequence comes from Eubacteriales bacterium, assembly GCA_028694155.1. Classification (GTDB taxonomy): domain Bacteria; phylum Bacillota; class Clostridia; order Christensenellales; family CAG-138; genus JAQUTY01. The sequence goes on from JAQUTY010000001.1 coordinate 40,364, forward strand.
GAAAATGCAAGTGTTTTTTTCATTTTTCGATGGAATTCTTTGTCAATTTGAGACTAAATTAAGTCTCCGCCCAAATTTTTTGCTTTATTGTCCGTAGCGGTTCTGAGTGCCGCTGCCTGCTGTATACCCACTCTTTTCGTAGATGTTGACCCACTCTTTAAGACGCATGAGAAAGTCCTCGTTGGTGTTGGTCTTTTGGAGCATGGAAATGAACTGCTCCGTCACCTCGCCTGCAGCACCGCCTGCAAGAACCTTTCTTATCATGTATACACCCTCCAGCTCCTTCTTGCTCAAAAGCAAGTCCTCACGCCTCGTACCGGACTTATATATGTCGATAGCGGGAAAGATGCGCTTTTCGGATAGCTTCCTGTCAAGGTGTATCTCCATGTTGCCTGTACCCTTGAACTCCTCAAAAACTATGTCATCCATTCTGCTGCCTGTCTCGACCAATGCGGTTGCAATGACCGTGAGTGAGCCTCCGTTTTCGATGTTTCTGGCTGCGCCAAAGAAACGCTTGGGCTTATGCAGTGCACCCGGATCCATGCCGCCTGAAAGAGTTCTGCCCGTTGGCGGAATAACAAGGTTATAGGCTCTGGTGAGCCTTGTAAGGCTGTCGAGCAAAATGACAACGTCCTTGCCCGTTTCAACAAGGCGCATTGCACGCTCCTGCACCATCTCGGCAATGCGGGTGTGATGCTCGGGCAGCTCATCAAACGTCGAATAGACAACCTCGCCCCTGATGCTGCGCTTCATGTCCGTTACTTCCTCGGGACGCTCGTCGATTAAAAGCACAATTAGGTGTGCATCAGGATAGTTGTCGGATATACCGTTTGCAATCTGCTTCAATAAGGTCGTTTTGCCTGCTTTTGGCTGCGAAACTATCATTGCACGCTGTCCCTTGCCGATGGGCGCAATTAGGTCGATAAGGCGCACTGAAAGGTTGTTATGCTTGCCGGATACTTCAAGGGTATATCTCTGGTCGGGGAAAATGGGCGTCAAATCCTCAAAGCGTGCTCGGCTTGCGCCATCGATTGGAGCTTCGCCATTTACGGCATCGACCGACATCAACGCTTCGTAACGATCTCCATCACGCTGCTTTCTTGCACGACCCGACACTATATCGCCCGTTCTAAGTCCGAACCTGCGAATCTGCGCAGGTGCAATATATATATCGTTCGGACCCGAATAGTAGTTATCAACACGCAAAAATCCATAGCCGTCCGCCATCAATTCCAACGTGCCTGCAACCTCTCTGCAGTTGGCAAGTACATCAGGATCGGGAACACGATTGTCACGCTGTTCTTTGGGTTGATTTACATTATTGCTGTTGTTGTAATTATTACTGTTGGTATTGTTGTTATGATAAGCCGGATTAGGCACTTGATAGCGTTTTTGATAGCCATAACGATCATTTGCATACTGTGGAATTTTTCTGGGAACATATTCCTTTTTATGTTGAGTCCGCACCGTGTCTTGGACAGGTGCTTTCTGGGGCGGCGGAGGCGTGGCGATTGTCGCTGACTCAGTATTCTCTTTTTGGCTCTTATGTTGTCTTTGCTGGGTTTTATCCCTTGTTGGTTTCTTGGCTGCAGTCTCGTTTACCTCGTTGGGCGTCTTTGTGCGCCCGGGCTCGGTCTTCTCTTTGGCTGCCTTCTTGGGTGCGCCCCTGTGCTTAATCTCCGGCTTGGGTGCAGGAGGTTCTGCCGCCTTTGGGGCTTGCTCCTTATCTTTGAGCATTTCTACAAGCTCCGCCTTGCGATACTTGGGAATTGACTTAATACCCTTGTCTTTTGCAAGCTCACGCAGCTCAACTAAACTTTTTTTCAACAACTCTTCACTCGTCATGAAAAGCCTCCTATCAAAAATAAATTGTCATTAGTGGGAATATTTCTCGGAACTGAGAAATTATGTACCTATTGTATGTTGATTTTTTCCCAATGTCAAGCTATTCGGGAAAAATGGTACAAATTATACACGAAACGTACAATATTTCGCAACATCTGAGCATACTTATTATTGGAGGTGCGCGAAAATGGAGTTTTCCAAACAAGATTTAACAAAATATAGACCTCAAGGTCATAGCGTAATCATTGAGGGTAAGCGTCATCTTGTCATATCCGGCGTAATAGATATTGAGAGTTTTCGTGAAGAGGAAGCCGTCATTCTCACTCAAGCAGGCGCATTATCGCTATTTGGCGAGAATTTACACCTTTCTCGACTAAACCCCGATGATGGACAGGTGATAATCGATGGGGATTTGATTGCGCTAGAATATGAACCCCCTGCAGTTGAAAAGAAGGGCTTGTTCTCCAAGCTAAAAAGATGATACCAGTATCCAACCAATGGGCGTGCGCTCTGATCATGCTGTATGGCGGCATGATCTTTGCGCTTGCTTACAGGCTGCTCCGAAGCATATGCTACGGAAGATACTCACGCATTCGTATTGTCATTACGGACGCTTTAATTGTCGTCTGCTTTTTTGTCACCCTGTCTATTTCTCTGCTGCTTGCCACGTTCGGAACCATTCGAGCCTATGCTCTAGCCTTCTATTTTATCGGGTTTATAGCTGCAAATACCGCATTTATGCCAATCTTCACCAATATTCTGAAAAAAATCCACAAAAAATAAGTTTTCATTCACCTTGTTTTCTGCTATACTGACCATGAATGAAAAAACTTCGTCTTAAAAGTCGATTCTATTTTCGGCCAATACATTTCTTGCTTTTGCTCGCCATTGACCTGTGCGTCCTTGCAGGCGTACTTATTCCGCAACAATCGCGGCTTGCCGATGCAAAGGAGAAGCTCGCCGACAAGCAGACCGAGCTTGAGGTCGTCACCCGTGAGCGTGACCGCCAAATAGACAATCTCAATTTCATGCAAACCACACAATATAAGCTGCAACAGGGAAGCATCAAATACGGATGGCATTTTAGCGAGGACACCTTCATCGAGGACGAATCCATCACGCCCACCCCTTGTCCCAGCGTCACCGTCACGCCCCGTCCCTCGGTTACGCCATGAAAAGTTCAAAAACAATCGCAATTATAGACATCGGAAGCAATTCCATTAGATATTTTACCGCCCAAAGCACAAAGCATGGTGTGTCATTTTCTGATAAGCTGCGCTGCACCACACGCCTCGCAGCAGGTCTTGTGCAATCGGGATTACTTCAAGCTGAACCCATCATAAATTCCTATCGTGCAATCTCGGGCTTTTGTGAGCTTGCTCGTGCTGGCGGTCTGCCTGTCTACGCATATGCCACAAGTGCTGTAAGGGACGCAAAGAATCGTGACGAATTTTTATCCCTCATTAAACCTCTGGGCATGAATGTGTCCGTTCTTAGCGGCCCGGAAGAAGGGCATTACGCATACCTTGCCGCCTGTCCAAACGGCGGAAGCCTTATTGATATTGGTGGCGGAAGCACCCAGCTTGTCACTTGCGATAGTGCAATTAGCTATCCGGTGGGCTGTGTCCGTGCAAGGGACTACTGTCCTGCCAATGAATACCCAAAGATGAAGGATACGCTGTTTGCATGGTTTTCTTCCATTTTTGACCGCAGCACTCCCCTTCCTGCCCCTATTGTGGGCGTTGGCGGAACAATCTCCACGCTCGGCGCGCTTTTGCTCGGTCAGAAAAGCTATGACGGGACAATGTTTGGCAACTTCTCCTTTAGTGCGGAAATGCTCGACGAGTTGCTCAATAATTTGTGTGCGATGGGCGATAATATCAAGGATAATCCACTTCTTGTGAAGCGACATGACGTAATCATTCAGGGTGGTCTAATCGTGCTGTACCTGATGAACACCTTCGACATTGCCTCAATTCGACCAAGTGAAGTTGATGGCATGGAAGGCTTTGCAATAAATAAGCTCGCAGAGTAGATATCTGCGAGCTTTAGCTTTTGTGTAATTGTTCCGACTAATCTATTGCCATATCGTCCTTTTTTATCTTCTTGCCCCAAACGTCCATTGCGTAGGCTACGAGGAAGCCGACCGCTACGCAGACAACGTAGGCAACGATTTCGAGTATGCCCGCAGTCGTTGAAAATGTCAGCGTGACGTTTTTGAATGCCTGCGGAATAATCATTATGGCAGACGCTGTAACAAGCCCCACAATCCCATGAGAAACGATGGTGAACTTCTTGTCAAACAGCATATTGACAAAGCGAGCAAGCAGAGCCGCAATGGCGATTATTCCCACCATAAGTGGAATGATGACGCCAAAGTTCAGGCTGCCAATGCCCTCAGACATAGGCTCGTACAGTCCCATTACGATCAATATTGCCGAGGAGCTGAGCCCCGGAACTATCAAAGACAGACCCCACACGCCGCCGCAGAACAGATACCACCACGCATTTGGTTGGATAGTACCCTCATCTTGCAGCAGCAGGAAGGTCAGCACTCCGCCCAAGGCGAGGAACGAAATGATTGTGGAAGCGTAGCCGCCCTTTGTCCTGCCTTGGCTGCCGGCGTCCTTCCACAGCATGGGAACCGTGCCGATGATAAGTCCAAAGAACAGGCTGGCTGCATATGGCTCGTAGTCCGAAAACAGGAGTGCCATCAGCTTTGCAAACAGCACAAAGCCTGCTGCCGCACCGATTCCAACGGGAATGAACAGTCTCCAATTCTCCTTGATTGCCTTTATGGGGTGGGTGAAAAGCTGCATCAGCGGACGATAAATCCCAAACAGTACGGACATGACGCCGCCGCTTATCCCCGGTAGTATCGCACCACCGCCAATTAGCGCACCCTGAACCACTCTGAACACCTGAAGAATTACTTTTTTATCATAGAGCAGCGACCAAAGGTGCAACAGTGCCGACACCAAGAACAAGCCACCTGAAACATATCCAACCTTTGCAAGCAAGCCATCATATACTACTTTAGCTGTGTCTGCCGCAAACTTGCCCGACACAAAAACAAGCACGCCCACTACGCCAAGCCCTATCAAGCCGATGAGTGACGACAGACGTTTTTTGACCAGAATCAGCGGAAGAATTGCAAATAGGGCAATCAGGGCGCAAACTCCAATCGTTACAGGCACGTTGCTGTAAAGGTACTCAAATCCTGTGTATTCATGCGAATTCACCGTGAACCCATTGACGCTTCCTTCCACGAGAATGGACTTCTGCGTGAAAAACAGAAGTGCTGCCACTATGCTCAATAAAAGAGCTATGCAGCAAAGAATTACTCTTTTTTTCATTGTTGTTCCTTCTTTTTGCTTTTTGTTGTTTTATTAAGTATATAGATCACCAGCATTACTGCTGCAATGACCACGAAAGTGCCTAGAATACCCTTTGCTGCAATGAGCAGCGATTCGGGCAACGACGAGGGATCAAAAGTAAATTTCATATTGCTGTACTCCTATCAGATGATGCCTTCAACAAGGGTTATTAGCAAGCCGCCTGCAATGACCGAGGCAATCTGTCCCGATACGTTTGCTCCTGCTGCGTGCATGAGCAGATAGTTGTACGGATCCTCCTCACGCCCCATCTTGTGAATGACTCGTGACGACATGGGAAATGCCGAAATGCCCGCTGCTCCTATCATTGGATTGACCTTCTTTTTGAACACGAGGTTCATCAGCTTTGCAAACAGAACTCCGCCTGCTGTATCTGCAATAAATGCAACCAGACCCAAAGCGATGATGGCGAGCGTTTCAAACGTTATGAACGCCTCCGCCTGCATTCTAAACGCAACCGACAGTCCCAAAAGCAACGTTACCAAATTTGCAAGCTCCTTTTGCGCCGACTCCGACAGGCTGTTTAGCACGCCGCACTCGCGAATGAGGTTGCCAAACATCAAAAATCCGATAAGCTCCGCCGACTTGGGAGCAATCGTACCTGCAATTAGCGTGACAAGCACCGGGAAAAGAATACGAGTTTGACGGCTCACATCACTGGGCGAATAATCCATGCGAATGCGTCTTTCCTTCTTGGTCGTCAACAGGCGAATGACCGGCGGCTGAATTATTGGCACAAGTGCCATGTATGAATAGGCTGCGACCATTATCGCTCCTTGATACTGCGATTGAAAATGCTGTGAAACATAGATGGAGGTCGGTCCGTCCGCAGCACCGATGATGGCAATGGATGCGGCGTCCGCTAAGTTGAACCCTATAAGTCTTGCAAGCACCAACGCAAAGAAAATGCCAAACTGGGCGGCTGCTCCGAACAGCATCAGCTTGGGGTTTGAAAGCAGCGGCCCAAAGTCGATCATTGCGCCTATACCGATGAACAGCAGCAGCGGAAACAGCTCCGTTGCTATGCCTGCGTTAAACAGCGTTTCTATTGCGGCAGTATCTACAAATGGAAGATTGACCAAAATTGCGCCGAAGCCCATGGGCAAAAGCAGCGTTGGCTCCATTTGCTTTTTTATTGCCAGAAACACCAACAGCGCACCAATGGCAATCATTACGCCCTCTTGCCAAGTAAAGTTTGTAACGTTTGAAAACAGTTGTAAAAATTCTCCCATGCTTCCTCCTAAAACAAAAGGCTTTCGCCATAATCATTCTATGGCAAAAGTCTTGTCTCGAACCCGAAGATTCGCAGCACTGCGGGCAAAATTGCCGTCTTGACGCAGATACACATGCACAAAGGCATTGACTACTCCCTTTTACGCAACCTTGATTATACCATTTACACGCCTGTCACGCAAGCACTAATTAATTCTCATACAGATGCGTGTCACGCATGACAAGATGGCGAGTGGCTATCTCGTTGACGCTGCTGCGGTGCGAAATGATGAAGCACGTCCTGCCCACGGATTTAATGTTTGTCAGCATACGAAGCTCGGTCTGCTCGTCCAATGCACTTGTAGCCTCATCAAGCAGCAGAACCGGTGCATCATACAGCACCGCGCGAGCCACGGCAATGCGCTGCGCCTGTCCCTCGGACACTCCTGCGCCGTCCTCCATCAGAATCGTGTCAATCCCATCTGGCAGGGTCGCCACAAAATCGTCCATGCAGGCTACACGCAGGGCCTCTTTGATTCTATTCTCATCGCATCGCTTCGAAAACAGAGTGATATTGTCCCTAATCGAACCTGCAAACAGCAAATTGCCCTGCGGAACATAGGCGAAAATCGGTCGTGTTTGGGCAGTTAAGTCCTGCTCCTCTCCGTTGCTTTGCAAATAGAGCCTGCCCGAATCGGGCTTGTAGAGCGCAAGCATCAGCTTCATCAGGGTGGACTTGCCAATGCCTGACCTTCCCGAAAGAACGACCAAATCCCCCCGGTCGATGCTCAAATCCACATTTGACAGGACGCAATCACCATTGTCGTAGCCAAACGTGACGCCCTGTGCTACGATGCGTGAAAACTCCTTAATCTTATCAATATCTGCCATTGGCTGAGTCTGCTGCTCATCTTTTAGGTTCTCAATGTCCATCAGTCGCTCTGATGAAACGAGCATTGAATAAAACTTCGGCAATATCTCTGTCATTCCTGCAAGTGGACTTCTAACCTGCGAAACAAGCTGCAAAATTGCCATAAATGAGCCGTAATCAAAGCCCACTGTGTGCAGCAGAGAGTACCCTCCGTATGCAAGAGCGACAATATACACAAACGCAAACGCCACGCCCAAGCCTGTGTGGGCCAGCGATGAGAACCGCAAATGCCTAATTCTCGCTCTAATACTGGCATCTTGATACTCGTCCAGCTTTTGAGAAAATACATCGCTTGCCGCAAACGCCTTAACAACGGGCAGGTTCAAAAGCGACTCCTGCATGAAGCCACGGGTCTTGCCCTCCGTATCCCTAACCGCACGCTGCAAGCGTTTCAGCGGCTTTCTAAACACCAGCATACAAAGACCTACCACGGCTCCAAAGCCCACTATCAACACTATCAGCTCCCAGCTCAATATTGACAGTACCACGCCGGCGCATATCACTCGCACGACCATGGAGACTATCCCCGGTATCAGGCTCATAGATGTAGATGTGACCATGTCCACATCAGCGGTTATCCTGTTCATCAGCTCGCCCGAATGATACTTGCGGACTGCGGAGTAATCCTTGTTGAATATGGTGCGCATGATGCGCCTTTTTACCGCCGTGTTGAATCTAATCTGTGCCGCACCGATAACACGGGAGTTTATGTACCCAAAGATGTACTGCAATGCAATAAGCGTTGCAAACAGCGCAAACTGCGTCCACGTTCTTGTGGCATCTGCCGCTACCGCCGCATTTATCATGTTGCGCATAAACAGCACCATAATCACGCCCGATACTGCTGAAATGCTGGCAAGCACGGAGGACAGAATCACCCATCGCCATTGCCCTTTTAGAAGAGCTATCGTCCATTTTGTTGCGGCTCTGTCGTTCTCTTTTCTCATTTTCTCAAGTGCAGCTTTCTCAAGATTTTCCCTACGCAACCACGCAGTCCGTAATACGCCCTAAGACGCTTCTGTTTTTTCATGTGTGCCTTGACATATTCAAGGTATGCGGCGTCTGTGACGGAAGTGTTCACGCCATTCCAATCGAACGCACTCACAACGCCAACGACCTGCTTGTGATAGATGGGCGACTCGATTACGGTTTGATTGTCGCCGCACATCGAATAGCTGCCGTCCTTGTTTATTCTCACTATCCGATGCAGCACGAATGCGCCGTTACTTCTAATGTAGAGTGGCATATCATAGAGCTTGAGCCTATCGGGCTTGGGCGAAATGACGACCGATGAATCGTGCAGCAGGGGCATCATGCTTGTTCCGTGTGCCGTAAATTCGACCGAAGCACCCTGCTTTAGCTTTTCAAGCATGATTGGCAGACAGTCCATCAATGTGACTTCTCTTTCAACAACGTCGCTCATTGACCCTCCAGCAGACCGACTTTTTCTAGTCGATCCAAAAATATCGCTACGTCCTTGCAAGCTGTCTGTTCATCTATTTCATATTCTTGTAGAATAGCTGCTGTAAGCTCGCTCACGGTGACATCATTTTCGAGCTTGTCCCAAAGCAGCGCACCCGACTCGTTGAATGACAAAAGAGCGTTAAACGACACTGCCGCCGCACCAACAGGCACGACCACAAACATATCGGCAACCTTCTGCATCAAAAAATCCTTCTTATGCTTCATGTCCTCGCATCCCTTCATAAGCAATTTTGGCGGCTTGCTCGCTAATGTTACAGCGGAACAGATACACGGGAATCTTGGTGATAAGCTCGTCCATATATCCTAGCAATTTTGTCATTCGGACGGCATCGTTGGGGCGAATTGTCTGCTCAAGTATGCGCCTTAAAGCCTCATGGGTGTCCAAAATCGGCTCGATATAATTATCCTTTGAACGCTCTATGAAGGCTATTCCCACAAGATTGGCACGGACGTTTGTGCTCATGTCATGCTTGCCTGAAAATGGCGAACCGTAGGCATAGAGCTTGCCGTCAATACAGCGCACGGCAGGCTTATCGTCATTGAGTATCTGTGCATCTAAAAACGCCTTTTTCCATAGCTGTGTGTGTGTGGACTTGCCTGTTCCGCAGGGTGCGGAAAACAGGTACGCCCTGCCATCTCGCATGACGGCGGAAGCATGGAGCATGAACCCGTCATGCTCAAGCAGCGCATAATAAAAGTCAGAGCCTGCAAGCATATACTCACAATCGGCAGGCGACAGTGTCGGGTTGGTCTTATGCAGCTTGAGCAAACGCTCGTCGCTTATATAGATGCGAATGTCGGCGTCTCCTTCAAACTCATACAGATATGGCTTGGCACGCTGCTGGAGCATATCAAATCTTGCCGCCATGTCAACTATCAAATCTGCAATTTTATAGCGACTAATTTCCATGTATACATTATACAATAAATAAATACGCTTGGCAATTATTAGTTGCCGTCATTGAAGGTTTGGCTAAAGCTCAACTGCAAGCGCACCGTACAGGTTGAATATGAATGAAAAGGCAAACACGGCTGTTGTCCAGCTATGTATCTTGCGCTTTGGCAGGCATATAAGGAACAAAAACGTGTATGGAATCAGATCGACCATGTATCTTGCTCCAAACTGATGACCGCCAAACGTTCTGTGGCAGAGCAGGAAAAGGAAGTTTAGCAGCATTGCTCCCATCGTTATCAGGTTTATAAGTGTCCACTCCCTTCTCCTTGTGCATTTTACAGCTTCAACAATCAGAATAATGAATATCGGATTGGCTATGAGTGGAAAAAAGCCATTAAACTTGGTAAAATTCAGCACTGCCCCCTCCGACAAGCTGACCATGCTGCACAGTCCCTTTAGATTCCTCAAAATATATGACAGTGAGAATTGCGCCTCACCTCTGTTGAACTCAGGCAGGTAGCTATGTCCGAACTCAAAACCGTTGTTGAATCTTGCGAAATTATACAGCATCAGTGCCAGTCCTATCAATATTGCAGCAAGCACAGTCATATCAACTTTAAGCAGCTTCTTCCATGCACTTTTGTCGGAATCGGTGAGAGTTTTTTGAAGAAACATTGCAAATAGGGGAAGCGCGAGCAAAACGCAAAAGGGTCTGCAACCCAGCGCAAGCGCAACGAGCAGAAGTGCGATGCAAAAGCGTCCTTTAATCGCTCCGTAAATTGCCCACATGCAAAAGCAGAAGCTGAACGACTGCGCCATAAACCACACCGCACCCTCCATGCTCATGTTAAAAAGATTGCTGCCCAGAACCACTCCTACGGCTACAAGCGTGCTTTGACCGCTTGAATACCCCCTGTCCTTGCAGCACAGATACGCTGCCGTCACCGACAAAAGCACCAATGCAAGCATCACAACGTTGTCGGGGGTGTTCATTCCAAAGATAAACGTCAACGGAAGCATGAACACTGAGGGAACAGGCGGAAACGACACCCAGTATTCGCCTTCAAAAATTGCAAGCTCAAGCCACTTGACATTCTCTTGAAGGTGCATCTGTCCGCTTCGCCATGCCAATGCCTGACGGGTGTAACTGTTGTAAGCACTGCTATCAAGGAGCGTTCCGCCCCGCAGGTCGTGCATCAGAATGAATAGAATCACTATTAAAATCAGTAAAAATGGCAATGCAAAATCAAGGCGGCTGATCTTCGCCCTAATAGCTCTAATTTTTTGAAACATTCTACGGTTTGGGAGTAGGAGTTATCCACGGCTGAACCGTAGCAACGGGCGTTGTATTGTCGTATGGAACCATGGAGGGAATAACAGACGGAAACACGCTGATAAATGCCTCGCCAAACAGTTCACTAAGCTGCTGCATATTTCTGTTTTCCGCCTTCATCTGATAGTTCGTGCAAAGGTACTCCTTCTCCGTCTGTTCGCCATTTTTAAGGTATCCAAGAAGGTCTAGGTGCCGTATTCCAAACGGGAACACCCTTTTAGCAATGATTGTGCCGTCCCCTTGGTTGCCTACAAAGATGGCTTCGTCCATTCCCCAAACGTCCAGCGTCTCAAAAGAATTTCCCTCCCACTGACCAATGGCTGCGTCAAGCGACTCTTCCATGTGTGCATATATTGTAAGCTCCTCCCCTGCTTCATTCCTTAAAAGCATACAATAGCCGTTAATGGTGTTTGGGTCACGGTTCTCATAGGAATAGATGTGCTTAATAACCTCACCCTGTGGCGTTTCAACGCTCTGCCGCCCCAAATCAATTATCGTTGAGGTCTCAGGCTGAACGAAACAGCTCACCCACCCCTCAACAAAGCTGTATCCGTTGGGTATAGCCACCGGCAGATATATCTCAACATATGCTGCTCTCACTCGCTCCGTAAGCTGCTCAAAGGAAGAAAAATGCTCTGTGGGCTCTGTATAAACGCCCTGACCGTTATCCCAGTATATGTACCAAAGCTCGTCTTTTGGCTGCTCGGCTAATATCTCATGAGCGTAATCCTCAATTGTCTTATCTCCCTCCGTACCGATGGGTTGGCTTGTAGTGTCCAACAATTCGTTTGGATTGCGATTTCCCTTATGGTCTATTGCGCCAAGATAGTAGGTTGCTGCAAATGTGACCGTAAGACAGGCGCAGATTGCACCAATGGCCGCCACTGTGTAGATTAGCTTTCGGGACGGCTTATTATTCGTGTGGGAGTGCCCTTGTTCGCCGCTGCGCTGAGCCTCAGCAGCAAGCAGTCTAGCACGCATCCTTATCTTCGTCTCGTTGTTGGGATTCATGCAATCCCATGCTTCTTTTATCCTATTCATCGAAGTCGTCTCCTAGCTTTTTTCTGAGAAATGCCCGTCCCTCAACCAGATGATTTTTTATGGTTGACGCAGGTTTGCCTGTGAGCCTTGCTATTTCGTTTGTGGTGTAGCCCTCGTAGTAGTGTAGGTAGATTGCCGTCTTGTACTTGTTTGGAAGCTCCAGCACTGCAGCATACACTTGGGAATTGTCGCCTTGCTCCCCAGCAGAGATATTCTGTCTATCCTCAAGCGAGATGTTTTTGCGCCACCAGTGTTTTAGAGAGTTTTTGCACATATTCGAGGTGGTAACAATTAGCCATGCCTTCTCATGCTCATATGAAGTGAATGTCCTGCCGCATGAGAGCAGCTTCAAAAATACCGACTGTACGGTATCCTCGGCGTCTGAACGATTTTTCAAAAACGAAAAACTAATCCTGTACACCGTGTCAACGTGTCTGTCATATATACCCGAAATATCTTCGATTGTGTGCGCCTGCTGATACTCCATCAGAACTCCCTTCATAAATAACACAATTAGGCAGGGGATTTGGTCCGATTATTCGACAAAAATATTTTATCACGTCACGCATGATCCCACAATGTTCATTGCTAAAAGAATGAATCCCGTGCTATAATACCTCTTAACGCATATGTGGAGGAAATTATGGTATTTCATACGCAGAGTAAGGAAGATTTGGAAAATACGTTTGAGGTCGCCGCAAGGGTGGGACTAAGCCAAGAGCAGGTCGCAAAGCGTCTCCTTGAAAACGGTGAGAACCGCCTTGCTGCCAAAAAGAAAAGAACTTGGATGCAGCGTTTTTTGCTGCAGTTTAAGGATGTAATGATTATCATTCTCCTTATTGCAGCACTTATCTCGTTCGGTCTTGCCATCTACGATGGCTCTGCCGAGGAGTTTTTCGAGCCTGCACTCATATTGCTCATTGTCATTGTCAACGCCATAATGGGCGTCATACAGGAGAGCAAGGCTGAAAAGGCACTTGATTCTCTGATGGGAATGTCCATACAGAAAGCTCGTGTGCTGCGAGGCGGCGTTGAAAGCGTCATCGACTCGGCAGGGCTTGTGGTGGGCGATATTATTCTGCTTGAAGCAGGTGACTTCGTGCCTGCTGACGCACGACTGCTGCGTTCAAGCAACCTAAAGAGTGAGGAGAGTGCGCTAACAGGCGAATCCGTCCCCTCCGAGAAGGACGCACGAGCCGTCGTTGCCGAAAAAGCACCTCTTGGCGACCGCAGCAACATGGTCTTTTCGGGTTGCTCGATAACCTATGGCACGGGCATTGCAATGGTTGTGGCAACCGGCATGAACACCCAGATGGGTAAGATTGCAGGATTGCTTAGCGGCGAGGTCGATACGCAAACTCCGCTTCAGCGCAAGCTCGCATCACTTGGCAAGTATTTAGGCATCGCCGCCCTTGCCGCCTGCCTAGTTATATTTATCGTGGGACTAATCAAAGGCAATCAAACGCCCATAGAGCTATTTATGGTTGCAGTTTCGCTTGCCGTTTCCGCCATTCCGGAGGGACTGCCTGCAATAGTGACAATAGTGCTGTCCATCGGTGTTCAGCGCATGGTAAAGCGCAACGCCATCATTCGCCGCCTGCCAGCGGTAGAAACGCTCGGAAGCGCATCCGTCATTTGCTCGGACAAGACGGGAACGCTCACCCAAAACAGAATGACGCTGACCGAAGCGTGGGCGGACGGCATGGAAGCCCCCGAAAAAATTGATATATCCTGTCAAGAGCCAATCGCAACCCTGCTAAAATACGGCTCGCTTTGCTGTGATGGTTCGGTCGTATTTGTGGGCAACGATGTTACCCATATAGGCGATCCCACCGAGACTGCAATCGTGTTTGCCGCACATCGAAACGGTATGCCCAAGGACGAAATCAACCGTGAGCTGCCCCGTGTTGCTGAACTGCCCTTTGACTCGGACAGAAAGCGCATGACCAGCATCAATCGTATGCCCGATGGGAAATATCTTGTAATTGTCAAGGGTGCATTCGATGGCATCGCCCCCCTGTGCATTAAGGGCGATGTTGGCAGAGCCGAGACTATCCTTGAGGATATGTCACAAAGGGCGTTGCGTGTGCTTGCCGTTGCCTTTAAGATTGTTGACAGCATTCCTTTAGAGCCAACAATGGAGCAAATGGAACGAGATTTGAATTTGCTTGGGTTGGTGGGAATGATTGATCCTCCGCGCGAGGAGGCTCGTGTGGCTGTGGCAACCTGCAAAGAAGCAGGCATCAAGGTTGTAATGATTACGGGCGACCATGTTGTCACCGCTACTGCAATCGCCCGTGAACTGGGTATTTTTGAGCAGGGCGATGAAAGCATTACCGGCGCAGAGCTTGCCGCCATGAGCGATGATGAATTGGACGCTCGTGTTGAACACATCTCCGTTTATGCCCGTGTATCGCCTGAGGACAAAATACGCATCATTAAGGCTTGGCAACGCAAGGAGAAGGTCGTATCAATGACGGGTGACGGCGTAAACGATGCACCTGCCCTCAAGGCTGCCGACATCGGCTGCGCCATGGGTATAACGGGAACGGACGTTGCAAAGGGTGCATCCGATATGACCTTGACCGACGACAACTTTGCGACCATAGTACACGCCGTCAAGGAGGGGCGAGGAATATACGACAACATCAAAAAGGTTGTTGGCTTCCTGCTTGGTACAAACATCGGGGAGGTGCTGGTGGTATTCTTTGCCATGATTATCTGGGGTGCATCTCCGCTTCTGTCGATGCAGCTTTTATGGATTAACCTTGTCACCGATTCGCTGCCTGCCATTGCCTTGGGTCGTGAGGACGTAGACCCACGGGTCATGCACCACCTGCCAAAGCCTAAGGGCGAAAGTATCTTTGCTCACGGGCTTGGCATCAAGGTCGCCTTGCAGGGCGTAATGTTTGCGCTCATCACGCTTGGCATGTTCCTCTTTGCTTGGAATACGCTGGGTAATCTTGAAGCAGGGCGCACGATGGCATTTTTGACTCTGTCCATGCTGCAGGTCATACACGCTTTCAATATGCGCTCCGACCACAGTCTGTTTGCCTCAAACCCCTTTGGCAACAGGAGCCTGAACATTGCTGTTTTAATCTCCACCTTGATGATATGGCTGGTACTTGTTGTGCCTCCCATACAGACCGTATTCGGGCTGGTTGCTTTGCCACTGAAATACTACCTTATTGGCATTGCAGCATCGCTGATACCTGTTCCGATTATGGAGCTTGCCAAGGCGGTGGGAATAATCAAGCCCAAAGGTCACAAGCAAAAATAATTTGGTCAGAATAATTTACATATATGTTGCTTTTATCCCCTTTTCAAAAGGGGATATTCTTGATATAATAGAGTGATTTATTATGCAGGAGAGAAATAATGCTCGTAGTAATCCCCGCATATCAGCCCGATGAAAAGCTGAAATGCGTTGTTGAACAGATCAATAAACAGACGGAATACCCTATCATCATTGTCGATGATGGCAGTTCCGCCGAATGTCAGCCTTTGTTTGCTGAGCTTGAGAATATAGCCACCGTACTTCACCATGACGTCAACAAGGGCAAGGGTCGTGCGATGAAGACCGCTTTTTCATACATTTATGAAAACTATCCGCATGACGAGGGGATTATCACCGTAGATGCCGATGGACAGCACCTGCCTGCAGACATCATCTCGGTTTGCAATATGTGGCTTGATAATCGTGATGCACTCGTTACCGGTTCTCGACGTTTTTCGGGCAAAGTGCCATTTCGCAGCCGTGCAGGAAATGCTATCACACGTTCTGTCTTTGCCGCCGCAACCGGAAAAAAGGTGTACGATACTCAAACAGGCTTGCGTGCCTTTTCCGTTTCCCTCATTCCGACCATGATTGAGCTAAAGGGCGAACGCTATGAGTATGAGATTACGCAGCTTTTGCATTGCACCCGCTACAAGATTCCCATAATCGAAGTTCCCATCGACACGGTATACATAAAGGGCAATGAGTCCTCGCACTTTCACGCCTTTAGGGACTCTTGGCGTATCTACAAGATTATTCTGATGTTCATTAGCTCGTCCCTGCTCTCGTTCTTTCTTGAGTGGGCTCTTGCCAACCTCATCAACCTGTTTATCATTGAGCAGTTCACCGCATTGAGCACGACTTGGCGCACTCTGCTTGCAACCGGCGTTCCCCGTGTTTTAAGCTGCATCTTTAACTATTATCTAAATCGCCGCCTCGTCTTTGAATCCAATGACAGAAACAGCTTTTGGCGTTTCTCCGTGCTTGCAGTTTTGATTTATGGGTTACACTATGGTTTAACTCTCTTCTTTGGCTACCTGTTTGGGCCGAGTCTGTTCTGGTTGAGCATGATTTGTGCGCAGTTGATAGCCTACCCAATTACCTTTGTACTTCAGCGGAAGTATGTATTTAAGTATAAAAAAAAGGACATTAAAGAATGAAAAACTATAAAAAGATTCTCCTGCTCATCGCCGTTGACGTGCTGGCGTTTGTGCTTATTTCGCTCGTCATTTTGACCTATGTTTTTAATTGGTTCGGTGTCCATGCCGAGGAACAGACAACCGTTTTGGCACGTCCCACCGCAACAGCAACCTTGGAGCCTACGCCTACTGAATATCCATCAGCGACCCCCGACCCCAATACCACGGAAAATCCTGCCGACATAGCTACCCCCCAAAGTTCGGCAACGCCAACCCCCACGCCCACTCCATCGGGTCTGTGTGGCGGTCGCTATCCAGATAAGTTCAGCTATGACGGCATTATCAGCACGGATACACGCTACGCAAGTGAGAATGTGGATATCGAGGTGACGTACTACGAGGTTGACGGAGTAATGTATCAGATTGCCGATATATACATACAGAATATCGACTCCTTTTTGACCAAGAGCACACGCAGCAACAGCGAAAAGGCCATGACCCCCACCATGGCAAAGAGCGTCAACGCCCTGCTTGCCATTAACGGCGATATGTCCATCAATTCGCGCGACCACGGCTGGATTGTGCGAAACGGTGAGGAGCTGCCCAGAAAATATCTTGCCGCCGACATCTGCATACTCTATTGGGACGGCGTGATGGAAACCTACGACTATAAAAACGATGCGATCGACTATGACGCAATCTATGCAAAAGGTCCCTATCAGGTATGGTACTTTGGGCCGGAGCTGATGGAAAACGATGGCAGCGTAAAAACAAAGTTTAACTATATCAAGGATAATTTCAGCGGTCCGAACCCTCGCACCGTTGTGGGCTACTACGAACCCGGTCACTACGCATTCATCGTTGTTGAGGGCGCGCGTGACGGGAGCAAGTCCCTAGGCTTATCCATGGTCGATTTAAGTCAGCTCTGCGTTGATTTGGGAATGACTTGCGCCTATAACCTTGATGGCGGAGGTTCTGCCACCATGTATTTTAACGGCAATGTGTTCGGGCATAACACCCGTTCAACGAGCGACATTCTCTACATAATCGACACGCCTGCTCAGTAAGGAGGAATCAATATGTCAAAAACAAAGAAAGTATTTCGTGTTCTTGCTCTCATCTTTGCCAACATCTGTCTGGTGCTGGGTGCTGTGTTTATCCTGTTTACGATACTTGATAACTACAATCCCCTGCTGCACTTTTTGAGCCCCGATTTCCTCTTGACAAAGTACATCAAGGAAATCATCATTCTATCTTCCATGGCTTTAGGAATCTGCACGCTCGTTGCCTGCTGGAAAAAGAAATAGGCTTACGGCTTAGGCTCAAACATGTGCGACAAGCTCTTGCAAACAATGCGAGAGCTTTTTTGTGCATTTTGACGACATAGTCTTGCCACTTGCCTAAATGGGCATAATGGTGTATAATATGTTGATATTTTATGCGAGGTGAAAGCATGGCGACAGCAAAAAAGGCTACAAAAGGCAAGACGACAAAGACGTCCTCAAAAAAGGGCTCTCCTCTTACCAAAAAGGAGCTTGCTCAAAAGGAGCAGGAGAAAAAAATATCTGCACGCAAGTCTGACATTGCAGGTGTAATTTTGATTGCCGTCGGCATACTGCTGGGTCTTTACATTTACGGTGCGGCAGCAGGCTGGATCGCCTCATGGCTCATACCCTTTTTGAAGGGTACACTGGGCATGTTCGCCCTTGCCCTTCCTGTGATTCTCTTTGTGCTGGGCGTGCTGACAATCGTAAGCCGCAAGTCCGACCGTGTTGCAGGCAGCAAGGTTGTCATTGCCCTCACCGTCATTTTCGTGGTGGCACTCATTCATGTCGCCTCAAAGATTCCCTATGCCGATGGCGAAACCAACATGAAATTCGGCGAATATGTCTCAAGTTCTTGGACTCTTGGCAACAATGGCAGTGGTGGCGGCGTCATTGGCGGCGTGATAGCCTATTGCTTGCAAATCATCGGCGGCAATGCGCTTGCTTACGTCGTGATTATCTGCGTTCTAATTATCTGCACTATGCTTCTGACAAGAATTTCGCTTCGCACCTTTGCGGATATGTTCCGCCAAAACATCTCGCATGTTATTGACCGAGTTGAGTTTAGAGATGACGAGCTTGAAGGCACTCCACGTCAGGGCAAGCTATACACAGGTTCCATGAACGATGAGCCTGAACGCAAAAAGGCTAAAAAGCATAGAAACGTTGTCCCATTTGATGAGGCGTTCACCGTTCCAAAGGCAGAGCCTGTACCCCCAAAGGGCGAGGATGGCCTGTCATTTATGCCTACATCGGGCAAGCTGGAGAAGCGCACCTCAAGTGCGCCCATACCTGTTGTAACCTCAAGCGTTGTCAAGCCTGACCTTGAGCCTGTTGACGATGTTTTAATCATACCTCCTGCACCTGACGAGGCGGTAAAGTCCACTACGGACAGCGTTAAGGTCTTAAAGCCCAAAAGTGACAATACTCCTGCGCCTGAAATAGTGGTTGACGAACATTCTGCCCCTGTCTATGTTCCGCCTGTTATCGACTATCTAAACAAGCCGCGCATCAATTATGCAAGGAACGCAGAAAGTCCCCAGGCAACTGCTCATCTGCTTGAAGAAACGCTGCTCAGTTTCAATATTTCTGCCAAGGTCGTCAATATCGCCGTAGGCCCTGTTGTTACGCGCTTTGAGCTTCAGCCTGCGCCCGGCGTGCGTGTCAATCGCATTACGACCCTGTCCAACGACATTGCGCTCGCCCTTGCTGCGCCTCGTGTTCGCATCGAGGCCCCCATTCCGGGCAAGGCTGCCATTGGCATAGAGATACCCAACAAGGATGCGGCGACTGTCGTTCTGCGTGACATCATTGAAAGTACCGAATTTGCCTTGGCAAAATCTCCCGTGACTATGGCTCTTGGCAAGGACATTGGTGGCAAGGTTATCGTGGCAGACCTGTCAAAAATGCCGCATATGCTCATTGCCGGCTCAACCGGTTCGGGCAAGAGCGTTTGCATAAACGACCTTATCATTTCCATGATATACAAGTCCTCGCCACAGGATTTAAGACTTATCCTTGTCGACCCAAAGATGGTCGAGCTGTCCGTTTTTGCAACCCTCCCCCACCTTTTGATTCCTGTGGTTACCGATCCTAAAAAGGCGGCTTCGGCACTGCGCTGGGCGGTAAACGAGATGACACTGCGCTATAAAAAGTTTTCGGAGCTGGGCGCACGAGATCTTGCACGCTACAATGAGCTTCAGGAAAACCCAACCGATCGTTTCCCCAAGGTAGTCGTGATTATTGACGAGCTTGCCGATTTGATGATGGTGTCGCCCGATGAGGTTGAGGACTCCATCTGCCGTGTTGCGCAGCTGGGTCGTGCAGCAGGAATACATCTAATTGTCGCCACACAACGTCCAAGTGCCGATGTTATCACGGGGCTTATCAAGGCAAACATTCCTTCACGCTGCGCGTTTGCCGTGAGTTCGTCCATCGACTCTCGAATTATTCTTGACAGCACGGGTGCTGAAAAGCTCCTAGGTCGTGGTGATATGTTATTTCACCCCAACGGTTCCAACAAACCTGTTCGTCTGCAATGCGCCTTTGTATCGGACGAGGAGGTCGAGCGCATTACCTCGCATTTTAAGCCCGATGTTGAGTCACAGTTCGATCAAAAGGTACTGGATGAGCTGTCAAACGCTGCAAAGGGCGGAGCAACCGGTGGCGCATTCGGTGAGGGCAAACAGGACGATGAGTTATTAAGTGAGGCCGTCCGCATTGTGTTGGAAAGTGGGCAGGCGTCCATCTCCATGATACAGCGCAGGCTGAGAGTAGGCTATGCTCGTGCCGCACGACTTATAGATATTATGGAGCAGCACGGCTATGTTTCCGGCTTTGACGGAAGCAAGCCACGAAAGGTTTTAATCAAGCACAGTCAGTTTGAAGAGGAGTTCGGCGAACCGCTTTCGCTCGACATCAAAGAGGGTAAAGAATGAACGTTGGAGTGATTTCGCTGGGGTGTGCGAAAAATCAAGTCGATACGGAAAACATGCTCGGTCTTTTGAAGGCCTGTGGGTATTGTTTTGTGTCCGACCCGTCCATTGCAGACATACTCATTGTCAACACCTGCGGCTTTATTCTTCCTGCAAAGGAGGAATCAATCAACTCCATTTTGGAGATGGCGCAGTACAAAAAGCATGGCAGATGCAAGACGCTTATTGCAACCGGTTGTCTTGTTGAGCGATACAGAGAAGAATTAATAGAAGCGATTCCCGAAGTTGATATTTTCTTAGGCGTACACGAATACGACCGACTGCCTGCGCTGCTTGTCAGTACCCTTGGCAAAAAAGCGGAACGAATGCTGTTGACCCCACCCTACCGAGCCTATTTGCGTATCGGCGATGGCTGTAACAATCGCTGTACCTACTGTGCGATACCACTCATTCGTGGTGCGCTTTCAAGCGTCCCAATGGAGAAGCTGGTGGACGAAGCAAAAGCTCTTGCTGACGGCGGCGTGACCGAGCTGACTTTGATTGCGCAGGATACCTCCGGCTACGGCAAGGACATTTATGGCAAGCCGAGCCTCATTTTGCTGCTGAAGGAGCTTGACAAAATCGACTCCCTCCGCTGGATACGAGTTCTTTACACCTATCCTGATACCGTAACGCCTGAGCTGTTGGACACACTCTGCTCGGGCAAGCGGCTTGTTCCCTATCTGGATATGCCCTTGCAGCACATCAATGACGATATTCTAAGGCGCATGAACAGGCGAGGCGACAAGCGGCTCATCTGCTCGGTACTTGATTATTTGAAAAAGAACTATCCGCAGGTAACACTTCGCACAACAATGATGGTGGGCTTTCCAAATGAAACGCAAGAGCAGTTTTGCGAGCTGATGCAATTCTTGCGTGACTATCCGTTCGACCGTGTGGGTGCGTTCGCCTATTCATCGGAGGAGGGTACCGCCGCTTGCCAAATGGACGGACAAATTGACGAGCAGATTAAAAAGCAGAGGCTCGATGAGCTTATGCTTGAGCAGCAGAGCATTTCAAGGGCGCAGAACTTAATGCACATAGGGCAGGAACGTCTGATGCTCATTGAGGACATTCGTGATGGCAAAACATTCGGGCGCACCATGCGTGAGGCTCCTGATGCTGATGGGCTTGTGGAAATACCCACTCGGATTTTTCACGCCATTGGCGACTACATTCCCATTCGTTTGACATGGGGCGATTGCTATGATATGAGGGGTGAATCAATATGAACTTAGCAAACAAACTTACAATACTTCGAATACTAATGATACCCATTATGATAGTGTGCTTCTACCTAAATTGGAGCATGTGGGTCTGTGCGGGCGTATTTATTCTTGCGGCGGTTACCGACTTGCTCGATGGCAGATATGCAAGAAAGCACAACATATGCACAGACTTTGGTCGCTTTATGGACCCCATTGCGGACAAGCTGCTCGTCTGCTCGGCACTCATTTTGCTTGTTGAGGGCATGGGTTTCCCCTCCATCTTGGCTATCGTTTTGATTGGCAGAGAGTTTGTAATCTCCGGCTTTAGGCTTGTTGCTGCAGGCAATGGCACCGTTATATCGGCGGGCTTTATGGGCAAGCTCAAGACCGTCTTTCAATGTATCATGATACCGTGGTGGCTGCTTCAGTTTGAACCGATTTTCTCAATCACGCCGTTTATCTCGACACTGTTTATCATTTTGATGTGGGTGGTCACAGGTATCTCGGTGTTTACCTCCATCTACTCCTGCGTAGAATACATATATAAAAACAGAAAGGTAATCTCATTCAAATGATAGCCGAATTGATTTGCGTTGGCACGGAGCTGTTGATGGGACAGATTCTAAACACTAATGCTCAGTTCATCGCAAAGGAGCTTGCGCCACGGGGCATAGACATGTACCATCAGATTGTTGTAGGCGATAATCCCCAGCGCCTAACAGAAGTGGTTCGTACTGCGCTGTCCCGTGCTGATATTCTGCTTTTTTCGGGTGGTCTTGGCCCAACAGATGATGATCTGACAAAGGAAACCGTCTGCAATGCCTTAGGGCTTGAGCTTGTGCTCTATGACGATGAGTGGCAGAAAATTCTTGACTACTTTGAATCTAAGGGACGCACCGTTGCCTCAAACAACAAAAAGCAGGCGATGTTTCCCCCCAATGCTCACATTCTAGATAACCCCAACGGAACCGCACCCGGCTGTCTTATCGAGAAGGACGGCAAAACAATAATCTTTATGCCCGGCCCTCCGCGCGAGCTTTGCCCCATGTTTGTAAACCATGTAATTCCGTATCTGCAAGGCAAAAGCGGACATTTGCTCTATTCTCGTGAAATTCGCATCTTTGGCATGGGTGAATCCGAGGTGGCGCAAAAGCTGGGCGAGATTTTCGACAGCAGCAATCCCACCGTTGCGCCATATGTCAAAACAGGCGAGGTCACTCTCCGTGTCACCGCACAATGTCAAACCGAGCAGGCAGGCTTGCTGCTTGTCGCTCCCATGGTTACACGCATCAAGGAAATTTTGGGCGATCTAGTCTATTCTACTGACGGCGAGACTCTTGCACTTGTGTGTCACAACGCATTGATTGCACAGAATAAGTCGCTGTCCGTTGCCGAAAGCTGCACCGGCGGTTTGCTTGCTTCCGCCTTTGTTGACATTCCCAACAGCTCACGATACTTCATTGAGGGAGCGGTCACCTATTCAAACGATGCCAAGCTGCGCCGTTTGGGTGTGCGTCCCTCAACCCTCAAAAAGCATGGTGCTGTCTCCGCCGAATGTGCAAAAGAGATGGCCGAAGGCATGCGCCGCACCTCCAATACCGAGCTTGCGCTGTCCACAACAGGCATAGCAGGTCCCGATGGCGGAACCGATGAAAAGCCCGTCGGACTTGTCTATATTGCCCTTGCAACCCCACAGGGAACGAGTGTCAAGGAACTGCGTCTTTTTGGCGATCGTGATCGAATCCGTCTTACTGCCGTACTTAATTCTCTGGACATGCTGCGCAGGTATATGTTATAATTAGTTGTTACATTGTGAAAGGAACGTAAGATTATGAGTATTGAGAAGGAAAAAGCATTAGAACTCGCACTGGGACAAATAGAAAAGCAATTTGGCAAGGGAGCCATCATGAAATTGGGCGATAAGCCCGACAGAAGTGGCGTTGATGTTATCCCTACGGGATGCTTGCCTCTGGATATAGCGTTGGGCGTGGGCGGTATTCCACGCGGAAGAATTATTGAGATATTTGGGCCTGAGTCCTCTGGTAAGACCACACTGGCTCTGCACATTGTAGCGCAGGCACAAGCGTTGGGCGGTAATGCAGCCTTTATCGATGCGGAGCATGCACTCGATCCCGTCTATGCCGAGAACCTTGGCGTGTGCGTTGACGAGCTGTACGTTTCACAGCCCGATACAGGTGAGCAGGCTTTGGAGATAACCGAGGCTCTCGTTCGCAGTGGTGCCATTGATGTTGTGGTTGTGGACTCGGTTGCCGCACTTGTTCCCAAGGCCGAAATCGAGGGCGACATGGGTGACTCGCACATGGGCTTGCAGGCAAGGCTTATGAGTCAGGCACTCCGTAAGCTGGCAGGTGCAATATCAAAGACGAACTGCATTGTTGTGTTCATCAATCAGCTCCGTGAAAAGGTCGGCGTTGTGTTCGGAAATCCCGAAGTCACACCCGGCGGCAAAGCACTCAAGTTCTACTCCTCAATCCGTCTTGATGTTCGCAGAGTTGAGGGCATCAAGAATGGTTCAGAGTTCATAGGAAACCACACAAAGGTGAAGGTCGTCAAAAACAAGGTCGCTCCGCCCTTCCGTTCCGCAGAATTCGATATGATATTTGGTGAGGGTATCTCTCGTGAGGGCTGCGTTCTTGATATGGCTATCGACCGCAAAATCATTCAAAAATCCGGTGCATGGTTCTCCTATGGCGAGCTGCGTATGGCGCAGGGTCGTGACAACGCAAGACTGTTCCTCAAGGACAATCCCGAATTGTGTAAGGAAGTTGAAACGCTCATTCGTGACGATGTGAAAAAAGCTGCTGCCGATGCAAAGGAGAAGGCGGACGCAAAGCGTGCGTTGCATCGCACCGAGCCTTCTGATCCGATAGTATAGCCGAGAAAAGTGAGCCTAATTTTTTGGGGGGTAAATGGGAACGTTTTTTCGTGATTTGATGGCATTACTTGATGCTGATATGACGACGCCCACGATGTACGGATGGTTTCATCTGATGTGTTTGGGCGTCCTTTTTGCGGCGTTAATCTTGACGCTGATTTTCTTTAGAAAACCCAGTCAAAAGGTGACCCGCCGTGTGCTGCTGATTTGCGGCATCATCATGCTGCTATTTGAAATCTACAAGCAGCTCAATTTTTCCTATGACGTTGTTTCGGCTAGCTGGCACTATCAATGGTATGCCTTTCCCTTCCAGTTCTGCTCAACTCCGATGTACATAATGCTCCTTGCAGGTCTTATCAAGAAGGGCAAGCTGTACAACTATCTTACCGCCTACCTTGCAACCTATGCGCTGCTTGGCGGTCTGTTGGTGATGTTTTACCCCTCAACCGTATTTGTCGATACAATAGGCATAAACATTCAGACCATGGTGCATCACGGTTTACAGGTTTATGTGGGTCTGTTCCTTCTGCTTCGTGGTAGCGTATCCAACAAGCTATTGACGCTTCGCCGTGCCTTCATCGTATTTGCAACGCTTTTAGCAACGGCACTGTTGCTGAATTATTTGGTTCCGTTGGCAGGCGTCACCGATACTTTCAATATGTTCTTTATTAGTCCGAAATATGATTGTGGGCTGCCTGTACTCAATTCGATTCAGCAAAATGTTCCCTATGTGGTATTTCTGCTGATATATGCCGTTGCCTTCACGCTTGGCGCATGGCTTATGCTGCTTGGCGACAAGCTCGTCTGTATGCTGCGCAAAAAAACAACAGGGAAGTAATTCTACTTCCCCTACTCGTCAATATAAGTTTCCTATGTGCTTATTCTGTGAATCAGCGTCTCGTATGTTCTGTCAAGCTCTTTGTTCTCTCTCCATGCGCACCCAAGAGGAATACCCGGTCGGTTTGCGCCGTGGAAGTCGCTCCCACAGGTCACCATCAGCTTGTTCTGTGCCGCAATGGATAGATACAGCTCCGTTTGCCTTGGTGAAGATGAAGGATAGAATGCCTCTATTCCCATCAGACCCAGACTTTTTAGCTCGCGCACCAGTCCGTGTGGATTGTCACGAATGTGGCAGGGGTGCGCCAACACGGGGATACCGTCTGCGGCATGAATAATGTCTATGACCTGCTCGGGGGTGAACCTTGTCTCCGTATAATAGCCCACCGTTCCCTGTCGCAGATACTTTGCAAATGCGTCACGCACATCGCTTGCATATCCACCTTCCATAAGAGCGAAGGCAATGTGCAGCTTGGTTGTAATAGAGTCGCCTCGGTCAAGATAGTGAGCAATCTCAATACCTGCATCGCTTAGCTTTGAAATAATGATTCTATTTCGTTTTTCACGACGCTCCTTGGCGATTTCAAGCGCACGGAGCAGCGTTGGATTGTTGATATCAATATCCAATCCGATGATGTGTAACTCGTGATGCCACTCGTTATCCATCTCAACCGCAGGCAAAAAGGGCAAGCCCAGTCGGACGCTCTCCTCCATCGCCTCTTGTACGCCTAATATGCAATCATGATCGGTAAGCGCAAGCATATCCAGCTTCGCTCTCACGGCGGTTCGTACAATCTCTGTTGGGCTGACTGTTCCATCCGAAAAGCTGCTGTGACAATGCAAATCAAAGCGATGCGCCATTTACTTCCCCTACTCCTTAGTTTCTTGTGTTTCTCCAACCTCGGCAGTCTGTTTTGCCCCCATGACAAAGGCTGCGTCCTCACCTTGATACACACGGGTGAACTGCTCGCCTGTCACACGCTCGTACTGAATGAGCATCTGCGCTGTACGGTCGAGTGCATCCAGCGATGATGAGAGTATGCTCTCTGCACGCTCGAACTGTTCGTCCAAAATTCTGCGTATTTCAGCGTCCGCTTTTGCCGTGACTGCTTCTGAATAGTTTTTGCTGTGTCCCCAATCCTTGGCGATGAAAACCTCTTGATCTCCCCCCAGATACATCGGCCCTATCGCATCGGACATACCATATTCTTCGACCATCTTGCGAGCAATATCAGTCGCATTCTTGAGGTCGGCGATTGCACCTGTGCATACATCCGTGAACTTCAGCTTTTCGGCAACTCTGCCTCCCAGCGACATACAGATGTTGTCCAGCAAACGCTGGCGTGTCATGTGCATCATATCGTCCTTGGGCAGCATCATGGTGTAGCCTGCCGCACCTCCACGCTGAATGATGGACACCTCGTGCAAGGTATCGCATTTGTTTAGATTCAGCGTCAAAATAGCGTGACCTGCCTCATGATAGGCTGTGTTCTTTTTATCTTCCTCAGTGACGACACGGCTCTTCTTCTCTGGTCCCATCTGAACCCTAGTCGCCGCTTCTTCAAGCTCTGCCATGCCGATGAGTTTTTTGTCCGCGCGTGCGGTCATTATGGCTGCCTCGTTTAGCAGATTCTCAAGGTCTGCGCCCGTGAAATACGGTGTTCGCCTTGCAATGGTTTGAAGGTCAACTGTTGGCTCAAACTTCTTGTTGCGAGCATGAACCTTCAATATTTCTTCTCTGCCCTTGACATCGGGATAGCCAACATGTATCTGGCGGTCGAATCTGCCCGGTCTTAATAAGGCTGGATCCAAAATGTCCGCCCTGTTGGTTGCTGCAAGAACGATAATTCCCTCGTTTGCCGCAAAACCGTCCATCTCAACCAAGAGCTGATTGAGCGTCTGCTCACGCTCATCATGTCCGCCGCCCAATCCTGCGCCGCGCTGACGTCCAACGGCGTCAATCTCGTCGATAAAAACGACCGCAGGCGTTGCACGCTTGGCAGTAGTGAACAGGTCACGCACACGGGATGCGCCTACGCCAACGAACATCTCAACAAAGTCGGAACCGGAAATCGAAAAGAAGGGAACCTTTGCTTCGCCAGCAACTGCCTTTGCAAGCAGGGTTTTACCCGTACCCGGAGGCCCTAAAAGCAGCACGCCCTTGGGTATTCTTGCGCCAATTTCGTTGAATTTATGTGGGTCGCGCATGAACTGAACGACCTCTTGTAGCTCTGCCTTCTCCTCATCGGCTCCTGCAACATCGCCAAAGGTTATGTGGTTCTTATTGGTATCCTCCACCCTTGCCTTGCTCTTGCCAAAGTTCATAACCTGCTTGCCGCCGCCCTGCTGCCTCATCATGAAGTAGTAGAATACCGCAAACACGCCAAAGATTAGTATGTAAGGCAGAATTATCGAGAAGATTGATGCGCCCTCGGGCAAGACCTCACCATACTCGAACAGCGTGTTGATATTTTCGCTGGTCACCTTGTCAGGCTCCATACCCAAAATCGCCGCTATATCGCGAAGGAAGGTGTCCTCGCCCATTTCAAGCGTGAAATCCGCCTTTGCAGGAAGATCCTCCATGCTCTTGTCGGTGGACGTTTTATAAATACCCACAAAATAATCCGACTCAAGAGTGTATTGCACAGCAGCAACCTCGCCGTTCGATACCTTGCGGTTAAATTCGGACAACGTAAGCTCATCGGGTTTATTTCGATTTAGCCCACCTGAAACGAGGTAGATAATGACTCCTAATATGACGAGCCATATGATAATGGTACTGATTTTTCTGTTCTTCAACTAGTTCCTCCATGCACGGCACTTGCGCCCTGCGTTTACTTTTCTGAATAGACTTCCTTTTTAAGCACTCCCACATAAGGCAGGTTGCGATACTCGCCACAGTAGTCCAAGCCGTAGCCGACAACGAACTTGTTTGGCACTATGAAACCGCAATAATCCGGCGTTATCTCGCACTCCCTGCGTTCGGGCTTGTCCAGCAAGCAGCAGATGCGCAGCGAAGCAGGGTTGCGTGATGAAAGCAGCTTTGTTAAATGCGTTAGGGTTAGTCCGCTGTCCATAATATCCTCGGCAATAATGACATGCTTGTCGGTGATGCTAAGATCCATATCGCGCGTGATGCGAACAATTCCGCTGGTCTTCTGTGCGTTGCCATAGCTGGATATTCCCATAAAATCCATCTGCATATGAATCGTCATCGCCCTTGCCAAGTCCGAAAAGAAGATGCAAGCACCCTTCAAGATGCAAACCAGAATTACGTCCTTGCCCTCATAGTCTTTTGATATCTGCTCGCCCAGCTCATGAACTCGCTGTTTGATCTGTTCCTCCGAAAGAAGCACCTCGGATAGATTCTGTGCCATGAATTCCTTGCCCCGCATACTAAACCTCCTCAAAAACTAAATGTATAATGTTCTTCGTTTCCTTCCCAATCTTTACCCTGTCGGCTATGGTGTGTCCTGCAACATAGATAATCCCATCTTGGTCGCAAACAAGCGGCAAATCACGTTCAAATCTGGGTGTCTTCCTGTCTGTCAGATAATCCGACAGCAGCTTTGAACCATTAAAGCCTATTGGGGTAAACCTGTCGCCGTTCTCCCTTGACCGCACAACGAGCTTCCCCGATATGCAATCGCCGTCAATAAATGCCTCCTTGCCCACGCAAGGCACTTTTGCTATATCAACCACCTCGGAAAAAATGCTTCCCCTAGGTGTTACGACCTTTTCTCCAATCTCAAGCGGTTGACAATAGTATGCTGCTTGAGGCTTGTTGCCAATGAAAATGTTCTTCTCATCGACCCACGCACATCTATTGTCACGCCACGAGATCACCGTTCCGTTTCTCGCATTCAAAAGCCCGATAAGCTGCTCCGCTTCCTTGCGCTCGACCGTGTCCTGCTCAGCAAGAAGTCGCTTGATAAGCACCCTTGTCAATATTGGTCTTGGCAGCTTCGAAAGCATACGCCTGTCCGTGCCGCACTCCTGGTCCGCCTTTGTGGCAAGCGAATCGAGATATTCCTCGTCCTGCTGCAATACCTCTGCCATGCTGCATAGCGCACCCTCAATATTGGGGTTTAGCTTTGACAAAATCGGCATGAGCGTGAGCCGAACACGATTTCTCGTGGCATCCTGCTCGTCATTAGTGGAATCGGTACAGTAATTACTGACGTTTTCCAAAATTTGAGCCTTACTCACTCCAAGCAGCGGACGAATAAGATCGCAGCTCTTATAGCTCATTGCGCAAAGACCCCTGAGCCCACTACCACGAATCAGATGCATCAGCACAGTCTCTGCCTGATCACCCCTGTGATGACCCAATGCGATGCACTCTGCTCCAACATCTCTCATCGCTCGGCGCAAGAACTCATATCGCAGCATCCTTGCCGCCTGCTCCAGACTCTGTCCTCTGGCTCTTGCAAGTGCAGGAACATCCAGATGCTCAACCGTCAAAGGAACATTCAAGTCCTTGCACAGCTCTATGCAGAACTGCTCGTCCCTCTGCGCCTCCTGCCCTCGAATCCCATGATTGAGATGCGCTGCAAAAAGACCTTTTGGGCATATCTCGACTAAAGACATCAAAAGTGCAACCGAATCTGCGCCACCCGATAACGCAACAAGTACTTTTGAGTTGACTTGCAGCGCACAGGCTTCTTGCGCTTTTTGAGATATTAACTGCATGACACTCCACTTTAGTATAATTATATGTATTTTACCCTCTTTTGTCCGATTTGACAAGAGTAAATTGGATTTATTCCGTGAAAAACATGCAAACTTGAACTGTAAGTTGCACAAGCTGCCCAAAGATTGCACATATTGGTGAGCTGTATACTAATTCAGTTCACTTGATTTTGAGGTTGTCCGTTAAGAAATGCTCGTATGTTTGCACAGGTTACGTCCAAAAGTCGCACTCGTGCCGTCTTTGGCGCCCAGCCATAGTGTGGCGTTATGGTGCAGTTGGGCGCACCCAGCAAGGGATTATGCACAGACATTGGTTCGCTTGAAACAACGTCCACGCCCAGTCCGCCCAGCTTACCCGATTCGAGAGCCTCACGAACATCGCTCTCAACAATCAGACTTCCCCGTGCGGTATTTATCAATATTGCTCCGTCTTTCATCTTTGCTATGGCGTCACTGTCGATAATACCTATCGTCTCCTTTTTGGCAGGACAATGCAGCGAAATTACATCGCTGAAGCGCAACAGCTCATCAAATTCAACATACTCGCCAACAAAATCGGGGTTCTTTGAGGGGTTTGTACCTATCACCTTCATGCCCAACGCCTTGCCTATGACAGCCACACGCCTGCCAATCTGTCCGCAGCCCAAAATGCCCAGCGTCAATCCGTTAAGCTCTACGGGTGCCTCACGCCAAAACGTGAAATCTGGGCTTGCCGACCATGCCCCTCTGTGAACAAGCGATGTGTGCAGCCCAACGTGTTCAAACAGCTCCAGCATATGCGATATGGCAAGCTGCGCTACCGCCGCCGTGCTGTATGCAGGCACGTTGCAAACGGGTATTCCCAGTTCCCTTGCTACTGCAATATCAACGGGATCATAGCCCGTTGCAAGCACGCTTATCATCTTGAGCGCACGATCGGAACGAATATCATCGCCCGTAACCTTGACCTTGTTTGTAAGTACTATATCGGCACCACGAATACGCCTTGCGACCATGCTTGAATCCGTGCGATCATACACCGAAAGAGTGCCAAACTCCTTTAGACAGTCCCACGAAAGATCGTTTGGATTGATGGGCCAGCCATCCAGTACTACCAACTGCATAAATTACCTCCAAAGATTCATCTATTTAGTCTATCACACAAGAATGATTTTTACAAACGAACAGACTATTAAGAAACCAAAATAATATATTATTCGTCTATTTGGGGTCTGACCCTAAATAGACGAATTTTGGAAATTTTGTTATGTAAGCTATAAAAAAGCGCGCCACTTTTGACGCGCCTTTTGTAGCTACATCCCCATTTTGCACATGCGTTTGGACTTGCGCCACATACGTTTGCCGTCTCGAACCATGCGTCGGGGGACATCGGGATACAGGGAATTGATGAGAGTGACGGCCAGCGCCGCGCCTGCCGCCATACCTATTCCGAGTGCTGCTGCTTTCATTATCTTCACCTCTTTCGCCGATATGTTATTATTATGGCGAAACAGCGTGAAATAATTCTTCCCTTTATTTGGATTTTTTGCTGCGATAATCGTCAACAGCAGCCTTGACCGCTTCCTCTGCAAGAACAGAGCAATGAATCTTTTGTGGCGGCAATCCTTCAAGTGCCTCAACTACCGCGGAATTTGAAATCTGCAACGCCTCGTCTA
This sequence comes from Eubacteriales bacterium, assembly GCA_028694155.1. Lineage (GTDB taxonomy): Bacteria > Bacillota > Clostridia > Christensenellales > CAG-138 > JAQUTY01. The sequence continues at coordinate 72,223 of JAQUTY010000001.1, forward strand.
TCTTCTTGCCCTTAATCATCTCGGTCGCCATGGAGCTTGTTGCAACCGCTGCTCCGCAACCAAAGGTCTTAAACTTTACGTCCTCGATAACATCATCATCGTTGACCTTGATAAATATTTGCATGATGTCGCCGCACTTGGCGTTGCCAACCGTGCCTACTCCGCTTGCATTCTCTATCTCTCCCACGTTCCGTGGATGCTGAAAATGATCCAAAACTTTCTCGGTATACATTATTTTTCTCCTCCTTTATACAATGGGGACATGGCTCTGAGCCGTTCCACAATGGGCGGCAGAGTGTCCAACACATAATCAATCTCCTCAGGGGTAGTAAATTCCGACAGCGTGAGCCTTAGCGAGCCGTGCGCAGTCTCGTGGTTAAGCCCCATTGCAAGCAGAACGTGCGATGGATCCAACGAGCCTGAAGTGCAGGCAGAACCGCTCGAGGCGGCAATTCCGTTGAGATCGAGCATCAGCAGAATGGACTCGCCCTCGATGAAGCGAATGCTGTAATTAACATTGTTGGGCAAACGCTCGGTAGGATGACCGTTCAGCTTGACGTCCGCAATCCTGGTGGGTATTCCAAACAACAGCCTGTCCCTAAGAACAAGCATTTTCTGCGTATTCTCCTCCATATGCTCAACCTGATATCTAAGCGCAGTGGCAAGCCCCACAATGCCTGCTACGTTCTCTGTGCCGGCACGCTTGTTGCGCTCCTGACCGCCGCCAAGAATCATGGACGGCATGCGGACGCCCTTTTTGACAAATATTGCTCCTACGCCCTTCGGCCCGTGGAACTTGTGTGCGGTGAGCGTCAACAGGTCAATGTTCATTTTTTCAACATCAACCGGAACGTGTCCCACCGCCTGTACTGCGTCCGTATGGAAGAATACGCCTGCCTTACGACACACAGTGCCTATCTGGGCAATGGGCATGATTGTGCCAACCTCGTTGTTTGCAAACATGATGGTAACAAGCACCGTGTCGGGACGAATCGCCGCCTCGACCTGTTCTGCCGTTACTCTGCCATATTCGTCAACGGGCAGATATGTAACCTCGGCTGTTCCGTCACGCTCCATCGCCTGCAACGTATGCAAAACTGCATGATGCTCCACCGCCGAAGTGATGATGTGCTTGCCCTTCTTTTTGTATGCGGAGGCAATCCCACGAATTATCATGTTGTCTCCCTCGCTTCCGCCGCCCGTAAAAATTATCTCCTCGGGTTTGGCGTTTAGCGCAGAAGCAACAATCGCGCGCGACTGGTCAAGTCCCTTGTACGCATCACGAGCAAAGCTGTGCAGGCTGCTCGGATTGCCATAATAATCGGTAAAATATGGCCGCATAGCTTCAACGACCTCGTCCAGCACCCTCGTGGTCGCCGCATTATCAAGATATATTCTTTGCATCTTCTATCCTCTTCTTCTGTTCGGTATGATCGGTGGCAAGGTCTAAAATTGATGTTTCCGCAAGAACTGCATTTATCTTTGCTTGCAGCTTCAAAAACAGCGGACGGGTTGAACAGGTGCAGGCATTTTGGCACACGCCGCCGTCAGAGCTAACGCAATCGGCAACCGCCGTGCTGCCCTCCAGCACCTCTAAAACACTTTCAACAGATATGCTTACAGGTTCCCGTGCAAGCACATATCCGCCGTTGATTCCACGAATGGCGTCAACTATGTGCGCCTGCCTGAGCGTTCTTAATAGCTGCTCAAGATACGACTCGGATATGCCCTGCTTCTTTGCAAGCGCAGATAGCGGCTGTGGCCCATTGCCATACTCATTGGCAAGGTCAACAACCGCCTTTAATCCATATCTCGCTCTTGTAGAAAACATCATAATAAATACCCTACTAACTTACTTGTGTATTAGTTTAGCACCCAATACCATTGTTGTCAATAGGGGAAAAAATATACTCTTAGCCGTTGAGAATGAAAATGCTTAGGTTAAGAGCAGCGGCAAGGAAAAGCCATGCCAGATAGGGGAGCTGAATAAGTCCTGCCACCTTATTGATGCGAATAAAGCGCACTATCATTCCTATAACAAGGGCGATGAGCAGCAGTATCCACACGAACGCAAACAGGCGGAGCTGCCAGCAAAAGAAGATTATCGTCCACCAGAAATTTACAAAAAGCTGTGCCGCATAGAGCCAGAGTGCGCTTGTTCGCTCGGGCGAATTAGAGTTGTAAATTATCGCCGCAGATATTCCCATCAGAATGAACAATGCCGTCCAAACGATTGGAAACACCCAGCCGGGTGGTGCGAACACAGGTTTTTTCAGCACGTCGAACGCATCCATGCAGTTATGGCTGAAAATTGCGGACAAGCCGCCCACCGCTAAAGCAATAAGAATAGATATTAAATACACGAGCCAAGTTCTTTTTTTCATGTTACTATTCTATGTATCCCACAAAATAATATTCAATTCACATATAAGCAAAAGCTGCCCTAATTGGGACAGCTTCGGTTTGGTTGCTAATTGTTAAACTAATCAGAACAGCTTTATATGGTCGTGATGAGGAAGCTCCTCAATCTGCCATATCTCTTTGGCATACTGCCTGACGGTGCGATCGGAGGAGAACTTGCCTGCGCTTGCCGTATTGATGAGGCACTTGCGTGTAAACTCCGTTCTGTTCTTGTAATCTCTATTGGCTCGCATCTTGCAATCAAGATAGGGCAGCAGCTCCAACAGGGTGAAATACTGGTCGGGCTTTTGCCACGATGTGCCAAACAGCAAGGAATGATGAAGCTCGGAGAAAATACCCGTGTTGTTGTCGCTGAACGTTCCATCTATGAGGGTATCCACAATCCTACGAACACGAGGTTCGTAATCGTAGACTGTGCTTGGTGTGTAATGCGGACGAATATTGTTAAGCTCGCCCACTCGATAGCCGAAGATGTAATTGTTCTCCAGTCCTGCCTGTTCGACAATCTCAACATTTGCGCCGTCAAAGGTTCCAAGCGTGACCGCACCATTGAGCATGAGCTTCATATTGCCCGTACCCGACGCCTCTGTTCCTGCAGGCGATATTTGCTCGGAAATGTCGGCGGCAGGAATGATATGCTCCGCATACGAACAATTATAGTTCTGCACGAACACAACACGCATGAGCTTATTTACGTCAGGATCGTTATTGATGAGCTTTGATATTTCGTTGATGTACTTTATGACAGCCTTTGCCCTCAAGTAACCCGGAGCTGCCTTTGCTCCAAAGATGAATGCTGTGGGCGCAAAGTCCAAGATAGTGCCGTCCTTTATGCCAAAGTAGATATCCATGATGGAAAAAGCATTCAAAAGCTGACGCTTATACTCGTGCATACGCTTGACCTGCACATCGAAAATGAAGTCGGGCGGAATGACCACGCCCTCACGCTTTTCGATTATTGCGCTCAGCTGCTCCTTCTTTATTCGCTTGACGGCGGCAAATTCTTCAAGATCCTTATCGGTCTGGAACTCTTTAAGCTCGGAAAGCTTATCCAAATTCAGCAGCCATTCATTGCCGATGCGCTTTGTGATAAACTCGGACAGCTCAGGGTTGCACAGCCCAAGCCAGCGTCTCTGCGTGATGCCGTTGGTCTTGTTCAAAAAACGTTCGGGATAGAGTGCGTACCAATCCTTGAGAACATCGTCCTTGAGAATTTGGGTGTGTATCTCCGCTACGCCATTTACAAAGCGTGAGCAGTAGACCGCCAGATTCGCCATGTGAATGGTGTTCCCATTGATGATGGTGTAGGGTGAGCAGTCCATGTTGCGTGCCATAATTTCGCCACACAGCTTGGTGTTGATTTTGTAGATGATGTCGAACACTTCGGGCAGCAGCTCCCCAAACAGTCCCACGTCCCACTTTTCCAGTGCCTCGGACATGACCGTGTGGTTGGTGTAGCAAAAAGTGTTGCGTGCTATTTCAAACGCCTCATCAAACGATAGTCCCTCGTTAATCAACAGCCTTATCAGTTCGGGAATACTGACTGTCGGGTGCGTATCGTTGAGCTGAATGGTGGTGTGCTTTGCAAACTCACTTATGGGACGATTCTCACGCTTGTATCGGAATATCAAGTCCTGCAAGGACGCAGACGACAGGAAATACTGCTGCTTTAGGCGCAGCTTCTTGCCTGCATAAGTGGTATCGTTGGGATACAACACTCGTGTTATGTCCTCAACCGCATTCTTTTCTAGCACGGCAAGTGCATACTCCTGATCGTTGAACAGGGTGAAATCGAAGTCGGTAATTGCCTCGGACTGCCACAGGCGCAATGTGCCGATGTTGTCGGTTGCGTAACCGATTATTGGCATATCGTACGGCACGGCTCGGACAGTCTGGTCGGCAAAGGTAACAAGCACCTCGTGCGTGTCCCTTCTGCGAGACCACGGATCTCCGTAACGCTGCCAGTCGTCTGCCTTTTCAACCTGAAAACCATCGGTAAAAGACTGTTTGAACAGACCATACTTGTATCTGATTCCATAGCCGTCCAAGGGCAGGTTGTGTGTAGCCGCCGAATCAAGGAAGCAGGCGGCAAGTCTGCCAAGTCCTCCGTTGCCCAGTGCTGCGTCCTCAACGTCCTCAAGTGCGGCAAAATCAAGCCCGTTTTTCTCAAACTCTGATTTGACCTCGTTTAGCAATCCCAGAGAAAACAGATTGTTGTAGACCATTCTGCCCGTCAGATACTCAGCAGAAAAATAGTACGCACCTCTTGCACGCTCGTGTGCGTGACGGCTCTGGTACCATGCGTCTGCTATTTCATCCATTATCACCGAACCCAAAGCGTCATGTATCTGGTACTTCGTTGCGTCCTGCAACGAAATCTGATGGTTGCGCTTGAGCACCAATTCAATCTTTTCGACAATGCCTTCAAACTGCATAAAATACTCTCCCGAATATAAATATGCATTTAGTATACCACAATTATCTCAAAATCGCAAAAAATCCGACCTGTTTGGGGTCGAATTTGTGTAAAAATCGCGTAAAATGTATAGACACATGTTCGGATATGGGCGCACAGGCAGAAAATTCCGACTGTTTGCCCCATTGCAAAGTGCTATGATGCTACCAAGGGCGGCGCGCACAGACAAAGTTGCGTTTCCAGTAGGACGACACCGATCGCTTGACGACCTCACCGTTTGCGCTGGAGGCATCAATCATCATTCCGCTTCCAATATATATGCCGCAATGCGACACCCGATCGCTTGTATCGGATTTGAAGAACAAAATATCGCCCTTTTGGACATCGCCGTAACTGGATATTTTTTTCCAGCTTGTCTTATTGGAAAAGCCGCTTGCATTCAGTCTGCTGCAGGACACGCCCGCCTGACGCAAGCACCAGTAAACAAAGCCTGAACAGTCAAAGGTGTTTGGCCCCTTGTCGCCTAAAACATACTCGCACCCCAGCTTGCTTTTTGCAGCCTTTATGAACCTATCGAGCCTTGTGGTGGTAGTTTCGCTTGTGCTAGGCTTATCGTCGTCCTTGTCGTCCTTCTTTGCGGCTTCTTCCTTCTGTTTCTTTTCAAGAGCAGAGGATATCTTTGCATCGTCCGAATAAATTTTCTCTAGTGTTTTCTCTCCTGCAAGTCCGTCCTGTGAAAGACTATTGCGCTTTTGAAATGCGGTCACGGCACTGATTGTATTTTGTCCGTAAATGCCGTCCACTTGACTTGAGCTTAGATACCCCAGCTCCTCCAGTCTGTCCTGCACCATCTTTACGTCCTTGCCCTCTGCGCCCTCTTTGAGAACATAAGGTTCTGCATCGAAGGAATATAGCAGGGTATAGGTCTGCGAACCTACAACACCGTCCTCGGTAAGAGTATGCTGACGTTGAAACAGCTTTACGGCATACTCGGTGCCACTACCGAAATAGTTGGTTGTTTCGTCAAGATCAAGGTAGCCCAGCTCCATCAGACGCATCTGCAGCAAAGTTACTTCATCACTTTTGTCATGCTTTTTCATCACCGGAAACGGAGTATCGGAGGGTTCATCGGTATAGGTGGGTTCATCGGACGATATTACCTGACCTGCCTCGTTTGTAATCACGGGCATATCGGTAGGTGTTTGATTATCATCTTGATTGGGTGATGGCGTAAACGAGCTGGTTGGCTCAACATTGCTTGTGACAGGGAGCGTGTCCGAACCCTTACAGCCTGAACAGTTGGCAATTCCAACAATTATCAGCACCAACAGGGCTATGACCAAAAGCACGGTGCATATTAGTATGCCAAGTCGTACTGCCTGCGGAAACCGTGTCAGCCTTTCAAGCAGGTTCTCTATTCCATATCCGATTTTGCGTAAAATTTTCTTCATATCATATTTAGTGTAGAAAAGTTCTTGCCAAAATGCAAGCGTTTTTGCGAAAATTCAAGAATACACAACATTTTATACGCCTTTTTGCTCATTCTCTCTCAAACCAGTAGGTTACAATGTCTTCAACAGCCACAGCCGATGAGCTTCCCGATTGTCCGTTGGGAATGTACACACAAATTACAATCTCGGGATTGTCACGGGGAAGCGCAGCAACGAACCATGAGGTGTTCTCAATATCTACATTATTGGTGGCCGATGTCTGTGCTGTACCTGTCTTTCCGATTATTCTGTCCAGATAGCCCTTGCTCTCAAACTCCTTTGAGAACACCGATGATGCCGTACCGCCGTCCTCAGGCGAGACAACGCCCTTCATTCCCTCGAGTATAGATGTCCAGTATTCCTCCGGCGCATCAATGGTGCTTTGGGCAACCGACTCAATATTTTTGTAAATGGAACCGTCTGCATTGTAGATTGCATTTACAACGTGAAGCTGATATGCCGTGCCACGATTTGCAAGAGTGGAAATGTAACGTGCTACCGATACCGGAGTCAGCAGCATAACGCCCTGTCCAATGCCTGTCTGTATTGTGTAGGTGGGCTTCCAACGAAGCTCCTCCAGCCATGTTGAAATAGGCACGATCCAGCTGGAATGAACAAGCGATATTCCCTGCGGAATATTCATCTCCTCCTGCAGTATCTTTCTTATCTCATCGCCCATCTCACGCTGAACGCCTGTTTGCAATTCCAACAGCCGTGAGGCGCAACGAGTGAGCTGCTCCTCGGTTATCTCTACCTCTGCGCCATCGGCAATGATTTTAAGATGGGACAGTATTTGATTGTAGATGATGCGTGGCATGGAGCTGGATTGCTCCGAGAGCGACTTTGTATAGTCATATCTTGCCTTCTGTCCGCCCACAACCACCGACAATTCGCCCGGAAGCTCAACGCCTGTGGTACCCTCCAATCCTAACTGACCCGACCAGTAGACCAGCTTATCTATTCCGATGCGATCGGCTACCGTGAAAAAGAAGTAGTTGCAGCTTACCGTGATGGCACGGGACAGATTGAGGTTTAGATGTCTTGATGGATTGCTTGTCCAACAGGACGGTGCGTTCTGCTCGACCTTTGTGGTTGGATCGTTAACAAAATAGTAGTAGGGCGAGTGGTCGGAAATGAGGCTCTGGGTGGTGATGCCTCCCTCCATCAAGCCCGAAAAACCTGTCGCCATTTTGAACACAGAACCGGGCGCAGTTCTTATTCCGATTGCTCTGTTGAGCGTTGGTTGGTTCGACCCCTCTCCAAACAGCTCCTCAAACTCCATGCTGTTAATCCCATCGGTAAATACGTTGGGGTCATAGTTGGGATAGGAAGCCATTGCCAGCACGTCACCGTTGCTGCAATCAAGCACCACTATTGCGCCCGTCTGCGCCATCTTGATTGTGCTTACATCGTCTCTAAGGCTCTGATAGTGGCGCAAATTGTTGCGGAGCTTGTTCTCCTGCTTGGTGTGCGTTGCTTCTATATTATGTACAAGTGCCTGCTCGACCACCTTTTGAAGCTCGATATCAATGGTGAGCTGAACGGTCATTCCGTCAGTTGCCGTCTGCGATTCGAGCGTCTCAATAATGCCTCCACGCTTATTTATCAGAAACTTTCTGAAGCCTTGACGGCTGGTGATGTTTGACGTGAGGTACGCCTCCATCGTCTTTTCAACGCCGGCAACGCCAATCAAATCGGAATAGGAATACCCTAAATCCAGCATGTTGGTTGAAAGCTCATCCTCCGAAAAGAACTCCCAATAGCTTTGTGCATCGTAGCTTATGTCCTCCATGTTGGTGGTGACTTGCTTGCCCAAATATCCAACGATGTGACAGGCGGTTGTACCCTGCGGATAGATGCGTGTGCTGCTCTTCTCGCTTTGAATACCCATAAGCTCGCTTGTCATCATGTCAAGCTCCGCCACCACGGACAGCGGCACATCATAGGCGATTGTTACTCCCTCGAATGCACGATAGCTGTTTAGAACCGCCTCTTGACGTATGGACATAATCTTTCGTGCCTGAACATAGGACATATCATCTGATATTTGCCACGAATCACGCAGAATGAGGTATGCTTGCTCCGCCGTCAAATCTGGGTCGGAAAAGTTGCACGCCTGAACAAAATTTTTCCTGCGTGTCGCCTGTACGGACTGGCTTGTTGTTCCCCAGTCATAATAGAACGTTCCGTCATCATTCATGTGGATATAGAACGTGTCGATAATCTCACCACCGCCATTTTCGATAACCTCGATGGTCTTGATGAGCGATTGGGTGTAACGTGCGCTCTCAACAGGTGAGGTGCGAGTGGGGTCGCGATAGAACACTATGTTGTAGGTCGTTTCATCGTATGCCAAAAGAACGCCGTTTCGATCGACGATATTTCCTCGTATTCCCGACTGATAGGTAGTGGCTTGACTTGTCTGCGATACGGCGGCTGCATACGCCTCCGTCTCTTGTACTGTGAGCTTTTCAAGCCCGTAAATTAGGTAGCCCAGCATGGCAGCAAGCATAAGCCCGATGATGGCGAGTCTCAAATTCAGCTTTGCTGTGATAGTTTTCATGCTCGCTCCAACTGACCCTTGAGCAAGGGACTTAGGCATCTGTTTAGAAGCATCGTCAGTCCTCCTGTGATGATCGCACATGGAATGGCGTGTAGCAAAAGTGCGTTAAGCACGTTAACGACCGCCCCAAATATGGTTGCAAGCAGCCACAACAGCATATCCATTGCTATCAGCGACGTAACCATAATAAGAAAAACAAACAGCTTTTTGTGATTGCTGCGCCCAACCAGCACATAGCAGACTACCACTGCTGCAAGATACAGAGCAGAGGTCAGCCCCAGATATGGATTGCCGATAAAATCCAGCACCAGACCGCACACGGCGGCAATGATTATTCCACTTTGAACAGAGAACGTTAATGTGGCAGAAAGCGCAAGCGCAAGCACCATATAGGGACGAATGCCATACAGGTTAATCCGATCGAAAAAAGCGGTGTCGAGGAACAAAAAGACTATGGAAAGAAGAACCAAATAGATGTTTTTCTTCATTCCTCCACCACCTCGTCCACATTCAAAACAATCATCACTTCTTCGAGATGGACAAAATCTATCGGCACATACACCCCTGCGTCATATGGTTCGTTTCCTGTGGATATGGTCACAACCTCGCCCACATACATTCCCTTTGGAAACAGTCCTCCAAGCCCTGAGGTCAAAATGACATCTCCTGCAACAACGGTAGCATTGGTGGGCAGATAGTATAGCTGCATGATGGCGGACTCGCCTGTATTTGATATTACGCTGCCGAACATTCCTTCATCTCTGGTTCGCTGCACCATGACGGATATGCGCATATCATCGTTGAGCATGGTGCGCACCTTACACCAAGTCGTTCCAACAAGTGTCACCCTGCCTACAATGCCATCGGGTGTAACAACAGGCATCTTTTCTTTTATGCCGTTGCGGCTGCCAACATTGAGCGTAAGCGTATCGACATATTCGTTGCTGCTTCTTGCAATGACCTGGGCGGTGACCATTGTCATATTGGGGTTCGACTCAACGTAATTGAGTATTTCTGTGAGCCTTGCGTTCTCTCTGGAAGTTTCCTCATACTCGGCATCTAACAGCTTGTACTTGTTCAATTCGGCTTCGAGCTGTGCGTTTTTTTGTTCAAGCTCGGAGGGTGTGAACACACGCACAAAGAACGAGGTCACATCATTTGTAAGCTCCGACACAAACTCCTGCACCGGTATGATTGCCTTTGCAAACAGTCCCTCGGCATAGGTTGCAACTCGTGTTCCAAGAGTAAACGCACACAGCACCAAAAACATCGCGATTGCGATGATGGCGATCAGTATCGGCTTGTTTCTCCAAAGCTTGCGCATATACCCTCAAAAGCAAATTATTACGACTGCATTATACCATATCAGCGTTGCCAAAAGGGTGAACTTTGTATTAAGAGTTCAGCTTATCGCCCACTCATGAGCGTGTATCGGGCGATGCGCTTTTGCAGCTTGTCTGTAAGGTCGGAGGCAAGTATGCGATAGCCCCACCAGCCAGTCGTTCCCGGAAGGTTCATGCGGCTTTCGTTCCCCTGCCCAAGATAGTCCTGAATGGGGACGATGGCAAGCTGAGAAGCAGAGGTCATTAGACCTCGGATAAAGCCGAATGGAAAGCCTTCCTTAGCGTTAAGCCCCAAATACTGAACGGCAAAGCCAAGGCAACGTGGGTCGGTATCGCTCAGCCAGCCCATCATGGGGCTATTGTCGTGCGTGCCCGTATACACCACGCTGTTTATAGGATAGTTGTGCGGAAGCTCACGGCTATTCTGATATGGGTCAAAGCCAAACTGCATCACACGCATACCGGGATATCCGGATGCGCTGAGCAGTCTCTTTACCTCAGGCGTCAAAAAGCCTAAATCCTCGGCAATTATGCTAAGGTCGGGACAATCCCGCTTGATGGCGGACACCAGCGCCATGTCCGGTCCCTTCTCCCAGTGTCCGTTGACAGCGGTATCTTCGCCAAACGGAACCGCCCAATAGCTTTCAATGCCACGGAAATGGTCGAGCCGAGCAACAGAAAAACGTTTCTTCATTGCGCTCATTCGGCGACCCCACCATGCAAAATCCTCATTTTTATGTGCGTCCCAGTCATAAATGGGATTGCCCCAAAGCTGACCGGTGGGCGAAAAGTAGTCGGGTGGTACGCCTGCCACAACATAGGGTTGGTAATCCGAATTGAGCTTGAATAAATCGGGGCGTGTCCACACGTCCACGCTGTCCAATGGAACGTAAATCGGAACATCTCCGATGAGGGACACTCCCTTTTGAGCAGCGTAACTCTTTAGCCGTTGCCATTGGAGGTCGAACTCATACTGAATGAAGCATTGAAAGGCAATCTCCTCGCTAAGCTCTTTTTGATAGCGTTCAAGAGCTTGTGGGCTGCGAGACTTGATATCCTCGTCCCATTCCGTCCATGCTTTCCCTCCAAAATGAGCTTTGAGTGCACAAAAGAGAGCGTATTCGTTGAGCCAATCGGCGTTTTGGCGGCAATAGTCGCTCATGCGCTCACGGTTGAAGCGTGAAAAAGCGGAACGAAGAACCGTGAAACGATTCTCATACAGCTTGCCAAAGTCAACGTTTTGTGGGTTGGAGCCGAAGTCAAGGTCTAGATCTTCATCGGTGAGCAAGCCCTCGTTTTTCAGCTCGTCCAGATCCACAAGATAGGGGTTGCCTGCAAAGGTGGAGCTGCTCTGATAGGGCGAGTCCCCAAAGCTGGTCGGCCCGATGGGGAGCATCTGCCAATAGCTCTGCTTGGCACCCCAAAGAAAATCTACAAAGTCCAATGCCGCCTGCCCCAATGTTCCAACCCCATAGGGAGAGGGTAGGCTGGTGATGTGCATGAGAATACCTGCGCTACGTTTCATAATATATCCTACATTTTCCCGAAATTTCACATCTATTTTACCACACCTGTGATATAATACAAGACATGAAAACGATTATTTCAGGTGCCAGTATCGTTGATGGCAGCGGTTCGCCTGCATTCCTTGGCGATATAGGCATTGATAACGGGCGCATAGTTGTCCTCCCACCCAACAGCGGCGCAACTGCCGCAGAACGCATAGACGGAACAGGTCTTATGCTCACCCCTGCCTTTATTGATGCACATTCGCACGGTGATTTGACACTTAGTTCGCCGTATGCAACGCTGTCAAAACGCAATCAGGGCATTGTGACGCAGATTGCCGGTCAATGCGGTGTGTCGATGTTCCCCTATGGCGGCGGAGATGACGAAACGTTTAGACGCTTTATCAGCGGAATCGCACCCTATCCCGATTTTCCTTGCGATATGAGTGCGCTTGAGAGCTACACATCATTTTGCAGCTGGCAGAAAACCCTGAATCAACCCATTGACACACGCTGCTTTGTGGGGCATGGCACACTTAGACTGATGGCGATGGGCTATGCCAACCGCAAGCCCGACAAGGGCGAGCTGGACAAAATGAAGTCTGCGCTTAGAATGTGTATTCGTGAGGGCGCGCTCGGTCTGTCCACAGGGCTTGTCTATGCGCCGTGCTGCTATGCAGACAACGATGAGATACTGTCCCTTCTGCGTGTTGTCAAGGAGGAGGGTGGCATCTATGCCACGCATCCACGCAACGAGGCGGACAATGTTGTGGACGCACGCAGAGAATCGCTTCGGCTTGCAAAGGTCGCCGATGTTCCGCTATGCGTATCGCATCTCAAGTCGGCAGGACACGATAACTGGGGTAAGGCGAAGATATGCCTTGAGGATATTGACCGTGGCTTGCAGGACGGAATGAGCATTTTGATTGACTGCTACCCCTATCTTGCCGGAAACACCAGTCTGAATGTATCCATTCCTCCACGCTACTTTACTCAAGGATTGTCGGGTCTTTTAGATGCACTAAAATCTCCCACCGAACGCAGCATCATTGAGGAGGAAATGTCACGGAAGTCAAACTATGACAACTACATTTACAACAGCGGTGGCTTTGGCGGAACGCTCGTATCAACCTGCCCCATTTTCCACGATGCGGAAGGAATGATGATTGATGAATATGCAAAATCGGTCGGGCTCTCGCCATTTGACGCATACTGTGATATACTGATTAAGAATGGAGGCTTGGGACTTGGGGTATACTTCCACATGGGCGAGGAGGATCTAAATAGCATCTTTGCTCATCCACGCTGTGCCGTTTCGACAGACGGGCTTATCGGCAGGGACGGCGATCAACCGCACCCACGCTCTTTTGGCACTATGCCGCGCGCCTATCGATTTATGACCAGCCAGAAGCACCTCTGCTCCAAAGAGGAAGCCATCAGGAGAATGACGGGGCTGCCCGCCGAGTTTTTGCATCTTGAAGGCAAGGGGTTCATTCGTGACGGCTACGATGCGGACATTCTGTTGATAGATGAAAACAGCTTTTATGATCATGCAACCTATAAGAATGGGTCGGCTCTTACAAGCGGCATACGCATGATTTTTGAAAAAGGTAAACTGCTATACAAGGAGAATAAACAATGCAACTAAAAGACCATATCCAACTCTCGCCCGAGGTCGCTCGTGCGCTCAAGGAAAATAAGCCGATTGTGGCTTTGGAAAGCACCATCATTTCGCACGGTATGCCCTATCCGCAAAACGTTGAAACAGCACTTAATTGTCAGCGCATCTGCCGTGAGAATGGTGCCGTGCCGGCAACCTGTGCCATCATCGGTGGCAAGCTCTGTGCAGGTTTGACAGATGAACAGATTGACTATCTTGGCAAGGAGGGTTCAAAGGTGGCAAAGGCGAGCCGCAGGGACATTCCGTTGCTGATTGCACAAGGCAGAGATGGTGCGACCACTGTTGCTGCGACCATGATTGTGGCGTCCCTTGCCGGAATTAAGGTTTTTGCGACCGGCGGAATCGGCGGAGTTCACCGTGGTGCAACCGAAACCATGGATATTTCTGCCGACCTTGACGAGCTTGCAAAGACCCCTGTTTGCGTAATCTGCGCAGGCGCAAAGAGCATACTTGATCTGCCGCTGACAATGGAATATCTTGAAACCAAGGGCGTTCCGGTAATCGGCTTCGGCACGGATGAGCTTCCAGCATTTTTCACCCGCAAAAGCGGCGTTAAGCTGCAATGGCGTGTTGATGAGCCGAAACTCATTGCAGATGCCATCAACGCTGCTCACGACATCGGTTATCAGGGCGGTATGCTCGTTGTAAATCCAATTCCTGAGCAGTACTCCATGGATGCGGACGTTATCAACGCTGCCATCGACAACGCTATTGATGAGGCAAAACGTGCCGGCATAAAGGGAAAGGACACAACGCCCTACCTGCTTGCTAAAATCACGGAGATTACCGGCGGAAGCAGTCTTGAGGCAAACATTGCGCTGGTCTATAACAATGTGAAGGTTGCTTCTAGTATTGCAGCGGAACTGTGATTGATATGAAACGTACACTATCCATCATTCTAATTGTGATTCTTGCCATACCGTTGTGTTTCTCGTACGCCGACACACGCCTTTTGGGTGACTGTGACGGCGATGGTAATTTGGGCGCAGACGATGCTTCAAGCATACTTAGGCATATAGTGTACCTTGACAGGCTGGCGGGTGCCGATTGGTACGCTGCGGACGTGGACCAAAATGGCAACATCACCGCATATGACGCCTCGTGTATATTAAGACATGTTGTGCATCTTAGCACCATTACAAGCGAACCGATAGAGCTGCCGCCGATGATATCAGAGTTGAGGCTTGGCTTGATAGAAGCCGAATTGGACCTCGATGAAACAATCTCCGTCCCCTTTACCTATGAGCTTAACAACGCTGCGCCAATTTTTGAGGTTGGCTGCTCGAACAACGCTGTATTGTCTGTCATTGGCAGGGGATCAAATCTCGATGTTACTGCCATTGGTGCAGGTGAAGCGTTCGTAACCGTCACAGATACGGTAAGTCATCATATGGCAAGCGCACGCTTTGTGGTGAGTGAATTTGACAATGAGCTGTACTCCAACATAGTTGTTGGGCTTTACGGAAGCACGTTCGCACCCGAAGATATGTCGCAAGCGCAAAAGGATTCGGTAATGGCACTGTATGACTACATTCTTGACCTCGATCCCCTTGAGTCATCAACGCAGATCATCTTTGCCGGTCTTGAGCTGATGGGAACGCCCTACAATGTTCTGGATTGCAGCAATTTTACACGCCGAGCCTATGCAGATGCAGGCTATGGCAAGGTCATCTGCGGCGGTTCCGAGAATCAGATTCAGCTATTTAGGGACAATGGTTGCCTGTTTGAATTCCCCGTTGACGAGGGTGGAGATTTCGACTGCTCGCAAATCGCCCCTGCATATGTTCTTTTGTGGGTCGACAGCAGCGGCAAGGGAAACCACTCTGCGCTGTATCTTGGCAACATCAACGGCAGCGATTGGCTGCTAGAGTCCGCCACCAGCATCGGCGGTGTTGGAATTCGTCGCCTGTGGTCAACAGGAACATGGCGACTAAAATACTATGCCGACCCGCTTGGCGACTGACAAGAATGAATCGGGCGAACACAGTTCGCCCCTACGACATTTGATAAAGAATTGCATATTATTTGGTTGCGAAGATGCAAAAAAGAAGGCCCGAGGGTCTTCTTTTTGTTTGTGAAGATATTATCTCTTTGAGAACTGGGGTGCGCGGCGGGCTGCGTGCAGACCGTACTTTTTACGCTCTTTCATTCTCGGATCACGGGTCAAATAGCCCGCCTTCTTCAGTGTGGTGCGCAGTTCCGGATCTACCTTGAGCAGAGCGCGGGAGATGCCGTGACGGATAGCACCCGCCTGTCCTGTCGTACCGCCGCCGTAAACGTTGACGGATACATCGAACTTGGTCTCGCTGTTGGTCAGCACCAAGGGGGACTTGACGATCATCTTGAGTGTCTCAAGACCGAAATAATTGTCAAGCTCACGCTTGTTGATAACGATGTTGCCTGTTCCGGGGAGCAAACGAACACGTGCAATAGACTTTTTGCGTCTTCCTGTTGCCATAAATGCGTTAGCCATTCTGTTTCTCCTCCCTTACTTTAGCACCAGTACTTCGGGCTTCTGCGCCTGCTGCTCATGCTCGGGTCCTGCGTATACACGCAGTTTTGTGAGCATCTGAGCACCCAAGGTTCCCTTGGGCATCATGCGGCGGATCGACTCGTATACTGCAAACTCGGGCTTCTGCTGCATGAGTGTGCGGTACTTGACTGACTTCAAACCACCCGGAAAACCGGTGTGGTGAATGTATTCTTTCTTATCCAGTTTGTTACCCGTCAAACGGACTTTGGCTGCGTTCACGATGATAACGTGGTCGCCTGTGTCCACATGAGGAGTAAAGATGGGCTTATGCTTACCTCTGAGGATAGCTGCTACCTGCGATGAGAGACGGCCCAAAACCATGTCTGTTGCATCTACTACATACCAGTTACGCTCAACGGTTTCGCCCTTTGCCATATAGGTCTTCATGGCGATTCCTCCAAATCAATTTTTGTAAACTTGCTGTCAATCGTCGATTTGCTGCCGGGGCTGTGGCGCACTCCGCCTAATGACACACCGAGTATACTAACAAAAGAAATGCCTGTTGTCAAGCGATTTTTCAGCATAGATAAATATTTTTTTGAAAACTCGTCGATACTAACCGCATAAGAACCAAAAAGGAGACAACTATGCCACATCGCACCAAGTTTTATGGGCTTTCTCACTTTGGAACAGGCGGAATGGGGCTGCCTGCTGACCGTGAGATATTCTTCAAACAGACCCCCGAAAAGGAGAAAAAGGAATGAACCGCTTCGACGCACAGGCATATCAAGCCGAGGTCAATGCACACGCACCCAAAAGCAAAACCCTGATGATGTGTATTCGTGCCTTTATCGTGGGTGGAATTATCTGCTGCTTAGGGCAGTTGATAAGCTACATAGGTTCGGATCTTTTGCTGCTTGAAAAGGAGCAGACCTCAACCCTTGTCGCCATCGTTCTTGTGTTCTTGGCTGCACTTTTGACCGCTATTGGCGTTTTTGATAAAATAGCCGCCTTTGCCGGCGCAGGAACGGTCGTGCCAATAACAGGCTTTTCAAACTCCATTGCAGCTCCTGCAATCGAATTTCGTACAGAGGGACTGGTGATGGGCGTGGGTGCCAAACTGTTCTCCATTGCCGGCCCCGTTCTGGTCTATGGCATCACCGCCTCGGTGATTGTAGGTCTTATATCCCTAATTTTCTGAAATAACCAAACTGATATACTTTCCTCCCGAAAATGCCTCAACTGAACCGATCTGTCTTGCAAAGGGCAGGTCGGTTTTGACCTTTTGAGCATCATGGGGATGCACGGCAAACAGTAGCCCTCCAGAGGTCTGCGGATCGAACAGGCAGTCCTGAATGCACAGCGGAATTGTTCCAACGTCAACATGCGGCTCGGCAAATTGGCGATTGCGATACATTCCCTCCGGCAAAATGCCCATGTTGGCAAACTCAACTGCTTCCTTTGGAATATCTATTTTATCAACGTCAATAACCGCATGTGTGCCGGAACCCTGCATCATCTCAAGCAGATGTCCCATCAGCGAGAAGCCTGTTACATCGGTGCAGGCATGAATGCGATAGGGTCGAAGATTGACCTTGTTGAGAGTTGTCATGTTCCCAACGGCGAAGTCATACAGCTCCGAAGAAAGCATCTCTGCTTTGAGTGCGGTCATAAATATACCTATACCCAGAGGCTTTGTTAGAAACAGTATATCCCCTGCCTGCGCCCCAAAATTTTTGTAGACCTTGTCGGGATGAACATATCCTGTGACACACAAGCCATACTTTGGCTCACTTGAATATATGCTGTGTCCGCCTGCAATGACTGCTCCTGCCTCGAACACCTTATCATAACCGCCCTTCAAAAGAGCGTGTACTGCATCCTTTGGCATATTCTTTGGCACAACAAGCAGGTTTAGCGCAAGCTTAGGCTCCGCACCCATGGCATATATATCAGAAAGCGCATTAGTGGCTGCTATCTGCCCAAAAGTGTAGGGATCGTCCACGGGAGGCGGGAAAAAATCCACCGTCTGCACAATGGCAAGCTCATCGCTGACCTTGTAAACTGCGGCATCATCGCTCCTGTCAAAGCCCACCAGCAGGTTAGGATCGGTGTGCACCTTCATATCATCAAGCAACTTACTCAACGTGCCTGCCCCAACTTTTGCACCGCAGCCTGCACAGTCGGCAAGTTTGGTGAGCTTCACTTCTGATTCTGACATAAAATAGCCTCCAATACGCCTCCTGCGACCGCAAGTGCCTTGTCTGACGCAGTAAAGCAATGTTCTCTCTGGCAACGAGGATCGACGTCGCCACTCTTCATGCCCTCAAAAACCTCGGTTCCATCGGGCAGCAAGCCACGGAGTGTACCTCCTATTAGGCAAATCATGGGTACTCCGTTGACCGTAGCCGCAACATCGCCCTTGTTAACCTCATCGCCTATGCACTTAACGGGTGTAAATATTCCGTTGCATGGAGAACGCAGCAGTCGCTCAACAGAGAAGCCTGCTATGCTGCCCGGTATCCCTGTGTTAGCCTCTGCGCTGCCTTTCCATATCACCCTGCCAAGCCTGTGTCCCCTCTGTGTCTCAACAACGGCATGGCAATCCTTCCCTGCCGTATATCCCGGCCCTACTCCCACTACAAAAGGAGCGTCCGTAATTTTTGTGTCCACATTCCGCTTCATCAGGCGTGCATCGACCAAAGCATCGGGCTTGAGCGTATCCACACAGTTGCAGTTGGGATCGACCAGCACCGCTATCTTGCCTTCATTTAGCGCAGACTCAACGTTATGGGGCGTGCAGAGTATGGCTTGTTCATCCTCAACGGTCGCCTTGCCATGGAATACTGCCTCCGAAAAGCACACCGTCCGCCGTATGGACGTTGGAAATGCAAGCTCCGTCATAATAATGTCAAAGCCGCAATGCCTAAGCCTCAGCGCAATTCCGGATGCTATGTCCCCTGCCCCTTTAATGACTATACGCATGTCCATACCTCCTTTTGAAGCTCGCCCATAAATACGGGCGTAAAAATCAGTTCCTTGAGCCTGTATACCTGCTCCCTTTGCGCCGCTGTTTCAACCTGATTGACAAACACACAGTCGGCAAGTCCCTCTTTGTTGAACACGGCGGCAAGATTGTCAGGTGTGACCGAATCGGTTGGTTTTGAGTTTGACAGCCAACAATATTGTTCCGCACGATGGGCAATTTGACCAATGGGTTTGCCAAATCCGCTTGCGCCGACCACTAATACCGTCTTCTTTGAACAATCGGGTACGACAGGCTCATATGACAAATGTGCCTTGATTGGAAGCCGTTTTGAGCCGTCCGCCTCGATTAGCATCCAATCTGCAAGCGGCAGCAGCTCTTCCATCGGACAGGGTATTCCAAGTTTGCCCTGCTCATTGAATTTGCCCATGCACACACATGGTTCGGAAAATTCCCTCGGGTTTTGAATGAGTGGCAGCTCGCTTGGCGGCATGATGTGAGTGGTGGTGGTCACTATGACCTTGCCCAGCTGACTCAACTCACGCGCCAAAGTAAGCATCATTGTGGTCTTTCCTCCGCTTCCAATGATGGATAGTGCGCCCTTTTCAACTTGCAGTAATTCAAATAGCTTCATCGTTATCTCTTGTTGAGTATATCGTTTTTTCGCCCTAATGTCAATCCATGGGGCAGGAATTTGGTCAAAGTACAAGAAAAGAGCGAACCTTGCAGCTCGCTCTTTTTGGTCGGTTCTTCTTAGTTGCCTCTACGCTTTGCAAAGCACTCGGAGCAATAGATGGGCTTATCGTTTCTCGGCTGGAACGGGACCTTCGTCACGGCGCCGCACTCTGCACAGACTGCCTCATGCATCTCACGCTCATTGTTGCGCTGATTCTTGTGGCTGACTCTGCAATCCTTGCAGCGAACGGGTTCATTCTGGAAGCCCTTCTCTGCGTAAAACTCCTGCTCGCCTACTGTGAAGATAAACTCTTTACCGCAGTCCCTGCATACCAATACCTTGTCTTCGAACATTTCCTTGTTTTCCCTTCTGGATGAAAAAATATTTTTTGATTGCCATTGTCGGCTGACCTGGTCTTTGACCCCACACTCGCCAACAGGAAGGTTCGCTCCAACCTAAGTTTTCACTACTACCTCTCTCGACGATCATGTCGTCGGTTGGACTTACTTCTAAGCCGCACCGTGCTCACGAATGAATCGCTTACGTGGATCGTTTTGCCTGCGACTGGCATCGACTTTCAACCACAGACCCGTCAATGGACATCATTTGCATTATAAACTCTTGTTGTGCAAATTGCAAACCTTTTTTTATAAAATAATGAAAAAAGAATATTTCGACTAAAAAACAAATAAAAAGCACCGTTATTTTGGAACGGTGCTTCTTGAGTCGATCAATACTTGCGCTTTCTTGCGGCTTCTGCCTTTTTCTTGCGCTTTACGCTGGGCTTTTCATAATGCTCACGACGACGAACCTCTGCGAGGACGCCACTGCGTGCGCATTTGCGCTTCCACCTTTTGAGTGCGCTTTCGAGGGACTCATTTTCGCCTACTCGAATTTCCATTTGTTTCCCCCCTCTCTCAGCGGATAATTTGTTCGTCCTTGGACGACAAGAGACATTATAGCGGTAAAACTTCAATTAGTCAACCAAAATTTCTATTTTTTTGACAAGCGATTTTTCTTATTGTATAATGGTGGCATCAAATCGAGGAGGGACTTCATGGCTAAACTTTATTTTCGTTATGGTGCGATGGGTTCGAGCAAGACCGCAAATGCCATCATGGTCAAGTATAACTACTGGGAGCGTGGCAAAAATGCCGTCCTTGTCAAGCCATCAACCGATGTGCGTGACGGCAAGTACACCATTTGGTCACGCTGCGGTCTTAAAGACGAATGTGTTCTCATGGACGACCTTGACCTTGAAAAAATCAAGGAGCATTTTTACGACTGTATCATTGTCGATGAGGCGCAATTCCTTTCCAAAGCTCAAGTGGAAACGCTCGTGAAAATCGTTGACGACTACGACACCCCCGTTATTTGCTACGGGCTAAAGGTTGACTTTCAGGGCAATTTCTTTGAAGGCAGTCAATGGCTACTGGCTCGTGCGGACGCAATAGAGGAGGTCAAAACCATCTGCTGGTGTGGCAAGAAGGCAACTCACAACGGCAGACTTGACGGCAAAGGTTCAATCACAAAAGTGGGCGAGCAGGTCGTGCTGGGGGCAAACGATAGGTATATCGGTCTTTGCCGCAAGCATTGGTATCTAGGTGATCCCGGCCCCGGACTTCGTGAGCCAACCGACGACTGATTATTCAACTGCCAAGGAGAAGCGATAAATGCGACAGGACAGACAACCCGACGAGCTTAGAATCGTCGGAATAGAAACGAGCTTTACAAAGACAAAGGGAGGCTCGGTGCTAATAAGCTGCGGCGATACCCGTGTGCTTTGCACCGCCCTGCTAGAAGAAGGCACAATGCCCTTTCTAAAGGGTACCGGTAAGGGCTGGCTAACAGCGGAATATGCCATGCTGCCATCGTCAACGGGCAACCGCAAAAAGCGTGACGGTATTTCAAAGGACGGACGTTCTACGGAGATACAACGCTTAATCGGGCGCAGTCTCAGACATGCAATCGATTGCCAGAAGCTTGGCGAGAACACCATTTGGATTGACTGCGATGTTTTGCAGGCGGATGGAGGCACTCGTACTGCGTCAATTACGGGTGCGTACATTGCCCTTGCCATTGGCATCAAGCGTTGGCTTGCGGAGGGTCGGCTTGAGGTCGATCCCCTTGTACACAGTGTAGCTGCCGTTTCGGTTGGAATAGTAGACGGTGAGCCAATGCTCGACTTATGCTATATTGAGGACTCACACGCACAGGTCGATATGAACCTTGTGATGGACGAAAGCGGAGCCTTTATCGAGCTTCAGGGCACGGGTGAAGGGCGCGCCTTTACCCCCAATGAGCTTGACTCTCTTATCGCCCTTGGCAAAGCCGGAATCGCAAAACTAATGGAACTGCAAAAACAAGCTATCGAAAGCTAGGAGGATATTACTATGACAGGCAAAGAGCGAGCAGAGCTGCGCAAAATTGCAAACGGACTTGAAGCAATCTATCAGGTGGGCAAGGACGGTATCAGCCCCACTCTTATTAACGGAATTGACGAGGCACTCACAAAGCGTGAAATTTTGAAGGTGTCTGTATTGGAAACGTGCAGTCTGACAGCAAAGGAAGCTGCAAACGAACTTGCCGCCGCCACGGGTGCAGACGTGATTCAGTGCATTGGACGCAAGTTCACGCTGTACAGGCAGAACGAGGAATAGCAATCGCTCCAGCTAGTTTATGTGTTCGACCAGCTTATCCAGCCCTTGACTGTGCGATGCCTTGACAAGTACCGTGTCGCCCTGACAAAGCAGCTTGGATAGGTCATTTTTAAGCGTATCCTTGTCCAAATAGCACAGAGCTGATGGAATGTTTAGCGAGCAGAAGAGTTTCCCCACAAGAATGAGCAAATCAATGCCGCTGTCAAGAGCATATTGGGCAATCTCCCTGTGATACCTTAGCTCATCTTTGCCCAACTCGCCCATATCTCCCAAAATGGCCACTCTGCGCCCTTTTGCGCCTTTTAATGCGTCAATAGCAGCCCTCATGGACGTTGGGTTGGCGTTATATGCGTCGTTGACAATGGTGTGATGCGGTGTCCTAATGACCTGCGCCCTGCCTGCTGACGGCACAAAGCTCTCAATCCCTGCCTTCATTTTATCAAGAGAAATATTGAGCGCATCGCCCACGGCTATGGCAGCAAGCGCATTAGTTATCATATGCCTGCCTGCAACCTTCACATTGATTACTACACTCTCATTTCCGATTGTTGCGGTAAAGGTGCTTCCATCTATTCCACGATCAATAACGTTTGTCGCCCGAACATCGCACCCTTCCGAAAAGCCGAATTTTCTATCGCTGTCTATGGTGCAAAGCAGGGGGTCATCACCGTTTACTATGACCATTCCGCCTGCTCTTTTATGCTTTAGCATCTCGGTCTTGCCCCGAAGAATACCTTCACGCGAACCAAAGTATTCTATGTGGGCATCACCGATGTTTGTAAAAAGACAGATGGTGGGTTCGACCATGCTGGAAAGCGTGTCAATCTCTCCAAAGTGATTCGTCCCCATCTCGACTATTGCCGCCTCATGCTGGCAATTCAGCGACAAAAGAACCTGCGGTACTCCCGTTTGGTTGTTAAGATTGCCCTGTGTCCTGAGGGTATTGTATTGGGTGCTCAGCACCGCAAACACCATATCCTTTGTTGTTGTCTTTCCAACGCTGCCCGTGATTCCAACAACGGGTATATCGAACTGCTCACGGTAGTAACGTGCCAATGACTGAAAAGCCACAAGCGTACTGTCTACCAAAATATGCGTCTGCGGAACATTCATCTGGCTTAGGGAGCATACCGCACCATTATCATGTGCGCTCCCAATAAACTGATGCCCGTCAAATGCGGCACCCATAATAGGCACATACAGCGCACCCTTTTTAATGGTTCTGCTGTCTATGGACACACTGGTCACTATGGCATCATCACCAATTAGCGTACCGCCTACGATCTGTGCAATGCTATTGAGCCAAAGCTTCATCTGTATTTCTCCATTGAGATGGTCAGTATCCTCTGGCACAGGGTCTTATAGTCTATGCCGTTCGCCTGTGCCTCTTGGGGCAAGAGTGAAGTTGCGGTCATTCCTGGGAGCGTGTTTGCTTCAAGGCAGTATGCCTTTCCATCGGACGTGAGAATGAAGTCCATTCTTGAATAAACCTCCAGTCCCAAAGCCTTTGCGCCCTTGAGTGCGGCCTGTTGAATCATCTGGGTGACCTTCTTATCAACAGGTGCCGGCGTGACCTCTTCGGTCAGCCCTGCCATGTACTTATTCTTGTAGTCGTAGAATCCAACCTTGGGGATAATCTCGATTAGCGGCAATGCTTCATTTCCAAGTACGCCTGCGGAAATCTCTCGTCCCTTGATGTATTCCTCCACCAATGCCCTGTCCTCCTGCAAAAAGGCAAGTTCCAGCGCATGATAAATTTCAGACCTGTCAAGCACGATGGTTGTACCGATGGACGAGCCACCGGAGCAGGGCTTAACTACGCAGGGAATTGGAAGTGCATCTATATCAACATCTTCGCCACGCTCTACTATGCAGCCCCGTGGCGACAAAATTCCGCACTCGTCAAAGATTGCCTTTGTCTCCCACTTATCCATGGCTTTTTTACAGCCTTGAGCGCCTGAACCTGTATATCGTATGCCCAGCGAATCGAACAACGCCTGAATCTGACCGTCCTCACCGCTGCTCCCGTGCAGTCCCATGTATACAATATCTGCCTTCGCCGCAATCTGGGGTACATTGAGCCCGATAAGCTCATTGTAGCCAACTGTGCGTTGTGCTTTAATTAAGTTCAAGTCAGGTTCGTTCGAGCCTACCGTATAGGGTGCCAGCTTATGTGCGCCCCAAAACAGTTTGTCATAGTCGCCGTCAAACTCAGGGATTCCGAAGAAAATATCACACAAAACCGCTTTGTGACCGTTATCTATAAGTGCGTTACACACCATAGTCGATGAGCAGAGAGATACTTCTCGCTCGGGCGACAGTCCTCCGCCTAACACTAAAATGTTCATTTTGTTCCTCCAATGCTTGCGTCCATAATAATCTAGTATATTTTATACCACAATTCTACAAGAATGACAAATAATTTTTCCAAATAACAGTTGGATAATGTGTCCAATAGGCGTATAATACACATATATCGAGAAAGGGGACGAAATCCGTGGAAAAACACAGACTAAAAATTACCCTCCTTGCGCTGGCTCTCGCCCTTGTTATGGCTCTTAGCGGCTGCCAACAGTTGGTGGACGGCGCACGCAACTACCTTGACGCCAATGCTACAAGCGCACCCACTTCGGTTGCAACACCTACAAAGGAGCCGACAGCAACTCCGATTGCATCCGCAACCCCTGCGCCTTCGGACGTTCCTGTGGTTGAGCCTTCGGTTGCGCCCGTCACTTATTCCTATCCCGACGATGTTGTTCATGGCACAGTCAACTTTAACGATATGGAATTTGTGTATCCCGATGTTGATGCTTTCATAGCTGATATTGAAGCATTGCAAACCGATATTGACGCAGGCTTGGACAGAAACGAATGTCTTACCCGCTATGAAGCCCTCTGCGATCGCTATGACCAGATGGATTCGCTATACTCGCTTGCCTACATCAGATACACCATTGATATATCCGATGAGGCGATGAAGAAGAATCAAGAGGACCTATCCAACGATTTGACCGACATCGAATGGCGTTTGGTCGATGTGGGTGTATCACTTGTCGATGATCCCACCCTGTCTAATGCGTTCTCGAGCGATTATGTTGACTCTCTGCGCCTTGCTGACGGTCTGAACGATGAATCCATTCAGAGCTTAGTTGAACGTGAAACTAAGCTGGTGAGCGACTATGATGAGCTGAACACCAACTTCACCATCAAAGTGAACGGACAGGAATACGATATTGATACCGCCCTTGGCAACGAGGATTATAACATTCGCTATCAGTTCTCGTCCGAGTTTAATCAACGTGCAGGTGAGATATTCTTAGAGTTGGTTTCCATCAGAAATGAGATGGCGCAGACCCTGGGCTATGACAATTACGCCCAGTACCGCTACGATTGCTATGACCGTGACTATACGCTTGAGGAAGCAAAGGCACTTGCCGCCGATGTTAAAAAATACATCGTTCCTCTGTATGAGGAAATGATATTTGGGCATCTTCAAACCTACATATTTTCCTTTGACCTAGCAAGTGTTGAGCTTGATCCCAGCCTTGCAGCAATCCAGTCAACCCTTGAAAAGACCTTCCCTGAGCTGATGGAAGCATGGGACTACATGATAAAATACGATCTTTGCAGCTTCGAAGAGGGTGACAACAAGCTGCCCGGAAGCTATTCGACCCTTATTGGTCAGTACAACGCTCCCTTCCTGTACACGCACTGGGACGGCGATGCAGGCACCATAAGCACCATCTTCCATGAGTTTGGTCACTATTCCAATTTCTACTTCAACCCCGAAAGTGGTTGGAACACCGGCGGAAGCCTTGATCTTGCTGAGGTCGATTCGCAGGGGCTTGAGCTGATGATGCTTCAGTATTCCAGTGAGCTATACGGTGCGGAAAGCAGCGATGCCATGCGCCTTAGTGCCATACTCAGCGCCATGTACTCGCTGATGTCCGCCTGCATGGAGGATGAGTTCCAGCAGTATGTGTATGCAAATCCAAATTCCACCTTGGAGGAGCTGAATGCCGAATACTATCGACTGGCAACGGAATACAACTTTGTATATCTCTATGGCTATGATGGTACCGAGTGGAGCTTCATTCCTCACCATGTGCAAAGCCCCATGTACTACATCAGCTACGGTACATCGATGTTGGGTGCGCTTCAGGTGTGGGAATACAGTCTTGACGACTATCAGGGCGCACACGACATTTATATGCAAATCTCTGCTCGTCCGCATTACAGCTACCTGCGTGAGGTCCTGACAAATGCAGGGCTGAAGGATCCATTCTCAAAGGGCGTTGTTGAGGAGCTTGCCAACACCATGCGCAACTATCTGTCCGATATGGCATAATAACTGATTAACAAAGGTTCATTTTCCCATTTAGTGTTTGCTAAATGGGATTTTTTTGTGTATACTGTATATGTAAGATTTTCGGCAAGGAGATAGGAAATGATAGATATAGCCATAGTCGGCGGAGGCCCTGCTGGCTTGAATGCAGGACTGTATGCAAAGCGGGGCGGAGCGAGCGTGAGACTATTCGAGGAGATGTTCACGGGCGGACAGATTGTCAAAACGCATCGAGTGGACAACTACCTCGGCTTTTCGGACGGGCCAGACGGCTACACGCTTGGCGCAGCCTTTGAGCAGCACATCTCAAAGCTCGGACTTGAACCCGACTATACCCCTGTATTGAAGCTGGAGCTTTCCGATAATAGGAAGGTCTTGACACTTCCCGATGGACAGGTCGAGGCAAAAACCGTCATTTTATGCATGGGTGCTTCTCCACGCCTGCTGGGGGCAAAGGGCGAGGACATATATTCAGGCAACGGAATATCCTACTGTGCAACCTGTGATGGCGCATTCTATCGTGACAAGACGGTCGCCGTCATTGGCGGCGGTGATACTGCTGTTTCCGATGCGGTCTATCTGTCTGCTCTGTGCAAAAAGGTTTATATCATTCACCGCCGTGATGCTCTGCGTGCAAGCGAGTTGCTGCAGCAGTCCGCCTTTTCAAAGCCCAATATTGAGGTCGTTTGGAACACCACCGTTGAAGAGTTCGTTGGCGAGCAATCACTCAGCGGAATAACGCTCAAGGACAAGCTCACAGGCGAGATAAGAACCCTAAATATAGACGGCGCATTTGTTGCTGTGGGCATAGTACCACGCACCGAATTGATTGCCGATCAGCTTGCGCTTGCTGACGATGGCTCAATCGAAACGGATAAGTACATGGAAACGAGCGTCAAAGGCGTCTTTGCGGCAGGAGATATACGCAATACTCCCCTTCGTCAGGTGATTACCGCCTGCGCAGACGGTGCCGTTGCGGCAAGCCGCGCACTTGAGCTATGCTGAGTCCGTCAAAGCGAAAAAAGGCACTTGCTCTTCTGGAGGCAACCTATCCCGATGCAAAGCCTGCGTTGGAATTTTCCACGCCCTATGAGTTGCTTGTTGCAACGATGCTGTCGGCTCAATGCACCGACAAGCAGGTCAACAAATGCACCCGTGTTCTTTTTAGTCAATACAACACTCCTCAAAGAATGGTGACTCTCACCATCGAGCAGCTTGAACCATATATCCATAGCTGTGGCTTTTTCAATGCCAAGGGAAAGCACATTCTCTCAATGTCGCAGGCTCTGTTGGATCGTTTTTCGGGAGAAGTCCCCTCAAGCATGGAGGAGCTGACCTCGCTTGACGGGGTGGGACGCAAGACGGCAAACGTTGTGCTATCAAACGCATTCTCTATCCCTGCCATAGCTGTGGATACGCATGTGTTCCGAGTTTCAAACCGCATCGGTCTGACACAGGCAAAAACGGTGGAAAAGACCGAGCAGCAGCTCATGGAGAACATTCCCAAGGAGGATTGGGGCAAGGCTCACCATTGGCTTATCTATCACGGACGGCAGCTATGTTCGGCTCAACGTCCGCACTGTAACGATTGCCCACTCAAGGAGGTATGTGAATATGCAGTTTCTCGACAAGACTAAAATTGTTATAAAGGCAGGAAACGGCGGCGATGGCTGCTCTGCTTTCCACCGTGAAAAATACATCAACAAGGGCGGTCCTTCCGGCGGTGACGGTGGCAAGGGCGGCAACCTCGTTTTTGTTGCGGATCCGCAGTTGTCGACTCTGCTTGAGTTTAAGTATCAACGCCACTACCGCGCCCCAAACGGCGAGAATGGCAAGGCGGAGCTGCAGACGGGACGTGACGGCGAGGATTTATTTGTCCACGTTCCCATCGGAACCATTGTTCGTGATGTTGAAACGGGCGCAATCCTTGCAGATATGAGCGAGGCGGGACGCAAGAAGGTCGTGCTGTACGGCGGACGTGGCGGAAAGGGCAACGCACGCTTTGCAACGGCAACACGGCAATCCCCCGAATTTGCACAAAATGGGCAGCGCAACGAGGATCGTGAGGTCGAGCTTGAGCTGAAAACTATTGCTGACGTTGGCATCATTGGACTTCCCAGTGTCGGAAAAAGTACCATTCTGTCGGTTCTGACTTCCGCAAAGCCAAAGATTGCCGCCTACCACTTCACTACGCTTACCCCAAATCTAGGCGTTGCTTCTCGTCATGGGCGAACCTTCGTGCTTGCGGATATTCCGGGTCTTATCGAGGGTGCAGCAGAGGGCGCAGGGCTGGGACATGATTTTCTTCGCCATATTGAACGCACTCGTATTCTTGTCCATGTTCTGGATATTTCAGGCAGCGAGGGTCGTGACCCGCTTGATGATTTTTATAAGATAAACAACGAGCTTTCAAAGTTTTCAGATACACTTGCGTCCTTGCCGCAGATTGTTCTTGCCAACAAGATGGATCTTCCGCAAAGCGAAGATAATCTTGAACGTCTGAGAGCTGCTTTAGAGCCGCAGGGCTGCACCATATTTCCTGTATCCGCCGCAACTACTCAGGGCTTTTCCGCCATGCTGGACTGTGTTGTGCAGATGCTTGATATTCTCCCCCCCGTCACCATTTATGAGGAGGCGGAGCTTGATCTTGGGCCACAGTATGAGCGTGGCTTCACAATTCACCGTGACGACAGCGGCGCATACGTTGTGGAGGGCGGCGATATTGACAAGCTGCTGGACACCACCGATCCGGACAGCGATGTGTCAATGCGGCGTTTTCAGCAGCACCTAATTAAAGGCGGCGTCATCTCGGCTCTGCGTGAAATGGGTTGTAAGGAAGGCGACAGCATCAAGCTGGGCGATTGGGAATTTGACTTTGTAGACTGAGTTGAATTTTTAGCTTGTCAAATAAGGTTCTAAATCTTATAGCAGGTTCTATGTCAATAGTTGGGGTAGAACCTGAAAATGAGCAACAAATTGGGCCATCCGCAAACAAGCGGGTGGCTCTCTTATGTCAAACGAAAAGGAGGCTCCGAGGAGCCTCCCTGCTTATTGAACCAAATGATTAGTTGAATCTGCGGCGAACCACCAGAGCCAAGCCCATCATTGCCAGGATCATCATGCCCGCGAATACTACAACGGTCATTTCTTCACCTGTCTTGTTCAGTGCGTTCAACAGAGCTTCTGTTGCTGTATCAACGCTGTCCTGAGTGGATGCTTCAGCTTCAAGCTCTGCCTGTGCTGCTGCCAGTGCTGCTTCAACTGCTGCTACCCACTTGTCACTGTGCACGCCTTCACCGGTCTCGTCCAACAGTGCTTCTGCTGCCAGAGCTGCTTGAGCTGCTTCTATTGCACTCTCCAATGCCGTCTTGTCGACTGTGGCTGTTTTGGGTGCTACAAACGCTGCAATCAATGCTGCCAATGCTGCATCGACCTCTGCCTGAGTTGCCTCTGCATTGTCGATGACTGCCTGTGCTGCTGCCAAAGCTGCGGTGTTTGCCGCAATCTCGGCTGAAGTCAGCCACTTGGTGCCTGCAGTCAGGTTAGTGCCGCTTGTGCTTGCAACTACGCCAACCATCAGAGCATCGTCCTTGGCATCTTCTGCGATGAGGGCTGCCTTGTCGATGGGCTTTGCGCCAGTGATGATATAGCCGTCAAATGTGAAGATCAGCTTTCCTGTCAGATCAACTGCTTCTTCGCTTGCATTAACGAGGGTCATCTTCAAGCCGGTAATTGCGATGTCGAGCTTGGTATTGTCTTCAACGCCTTCCTTGACCTTGAACTTCAGGGTGACAACTGTTGTGCCATCGCCCGGAATTTGCAGACCATAGGAGGAGCCGACTGCATAGTTGTAGAAGCAGCCGTTAGGTGCAAAGTTCGGCCATTCCTGTACTGCGTCCGAAGCATCGGTGACGGATTCGGAAATGTCAGCCAGCTTTTCCTTGCCCTGGCTCATGTAGAACAGCTCTGCAGATTCGGTGCCGATCAGATCCAGCTTGGTGTTATCCCAACCAACGATGAACTGGAGCGAGCTGATTCTCAAGCCTGCCAAGTCGGACAGCTTTGCCGTCCAAAGGAGGTTGCCGTCTTCATCGAAGGAGTAATCTGCTTCGTAACCTTCATCGCCTGTAAGAGCATAATCATAGAACTCACCAATGGTGATTCTGCCCTGTCCTGCGAGGTTTGCATATGCTTGGGGGATCTCGCCCTCAAGGGTGTTCTGAATGTAGTTGATAAGAACCTGGTTGTCAATCAAGACTTCGTCACGGAGAATCGTTACGTTGGCTGTGCCAAACATACCGAATCCGTCGCCCTGGCTCTTGAGCATGTAGTTATGGGATGCGAGCGTATAGGTCTTTGCAAGATCCAATGCTTCTTCGCCTACCATGACATCATGCACTCTGTAATCGCCTGTATGACCTGTCCAAATGCCTGCCGCATCTGCTTGGCAGCCGTTTGCAAACAGGGTGTTGACCTTGAAGGAGATGCCGGATACCTGCAGGAAGCCGCCATTCTCGCCAGTGCCTGCAAATCTTGCGCCCCACTCGAGAGCATCAAGGATCTGCTGACCGGTGACTTCGACCAAGCAAGCCATGTTGCCGAACGGGTGAACCGTCAGAATCTGGTTGTAGGTGATGTCGCCTGCAGGAATGCTTGCACGAACGCCGCCGCCATTGACGAATGCAATGTCTGCATCCATCTGGTCACGGTATGCATCTGCGCACAGGTCGCCCAGATTGGTTTCTGCGCTGCGGACTGCACGAGCTGTTCCATCGGGGTTCTGGACAGTCAGAAGGTAATCAGAGTGTGCAACTACTGTTGCCAGCAGGTCTGCATACAGGTTGTTGATTCTAACCAGCTCATCGGAGGTTGCTGCATCAACCGCAGCTTCTGCCAAAGGCATGAGCTCGCAGGTGATTGTTCCGTCTGCCTTGAGGATCATCTTGCCCAGGTTTGCAAGCTTTGTGCCTGTCTGGGTCAGTGTAACATCTTTGCCGTCCTTGTCAGCTACCAGCTCGGAAGCATCGACACTGTGGGAGTGACCATCGATGAATGCGGACAGGCCGCTTACCTTTGCGATCAGCTCTTTGGATGTCCAAGGAGAGGAAGAGGAGTCAATGCCCATGTGACCGAGGGCGATGACATAATCCGCACCCGCTGTCTTTGCTGCATCGATGGAAGCCTGTACGTTTGCTGCCATTGTATCCAAATCGTCATGGCTGAAGCCGTACTTCCATGTGCCATCTGCATTCTGGAAGAATGTGGGGGTTGACTTTGTGAAGGTCTCGGGTGTGGAGATACCCACAAATGCGACCTTCTTGTCGCCGAAGTTCACGATCTTGTATGCATCGAGAACTGCTGCGCCCGTTGCCAGCTCAACAAAGTTGGAGGAAATGTAGTCATAATTCGCCAAAGTGTTAAGCTCAAAGAAACGATCCATACCATAGTCGAACTCATGGTTGCCAACTGCGGAGATATCATAACCAACAAAGTTCATGATGTCTACGATGTAGGAACCTGTGGACAATGTGCCGATCGGGCCGCCCTGAATGGCGTCGCCGGCATCAACCAACAGAACGTTCTCAAAGTCAGCTTCTGCTGCCTTCTTGGCTGCTGCAACTGCTGCATAACCGCCTGTATAGCCTGTTACTTTGCCATCAGCATCCTTGACTTCCGTGCCGATTCCGCAGTGTACGTCGTTGGAATACAGGATCACGAGGTCTTCGTCATTCTTGTCTGCCGGAGGCTCGGGTGTGTCTGACGGAGGCTCAGGTGTGTCTACCGGAGGCTCAGGTGTGTCTACCGGAGGCTCGGGTGTGTCTGACGGAGGCTCGGGTGTGTCTGACGGAGGCTCGGGTGTGTCTGTTGCGGGGGCACCTTCTACCTTGTAAAATACAAAGGTAAACATTCCTTCGGAACCTTCAGCAACGGTATGATATCCGCTAAAATAAGGTGTCGTATTCGTCGCATACCATTCGAGTTTGTAATGGGAATCGCCTGCTGAGTTGGTACGACCAACATTCTCGATGTAATAGCCGCCCGTAACAGCCGTAAGAGTCCACTTGTCATTTACTTCGTTCTTCGGTGTGCTGGAATAGCTCGCTCCCATAGCCAGCTTATCACCATTCTGAGAGAAGGTGTAAGTGGAATCTTCATTGACTGTAACATCCCAAACGACGTTAGCAGGAACATCCGCCATTGCGCCTTCGGTTAGGGTGATGTTAACACCTTCGTTGTAATAGGTTGCGGCGGTTTCAAATCCGCCCAAAGCAACATTATACGCTGGTGCAAAGATGACGACCTTGTCTCCATCAGCTGGAGCAGCTGTCATCGCAGACGCTGTATCTGCGCTCGCAACTGCGGGAACCAAGCACAGAATCATTGCCAATGAAAGGATAAGTGCCAATGCTTTCTTCATAAGTTTGTGTTTCCTCCTGTTTTTTATTTGTTAGGGTTTTGGGATTGCACAGCCCCTTTGCATGTTCTTTGTCCGCAGTGACGTACACACCCCACACAAAGGAACAGCGCAGTGTTGCCAATTCCCACACAGCCATATAGCTACATAAATGTAGTACATAACTATGTATTCAACAGTATGGTAGCATGAAATTCAACTTTTTGCAAGCCTTTTTGAATAATTATCAACAAAAATGTGAAAGTAATGCGCATTTGTTTCATCAGCCGTTGGGTGTCTCATATGCGATGAAATGGTTGCGGCATGGCGGGCGAACGCAGTTCGCCCCTACGTTTGTCGTGTGTGTTCGAAATGGTTGTGGCATGGCGGGCGAACACAGTTCGCCCCTACTAATCGTCTGAATCGTCCATCAGCGGCGGCTCGTCAGCTGCCGGTATTGGCGCACCGATGCGCTCCTTTTCAAATCGCTCTGCAAGCACCTTGGTGGTCAGATAGGCAGAGATGGCGTCAATCGCCATTTTGTTTTTTCCGCCACGCATGATTGCAAAGTCGGCATCATTTATATAGCTCTCGATGTATCGTTCGTACATGGGCTTGACCGTCTCGACATACTGCATGGCTATATTGTCAATGGTTCTGCCACGCAGCTTTATATCACGCTTGATTCGGCGAAGCAGGCAAATATCAACGTCAACGTGCATATAGACCTTCAAGGACATCATATTGCACAGGCGTTCATCGTGGAACATATGAATACCCTCCATGATGAGAACCTCGGGGGGATCAATCAGCTCCGTGGTGTCGGCTCGAAGATGGTTTGTGTAATCGTAGCCCTTTTTGGTGATGGGGTTGCCCTCTTGAAATTGCTTTAGGTCGGAAATAATCTCCTCATAGTCAAAGATGTTCGGCTCGTCATAGTTGATGAGCATACGCTCCTCCAGCGGCAGTTCGGGAAAGCTGCGGTAGTAGCAGTCCTGTCCGATGATGGCGCAACTGCACGCCAAGCTGTCCTTAATTCGCCTTGCAAGCGTACTCTTTCCGCTTCCTGATGCCCCACAAATGCCAACGATAATCATTCACAACCTCCGTTACAATATTATTTAGGTAAAAGCAATCCCATTTCGCTCCGCTACACTACGCTGAACAGCATTTCGCCGTAGGAAGGCAGCGGCCACACGCTCTTATCGACCATACACTCAAGAGCATCAACCGAGAATCTGAGCGCAAGCATACTCTCCTTGACACCTGTGCCCGACTTGAGACTCTTTTCGAGTGCTTCCGCCCCTTGGTAGCACCGAGCAAGCTCGATATTGAGCTTTTGCAGCATTGCACGCTGCGCCTCGCACGGCACGTTAGCCTGCATACACTTTGTCACGGTGTCGCAAAGAACATCGGAATAGCGCGCGCACGCAGGCAGAATGCTCTGACGTGTAATCTTGAGCATGGTTCCTGCTTCAATCTTACTCGCTGTTACGAGATTTTGCAAGGCAATTTCTTTCTGCGCCAAAATTTCCTGCGGCTGCATGACATTGTGCCTTGAAAATAGGGCGATATTCTCATCGCTTGCAAGTGAGGTCACGGCGTCCTCCGTGTTGTCCACGATGGGCAGTCCACGGCGTTTCGCCTCAACGAGCCATTCTTTTGCATAGTTGTTTCCATTGAATATCACTCGTTCGTGTCTTCTGTACATGCCTGCAAGCACATTGTGCCAAGCCTCTCCCCTGTCCATTCTGTCGGCAATTTCCATGAGGCTGTCTGCCACGATGGTATTTAGAACCGTGTTGGGAAGTCCCAGTGACTGCGATGATCCCACCATGCGGAACTCGAACTTGTTGCCCGTAAAAGCAAACGGTGAGGTGCGATTTCTGTCGGAGTCGTCCCTCCACAGTTCTGCCATGGTCGAAACTCCAATGTTCATTACCTCCTTTTGGTGCGTTTCCACGTTGCACCCGCTGACAAAGCGGTTGAGCTCCTCGCTGAGCGCATTGCCAAGAAATATGGATATGACCTGCGGCGGTGCCTCGTGTCCACCCAAACGATACTCGTTGCCAATGGTAGCGCAGCTCATTCTAAGGGCAGACGCATATGTGTCAACAGCAGAAATAACTGCGATTAGAAACGTTAAAAATGACCTGTTCTGCTCGGAGTTTTTGCCCGGCTTGAGCAGATTTATTCCCGTGTCCGTAGATAGCGACCAGTTGTTGTGCTTGCCGCTTCCGTTCACATTATCGAAGGGCTTCTCATGCAGCAGACAGCACAGTCCGTTGTTGTCGGCGATTCTGCGCATCATCTCCATGGTGAGCTGATTGTGGTCGACAGCCAAATTAGCCGACTCGAACAACGGAGCAAGCTCATACTGCGAGGGCGCAACCTCGTTATGCTCGGTCTTGCAGGGCACTCCCATGCGCCACAAAGTCTCGTTCAGCTCGTGCATGAACTTCAGCACTCGAAGCGGAGTTGCTGCATAATACTGATCGGAAAGCTCCTGTCCCTTGGCAGGCGGTGCGCCAAACAGCGTCCTGCCTGTATACACAAGATCCTTGCGCCTTAAAAAGTGCTTCTTATCAATCAAAAAATATTCCTGCTCACCGCCGACTGTTGGTGTCACCCTTTGCGTCCTTTGGTCTCCAAGATGCCGCAACACTCGAAGTGCTTGTCTGTCGATTGCTTCCATCGAGCGCAGCAGCGGTGTCTTTGCGTCCAACGCTCGACCATCAAACGTGCAAAACGCCGTGGGAATACACAAGCAGCCGATTCCGTCCGCATCACGTTTAATGAATGCAGGGCTTGTGCAGTCCCATGTGGTATATCCGCGCGCCTCAAACGTTGCTCGAAGTCCGCCCGATGGGAACGATGAGCCATCGGCCTCGCCCTTTATCAATGCCTTGCCCGAAAACGAGAGAATGGGTTGCCTGTCAGCTTTGTCTATCTCCAAAAAACTGTTTCTTTTCTCTGCCGTTGCACCCGTTAGCGGCAAAAACCAATGTGTATATTGCGTTGCACCACGCTCCAAAGCCCATTCCATCATTGCGTCCGCTACGGCTCCTGCAACGCTGAACTCAAGTTGTCGCCCCTGCTTGAGCGTTTCCATCAACGTTTGAAATTGGGATTTCTCCAATTTTTGTTCCATCTTATCGAGCGTAAATACGTCTTCATTGTACTGTTGATAACCAATAGTGCTGCAAGTGTCCAAATCCATTCTTGTATCCTCTTATAAAATAATATTGAATTATATATTAATTTATCAGATTTGACAAGGGATAAAACTATTTCTTTGATTTCGAATGTGTCTAAACCGATGAACGCAAAAAGAAGGTCATAAGACCTTCTTTTTGATAGCTATTGATTAGTCGCTAATGTTATCTGTACTGCGACCAGTCATTATGATTTACTACGCTGCCGGAATGGTGATGATAACTTCTGCATCGTTGCTCAGAAGCATCGGGGTGAGCTCACCCTCATCTCTTGAATACTGAAGGGTGAACAGTCCTGCAATGTAGCAGCCAGCAGTATACTCTGTCTCGTCCGCCTGTACCATCTCGCCATCCTTCTCAATGTATGGATTGGAGGTCGGATAGTAGTAAGCATTGTTGTTCAAGCTGTCCATCAGTAATGTGAAATACGGTGGTGTAGAATCTTCGGCTAAGCTAAAGATATCCTGAACCATCCAGCCATATGGCACCTGCGGGAATGGCATTTCGGGGTTGGGTGCATCGCCAGTTGCATATACATACACATCATCGATGTTCAGTCTGAACATATCTTCGCAATCGTAGTGACGGAAGGCAATGTAGATGTTCTTGCCCACATAGTCTGAAAGGTCGACAGTTACATTGAACCAATCGGTTTCACGCAGCACGGGTCCACCCTCAGACATCGTTGCGTCATATACCAGCTCGAAGTCGTCGGTGTCCATTCCTGTTGTGCTTACATAGACTCCGAACGTCTCGCCTGCCCAGTCTTCATCCTGTGCCTGTACCCAGAAGGACAGCTCAGCAGTCTCTCTGGTTCTAATGTCAATCTTGGGAGAAATGAGCCAGTTGTCAGGATGGAGTGCTCCCCCTGCATACGATGCGGAAGTTACCTGACCGTCTTGCTCAGTGCCGTGACCGAAGTAGTTACTATCGGGTCCCAGCAAGTACCACTGATTGCCATCGCCATCTTCATCAAGGAGCGTCCAACCATCTAAGCTGTCTGCTGTCCACGCAAACACTTCGTCAGCTTCACCACCGGGTGTAGGCGGATCGATGTTGGGATCGGAAGGCTCATCAGAAGAATACAGTCTCAGA
This sequence comes from Eubacteriales bacterium, assembly GCA_028694155.1. Taxonomy (GTDB): domain Bacteria; phylum Bacillota; class Clostridia; order Christensenellales; family CAG-138; genus JAQUTY01. The sequence goes on from JAQUTY010000001.1 coordinate 109,489, forward strand.
TCATCCACATTGAGATAGAAGCAATCTGTGCAGTCGTAATGGCGAAGCGCAAAGTAAATCTGCTCACCAATATAGTCGCTCAAATCGACCTCAACCTTGTACCATGCTGTGGTTGCACGAGTAGTCGGACCGTTTCCAGACATCTGCGCATCATAGACCATTGTGAAGTCATCAGGATCTGTGCTGCCGGTTGTGCTTACGCCTACGCCGAACACTTCAGCGGGATATGCTGCATCCTGTGCCTGTACATAGAAGGTAAGTCCTACATAGGCATCGGTCACGTTGGTCAGATCAATCTGCGGAGATACGAGCCAGTTGTCGGGCGTGTAGGCACCGATATTATTCTCGTATGACATGGATAATGCAAAACCATCATCCGGCGTGTTGTTTCCCGCATTAGTAATCGTAATCTCTGACGAGTGTCTCCACAAGTTGTCATCACCATCTGCATCGATCTGTGTCCATGCGGTCAGATCTGCAAAGGTTTCGGTGAAGATATTCGTTGCGACACCACGCATGGCGGGTGCTTCAACTACATTTCCGTTCCAATCGGTGACTTCCAGCGTGACCATATCGTTCATGCCATCATCGCTCAAGGCAACAGTGAAGTTGTAATTGTAGCCTGCCATGAACTCAAAGTCATCAGCACGACCCTTGGTGGCTATCCAAACGTAATCTGCGCCATCGGGATTGTCTGCGGTTCTAGGATCGGGGTTGACAATGCACAGGTCATAGACGCCTGCTTCAATTTCTGCTGATACTGTATCATCGACCAATACGCCTGTCTCGGGCAGTATCATCTCAAAGGCACTATACTTATCTTCCCAATTTGTCATCATCATGTCGGCAAATGGGCCGTAAGCCTGGAATACATCGCCATATGCGGACGCATTGAAGTCGAGCAGGAACTGATAGCCTGTGCCATCGCCCCAAACATCGCCATCAACCGTGAAGGTGACGTTCGCCTTGTTGGTATCGACATGTGTCGGTATCTCAACGCGTGTTGCCTGCAGACGCTGTGTCAGTTCCTCAGCGGAGTTCAGCACGGTTGAGATGATGTCTTCGCTTGCAATCTGCTCATGGCTGAACAGGAATGTTGCTTCTTCAACCGCTGCTGACTCGGGATTGAGCTGTGAGTAATACTGCTGTTCCAGCCAAATGAAGCACACTTGACCCACTGCAAGATCCTTGCCCATTTCGTTTGCAGCAGTCTCAATGTACAGACCCCACGGGGCTTCGCCGTCTTCAACTTCATCGTTGGGGCTTTGTACATAGACACCGCCTTCTTCATCGATGTGGTTAATCAGACCACGAACAACAATATCATCCTGTGTTGCAACTCTGTTACGGAGCTGCTTGATGGTGTAGGTTGCCATATACGGAGTTTCAATCTCAACACCTACCTCGTTGGTAGCATAGTCGGTAACAGCTACGGTGACAGACTGGGTGGGATTGTCGAGCAATGAAATCTCGATATGTTCGGTCTCGCCTCTGGTTTCGGCTGCATAGCCGTCCCAGTATATCTCTTCATCGTTCTCGTCCTTGATCTGAATGTAAGCAAGATAGTTCTCGTCGGCAATGTCGAACTCGAGCATTCTTGTGTACTCATTGAACTCAATATTGTCAATGGTCGGCAGATCGTAATCGACGTCGCACTGGAAGCTCCACTCGAGGTTCTCCTCCGCACCCTCGTAATCGAGTACGGTGTAGTATTCGAAGGTCACGCGTGTGCCGGAAGGTACTGCGTAGCCATCCATGTCATAGCCGTCCCAACCGAAGTTGCCCAGCTGAGCATAAACGCCATTATCCGCATCGTATCTTGCCTTGGGCAGATACTCGGTATCGTCCTCCCAATAGAGTTCGTCTGTATCAGCATCGTAAACTCTCAGGATCAAATGACGGCAGTTACGAAGCTGTGTAGGATAGGTCATGACCTCGGTTACATAGCTCCAGCCACCCTGCAAATATGCGCCAAGGAAGTTGGAGATAGCAATACGATCCTCGTTGTACTCAAGCGGTTCGCCCTGATTATTCTCATAGGTGAACGCATTGGTGCCCAAGAAGGATATTTGACCATAGTAGCTGTCATAGCCATAGCCTTGATTGTAACCAATCTGCTGATCGCCAAAGGTGTCAAACAGATTCGGATAGTACAGATAAGCCATGTCCCAAGTGTAGCCCATGTTTGCTGCGCCGGTGAGGTCAAGCATCATCAATGTGTTTGCCAGATCTCTAAAGTCATAGCACTCAAGTGCCGGTGCCCATGTCCAATCGCCATAGAAGCCCACGAACGTTGCATGGATTACCGAAGACCAGCTGATGTCGTACGTTTCGACCTCGCTGCGGGTTGCAACACGAGTCCTATCTGCGTTCAGCTCGGCATTGCGAGTCTCAATCGGGAATTCCTCAATCAGCCTGACTACCTTGCGAAGGATAGCCGCTGCATCGGCAGCCTTAAGCATATTGAATTCCTTGGTGACCATAGCATTTTCAATGCCATCTTCTGTGAGGTTTGCAATCTTTACAACGTGGCGCAGAACTGCAGCTGCATCCGCTGCGTCTACGGCACCATTGCAATCGGCATCGCCATAAAGAATCCAATCATATGTAGCATAGATCTCCATGTCCTCAAGCACGGGGGCATCCAGATCTGCATCCCACTGACCACCGCGTGTGCCATACATATAGGGAACCTCAGGCATTACTTCCAGCCACTCGTTGAGCGAAAGACCATACTCGACCCAGTAAGTTTCATTTATTTCGGGGAAAGAGACCTCGAAGTACTCAACGTCTGCTTCCAGCGGATACAGATAGACATAGCCTTCAAGATATGTGCCATTTTCGAATATTGATTGCAGCATTTCTGCAGCATATCCACCCTCGGTAAAGGATACCACTACCGTTACGTTCTCTGTGCCATAGGGCTCGACAACGACGACGTCGGAATCCCAATCTGACTCCCAAGATACCTCAGGATAATCAAACAGGTAGTCCATTGTCTCGGTGTCATATCTTCTGCCATTGAATGACTGTGTATAGGGGAACATGACCACCGGGTCAATACCATACTTTAATGTTCCGTTTGTCATGTTGACAACATCAAATGTGATCTTGAACATGCCAGTCTCATGTAGGTTGTCGCCAATGCTGATGATGGGATCTGAAACATATGCCAACGCCTCCGTTGCTGCATACAAATCAATCAGACCGGCGCCCTGCTGACGGGGAGACAGTTCATAATCATATTCGTCAGTTGAAACATAAGCAGTGGACTCCATGATATCCTCGACCATGTCGGAAATCTCTTTCTTGGACAATTCGGGATAATTCTCACGCAGGTACTGTGTCATCACTGCAAAGCAGCCGGTTGCGTTGGGTGCTGCCATGGATGTACCACTCATTACCTCGTATGCGGAATCGCCACTCATGGACGCAGAATACACCATGCCGCCGATTGCGGTAAGTGTGGGCTTGAGCGTCAAGGAAGGCGTTACGCCCCAAGAGGAGAATGTGCTCATGGTGAATGCGGCGGAATTTTGTATCAATGCCATTTCCTCAGGCACCGTCAAGGAGCCGCTGCCTGCCGCTAAGATTGCCCCTGCATTCTGCTGAACGGATACCGCGGGAATCTCGAATGTATCAATCGCCATTGAGATGCTGCCCGATTGGTTGTTGTAAATGATCGCGCCGATTGCACCTGCATTGTAAGCATTCTCAACCTTCTCTTCAAAGGTGATGCTGCCACGGGAGATGCAGGCAATCTTTCCTTCAACGTTTACGTTTGCAAAATCATTAGGCGTTCCGTTGCCGGGAACCATTACATACTCAAGCGTCTCATTTGCAAAGTTGTCAAGCCAATGCATCGGATCAGCAGCATCGGAGCTGTCGATATATCCGAAGGACTCTCCACCAACGGTGATAACAAATGAGGGGTAACCAAAATTCTCCATGCTGGCGATGGACTGGTTGCCATCGTAGGTGGAGGGGCTGCCCGTTACGCCGTAGTCCTGATATAGGGCTGCGGGCCACTCGTAACCAGCGTAGTTTGCCAGCTCATTGATGCTGCCCTGCGACATGTTATCGTCATTACCTGCTGAAATGCTGAGGATAACGCCCTCATCGTCCAGCTTCTTATAGATGTCGCCAAACAGTTCATCTTCAAGCTCATAGTCATGGGTGAAGCCGCTGTCGGAGCCGATGGACATGTTGATTACGTCCGCACCGAGCAGATAGGCATCTTCCAAAGCTGCAAAGTAGATGCCGCTATTGGTTGAACCCGAATTATCTGTGAATATCTTCATGAACAACAGCTGTGCTGCAGGTGCGGCGCCGTAGAATGTGACTGCGCCATCCTCTGCCTCAACATAGCCTGTTGCAATGCCGGCAACATGCGTACCATGACCATTGGTATCGGTTACGTCGTTATCGCCATTTGCATAGTCATAGGAGAAAGGTACCTTGCTGGAAAGCTGCGCTCCTTCAACCGTCACACCGGAAGCAGCAATGGTCTCGGCATTGACAACATCCTTTGTAATGCCGTAGTCCTGGAATGCTTCATGTGTGGTGGTAAGACCCGTATCAAGAACAGCAATGACTGTACCTTCACCACTGAAGCCGTAATACTGCATCATGCTTGCGCCGGTAATTTGGGCGGACAATGAAGCATCGGGCGTCTCAGTTGTGGGCACGGAGTATTCGTTTGCGATATAAACCGCCTTTACCCCCTCCATCGTTTCGATCTCTTTGAGGTTTGCCAACTTTGTCTTTACGGCAACGCCGTCTGCCAAGACAGTGTAGTTAAACAATAACTCTGCCGAGAACTTTTTGTTCATTCCGTTGACGAACTCGTTCTGACGGTTCGCCATTGCCTTGCGAGCATTGACCGCCTTTGTGCTGCCCTGATCTGCATCCAGAGCGTTCGCACCATCTTCTCCGAAGATGATAATAGCGGTGACTTCCGTATCGGGGTCAGTCGTTAACTCGTCAAAGCGTGAAGCCTCCACCTTATTTAGCTTGTCCCCAAGCTTACCTGCCTCAGACGCTTTTATCGTCTCAGCAGTTGGTGTTGGTTCCTCCTCTGCGGCAATAACCGGCATGATCGTTGTTACGACCATCAGCAATGCCATCAGTAGGGCAAGAATCCATCTCGCTTTTTTCATGGGTACTCCTCCTTTTATTTGTGTATATTGATACCGCCTATATTATATTAGATTTTCCAATAAAATACAAGTACTAATTTTCACTTTTTTTATGCGGAAAAATTGCGGAATATCCATGATTTGCTTGCGCTAAGTTCTAATTTGTTTTATAGTACATCTGTAATGCTTAAAAGACAAGGGGTATTTATGGAGAATCGTGCCAACTTAATAATTAAAGAAGTCCAAAAAGCCGTTGTAGGTAAAAGCAATGTTATCCAACTTGTTCTCTGTGCCATTCTATCACGAGGTCATGTCCTTTTGGAGGACGTCCCCGGCGTTGGCAAGACCACACTTGCACTCGCCTTTTCCAAGGCTCTTGCACTGGATTACGGTCGTGTTCAGTTTACCCCGGACGTGCTGCCATCGGACATTGTGGGCTTCTCCATATATAATAAGGAAACGCAACGCATGGAATATAAGTCGGGTGCCGTTCTGTGCAACCTGTTTCTTGCCGATGAGCTGAACCGTGCAACAAGCCGTACCCAGTCCGCACTTTTGGAGGCAATGGAGGAAAATCAGATTACGGTTGACGGCAATTCTTACCGCCTTCCGCGTCCCTTTGTAGTCATTGCCACACAGAATCCCGTGGGTGCAAGCGGTACGCAGCTTCTTCCCGATTCGCAGATGGACAGGTTCATGGTGCGCATCTCCTTGGGCTATCCCAGCCCTCAATACGAGCTTCAACTGCTTGAACGCAAGCAAGCAGGCAATATGCTTGACTCGGTGCAGCGGGTGCTAAGTCACGAGGAGCTTTTGGAGATGATGAATAACGTTGATAAGGTTTACATACATAATGCAATTTTCCAGTACATCGTCAATCTCTCAAACGTGACTCGCTCCCACGCATCAATACTTCAGGGCGCAAGCCCCAGAGCATCACTTGCGATTGTGTCCATGGCAAAGGCTGCAGCTTGGCTTTCGGGACGTGACTATGTGCTGCCCATTGACGTATCAAGTGTTTTTCCCTACACAATAACGCATCGTCTGATTCTCACCCCCGAAGCGGAAGCAGGAAGCGTTTCGCCTCTTTCGGTAGTCAACTCCATTCTAAAATCCGTTGCGCCCCCGAACGTAAAGTGATATGTGGCGTTTTAGGGTGGTCTATCTGCTCTGCCTAATCGGAGCAGTCATATTCCATCTTATCTACGCAGCTGAGCTGTCGTGGTTCGTTTTGCTTACCGTTGTCGGACTTCCTGTGCTGTCCTTCATTTTCAGTCTGCCTGCCATGCTCATGACAAGGGTCGAGCTGCTGGCAACACCCTCCGCACAGCAAAACGACATGGCAAATCTTTGCGTATCCGTCACCAACAAATGGTTCGCCCCTGCTGCGATGGTGCGCATTCGTGTGCGCTGCCAAAACACATTTACAGGCGAAACCTCTGTATTTGCAACGCAATTTTTCTATGCGACTTGGAACGAAAAACAATGTGAGTCAATCCCCACCAAGCACTGTGGCAGACTTGTTTACACAGTCGATAAGGCATGGTCTGTGGACTATCTGGGCTTGTTCGCTCTGCCTGTTAGGAAGGCTCTGCCAGTTGCATGTTATGTCTACCCCGTCCCCGTTCAAGCGATGCAGGTGGCGCATGTGCTTCGAAAAATGAAGCAGCGTCTTGTCCCCAAGCATGGCGGAGGCTTCTCGGAGGAGCATGAGCTTCGACCATATCGGCAAGGCGATCCCATTTCCGGCATACATTGGAAGCTCTCGTCCAAGTGGGACGAGACTATCGTAAGAGAACCAATGGAAACCGAGCGTCAGCGCATCATGATTTCTGTGGAGCTAAAAGGTTCGCCAAACGAGCTTGACAATGTCCTTGGGCAGCTTGTGTGGCTGTCGGGGGCTTTGCTTAGCAGGGATTTAATGCACACCATTGTCAACCCATATGCGCCCTCACGCTCTCTTTGCAGTTGTTCTCCCCCAGATTTGCCGCACTTGATTGAGTATATCCGTTCGCTCATGCAGTATCGTGCCGCCGACACGGCCGCCAAGCCTAAGCCGACGATGAGTTTTCATGCCACAAAGTATTTTGTACTAAGGGCAGACAGGGGAGCAAATAGATGATGCTGCGCCGAAAACTGTCTCCCTTTTTGAATATGCTCTCGCTGATGATAGCCCCCGCATTGCTCACCATTGGGTTGATGCTCAGCCTCACCTCCGCCTACGAATTGCCCTTCAGTCAAACCGACATCGTTGTAATTAGCTGCCTAACCGCCCTTATTCTGGCGATGATGTTCATGATTAAAAAGCGCAGAGGTCTGTGGCTTTTCATACTGGGAGTGGTCGTTCTGCTCATTGGTTTTGTTGTTCGTTCTCAACTAAAAATGGGGCTGTACGGTCTTTTGTCGCAGCTCGATATCCAATTTGACACCGTGATGGTCGATACGCTCATGCCATCGCTGTCCTACACGTCCATACAACTTGTAACGGGCGCAGGTTATCTGTGCATTTCTATCTGCTTTTGGCTCACCCTGTATTTTTCCTTTTGCTGTGGGTTGCTAAAAGCTCCCATGCTTTCCTATATATTGGCACTTCCGCTTGCTGTGCTTGCGGTCTTCTACGTTAATTCTCCGCCCGACAGCTCCCACCTTCTGCTGCTGATAATTGCAATTCTACTTGTGCCTATGCAGCAGTTGAGCTGCCAGAGCAATTCCTCCAAAATAGCTGCCATCAACTCCCTTTTGGTTCTCTTGGTTGCCGGCTTTGTACTCATTATGCAGCCCATCGCCAAAAGTATTGACGGAAGCTGGCTCAAAACTGATGTGTTTGAGTCGATATTTACTGTCGTTAGCAACAGTAAATCGCCCAATGGTTTGGCAATGAGCAAGCCTGAGAGCAAGCCCCTGTCAAACGCAGGAACGGAGGATACCACCGATGATGTGGTTATGACAATCAACAGCAGCGATTCGGGCGTAATATACCTTAGAGGCTACTCGCTGTCGACCTATACGGGCGACAGTTGGGAGCAGCCCGATGAGGAATATCCCTCAGAGGTCGATGCCCAACCGTACCTGTTTGCTTCAAGGGCGGTTCAAAATGCGTTTTCGGGCGTATTCACCCAAAGTCTAACCGTCAATTATTCCTATCCGTCCAGCTTGGTACTCGTTCCTTATTTCTGCGTCCCAAACGGTTCAAATGTGCGCATTTTTGAAGGCAACGTATCCATGTCCTCCTCGGTGAGCAGCTATGTGATGGATTATACGCCTACATCGCGTGTGCTTGTTGACCGATTGACTTTGCCAGACTATCTTATCGATGCGGAGCTGGATTACCGCAGCTATGTATATGAGAACTATACGGCTCAGTTGCCCCAATTTGTGAGCTTTGCAAAAAACGAGATAGGCATATCAGATGTCAGCAATCGTGAGGAGGTCATTTGGCAAATCGCCTCATATCTATCAAGCCATTGCTCATACAGCCGCACTGTTGACGCAACGCCATCTGGTGAAAATGTTGCTATGTATTTTCTCAATGAGAGCCGCCGAGGAAACTGCGTACACTTTTCAACCTCCGCCGCTGTTATCCTCCAGTCGTTAGGCATTCCTGCCCGTTATGTGGGAGGCTACCGTGTGAGCGTTAATCGAGCCAATACGGATGTTGATGTTACCGAAAATGAGGCCCATGCCTGGATTGAGGTCTACTTTGACGGCGTTGGTTGGCTTCCCTTTGAAATGACTTATTCGAGCAGCAGCAGTATCATGCGCACTCCCCGACCCATCGCAACACCCACCCCCGATATAGCAGCACCGGTTGATACTCCTCCGCCCTCGCTGCCCCAAAAGAATACCCCAGCCCCCAGCCAAATAAGTACGCCAAGCAGCACCATTTCCCCAAGCAATACCGATGTGCCAAGCTCCTCCGATGATTCTAAAAAGAATGAGCAAGCGAATATTCCTGCTGTCCTTTGGGTAATTATCGGTCTGTGCGCCCTGGTGCTATTGACCGTTCTGCGCAGAATACTCATCAAATCTCTGCGCTATAAGCGTTGGGACAAGCTCAATAATAACCGTTATGCAATATCCGTTTTCAAATACAGCAGGCGGCTTGAAGCAATGGGCGTACCGATGCCCGAGGATGTGGATAGACTTGCCAAAAAGGCTCGTTTTTCACAGCACAGTTTGACAAACGAAGAACGCCGTTTGGTAGAACGCAGCATCACACAGCAATGCAGCGGAATAAAAAGCCTGTCCAAAGGAAAGCAGTTCCTGCTGGCTTATGTTCTTGCAATATATTAGAGTATCAAAGCACCTTTAGTCTAATCGAACGGCGCAAGAACGATGTTCTTCTTGAGCATCTCTTTGAGTGCCTTAAATCGGGGATGTTCACGCCATCCCAAGTTGGTGCAGCTTGTGGATGTGAAGTCAAATTCCGCATTCGTAAATGAGCTGCGAAGCTGCTGCTCCTGCTCTTCGGTCAGATTATTCATGCAAATCCAAATTCGCTCCAAATTCGGGCAGGTCAGAATCGGCTCAATGCTCGTAAAGTGGTTGTAGCACAGGTTCAAATCAAGCAGCATATCCTTATTTGAAAGCGGAGAAAGATCCTCAATATGGTTCAAAAACAGTTCAATATACATCAGCTTGTCCAACCCTGCAAGCACGGAAATATCTTCAATTTTGTTATCTGAAAGAATTAGTATCTTTAGGTTTGTCAGCGGTTCGAGAAAGGAAATATCACGAATGTTGTTGTGACCCAAATCTAAGGCTACAAGCTCCGTGCAGTAGCGAATGCAATCAACATCGCCGCTGGATAGAGGCACCTGTGGGGGATCGTCCTGCCATGTCGAAAACGCAACCGCATCGGTGCGTACCTTCCATTTTTTGAACCTTACCGTCCATACAATCTTTGCCGTTTGCGTGCCTTGACGAAGAATATCAAGCTGCTCATTTGTCAGCGAGCAATCGCTAAAATCAATCAGCGGTGAATTGTAAAACAGCGTCAGCCCAGCCTTCAGTTCATCCAGGTCAGTTATTCGGCACTTGGTTAAATCAACCTGGGTGTCGCTTGTCGATACTTCTCTGCCCGCAAGTGTGAACACCCAATTTATCTGGGTTGCAGGTATGCTCTTTTTTAGCTCCGCTACCTCTGCTATCGAAAGCGAAATGCGCCCCAGCTCTATTCTTTCCAGCTCCGTAAGCGCACTTAGGGCAAAAAGCTCCTCTGCGCTGCCCCCAAAATCGGACAGGTCGATGCTCCTCGTGTCGTATTGGTAGCTCGTGCCGTCTATAACAACGGGTGCAAGCGTTGCTGTGGGAGTAGGAATCGACGTGGGCGGAGTCGTGGACATTGGCGTTGCAGGCTGCTGCGTTGGCGCAAGCGTTGTCTGCGCCGAAGGCTCATTGGTATACTCAACCATGACAGGCGTCTTGCTTGTGCAGGCGGTGAGCAGGAGCATCAGAACGATTACAAAGCAGAAGCGTTTCATCTCTTCTTCCTCAGAATTACTACGACCGTTGCTATCGTTGCAAGTGTAGCAAGGCCGATGATGAGCAATACTATCATTCCATTGTCGCTGTTGGTATTATAGCTTTGTGGCACTGCAGCAGTCTCTTGCGTAGGTGTAGGCGTTGCAGTAGGCTCTTGCGTTGGTGCAGGCGTTGCAGGCTCTTGTGTGGCAATAGCCGTGGGTGTTGCGGTGGGTTGCGGTGTGGGCGTGATAAAAGCGTTGAATGACGCTGTGTCCAGATTCTCTACAAGGCTGTCAAGGGTTGCATCTGCGCCAACCGTCGAGTAATAAAGCTCGAATTGTGCCTGGCTGTTTGGCACATAGCGATATACACGCTGTGATGCTTGCATTTTGTAGGCATCTTCAATGACACCTAGCTGCTCAGTTGTTGCGGTAATATGTGTTGCGCCCTCATCGCAAAGCGTGTAGAGCTTCTCAACAGACGGTACGCCATAGCGTTCTATGGCAAGCATCACAAAATCGGCGGTCGCACGTTCCGACCCGTTCTCATTGTCTTTAGATGGATCGAACGTAACGATTATTCTGGGCTGACTGCTCTCAAGCACGTCCCCAAGCGCACTCACGGTTTCCGACTTGTTCCACTTATTCTGTATGCCGTCAAAATCGCTCCTGCCGCCGTCCTCACGCTCCAAAAAAATCGGACTGCGCTTAACGCCCATGGCTTCTAGCGAAAGCATCGCCTCATCGAAGCGTTCACGGGTGGATTTTCTAATATAGCAGACCTGCACATCCATGCCGTAAAGACCGCAATACTGTGCAAATACCGACCCCATTTTTAGGCTCTCATCGCCAACCTGACAGAGAACAACGAGCATATCGCAGCGACCTTGCTCATTTGAAAGCGCAAGCTCGAAATCGGCAGGAACGGCATGAAGCGTGGCAAGCTGCGTTCTATTGTGCTTGGCACTAATTGCAACTCCATGGCAGCCATCGACCTTAAAAAGCTGTCTGTATGTGGCTTTTGTATATGTCTGGGTGGCAATCACCATTCCTTGAGCATCAAGATACTCAACCTCAAACCTTGTTGGCAGACTGTACCATTCGACGTATGCTCCCCCCTCCTCGTCAAAGGTCAGCACAACCCTGTCGCCGTCCGAAAGATTGACAAAGGTCTTGATATCGTCATCCTCAATATAGGACGCCTTGTGCGCCTTGTCCTGGGGCATCACAAGGGAACCGCCCTGCTCCGAAAGTGTTGCCGTTGGAAGCATCATCAGCAAGATTAGCAACAGCGATAAAAACTTAGTCATAGTGGCGCACCTCATGGAATCTGTTTCCATCATTGCCTATTGGGTCATCGGCAGAGGGGACAAGCTCCGAATACCCCCACATCAGCGCATCTGGCCAAGGACGTTGAAAATCCGCCGAATCGCTCCTGCCATCGTGATAGTTCAAGCTCTCGCCCATAAATACAATTCCTGTCGAGCAGCCGCCATCCAGATTGTATGCCTGAACGCAGCCCTCATCGACAAACATCTGTAAAAACTGCGTCAGCGTCAATCCATAGCTGTAATCCGACTGGCGACCGTCCACTACAATGACTACAAAATGTCCCTGCTCAATCAAACCAATGCCTACCCTTGGATTAACTCGATTGACTCTAAAGCGGTGAACGTTCTCATTGATTACGCCGTCACGAATGAGCCACGGTCCAAACGACCATGTGTTGCGTATGCCCATCTCAAGCATCTGGTCCGCCTTCAGCTCGCCCTTTGAAAATATCTGCATGGTAAGGTCGTCCTTGATTGCAAGCACCGCCTCGGCAGAATTGTTTACATAGACCCTGCCATAGCGCATAATTGTCCCCTTATACTCATGCTCGTCTTGAAAATTGTCGCCCGTGATTGCAAGCACCGCTTTGTTCCAGCGTGAGAACTCCCACGGCTGCATCTCTGCCATTCCCGACTGGCTGTTGTCGGCAAAGCCTGCACGGAAGGAATCATAATTTCTCATGTAGATGTGCGCTATGTAGTAGACCTGCGGATACTCACGGTTAGTATCCTCACTTGTTACGGTGGTGTTGTGCCGGGTGATAAATATGCCCAACGAGTCGTTGCGATACTCCCAATAGCCATTTTCAGCGTCCGCTATGACAATCTCCTCACCATCGGAAAAGTGCGATTGCTCCCCCTCTGCCGAGGTTGCAGGCGCAAGCAGCATCAGCAGCACAAAGATGAGCGTCAGCAGCAGCGGCAGCAGGCAGATTAAAAGCGATTTGCCCGAAGAATGCCTCCGTGCCAGCAAACGGCGGACGAATATCAGCATCAATGCCGTAAGCAGCAGTCCTGCAAGTGCCGCAACAAGATATGCGCCGTTGACGGGGTATTGCGCCTTGACTATGGGCTGCGTCTGCTCGCTCGTCTCTTGCGTTGGCGCAGGCGATGCAGCATCTTGCGTGGCGATTATCGTTGGTGTTGTGGTGGGTTGCGGTGTGGGGTCGGGCGTTGGCGTGGGCTCTATTGTTGGCGTTGCCGTTGGGTCGGGCGTGGGCGTTGTCAAAGGAGAAATGCCCTCGAATACTCCGCCCTGGTAGATGCCGCCAAAGCTGTATGCAAGTCCGAAATCGGCTATGCCCGTGTCGCCACCGTCCTCGACAGAGAATCCGTATTTCTGTTGTGACAGGTGTTTCTTGTATGCAAGTTTTGCAATCTCGTAGGCATTCCGTCCGTCAAACGCCATAAGCGGTGCCCGTGTGTCAAGTGTGATTGTATTCTGCTTATAAATGTGGAGATAGCACTTTTGAACCTGCCACGCTCCGTTTAGCTCCGCCGAGGAAGCATCGAACGATGCGTCCGCAGCCAGCGAGCACGCATCTAAAGCCGCCTTGGAGACAATCTTATGCTGCCAGTGACCGTATTCGCCATCAATATCGTGTGTGAACACCACATCGGGTCGGTATTGCCTATATAAGCGGACAAAATAGGTAAGGACGTCCTCATAAGTAAATTTGTCTGCCGCCTCCTGCGTGTCATTCTTATATACATCGGGAAAGCCTGCAAAAATCGGGTAGTATTTAAGCCCCATTGTCCATGCGCCATCGAGTGCCTCCCCTGCTCTCTGCCCCGACTGGAGGGTGACATACACAATATCCCCCTGATAGCCCTGCTCCGCACCAAAGATGGGAACGATTGCGCCCATAAACAGCACATCATCATCAGGGTGGGTGGCAATGAGCAGATAATCGAGCTTGTCGGGTGCTTGACAAAAGCCATGGTAAGGCGCAGGCAGCACACCCACGCTATAAACACGGCACTGAATAATGTCCATGTCCGCTTGTGAACAAAGCTCAACCCTGCGTGCGGACACGTCCACATCGAACGCCGTGATTGGTGAACCGTCCGTGCAAACGACTTCCGAAATCACGTTATCAAAGGCGTCATACTGGGTGAAGCAATATTCCTTTGGCAGTTGATTGAAATACACGCCCAGTTGCCTTACGGGAACATCGTCCGTCCAAGTGACGCATATATAGCCGTTCTCGCCCAAGCTCTGATGCGTTTGAATGTCATTGTCTGTAACACGAAACAGCCTGTTTTGATTGACAGATGAGGTATAGGTACACTGTGCAGTCAGATTCTCCGCCTCTGTGCCGTCCTCCGCCATGCTAATTTGCGGCAAGCACAGCATCAGCAATGCTAAAAATAGCCCCCAAAGTCGCTTCATGCCCCACTCCTCCATGACAAATATTGAGAATATTTTATTTTATTTGCGCTCATTTGTCAATCGTTGACAAGTATTCCAACGTGAAACCCATAGCCGCAACGCCATGGGGTCAGCCTCATAGTCCGAACGCCTTTATAAAAGCCATGTTTTTGATGATTATATCGGACTTCCACCAATTCTTGCTGATTGCCCATTGCTGGGGATACTCCGACCAACTCCAATTTACGCTCCACGTCCCGTCAGAGTTTTGGGTCTTTCTAATAAAATCGCACTCAAAACCGCAGATGTTCTGATTGTCTGCATAGAAATCGCTCTTACTTGCTGCAATAAACATTGACGGCTTGCATACATACTCGGTGAGCCATGTGTCCGTTTGATAGGTTATTGCCATGCTAATCTGTTGTTTCAGTAATCCGAAAAACTCATCTAAATCCACCAAATTCTGTTCTTGGCACTCCTTGATGTACCCATACAGCTCAACAAAACATGCAATTTCGTGCATCGAATCCAGCGGAAACCGCTTCTTGAAGTCAGCATACGCTTCCCTTGCAAGGCCGCAAGCCTTTTGGTGCAGCGGCGAGCCTTTGGGCGCATATTTGAGTATGAATCCGATGAGACTTGCCGTTGGATTGAAGCTCGTTTCCGTTTCATGCAGATATGCCCACCATGGCGCATGGGGGTAGTCGTTATTGCTTTTTACTGTGTTTAGTCCATGCCAGCGATGACCGTCAAACTCATCACCTGATTCCAGATAGTCCAAAATGCCCAGTATCAACGGGTTAGTTGTGTCCTCAAAATCAATCTCTTTAATGATTCGGGTCGCCGTCCATGTCTGAAGTGGGGTAGACCTCTCATTCCAGCAGTCCGGTTCAAGTGCATGACCAAACCCGCCGTCCTTGTTCTGATAAGCCGACAGGCACGCAACCACTTCTTCTCTGGAACCGTCCTCAAAAAGATACTTCCACCTTGCAAGATCAATGGGTCTTGCGTTTCTATAAATAAAATCCCTTGCCCTGTCATATTCGGTCATTCTCTCTTACCCCCATTGTAATCGCACATTCATTATACAGCACATGCAACACCCATACAAGCATATTTCATATATCTTTATTCGAAGGAAATTTGATGCTTGACAAACGTGCATTAGGCTGATATAATTACCTCCAATGCATTAGCAGAACATCGCGGGGTAGAGCAGTTGGTAGCTCGTCGGGCTCATAACCCGGAGGTCGTAGGTTCAAGTCCTTCCCCCGCAACCAGTGGTATGCAAAATATGACATCAAATTGTGTGTCTGAGCGTACAACAATCCTTTGAACGAACCTTTTGAGTATAGCTTTTTGCTCAGAAGGTTCTTTCTTATATATGTCAAAAAAATTGCGCAAGAATTGTTCGCACTCGTCTCTTGTCGGAACAATAGGCACTCGATTCAGATTATCTGTTAGCAACTGCTTTCTGTCTTTTAGTTCTGGTAGTTTTGCCAATAAAGATCTTCGAGCTTCCTTATCGTCCGTATCTGCTATGGAGTCAATGATGTTGTTTATCTTTCGCTCAACTCCCAACAGTTCTTGCTTCAACTTGACATTATCCTCTCGATTGTGAAAACTGTCTTGAACCACCGCCAGCATTTCTGCAATCTGCGCTTCTGTTGGAGTTAAATATTTAGATAGACTAACCATAACAGATTTTTCAATCTTATCTGCTCTCACGCAAGGAAGATTGCATGTGTGCGTTCTGTCACGCTTCGAGCAATTATAGTAGTAAAGGTTATCCCCCGCGCTTCTTCCGCACAAAGATGAACCGCACAATCCACATTCGAGCATTCCGCTTAATAAGTAATCATGCTTTGCCTTGTATGCAGCATTCCGCTTTCTTGATGCAATACGCCTCTGCGCCCGTTGCCAAACCTCCTGTTGGATGATGCGTGGCGCTCCGTCCTCTATCCTTATTTCATTTTCCTGCCCTTTATTGTATGTATAGACGCCAATGTATCTATCATTGCGCAAGATTGAGTAAAGCGAATTTTTACCAAATTCTCTGCCATACTTTGTCTCGTAAGGTTTTTCGTTACTAATAAATGCGATTAAGTATCTTCCTCCCAAGAGCGATGGTTATGCCTATGCTTCAATTGCAAAAGTTCTTAAAAAGGGAGAGATTATTGCCAAGATTGATAATCACAAGGACAGAGGTTACGGAACCTTCACTATAGCAGCTCCTATAATATTGAATGGGCAAAGAGGAAACGTAGCAATTGTAGTTAAGAGAACAAAGGGAAACAATTTCAAGGCGTTGAGGATATTGACACCCAGCGGGGGACTGTTCAATCTAAATACGAAATCAGATGCAGGACCTTCTGTGGCCTTGTCGAATGAACGACACGCTCTACAGAACACTACATCTGACCATAATAGTATACCCGATTCCTCCACAAAAAACAACCCCCCAAATGAAAACAATATCAGCTATTCTTCCCGTCCCGACTTTGAAAAGCAATATAGCGAATGGGACGGTAAAAACTCAAAGATTAGGCTTGTAGTGGGAAAGACCTCCACCGCACTAAAGTCTATCGGAGTAAAAGACCAAAACATAGAGTGGGATTCATCGAAGATAATCAAAATCAAGCGTGACCATCCCGCCATGACCGATGATGTGATTGTGCAAGTGCCAAAGGTGGTTGAATCGCCGATTATTGTAATGGAATCATTGACCGTACAGGGCAGGATTACAATGTTTGGCGAGCTTGAAGATGCGAATGGTCATCCTGTTCTTGTTGCGCTTGAACTTAATCCTACTACTGGTAAAGGGTACACGCTTGACATCATAAAGATTGCAAGTGCGTACGGCAAGGACACGAATCCCCAAGGGCTGATTGATGAGAGCGAGATGCTGTATGTTGAGCCGAATATAGAAAAGACCCGTACTTGGCTTAAACGATTCAGGCTCCAATTGCCCACGCGCGTCAAGTACGGGTTCAACAGTAGATTATCAGATGATAGTGCTTCTGTCAATACTAATTTACGCAAAACTGATGAAAATAATACATTGAGTGAGCAATCAAATGCTACAGATAAGGTCGCAAAATCCTCCTCACGTTCCGAGCCTGTGACAAGGGAACTCGTTGAGGGAGACAAACAAACATACTCGTTGGGTGACACCACGGCAACTATGGAAGGCAGATATGTAACCTCCATTGATGGTGATAACAAAGTGGCAATGCTCAAAGAGCTTGGTGAAGTATACGATGGGGTCTATGTTGAAGCTAATTCGGAAGAGGAAACAAAGCTATTTGAAGATAATGGTGCAATAAAGGGCAGTGACGGGCTTTTCTGTTTCGACATAAGCAAGGATGATATCTCCAAGTTTGCTAAAGCCTTAAATCAGAAGGGTAAAGATTGGAAACTGGAAACAAAGCTAACCCATGGCAGGGTCTACTCTGCAAAGGATATCAATGCTCTTGCAGCGTTGATAACAAACTATATTGCAATCCGGACTATATTCTTGTTTAATTATACACATTTCTAACAACCTCCTCGAATGTGCCGTTATTCATCTTCATATATAAGAGCCTCATCTTGCATCATCATTGCGGAAACGTTGCTTTTGACGGTAGTAGTTCTCGCACAATTTCACGATTGTATTTTCTATATCAGCGGTGGCATAGTTTTTAAGAAAATAATTGCGGATTGGCTCCATGGGGATTTTCAGCTTTTCTTTCTGATTGGCTTTTTCCTCACGAATGATGTCGTAAATCGTGTCTATTGTCAGTTCATCCGTGCGAAATAGATTTCTCATACGAACAACCTGTGCATAAGAAGGAGTGCAGTCCTCCTCAGCCATAGCGTCCAGAGCAGCATACTGAAAATCATCATTGAGATACGAAAGTACTACACCGACGGAAAAGGCCATTTTGCCTTCGTCCATACAGTCAAGCAGCTGTGGAACAAGGTGCGTCAGGCGTATATAGCGTTTAACAGTATCTTTGCTGATGCCTTCCGCTTTGCCGATAATCTCTGTAGACAACTTCGGTGCAACTTGCTCCGAAGTTAAATCCGTTCTTTTTCCCTGAGGAGAGAGCGCATCGACTTTCATTTTATACGCAAAGGCTTTCTCACTGGGAAGAATATGCTCACGGTGCAGATTGCTGTCCACCACGGCAATGCGGCAGCGGAATCTCGGTCAAGGGCATAAATTAAGGCAGGGACTTCTGTAATCCCTGCCTTTTCTGCTGCGTGTAAACGGCGGTGACCGCTTATCACTTCATATTCGTTTGTGTTTTCAATCGGTCTAACGATTAATGGTGACAGAATACCGTTTTCTTGTATGCTTTCAATTAAGGCATTCATCTCGTCATCGTCTTTAATCTTGTAAGGGTGTCCATCGAATGGGCGCAATTTATTAACGGGAATAATAGTAATAATTTTCATTATCTTTCATAACTCCTTTGTCTGTATTTAGTTTTCGCCGCCTGCTCAAGGCGGTGTTCGGTTTGTAAAAGCTCATATAAATGAGGTGATTCTTCAAAAATCCACTCAGCCCTGCGGAGCTTTATACGCAAGGGCTGTATTTGTGCAGATATAGCTTTTCGGCGTTCTTTGTTTTCGGCTTGTTTTTGCGGTGATTTAGGTCGGCGTATCTGATTACTTATTTTCTGTCGCTATCCGTAAAATACAACTGACGTCAAAATTGCCATCGGGCTTTTTTAAAAACAGTGAATGTGACATTAAAAATCGGGCACATTGACATCATCCGAACATTTCTAACGCAGCAAGTGCACCTGCGGCATTTTTCTCCTTTTCTTCTTCAGTCAGTTCCGTAACTACTTCGGTAGCAGATGTTGCCGGGTGAACTTCAACAGAAATAGTAGCAATTTCTTCTCGGAACATGATACGGATTTTCTCTAAAAACTCATTTTCCTGCTGTTCTTTGTGGATAGAATCCATATAACCACTAATTAAATCTATCACAAAACGATTTTTGGATTTATGCTCCCCACAATCTAACTCTTTCAAAAATTCTGCCGTCCTTCGCTCATTCTCATCCTCAAGATTAAATCGTAATGTCATTCGGTAGCAATTCATACGCTTTTACCTGCCAATGCCTGAATTTCTGCAAGATATTCATAGCCTTTTGCTGCTGCACAAATATCATCTACAAATACCATTCTGTCGTTAGCTTTATAAAAATTATTCACGAGGCAAACACCGACTTAAATTCCGTACCTTTTAATGTAATAAGTGATGTAGCACAGTTTTACCTTGCCAATCGTCGTAAAGATACTGAGTGGTTGCAGCTTCCGGTAGCAAATTTTTATTGCTATTATGGCAACACCAATTTCAGCAAGAAGTATCTTTCAAAAATACCCAAAACAATATTAGAGCGTGAAACCGTTTTAGGAGTGTGCAGAGTAAAGTTAAATATTTATCAAATAAGCACTTTTACAATTTAGTAAATCGTAAACAAGTAAATATTAATTAAGCTATTGACAATTTTTGAAAAGTGGTTTATAATTAAGTAAATCATAAATTACTAGAGTGCTTGGAGGTATGCCAATGTTTATAGGAAGAGAAAACGAGCTTCATACATTAGATAAGCTCTATCATTCTGATAAATTTGAATTTGCTGTCATTTACGGTCGTCGCCGTGTCGGTAAAACTGCGCTTATCAGTGAATTTGCGAAAAACAAGGATACTATTTTCTTTACAGGCGTTGAAACCAACGCAAAGCAAAATCTTGACAACTTTTCAAGATGTATCATGGAATACAACACCGGCATCGCTGTAGATTCTTCTTTTGCCTCCTTTCAATCAGCGTTAGAATATGTCTTTGAATTGGCAAAAACCAAAAGAATTGTGCTGGTTATTGACGAGTACCCTTATGTTGCCCGTGCATCAAAAAGCCTTGCATCTACGCTTCAGCTTTTAATTGACAAAAGCAAGGCTAGCTCTAAGCTGTTTTTAATTCTTTGCGGTTCTTCTATGTCCTATATGGAAGATCACGTTTTAGCGTACAAAGCTCCGCTTTACGGAAGAAGAACAGCACAGCTTAAAATCAATCCTTTTGAATTTTTCGAGGCTTGCCGTTATTTTACTAAATTGTCTGATGAGGATAAGGCTTTGGCATACGGAATTGTCGGAGGTACTCCACAATATTTAATGCAGCTTAATGATAGCCTGTCCATTGAAGAAAACATCAAAAACACTCATCTTAATGCTTCGTCTTCCATTTTCGAGGAGCCGAATAATCTTTTAAAACAAGAAGTGCGTGAGCCTGCAATTTATAACGCTGTTATTACTGCAATTGCAATCGGCTGCTCAAAAATGAATGAAATCTCAAACAAAATTGATGAAGACACAAGTGTGTGTGCTACCTATATAAAAAATTTGATTACACTGGGTATTGTAAAAAAAGAATCGCCCTTCGGCGAAAAATCCAGCCGAAAGACGATTTACTCCATTGAGGATAATATGTTCCGTTTTTGGTACCGCTTTGTGCCTGAAAACACCTCAATTATCTCTCGTGGAGCTACCGATTTAGCGTACAGCAGAATTTCCCCTCAGCTTAATGCCTATATGGGAGGGGTGTTTGAAGAAATTTGCAAGCAGTACCTTTGGAAACTGCTGCTGAGCGGAAAATGCCCTGTGAATTTCAGCAATTTAGGCCGTTGGTGGGGTATAAATCCAAAAGCCAGAACCCAAGAAGAAATTGACATTATGGGAACGGATAAGGATTCCGCTTTATTCGGTGAATGCAAGTGGACAAACGAAAGAATTGATCTCGGTGTGCTTGAAAAGCTTGTAGAGCGCAGCAATCTTTTCAGCTATAAGAACAACCACTTTTACCTCTTCGCCAAAACCGGCTTTACTAAAGGCTGTATGGATAGAGCCTCTGAGATGGGTAATGTAACGCTCGTTAGCTATGGGGATATGTTAAGAAAATAATTTTATTGTACAATTCAAAAGTATCAATTATTTGTACTCCGCACTAAGTAATATAATGTGCTAAATATTAATAAGTAAAAGACGATAGATTTTTAACCGACGAATTCTATCGTCTTTTTTTCTTTTTTAGAGTAAAATCATTGACTGATGCGGCAGTATATGATATCATTATATCAAGATGTAATGATATCACATCGAGGTGAAATGAGTGGACGATAAAATTAAACAAGTTCAAGTGCGACTAACGCCTGAACTTCATAACCGATTAAAAGGCACCTTGGCAATGGATGGTCGGAAACTCGTCGACTTTTTCAATGATGCCGCTAAAGCCTATCTAAAAGATGCAAAAAAATATGATAAGACTGTTACTCAAATTATAGGAGGCAAAAATAATGTCTGAACAAACAATACAGGATAGCTTGTTTTCAAATGAAGTAAGCATTCTTGACAAGTATACCTGCCTTAGTCTCGGAGCTACAACTATTAATGATTTGATGAATTCTGGCAAGCTGAAAGCAGTTAAAGTCTCTAAAAATTTATGCAAGAAACCAGACGTATTAGTTATAAACAAAAACAAAGAAGTTGTTGTATTTATTGAATTCAAAACACCAGAAGAATTGGATACACCAACAAAGATTAACAAGGCAATTAAGCAAGAAATTGCAGTTTCTAATGAAATTGGTGCTAAGGTTTTTGTCGTTACAGATGGTGACAAATATATATGGCTAAATCCTATTACAGGAAATTTAATTGTTGATGAGAACGGTAATAAAATCACTCGAAAAATTGATCCTAAAACCGATCCCAAAAAAGTTGCTGACTTTATTGATTTAGTTTCGCTGTCTCTTTCAGATAAAAATGATACTATTCTAAAATTGGAAGATATAGACCCAACTGATTTGGCAAAAAAAATTGCACGGATCCTAAAGCGAATGACATTTGCTTCTTCAAAAATGTCGCTTTATACTTTTGTAGAAGTATTTCTTTTCAAATATCTGAGTGATATAAATGTTTTAAAAGACAATAATTCCTTTAGCTACATTTACAGTCTATATTCTGTTGAAGAAGCTTCAAGACTTACAAATGCTGATATACTTGGTACTTATCTTGAAGGTCCGCGAGCACAAATGAAGATGTTATTTCCTGATGGTGACGATGGTACAACCATAGTAAATGGTCAAATATTTCATGTAAAAAAAGGGGTTGATGGTCACTACATCGAAGAAGACTCTCACGCAATCTGCTTTAAAAACATTATGGACGAGTTTCATAATTATGAAAAGAACAGCGGTAAATTTATTAATATCAGCAAAGATTTCAAGTCGAAACTTTTTGAAACATTTATGAAGAACAGTGACGATAAATCAGATATGGGGCAGTTTTTTACACCGCTTAAAATAGTGAGAGAGATGGTTAACATGGTCACTATTACAAACGGAATAAGTATATGTGATCCGGCCTCTGGCGTCGGAAAATTCCTATTAGAAGCAGCTTCTAATACTCCTTTTGAAATAAAAAATGGAAAACTGGTAGAGGGCATCAAGCTGTACGGTTTTGAAAAACAAATGTCCGGACAGGATGATATAACTACAATACTTGCCAAAGCAAATATGCTTATCTATTTTTCTAAGCTTTTTAAAGATAATAACAATATCAAGGAAGTTAAGTATCTGGCAGTAGAATTACTAAACAAGGTTTTTCATTCCAGCAAAAAAGCTCTTGGAACCCTTGATAATCTTGAAGAAAACAAATACGATCTTATCCTTGCAAATCCGCCATATTATCAGGATGCTACAATTACAAAATTAGCTTCCGACACAGGCTTTTACAAAGCAAAAGGAAATGGTGTAGAAGCCCTTTTCTTAGAATGGATAATTCGCTCTTTGAAATATGGAGGAACTGCTAATATTGTTCTGCCCGATGGTATTTTTGCTAACTTGGGAAATACAAATCTAAAGGAGTTAATTATAAAAAGCTGTTTTATTGAAAGCATTATTTCGTTGCCTATCAACAGCTTTTTCAACACGCCAAAGAAAACATACATTCTAACACTCCGAAAGAAAACGGAGAAGGAATTTGATGATGGAGTAACACAAAGCTATAAAATTTTTTGCTATATCTGCAAGAGCATAGGAGAAACTTTAGACACATACCGTTTTGATACTCCGGATGATAATGACCTTCACGAAGCAGTAAACAAATACAATTCCTATAAGAATTTACCGGATAAAAACAATATTCAGGAGCCTTTTAAAAGTTGGTTTGATAATGACGGTAAGATGAAGTTGTTATCAATAGATAAGTTTCCGATAGATGATAACTGGAATATTGATAACTTCTGGTCAGACGAAGAAAAAATTCAGCTTGGATTCAAAGAAGCTGATGATATTATGACCTTGGATGAATTTAAATCTTTCATAGATGACCTTGTAAACGACATGACAAATTACAAGGAGGCGATAGAATGCCTAAAACAATAAATGTTGTTTTTACAGATATTTTAGACTATAAAAGTGGCAATTCAGAACTAACAAAATTGTATATGAGTGAACATTATGGATTATATCCGGTTTATTCAGCAAAAACTATTGGAGAAACTAAAGTTGGAGAAATTGACTCATATATGTTTGACCTTGAGGGTCTTCAGCTCACAACCAACGGAGCAAATGCAGGAACATGGATATACAGAGAAAAAAGCAAATTTTCTCTTAATGGTGATGCCCGATTGTATTTTCCAAAAAAAGAATTTCAAGAGACTTTGGACGTTAAATACTTATTTTATTCATTACAAACTGCTTTCAAAAGAAAAAATTTTGATTGGACTACAAAAGCAACTATACGCAATACGCAAAATATAAAAATAAATATTCCTGTTCTTCCAGATGGGAAATTTGATTTAGAAACACAAAAAGAATTAGCAAAGAAATATCAGGATATAGAACAACAAAGAAACATTATTCTATCTAAAGTGGAAAATTTCAGAGATATTAAAATAGTAATTGGTTCTGATAACACAACCAATTATAAAAAGGCACAAATAACCAAACTATTCACGCCAAAAGGCGGTGATATGAAATTATCTAAGCCATATTGCAAAGAACACATTGGAATGCATCCTGTTTTTTCGGGTAGTACAACTCGTGAAATTTTCGGAAGTATTGATAACTTTAAATATAATGGAGAATATTTAACTTGGGTAATTGATGGTCTTGCTGGGTACGTTATGAAATTGAATGGAAAATTTTCTATCACATGCCACAGGGGCATTCTTGTTCCCACAGAGGAGTGTAAGAATATTGATTTACTGTATGTAAAATATATGATTGAACCGATATTCCGCAAAAGAGCGAGGGGTAGAATTGGCGTAAATGGTAAAAACGAATATACCGCTTTGAAACCAACTCATATAATGAATTACAATGATTCAATTCTAATTCCCGTCAATGAAAATGGTGAGTACGATTTAGCAAAGCAACAAGAACTGGCTCGCAAATATGCTACTATTCAAACGGTGAAAGAAGACATATACAATCAGGTTAAAAGTTTAACAGGTATAATCGTTGAATAAGCAGTAAAACGGCAGAGGAATTTTAGCCTCTGCCGTTTGTCTATGATATCTGGTCTTTCTATTTCTTCGCCTTTGGAGTCTTAATTAGTAGTTTTATACGAATATCAAATTCTTATTCACAATCTCCATAGCGGCGTTACGGATATTGTTCATCATGCCAACCCACGCCATTTGGTCAGTCGCTTTTAGTTGCTCGGTAACGCCTTGCTTATCTGCCATTTGTTTTACCAGCTGAGAAAACATTTCTTCCGCTTGTTGATCTATATCCGCAAGGTAGCTGTTTAACTTGCCGGAGGTGAGAAGGTTCATGTACTGTATTGGTTTATTCTGTTTCAGATAACGACGGTGGCGCTGCCCCCAAATTCCAATGGGTTTTTGCTGCTCGTCAGGTAAAGTAAAATTCGGAATAAAATAGTCACCAACTTGCCTATATGTACCGCCCATTTGCTCAAATAATGATTCTTACATAGCTACACGACCTCCTTTAACAAATCAGCAAACGGAGCATTTGTGCTGACAAAGGTATCGTGGGTAAATGCCGCACCCAATCGAAAACCGACAATGAAGCTATCCAACGCGGTTTCACCATCTACCACACTGTAAGCATTAACAAAATCAAGAAACTTACTCTTCTGCTCGCCGTCAAGCTTATTAGTTAGATATTCCTCTGCTTCGCTTAAAATTTTGAGTTGCTTTGATATGGCTTTATTCGCCCTTGTGCTGCGTGCTTGTGGTTCAATATTGCCAAAGTAAAACTCTTTTATAAATCCTGACATATCTTATATGCCCCCTTTCACTTATATTGTACTGATAAGTAAAAGGAAAGACGAATGTGCCGATTGCCTATAAACGCAAAACCCCCGATTACCGTATTTTTACGGTAATCGGGGATTCGTTTAGATAAACAAGTTTACTTTGATATCCTTCCATGCAAGCACTCTTTTTTGTGTTGAGAATGAATACAGATAATTCTGCGCATCCTCAAGCGTTAAAGTGAAGCTTGCGAAGTGTTGATATCTTACTTCCTGCCATCCTTGATTGCTGCCTGTGCTGCCGCAAGGCGGGCGATGGGTACACGGTAGGGTGAGCAGGAGACGTAGTTCAGACCAATCTTGTGGCAGAACTCTACGCTTGACGGATCGCCGCCATGCTCGCCGCAGATGCCCAGCTTGATGTTCGGGCGGACGGATTTACCCAAGTCCGCAGCCATCTTCATCAGCTTGCCAACGCCAATCTGGTCTACTCTTGCGAACGGATCGGACTCGTAGATCTTCTTCTTGTAGTAATCGTCCAAGAACTTGCCTGCATCATCACGGCTGAAGCCGAATGTCATCTGGGTAAGGTCGTTGGTTCCAAAGGAGAAGAACTGTGCCTGCTCGGCAATAGCATCGGCAGTCAGTGCTGCACGCGGAATTTCAATCATGGTTCCCACCATGTATTCGATGTTCACGTTGCGCTCCGCCATGACTTCCTTTGCCGTCCTGTCAACTATCTCCTTGACGTATGCCAGCTCCTTGACCTCGCCAACAAGAGGAATCATGATTTCGGGCAGAATGTCCAGTCCCAGTTCTTCACGAGTCTCGATAGCTGCCTCGATAACGGCACGGGTCTGCATCTCTGCTATCTCAGGATAGGTGACGGCAAGACGGCAGCCACGATGACCGAGCATCGGGTTAAATTCATGCAGGGACTCAACGGTGTTCTTGAGCTTGTCATAGGTCAAGCCCATTTCCTTTGCAAGAGCCTCAATATCCTTGTCCGCTGTGGGCAGGAACTCATGCAGCGGCGGATCCAAGAAGCGAATGGTAACAGGACGTCCTGCCATCTCCTTGTAGATGCCCTTGAAATCCTTGCGCTGAATGGGCAGCAGCTTTGCAAGTGCCTTTCTGCGTGCTTCCTCGTTATCGGAAACAATCATCTCACGCATCGCTGCAATACGATCCTCTTCAAAGAACATATGCTCGGTTCTGCAAAGACCGATGCCCTCTGCGCCAAACTTGACTGCAACTGCTGCATCGTGCGGATTGTCGGCATTGGTGCGAACCTTGAGGGTTCGAATTGAGTCTGCCCAGCCCATCAGTCTGCCAAAGTAGCCGCTGATGGAAGCATCGACGGTCGCTACGGCTTCGCCGTAAATGTTGCCTGTGGAACCGTCCAGCGAAATCCAATCACCCTCCTTGTAGGTCTTGCCATCTAGGGTGAAGCACTTGTTCGCCTCGTCCATCTTTATGTCGCCACAGCCTGATACACAGCAGGTACCCATGCCACGAGCGACTACCGCTGCGTGAGAGGTCATTCCGCCACGAACCGTAAGGATGCCCTGCGCATGGTGCATGCCCTCGATATCCTCAGGGCTTGTCTCCAATCTGACAAGGACGACCTTTTCGCCCCTCTGCGCCCACTCGGTCGCAGTTTCGGCGGTAAATACTATCTTGCCGCAAGCAGCACCCGGAGATGCGGGCAATGCTCGTCCAATCACCTTGGCATTCTTCAATGCGGCGGCGTCAAACTGCGGATGCAAAAGAGCGTCGAGCTGCTTTGGATCCACCATCAGAACGGCGTCTTCTTCGGAAATCATTCCCTCGTCAACCAAATCGCAGGCGATACGCAACGCTGCGGCTGCAGTACGCTTGCCGTTACGGGTCTGGAGCATGAACAGCTTCTTGTCCTCAATGGTGAACTCCATGTCCTGCATGTCACGGTAGTGATCCTCCAGCTTGTCGCAAATGTCAACAAACTGCTGATATGCTTCGGGCATAACGTCCTTGAGCTGGTCTATCGTCTGCGGAGTGCGCACGCCGGCAACGACGTCCTCGCCCTGTGCGTTCATCAAAAACTCACCGAACAGCTTTTTCTCGCCGGTTGCGGGATTACGAGTGAAGGCAACGCCTGTGCCCGATGTGTCGCCGGTGTTGCCAAACACCATCATCTGTACGTTGACAGCGGTTCCCCAATCGCCGGGAATGTCGTTCATGCGGCGATAATAGATGGCGCGGGGGTTGTTCCAGCTGCGGAACACCGCCTTGATTGCGCCCATGAGCTGCTCTTTGGGATCGGACGGGAAGTCCTGACCCAGCTTCGCCTTATATTCCGCTTTGAACTGCATGGCGAGCTTTTTGAGGTCGTCAGCATCCAGCTCGGTGTCGAGCTTGACGCCCTTTTCCGCCTTCATCTTGTCGATGAGCTCTTCAAAATACTTCTTTCCCACTTCCATAACGACATCGGAATACATCTGAATGAATCTGCGGTAGGAGTCATACGCAAAGCGGGGGTTGCCTGTTTTCTTTGCAAATGCTTCGACAACTGTGTCGTTAAGACCGAGGTTCAAAATGGTATCCATCATGCCCGGCATTGATGCTCTTGCTCCGCTGCGAACGGAAACGAGCAGAGGATTTTGAATGTCACCGAATTTCTTGCCCGACAGCTCTTCCAGCTTCTCAAGCCCGACATAAATCTGCTCGATGATTTTGTCATTGATGGTCTCGTTGTCCTTGTAGTACTGAGTGCAGGCTTCGGTAGATACCGTAAACCCGTGCGGAACAGGCATTCCAAGTCCCGTCATCTCCGCCAAGTTTGCGCCTTTGCCGCCCAGCAGATCGCGCATCGTTGCGCTGCCTTCGCTAAATAAGTAGACATACTTCTGTGTCAAAGTGTAATCCCTCCTGATGATTGTTCATAAAATAACATCTAATTATATCAGTAGCATTTGCAAATTACAAGATATTTTGCTTAAAAATGTGGTCTTTGTATGAACAAAAGTTCATTTCTCCATGTTTTTTGAATCAATTCTGTTTTAGGCAGCTTGTCGCCCTGTTTCCTTCGCCCAAGACCTGATCGCTGTAACGAACCAATACGTTCAAAAGTTCCTTTCGCAATTCGGGCTTGAGTACCACCGAGGGCATCTCAACGTCCAGCAGCAGAAGCATTCTTCGCATCGCCTCTAATGCCAGCTTTGAAATGTGCGGTTCGCCCTGACAGCATGCAAGGCAGATTGCTCCGCCTCGCATTGCAGAAAAGAAAATCTGCCTATCCCCCCTAAGATCGCGCGAGCAATTAGCACAGCTTGTGATGGTGGGGCAATAGCCGATAAGGTTGAAATATCTGACTAAAAAACATATCGCAAGGTCTATTGGGTCGCTCGTGCCGTAAGACAAGAACGACAGCGTGTGATAGAGCAAGGAAAAAAGCTCCTCGTTTGGCTGTTCGGGCTGAACAACATCATGGCAGAGCTGCGTTGCCATGCCTGCTATTGAAAACCTGTCAAAGTCCTCCCTCAGCGGAAAAAAGCTCTCTTTGAGTTCGAATTGATTGACGGTGTATTTATTCTTATAGTAGAAAAGCTCGAACTCTCCATAGGTGAACGGTTGGGCGCAGTTAAGCAGAGGCGCAGTAGGCTTGCGGCAGTTGCGTGCCTTGACGTCCACCCTTCCCTGCTCAAAGGTGAACAGCGACAGTATCCTGTCGTTGTCCCGA
This sequence comes from Eubacteriales bacterium, assembly GCA_028694155.1. Lineage (GTDB taxonomy): Bacteria > Bacillota > Clostridia > Christensenellales > CAG-138 > JAQUTY01. The sequence continues at coordinate 138,792 of JAQUTY010000001.1, forward strand.
TAATCTGTGTAATTTGTCACTATGCCGTTTAGGCAGAGCGTTGATGACATTGCCTACTCTTTCTGCTGCTCGTCTTTAAGGCTGCAATACTGCAGATATGCTGCAATATGCCCAGTCTGTTCAAACTTCTTCCATGCTTCCTTTTTATCAGGCACGTCAGTCACCTCCTTACAGATAACAGTGTGCCCCATTTTTAATTCCTTAAATCGTATCCAAGCTCGTTGAGCATGGATTGTTTGTTGCGCCAGTCCTCCTTGACCTTAACCCATAGCTGTAAATTGACACGAACGCCCAAAAGCCATTCGATGTCCTTTCTGGACTCCATGCCGATGCGCTTTAGCATACTTCCGCCCCTGCCGATGATGATTGCCTTATGGCTGTCTCGCTCGCAGTACATCGTAGCGTAAACGTCCATCAAACCGCCGCCTTCACGCATTTCCATCTTGTCGATTCCAACCCCCACGCCATGTGGAATTTCCTCGCTCAAAAGCTGGAGCGCCTTCTCCCTTATCATCTCGCTGCAAATGACACGTTCGGGCTGGTCGGTGACCATATCGGGAGGAAAATACTGCGGCCCCTCGACCAGAAAATCGGCAAGTCGCTTTTCGAGCTTATCTACTCCCTCGCCCGTCTTTGCAGAGATTTCCATTATCTCAAACCCTTCGCCAATGGCAAAACGTGCTTGCTCAAGCTGTGCCATGGTCGCTTTGTCCGCCTTGTTTATCGCCACTATGACAGGGCTCTTGCACTGTCTGAGCCTGTCCAGTATCTTCTCGTCACGTTCTTTGACGCCCAGCAGCGGATCAATCAGCAGTACTACCGCCTCAATGTCGTTGAACGCATCAAGTGCGACCTTTTGCATATACTCGCCCAGCTTATTGCGTGGCATGGTCAACCCCGGAGTATCCAAAAATATCATCTGATAATCAGCTCGTGTTACCACGCCCGTTATCTTGTTGCGTGTAGTCTGCGCTCTATCGGTGACAATGGCAATCTTCTGCCCCACAAGAGTGTTGAGCAACGTGGATTTGCCCACGTTTGGGCAACCCACTATTGAGAAAAATCCGCTTTTATAGTTTTGCGTCATAACAGATCCTTTGGTCCAAACGAGTAGGGAAGCATCTCGGCTAAATTGCTGTCCACAACTATGCTTCTATCATTGTTGCCGGTAATAATGACAAAATCTTTGTCGCAAAACTCTGCCATGACCTGACGGCACACCCCGCAAGGATAGCTCGGACTTGCGCCCGTTGCGCAAACTGCGATTGCTTCAAACTCACGCTCTCCATCATAGACCGCCTTGAAAAATGCCGTGCGCTCAGCACAATTTGTGGGCGTGTAGCCTGCATTCTCAATGTTGCAGCCCTGATAAATCTTGCCCGACTTAGTTAAAAGCGCAGCCCCGACCTTGTAGTGCGAATAAGGAGTGTAGGCGTGTTCTCTTGCCTCATACGCCAAGTCCAACAGCTTCTCATGATCGAAATTTTTCATCTTGATTGTCCCAATCCTTCCAATAGTTTTCTTTGTTTATCCAGCATGACGCCCTCGTCCGATGGAGTCATGTGGTCGTAGCCCAACAGATGCAGCACGCCGTGCAATGTCAAAAAAGTAAGCTCTCGGTCAAAGGAATGACCGTATTGCTCCGCCTGCTCCTGTGCTCGTTTCTTGCATATCATAATATCTCCCAGATACCCGTCCATCGGTTTCCCGTCCCATGCAGGGAAGGTAAGCACATCCGTTACCCTGTCAATGCTGCGAAATTCCAAATTGAGCTGATGTATTCTTTGCTCCGATGCAACGACCACGGTTAAATCGCCCTTTGCGTTTTCGCTTTTTAACGCTGCCGTTGCCGCCTGCACAATAAGTGCCTGCTCGTCTGCATTTATCTCTGCCCCGTCCTCATATACCTCAATCATTTTTTGTCCTCCGTTGAATAAGATATTCTGTCGTGCAGTATTCCCGAAAAGGTGTTAATAAACGAACTCTCGACGGCGGCTATCTGTTGCAGGGTAATGCCGCATTGGTCAAACTGCCCATCATCCATCTTTCCACGGATAACTCTATGCGTCATCTCCTTGACCTGATCAATAGACGGCGAGCCTAGCGAACGCACAGCCGCCTCACAACTGTCTGCCATCATGATTATCGCACTTTCTATGCTCGAAGGCTTAGGTGCGTCATAGCGGAACATCTCCTCTGACAGCTTTCTGTTGGGCATACCCTTTTGCGCCTTGTTATAGAAATACGCCACCAATGTGTTTCCATGATGCTCCTTTGCCAGTTGGATAACCACCGCAGGCATATGAAACTTCTGAAGCACTCCCTCGGCGTCCTGCTGATGTGCAATAATGATTTTGGCACTCTCGATTGGCGGCAGCGCATCATGCGGATTTGAGGCATTGCCTTGATTTTCGGAAAACATATGTGGGCGTCTGAGCTTGCCCACATCGTGATAGGTCGCTCCGACCTTGGCAAGAAGTGCATTTGCATGTATGCTCTCGGCTGCATTCTCGGCAAGCTCCGCCACCATCATGCAATGATGGTATGTGCCGGGTGCGGCAGTCATAAGCTTTTTGAGCAGCGGCTGATTTGTGTTTAGCAGCTCATTGAGCCTTGCATCGGTTGGAATATCGAAAATCAGCTCGAACAGCACCGTAAGACCCAGCGCAACTATTGTGGCGATGAGTCCGCCTGCAAATACCAAACCGAACGAGGTGAACGCCTGCAAAAACGTATCGCCATTGATTAGGCTCATCGAGACGGTCATTAAACCGCCCACAGCTCCCGAAATAAGCCCCGAAAGCAGCACGCCGCTTCTTCTTTTGTCATGCTCCCTTAGCGTGATTGCAAACTGTCCCATCACGATGGATACCGCCACCCACACGAGTGCCTGCTCGTTAAATAGCGTTCCCATGTTGGCTCCCATCAGAGCCCCTATTCCCAAGCCCGACAGAACATTAACCGCCATTGCGGTTCGCTTGTCGTGCAATGCCGCCATCAGCAGCGGTGCAAGCAGCACGGGTGCTATCCTATTTTGCCACTGAACCAGCGCACAGCACAGCCCCAAAGTTACAACCATCACCAGTGAGAAGCTCAGCATGGTTCTCCACGAGCTTAGCGTCCTACGATCGAAGAAAGCAAGATACATCCACATTGCTGCATAGATACACAATGTATAGATTATCATGCCCAGATATGAAGCGGTATTGCTCCTGTTTTGGGCAATCATTCCCAGTGAAGTCATCGTTGCAATCTGGCTGTCGCTTATCTCACTTTGGGCATACACGATAATATCGCCCTTTGATATTGTCACGTTCTCAACTTCGTTTGCAGCGGCCACACGAGCCTGCTCGGTTGCCTCTATGTCAATTATCAACGTGGGCGTCAAAAAAGCAGCACAAAGATTTGGCACAAAACTATTTTTAAGTTCGGTAGGAATTGAAAGTGGCAGTCCGTTTCGAATATCTGTTGCGGCTGCTTCGAGCTGGTCGCTTTGCAATCCACCTGACAGCTTCTCTTGCACAGCATCTGTGAGGCTCTTTTTGAATATGGTTATATCGGGATTGACATTGGGTTTTCGCTCACCCATTGGCAGGTGCAAGCCTAAAAGCGTATAGGCGGTGCTTGTATCCAAATATTCTGTCAAGGAATACTGTTCGAGCTTTGCCAACAAGTCTGCAACCGACAGAAGTGTTCTCCAGTCGGAGTTGTTGCGGTATTGCGTTTCGCTCACGGCTATGGCGTTGTCGTCCCAGACTGTTCTGCAATCCACCAAAAACGCTTCATAGCTGTCCAATGCTTCTATCAGTGCGGCAACCTGCCTGTCAACAAGTTCATCATTGACACGCATTTGATTTTCAACGGCATCTCTTGCCGCCTGCTTTTGCGCATCAGAAGTTGCATAGTCCACGCCGTCCTTGGTCGCCCTTATATTCTCCGAGGCTATGTCGCCTGCCGAAAAAGAAAAGTATTGGGGGCGAAACGTTATCAAAAGCGCAACGGAATTGCATACGAACACAAACGCCAAAAGCAGCGTTCCTATCAGCAGTCCTATTGAACGTTTTGGTGCTCGTCCCTTCATGCTGTGCCTCCTATCCTCGTGGCTTCTCGTATCTGTCGTAGGCCTGAATTATTCTCTGCACCAGCTCATGCCTTACAACGTCCTTGTGCGTCAGACGAATGATTGAAATGCCCTTTACATCGTCAAGAACCTTGACCGCATGGACAAGTCCACTTCTCTTTTCGGGCGGAAGGTCTATCTGCGTAACATCTCCCGTTACGACTATTCTAGACCCCTCACCAAAGCGTGTCAAAAACATCTTCATCTGCTCGACTGAGCAGTTCTGCGCCTCATCTAAAATGATGTAAGCGTTGTTCAGCGTGCGTCCACGCATATACGCAAGCGGTGCAACCTCGATGGCTCCACGTTCGGTGAGATTTTTGTATGTTTCCATACCTAAAAACTCCTGCAGCGCATCATACAGTGGGCGAAGATAAGGGTCAACCTTGCTCTGAAGATCGCCCGGCAAAAAGCCTAATTTCTCGCCGGCCTCTACGGCAGGACGAGTGAGGATAATCTTGTCCACCTCTTTATTTTTGAACGCCAGCACCGCCATCGCCACGGCAAGATAGGTTTTCCCTGTGCCTGCAGGCCCAATGCCGAATACCAGCTCATATTCCTTGAGAGCTTGTACATAGCGTTTCTGTCCCAGCGTCTTGCACTTGACCGCCTTGCCACGGTTTGTAAGTGCCACGGTGTCGCCCATGATGCGTGAGATTAACGCTGCGTTGCCCTCCTTGGCAAGATCTATTGCATAGTGTATTCTGCCACGGTCTATCGGCTCTCCTCGCCGCTGCATATTGAGCAGCTCGCTCAACACCTGTTTGCATTGCGTGACGTTCGCCTGCTCGCCCTCGATGATTATTCCATCAGGCTCAACGTGTATCTTTGTTGAAGTCTCCTCCATAAAAATCAGCAGATTCTCGTCCAGCACGCCGAACAAGCCTGCCGTATCCGCCATTGACTCCAATTCTATCCTCTCTGCTATTTTGTTCTCACTCATCATGTTGTGTCTCTTTTGGTACTCCTATATTCTCCTCTGTTGTAATGGTACAAAAGGCTATTTTTTCATCATCACAGTTTCTTAGCTGACAGCTCATAACCAGTATTGCTGCGTCCTTGGGTACAAGCTCCAATGCCTGCTGCTCTGCCAGCATCAAAGCCCAACTCACGCTCTCGTCCTCCGTCAGTATTCGCTCACGCTCCTCCAGCTCAATATATTCACCAAAGCTGACCTCCAGCGGTATGAGCGTCTGAGTTGCTGCTATCGGCTCACAAAAGCACGTTTGATAGTACACAAATCCGCACCCAGTTTGGTATATCTCCGTTCCGTTGAGCGTGATGCGGAAATATCGCTTGATTCTTCCCGTTGGCACAAGCTCCATAATCGACGTTGGTGCGGTCACGCTCGTGCTGTACTGCATGGCTGCAAACACCTCGCCGCGTGCGTGTGTGTAATATGGAGGAAAATCCTTGTAGACTACTGTATCGCTTATCAGTACATCTCCTGATTCGACACGGTCGCCCACCTTTACCGCCGCCTGTCCTCTAAAACAATCTACTCTTGTTATCATTCCCCCTTTTTGGGCAATGATCTGGGCAGACTTTGAATAATCAACAGTCAGCGGTTTTTCGTCAGCCGCCTTTGTCTCAACGGATAGGTACACGCCTCGCCTGCTGATACCAAGCCACTTGATACCCTCAGATTGGGCAGAAATCATGTTTGACAAGCGTGTCCAGTCCGTGCTGAGCGATACTCCGACCTTTACTCCGCTTTCTTGGAGTGCAGTTTGGAGTTGGACGGCTCCCTGATCCATATAATTGACGAACAACACCCGTGTCGAAAGGAAACAGATGGCGGCAAATGCAGCAAACATTCCCATGCACAGCACCTTGCGTTTCCACAGGCGAGCCGCAAAGAACGGCATGCCGCATTTGCGCTCGATGTGTATGCTGCATCGACATTTTCTGCGAATCAAGGGTAGCTTTTCAAAGTCCTTAACGGGTATGCACAGCCTAAGCTGCGTGCGTCCCATCCTTTGAACGTCCCATGCCTCAACCCCACTTTGCAGCAGGAGATTCAAGAAGCGTTCAAGGGATAATCCCCTAATTGTTAGTATAACATATCCCAGCGCAAATTTCCACATTATTTCATTCCTCAAAGGTGCAGCCGTCAATCTTTCCTCGAATGTATACCCTGTCCTGCCCCAGCTCGCACAGTTGCAACTGCTCACCCGTGACACGAAGCATTCCCTGCCCCGTCATAAGCCGTGCTTGTTCGAGTGTGTATTCCAGCACTCCAATATGATTTTCAAGCAGCAGGTCGCCACGCCCCAAAATGGTAATCTTGGGTATCTGTGGGTCGAGTTCCTCCGGAAAATCTATGCTTTTCCAATTTATTCTGCGTTTTCTCATGTACCAGTTTATGTCCCTTCGCTCGACAATATTTAATAGATGCAAAAATTTGCAGAATATGTTATTCTTTGTGTATGGAACATAATATTGGTGAAAACTTGGAAACCGTATCCCCCAATACCTGTGACACAACCGCACGAAGCATAGCACTTGCGCTGACGGCAATATTGTTCATGGCAAACATTTTTGCCATACTATTTGTGCTAATCTTTCCTAATCTTGTGGCGTTTACTTCGCTAATGATTTACATTCTTGCTATTCCGCTTGGGTATATTCTCATTCGAAAGCTGCCCATCACAACTTGGCAGACAACCGAATTGGGCGGCGGCGGATTCATCAAGGCACTCTGCATATGTGTGTTTTTGTCGATTTTGGGAAGTGTGATTGGAAACTATGTGGTCCTCCTTCTTGAGATGCTCGTTGGACAAAGCATCCCCTCTCCGGTAGCATCAGTCTTTTCTGAACAGTATCTTTGGTTCTCGATTGTGCTTGTGTTAATCCTTGCCCCTGTTGTTGAGGAACTGCTGTTTCGAAAGGTTATCATCGACAGGCTCGCACAATTTGGCAAGTGGAACTGCATTCTGTTCTCCGGCTTGACGTTTGGATTGTTCCACGGAAATTTCTCACAGTTTTTCTATGCGTTCTTTGTGGGAATTGCACTTGCATATGTGTATTATCAAACCCGAAAAATTTGGATTCCTATTGTGCTGCACGCCATAATAAACGGAATTGGAGTTATGTCTAGATTTGTAGCTTTGGGAATGGACTTGGAGCCCTTAGTCTCCATTTACTCACTGCTGCTGTTTGTGTCGATTCTGCTGGGGCTGATCTTTTTCATCGTTGCTATTGTAAAATTGATTCGCCGCAAGGATTTTGACCGTATTCGGGGCGCATCATTTGGCAATCTGGGCATGATAGCCTTCTATGTAATCACCGCAGTCCTTTTCGTGCTCAATACGTTGTAACCAATAATTATTAGCTAGGGCTCAACGCTTCAATACGTTGAGCCCTGTCTGTTGTTCAAATAGTTCTTTTGTTCTTTAGTCCTTCATCAGCTCGTCCATCTCGTCAAGCAGCTCGCCAAAGAGCTTGAGTGCCTCGTTGACAGGTGCGGCAGTGGTCATATCTACGCCTGCCAGCTTGAGTATTGAGATGGGGTCCATGCTTCCGCCCGCAGAGAGGAATTTCTTGTAGTCTGCCACAGCAGGCTCGCCCTCGGTAAGAATGCGGTTTGCGATGGCACAGGCTGCAGAAATGCCCGTTGCATACTGGAACACATAGAAGTCATAGAAGAAGTGCGGAATGCGCTCCCACTCATAAGCGATCTCCTTGTCAATGACGACTGCATCGCCAAAGTATTGCTCGTTCAGCTCATAATACTTTTTGCACAGGTCGTCTGCGGTCAAGGATGCGCCCGTTTCGCCCAATTCGTTCATGTACAGCTCGAACTCGGCGAACATCGTCTGGCGATACAGCGTGCTGCGGAAGCTCTCAAGGAAGTGGTTGAGAATATAGGCACGTTCGCGCTTGTCGGTGGTATTATTCAAAAGATACTTAACAAGCAGAACCTCGTTGCAGGTTGAAGCGACCTCCGCTACAAAAATCACATACTCGGCATTGCAGGTCGGCTGATTCTTGATTGAATAGTAGGTGTGCAGCGAGTGTCCCATCTCATGGGCAATGGTGAACATGCTGTCTAGCGTGTCCTTCTGATTGAGCAGCACATAGGGATGCGGATCGCCGCAGGATGAGTAGGCTCCGCTGCGCTTTCCCTCATTTTCGTATACATCGATCCAACGGTTGTCAAAGCCCTCCTGCAAAATAGCAAGATAGTCCTCGCCAAGAGGTGCAAGAGCCTTCATAATGATGCCCTTTGCTTCCTCATATGATATTTCCTTGTCGGCATCAGCAACGATTGGCGTATACAGATCGTACATATGCATCTGGTCCATGTGCGTCAGCTTCTTGCGAAGAGCGACATACTTGTGCATGAAGCCCATGTTGTCGTGAACCGCATTGATAAGGTTATGGTAGACCTCAACAGGAACCTCGGTGTTATCCAAAGAAGCGTGGAGCGTGCTTTGGTAATTCCTTGCCTGCGCTTTGAAGATAAGTCCCTTCACCTGCGCATCAAGAAATGCGGCAACGGTGTTTTTATAGCTTGCAAAGGTGTGATACAGGGATTCGAAGGCAGCTTTGCGAACATTGCGATCGGGATTCTCCATAAGCGGAACGTACGAACCCTGCGTGACCTTCAGCGTGTTCCCCTCCGCATCCTGAATGTCGGGGAACTTCAAATCGGCATTGCGGAAGGCGGAGCCGATTTCCTCAGGCGCGCCGGTTGCTTGGCTTGATAGTGCGAGCAAACGCTCCTCTGCATCGGACAGGGTGTGCGCTTTTTTGCGAAGTATTCGCTCCAGCTTGCGCTCATAAACCTTAAGTTCGGGCTTCTCCTTCATAAAGGCGGCAAGTTTGCTCTCGTCAATGGCAATGATTTCGGGCGTGGAGAATGAATCTGCGCTGGAAACCTGCATATAGACATTCATAATCCTGCCCTTCATGGACTGGTATGTGCTGTTGGCGGTGTCCTCGTCCGATTTTCTCATGGCATAGTTTGCCAGTCGCTCAATGTCGATTGTCACTTGGTCAACATATCTAAAGTATGCCAACAACGTATCGGCATCAGAGGAGAGCTTGCCACAGAATTTCTGCAGCTCTTGGGGAATTTCCTTCGCCCTTGCGAGTGCTTCTTCCCATAGCTCATCGGTGGCGAACAAGTCCTCGGTCGCCCATGTGTACTGCTTATCAACCTCGCTGCGCTTGGGTATATTCTTTTGCTTTGCCATATTCATCCTCCTCTATTTGCGAGCAAAATGTCCGCTATTTGGCTTATTCTACCACACATACGCCGCAAAGTACAGAGGTTATTTGGGTGAGAGTCTGAAGAATTCCACCCGTGACCGCAGCGGCATCTACCCAATAAATGCTGCGTCCCCTGCCCCTCATCCACGCTGCGGCTAAAACTAGTAATATAGCCATAATACTCATAGGTATTCAAGGAAAAGCGATTGCATATCGTGATAGAGACGATATAAACAAAGATGCATCAAAAACAAGAACAAGTTACAACGTGCTCTTGTCAGAATACTTGAGTATGGTGTATAATGTTGAAAACAAGGCTAGAGAACAGCAACGGCTGGCATCACTGCTAGTAAAAGGAGGCACAGAATGACATCTCGTAAGGAATTATGGATTGTTCTAGCGAACCCCCAATATGCGACCTTTGTAAAAGACCGTTATGTTGCATCAGATGATGCTCCGCAAGAGGTCAAAGATGCTGTTGCGCTTGTAAACGCTAACCGCAAGAAGAACCCTCACTATTATGAATAATTAACGACAACTGAATCCAATTTACCCCTTGGGGGTGTTTTTTGATTGGTCAAAAGTCGCCCATTAGGGCGTGAATTGAAACAATGCACAACTAAACGACCATTAAGGAGGTTACACACGATTAAGTACCCAATGCTGCTGCTCGCCCGATGTATCACCCACGCGTGTGCGGGGAATAGCTTGAGATTGCAAATAGCTGTCAACATAATCGCGGATCACCCCCCGCGTGTGCGGGGAATAGTCATCAAGCATTTGTTTCACTTCCCACTCTTAAGGATCACCCCCGCGTGTGCGGGGAATAGCCTGCGTTTTTGTCGGTTGTGACAGTGTACAAAGGATCACCCCCGCGTGTGCGGGGAATAGTCTCATAAACTGTTGTTTTTGGAATAAGCTCAAGGATCACCCCCGCGTGTGCGGGGAATAGGATGGCAATGGACGCAATACTTGCAATGTACCGGGATCACCCCCGCGTGTGCGGGGAATAGCCGATGACTTCGATGTGTTCGCCGTGAACTAGGGGATCACCCCCGCGTGTGCGGGGAATAGGGCTCATTATTTTGAATTGCGCTGAAAAGGGTAGGATCACCCCCGCGTGTGCGGGGAATAGACTGCTGTATCATCGCTATTGGGTTGTTTCCCAGGATCACCCCCGCGTGTGCGGGGAATAGCCTGTTGTTTCAAAATCAATAGATACATAGTCCGGATCACCCCCGCGTGTGCGGGGAATAGGCAGTCAACGAAACATCGGCACTCAACGGCTTAGGATCACCCCCGCGTGTGCAGGGAATAGTGTGACACGCTCCTCCAAATATCAATGCAGGAGGGATCACCCCCGCGTGTGCGGGGAATAGTTTGATGGACGGATATTCTGTCAATCTGTTAACGGATCACCCCCGCGTGTGCGGGGAATAGACATCGGTAGAAATGCGATAAAGTCCAGTAGTGGGATCACCCCCGCGTGTGCGGGGAATAGAGCAGAACGGTTTCCGATGTGGCGACAACGGCAGGATCACCCCCGCGTGTGCGGGGAATAGATATTTTTATCGCATTGAAAATTGCTCACGGCAGGATCACCCCCGCGTGTGCGGAGAATAGGAACAGTTATTTGTGTGACGGCATCTATGTATAGGATCACCCCCGCGTGTGCGGGGAATAGCACTTCTTGACTTTTGTTCCCTTGGACTTTCCAGGATCACCCCCGCGTGTGCGGGGAATAGCTACAATGCCATCGCCGTTTGCATCGCCTTGAAGGATCACCCCCGCGTGTGCGGGGAATAGGTCAGCGGTGCTCGCAAAAAGCTCAATCGTTGCGGATCACCCCCGCGTGTGCGGGGAATAGTGCAAACAACGCTTGTCGCTCTTGGGTATGGTGGGATCACCCCCGCGTGTGCGGGGAATAGGAGCTTCAAGGCTCGTCTGCACGACTTCTGGCGGGATCACCCCCGCGTGTGCGGGGAATAGATCCCTTACTTCTAATACTTCATTTCGTATTAGGGATCACCCCCGCGTGTGCGGGGAATAGATCAGAGCAACAATAATTTTTTTCGGATTCCGAGGATCACCCCCGCGTGTGCGGGGAATAGACTTAATTTTCCCTTATTTTAAGCCTTTTTTATTCTTTTTGCAAGAGCATTTCAATCATTTTCTCATAGATTCTATGAGTTGTTCGACAGTCCTCAAGGCTTCTATGATAGCAGGAGGGTCGTATGTCAAAGTGCTTTGCAACCGTTTCAAGCTTATATGAATTTAGTTCTTCAATATGTCTTCGTGCCATAATACACGTGTCATGGCACTTGTTGTCAAGGTGCTTTTGTTCAGTTCGTTGGCTTGCTATATTGAGAAATCCCTAGTCGAACGCCGCATTGTGGCAGATAATTGTGTCGTCTCCGATAAAGTTAATAAGCATATTTAGGGCTTGTGCAATGGCAACTCCTTCTTTTTGTACCATCTCATTGGTGATGCCGGTCAATTCGGTTATGCTTTGCGGAAGCGGATTGTGTGGCTTGACCAACGTTGAATATGAGTCGACCTGCTCTCTATTTTTGATGCGTATAGCAGCAAGTTCGATAATCTCATCTCTGTTTTTATCAAGCCCCGTCGTCTCAATATCCAGGACGCAATAGTCTCTTGGATACTTGCTCTTGTTCTGAATTGCCGAAGTCATTTTCGATGCCGTATGCATGATGGTTGCTTTGCTTGGCTTGTCCTGCGTCCGTCCCAACAATTTAGGTTTTGAGGGGTGCATCATCAACTTTATTCCATCAAAATCTATGGGCTCCCATTCCCCCTGATGAACCCTGAAGTCTATTCGTTGCTCATTGTTTGTGCCATACACCATCACCGCACGTCCATCTTTGGCATTTTTGCATACTCGCTGCCACAATGCTTCACGCACGCCTGCGCTGACCTGCCCTGCGTACACTCCCGTACTTATCTCCTGAAGCCATTTTGTAAGGTCTCCACGCAGCGAGTGTGGGCAATTTGTCAGAGAAATAACTATCATTCTTCCAGCACCGTGCCGTAACCTACGCTCTCCTCTTCCTGGTCATATAGAACGCCGCCTGCTACCGTCCCAACTTTTTCATCCCAAAGCTGAAGTGTTTCCACTTGGGGAACATCGTCCTCCTCGCTCAGAAGACGATGCACATCGGCGACTATTCGTTTTAGTATCTGTCCGCTTACAAACGAATCACGCACTTTTCTTCGGACAGTTGCGCCTATATCCTCAGCTCCCTCGGTAACGGCCTCAAATGCAGCCGGAATGGTCGTCTCGGCTTTGTATAGGTCGGCAAGGTCGTATACAAACGAACGTTCATGCCCGGTATGCACAAATCCAAGCCCCGCAGAACAACCCAATGCCACAATAACACTGTGAGCCAACCCATATAGGCAAGCGTGTGCAGCAGAAAGTGCCTTGTTAATCTCGCTTCCGCTTTGGAAATCTTCGGGGTCATACTCCCTTCCACTCCAGCTTACGCCTGTACGCTTTGATAGACTTCTATACACTCCGCGAATTCTTGCCCCCTCCCGACCCCGCAGCTGCTGCAGTGTGCATGAACTCACGTCTTCATTTGGAAAGCGCATCTGATACATGATCCTTGCCACCATCAAGCGTGACCGTGTGTTGGACGTAAGCTGAGCCTGCTTTTGGAGCAGTTTGGACGAGTGCGTCAACGGTCTGCCATGAGCATAATACCGCACTCCCTGCTCGCCAACCCAAATCACGCTCACCCCACAGTCGCCAAGCAATTCCATAGCCCTGTGCGTCATGCTCGTACCCGGTCCAAGCATGAGCACGCTCAAAGTGCCTGCGGGGACATATACTGTCCCACGAGCATCGTGCATGGTTACAGAGCTTTCAGAGCGATTGATTATCGACCTCTCGGTGTACAGAAAGGTCAGTCGCTCGCGCATCTGTGCAAGCTCCTTTAGCTCCGGCTTTGCTGCTCCTGCGATTGAGTTGCCATCCATGGTGCTACCTTTGTTTTGCTATGGTCAACAATCCGCAGCCATATGCCTTTTCACGTCCTACGCCATTTATCAGCGTTTGAATAAACTGCTCGGCGTTGGTAATTTGAAGCGTTCCTTCAAAGGTAGCAGTGCGAAGAGTAATCTCATGCTGCCCACGCTTTTTGAACCGATACCAACGAGTATCAACTACGTCAAAATCATCAGTCTTTAGCAAAAATCCATAGCGTTCCGCCCTCTCCATCAGCCATTGCTTCTGCTGCTCTTGGGTGACATGCGCACGAATTTTACCACGCTTTTCTCCTTTGATTGGTTCGCTCTGGACGGGGTTTGCGCATAGTCTAAATTGCCAGCACTGCCCCTGTGTAATCCTTTCCAATAACGGGTCATAGCTCTTGGTCTGCCAATCCTCCTTGACGCCGAACTGAGCCGTAAGCTCGGTAAAATTCGGCTCGTCCTCGCTCAATACCATTAGATAGCAATGCTCACCCAGATAGTCAATACGCCAAAGGTTGCGCTTTCTCTCTCCCATAAAGCCTGTTTCAATCGCACCGTGCAGCATCGAGGGTGACGCCAAAGCACGCATGGTATCTCGGCGTTTAGGGTCAAGTTCCACTCGTGATAAAAACATACTAATCCTCCAATTCTGACATGGGATCGTGCTTTGTTTCTGCTGATGTAAGCACAAAATCAACCTTGTCGTCCTTCACCAGTCTAAAACCGAAGCTGCGCCTTGACTGGTCAAATGACATGGGTACATCTCTGATGAGCCGTCCGCCTTGGTCCTCCGAATCCATGGACATACGAGCATACGGCATTTTGTCAACAAGCGGCGGTTCGTCCATCAGAGCGTCCTTGAGCGATTTGGGGCGTATTCCAAGCACCAGCTGTCCCGAAGGAGGGCAGGAGCGTCTGCCTAAAAACAAAGGGTACGCAGGGTGCATAAGTGCGGCTTGCAGGTCGCAAAGGGTCGCATCATCCCCTTCCAGCCCCACAAGAAACACCGCATCTTCAAGATAGTAGCGTGTGGTGATGTAAGCTCGCTTTTCATCAACAGGGTGCCTTGCCGTATGAAAATCACGCAGTAAAGAACCTTCTCGGTCGGTTCGTACTCCAAATCTCAGGGCGGCAAGTTGGCTGATGTCCTCGTTCCTTTTTATGCCAAGTGCAGCAGCAAGCATTCCCACAATTCCACTCTTGGTAGGCATTCGTTCCGTTCCGCGCCTCTCAAAACGGGCGTCTGCTCCCCACGCTTGCAGCGGAGCAGTCAAGCGCAGCAGCAGGGTACTCATGCCTCTGCTCCGAGTTCATTGATGTGGATGCGAAGTTCATCAAGAAGTTCTCCAAGCGGTTGGGGTGTTGCAATGTCTCCAAGCAGCTCGCCGGCGACAAGACTTGCTTCGGGCTTATCGGCAAAGCTCGAGTAGCATTTTTTAGCATAGTCTGCTAATCTCTTTGCGGACGCCTCAACGTATCCGTTGTCGCTGGGCCGAATGGGCTTTTCAAACGCACCCACAAGGTTCAAAGGCTGGTCACGGCGTATGGTGACGAGCACCGCATCGGGTAGCGTGCGGTTTGCAAACGTGTTTTGCTTTCCTGTTGGCATTGCACAGACAAATGCCTTGACAAAAGCTGCAACAGCGTCCGCAGTCTCATCCTTTGTGTGCGGATATAGCTGATGCACGGCGACCGTTGCATAGCGATACATGGTGGAGGAGTTGAACTCAACCGTGCCTACATGGCCCGCGCCTGCATTATCCTCAGGCGAACAATCATCTACTGCCGTGAAATAATCATATTCGTTTTCAACACGATGGGTCGAAATTGCATGGGCTACCTGAACGCAGGCGTCCGTGTTCATCGATTGTTCGTTCGCAACCATTCTTCCAAACAGGACAATGTCTATTCGTGGTTTTTCCGTTAGCGCTGCCTGCGCCGCCTTTTTATCCGGCGTTTCCTCTTTCATAGCCAACCTTGCAAGAGCTTCCACCTGCGCATCACTGATAAAGAACAGCGCGTCAGTTCCAATTTTGGCGTTCTTAATCTTCAACCCTGCCAACTCATACAGCTTTATTGCTTGTTTCTCCGCATCGCCCTCAAAGCCAAGCGAAACAAGTTTGTCCGCAAGCAGCGGCACAATCTTCTTTGTCCTAAAGGATAAATCTCCCTCGGGTAAGGTGTCTGCAAATGCCAATCTTACCTGCCTCTTCCATGCCTGAGATGATACCCTTGCACGGGTTACTCCGCCGTAATAGGCTGTCTTGGGGCTGCCTGTATCATCGCGATTGACGCAGCTTGGCGGAAGGGTCTGGATAACGTGGATGTCAACATACATACGGTCTTGCTTTTTCATAATTCTTTCCTTTCTATTCTTCAATATCTATTTTTTCAATTACTTCCATGCGATAGAAATCGCGTCCCCATTTCAATCTCACTCTGCCTCGCAGATGTGAGAACTGATACCAATAGAGGTCTTCGGCAAAGTCGGCATAGTCCAAGGGAATCCCATTTCCACCCAGCAGCTTTATAAGCCCCCTTGCGTGATTTGCAAGCTCCTCCAAGCTGCCCGAGGTCGCAAGTGCATCAAAGCGACGCTTGACCCTGCTCTCATCTTTCATGGGCGCAACCAACCTTCTCATTGCTTTTCCCAACGTGACGCCCCCGCTGTGCATGGAGTCCGTTTTGGGAGATTTGCCCTGTTGATGCAGGGCATAGAGTGTCAACGCCGTGTATATCGCCCACTCTGCATTTGACGGCTCGGAAGTGCGGCCTAAAAGCTGTTCGGGAAGACCCTCAAACACGACTCCCCACAATGTGGGGTCGTCACCGGGCTTCTTGCCCACGCCACGCCTGAGTTTTGCAAGCTCGGCACGCACTGCTGAGTCGGATTGCCCCGTCTCCATTTTTTTAATCTTGCTGACTACATGCTTTCTAATCAAAGAAATACTGTCTGCCATTCATTTCACCTCCTAATTTATCAATCGTTTCTTGCTCGTCATCGTCAAAAAGTCCCTATACGCCTCCGGTGCGGTATACCTGCGTTCGATTTTTTTATTTATCTTTACCATTCTGCCCACAAAGGCGTGAACATCGACCTTATCAATCAATTCCTCGCCCAGACGGCGCACTATTTTTTGGGCTTCGGTGATCCATTCCATACATATCTCATCCATTCTCTCAATATCCTTTTGCGGATCAATGCTCTCGAGCCATCTCCTGAAAGGCTCATCTAATCTAAAATATGCCTGTCCTTCAGTTCGTTTCTTTATGCTGTTGAAGTCGGGTTTCCGCTTGTCTGAATATGCCATGCTGGATACAGCAAGATCGTATGCCAGTTGCCCAACCGCAGTGCATAACTTTTCCGCAACGGAAACACAGTCATGAACCCTCGGTATCCAATTCGACCCAAGATCTGTCAGTATGTCTGCATTGAAGCGCAATTCATCATAAAAGGCATCTTTTATTGATGAGTTTGAAGTCCCATAGATTACCGCTAAATTGGCGAGCATCAGCAGTGAGTTCTCTATGAGTCCCTCTCGTTTTAGCTTGGTTACCCACTCAATGACCCCTGACTTTTTTCCATCTGTATTTGGTGCCACTAAGGAAGCGAAATCTCTCCATAGCATGCGTTCTAAATTGGGTGCTTTTGGAACAAACACCGGCACAGCCTTCTTTATTCCCCCGACCCTTTTCCACAATGTCATTTGCTCTGCAAAGGCATTCTCGGTTGAAAAGCAGCTCCCTCCAGTTATCACATGTCCAATCACCATTTTGTCTTGTCGAACAAGATACACCTTTCGTCCCACAAATGTCAAAAGTTCTGACAGATTGTTGGGAATAGGCATCTGGTCGTCATGTGTTTCATTCTGATCTAGTTCCCAGATGGGACGCTCTGGATCCCAAAGAGAATAATCCTCCTTGATGAAAACCAAGTTCTGCATAAGCGTTTCGAATAGATTCCCCCCCGAAACATATATCAAGTTGATCTTGCCAAGCCAGCCTACGCCAGTGCCAGTCTTCATTGCTGCGTCATCATATCCGTTTAAATGTAGTAACCAACGTGCTGCTTCCGAATATCCAAGTTTTTCTTTATATATACCCGTTCTAGATGCAAATAGTCTTGGTTTGTTGTCGCTTTCCATCAGCTCACCATTGAGTTTTGAAACAGTGCGTATTTTTGCGCTGCCAATGTCTGCAATTTGGTAGAAAGGTGTTTCGGGGTGAAAGAGATAGAAACGCTCCTCGTATTTATCAAGATAGCTCTCGATAATTTCGGCTGGGAAACGCTTCATGTCCCATAGTGACTTCCAGCGTTCGAGCAACTGCTCAGGCTCCACTCCATCCACCTCATTGTTTAGCGGCTGATACTCCCCGATGGCATCATAGCGACCGAATACGCTGTGCAGTATTGCAAGCAATAGCCTCAGCATCGCCACGTCTTGAAACGGGGTTTCTCCAGCCAAGCGTTTGTACTGGTGAGCATGCAAAAACACATCTTTGAGCGATAGCTCGTCCGTTCCACCATCGAAACGCATCAGCAGCACCCACGGCTCGTTGAGTAGGTTGAACTCTTTTTCCTTCATTGACTGTCCTCCTTCATATATGTCATTCCAATTAGTCGGTCATATGTAATGCAATAACCGTTTAGTGTCGTTTTCAGTTCCTCATCCAGCACTAAGAAAAGCTGATCTGTTAGCCATGTTGATTTTTTCCATGCTTTGGGTATCTCGTCCTTGAGGCTCTCAAGCTCCTTGAGCGTGTTTTCAACGGAGTGCGCTTTACATAGCGGTGTCGGCAGTGCAATCGTTTGACGAGCCATCGCCTTGGCAACCTGCGGTGGAAGCTCATCAAAGGCTTCGGGTATCTGTCCCCCTTCGCACCACGGCAAAAAGCCGAGTCCCTGCTCATGTCTAATTAGCACAACCACTTCAACGGACTCATCGCCGTCTCTAACCGCTGCATAGCTGCGTTGCTCGCTGTAAGGAACATCTATATTGAACCAGTCATTGAGCGTTCTCGTTGCCCAAATCGAAGGTTTTGCCAGCCTGAAGCTGCTCGCTTTCCTCTGCCGTATCCGCTCATTGGTGTTATGCTTATCCAGTGCGTGGGCATATTCCTCGGGCAGTCCTTCAGGCTCAAACGCAAAGTCGTAGGTCTTTGCAACGAGCTTGGGAATATCCGTTGGAAGAACAATCCTATTTGGCAGCAAGGCCTTTGTACGCATGAGCAAGCAGTCGCCATATATGCTCGCAGACCCCTTATTCGTCTCGTCTAAACACAACACTGCACAGATGGGCTTGTCAAGCTGAGCAGGACGGCTTCTATTGTGCCTGTGCAGTCTGCCAATCCTCTGCAAAAGCAAATCCATGGGGCATAGCTCCGAAATCATCAAATCGAAATCAACGTCCAGCGACTGCTCCAGCACCTGTGTGCCAACAACTATGCGAAGCTGTGGGCGATGCTCAGACTCCTTGCCCAATTCCCTTATAAGCTCACGCTCATTGCTTACCCTATCTCCAATCAAAAAGCGAGAATGAGCCAAGCGCACAACATCTGCTCCATATTTATCGGCAAGCTGCAAATAGAGCTGTTGAGCTTTTTTGACTGTATTTACTATTACGCCCACGCATCCTCCCTGCGTCAGCTTCGTATCCAAGTAGGTCGCAATATTTTCGTCCGTAAGAGCTTCTATCGAGATTATCTTTTGGTCATCTTTGCACTCGACTGCATATTGTTGTATCTGCTCATCACATACGCAGGTGATGAGAGGATAGGCGTTTGCATCGCTAAGGGGGAGATTGCTCGCTGTGCTTTTACCCATATATGCCGCTATCATCTCCCGTCGTTTCTGTGGCGGAAGTGTGGCAGACATAATAATGACAGGCGTTTTGTAAGCTCCAAGCCATCTAAGTGCCATGTAGAGATATTGTCCCATGTAGGAATCGAAGGCATGGCACTCATCGATGACCACCACCTTGTCTGCAAGTCCGAAATGTCGGAGCATGACATGCTTCTGTTTTAGTGCCATCAAAAGAAGCTGGTCGATTGTGCCCACCACATAGTCCGCAAGCAGTGCCTTTTTTCCGCCCTCGAACCAAGAATTGACAATCGCACCATCCTCGGACGAATCTTCACATATTCCCGATGCGCTCGGCAGATTGACATATTCGTCATTAAATTGCGCCTTGCCATGTGCCAGACGTACCGCATACCGATCGAATGGCATCAGCCTCTCCATCCATGAGAGTATGCGTGGAAATGCGGCGTTTGTAGTAGCTTGAGTAGGTAGTGCAAAGAACAAGCCATTGCGCTGGGTGCGATTCTGCATTATCTCCACCGCTACAAGTGCCGCCTATGTCTTTCCCTGTCCCATTGGTGCCTCAATAATCATCAAGGAGGGAACGGTTTGAGCGCAGAGGCTTTCAGCAACCTTGAGTTGCATAGGGTTGGCGTCAAAGCAAAACCTGTCCATATAAAGGTCGCTGTATATCCAAGAATCATCACGCGGCGCAGGTGCTTGTAATGAAAAATGCTCCCATGCCAAATCAGCTCTTCTCCGTTGCTCATCGATTGACAATGTGCAACCAGCCTCAAAATACGGAAATGCCTTTTCGTTGCTCGACATCCAGTCCGCCATTATCACAAGCGCTGTGAGCAATACCTGCGCCGGCTGACTGGGTATTGGCACGGAATGGAGATCGTCAAAGCCCGACAACTCCAATGCAAGCGCAAGCACCTCTGCTTGTGCGTTCCTCCAATGCTGACTTGTGCCATAATTGCTGGGGTAGGAGACCTGCTCGTTCACCACGTTGTCTTCTGTTGGCTTGCCGTGATGCGCACCAATAATGCTGGCAATGTTGTAAAGGCAGCCCATGGTTCTCAGTAGCCTCTCCCCTGCAAGTGTATGCGGTGTCTTGCATCGAAACGGATATTCATCGCCGTCTTTTATCTCCATCCCCATGTTGACTGTCTGTTCTCTTATCATATCATCAAGATCATTGGCTGGAATGCAAGTCTTGGATTGAAATGCGGGTGTCGCCTTGCCAATATCATGGACGGCTGCAAGGAATACAAAAAGACGCCCGGCACCATCTATATCGGTGCAGCAAGCGTCCGCAATGTAATTCTTATTCCCTTTGGACACTCTAAAGTGCCATAGTTTCTTTGCCATCGCCGCAGTATCGCAGAGATGATCAAACAAAGACAGCGACCTCATGCTTGCGTCATGCGGCTTCTTTGCCCAAAGAGCCCTAATATATCTGTATTGTCTCTGCATTCCTGTATCCAGATCCAATATGATTGGATCTCCCCCCGATAAACGTTTCGCCAACCGAATGCTCATGTATTTGTATGTGATTTATTGCTTCTTTACAAATATACCATATCTACCACTTATTTGCAACAAATTTATCTGAGAATCGGCAAAAAATAGAACATTGCTTAACAAGAAGTGCTCTCATGCTGAATAGTCTGACAAGAATTGCACTCATTTTAGAAAAACTCTTGCAAAATTCGGAAAATGCGTTTATAATGCACAAGTAAGTTTTATTTTTGCGCCTAGGGGCATGATGTAATGGTAACATAGCGGTCTCCAAAACCGTTCTTCTGAGTTCGAGTCTTAGTGCCCCTGCCAATCTAAAAGAAGCCCTAAATGTCTGGAAAAACCCAGAATTTCGGGCTTTTTTCATGCTCTCTCTTTTTGTTTCAATCTCGGCTCAGCTCACCATCTGTCACCATTTTATGTACTATAATCACACCTTTTTTTGATTATAGTACATAAAATAGTGCGTAAAAATTTGAGGGCTATTGGGGGACTGCTTTGTCGGTATACCTTTGGCAGTAAATGATGCTCCTGTCTCCGCCAGCATATGATGAGCCTTTGCCTTGACAAGAGTGTTCTGCAATTTCTTATTGCTCTCAATATGAGCCTAAAATGCAAAAGGGCAGATTGTCAAGGTGCTAATCCCGTGGATCGGGGAAGCCGAAAATGTGATACGGCTTCCCTATCCCCCCTCCCACGGTTGACCCTGTAAAATTCGAACGTTCTTGCAAGGTTCTTATCCAACAATGAGCCTGTTGTTAAAAGGCTGTTTGTCAAGGTGCCGAAGTCGGCGGGCATTTAACAAGGACTCCGCATTGCGAACTAAGCACATATTACTCAGTCTAGACGGACATCAAATCTAAAACCGTTGCATAACACAAGGCCCTCGTCATATATCGTGTAACACAAGTTCGTCTCAGTTACTATCTCTATGTAGTATTCTCGACCGTAAAGGGCATTTTCCATGAAGACATCAACTTCTTTTATCGTTTCTGGTTCTTGAGCATTCATCCACAGCGCAGATAGATAGTATCCCCACCAAGCCGTTGCTTCTTTTGAATAATCATCAGAAGCTATCCCGCTTGATTCGAGTTCCTGAACAATCAATCGGACTGCCAACTCGTCATAACTCTCGTTTTTGAATTCATCGATTGAACTGTTTGATTGCCAAAAGGCTTTCTTTCTGCTTTGCTCATCAATAATAACTGACCATACCTCGGGAAAAGTGTCTTTATCGTTTGTATAGTAAAACCTATACTCGCTTGGTTGCGGCTCGGCGCTGAGAAGAACGGTTTTCTCAACGTGATAGACCAATGAGAAATCTTCCCCGTCAGCGGTTTTTGAGCCGTCAAGCAAGATCATCTCTTCGGTAACACTCTTGACACTAAAGCCACATATCTGATTACCGGCGGATGCTTCAGTGGATGTTACCTGCCCATTATACATACATAGAATAAAATAGTTGTTGCTCTTATTGTGGTTACAACCTGCTTCGCCAATCATCAGACCACAGAGAAGAAGTGCGATCAATCCCTTTTTCATGTCAATCTCTCCTTTCGATTAATATGCTGGTTGTCCAGCAAACTCTCTAGCATCGGCTTCAATCGGCTGTGTAACATATTGCATCCAATTTGTTCCATCAAAGGTGACATATGAGCCTCCATATTTCTCTGAACATGTTTTCCACGAATCAATTGTCGATTTTATCTCGCTGTGTGCAATACTATCCGCCATGACATCATATTGGTAAGCATGCCTTAACTCATGTCGAATAGTCTGCAGTCTATCGTAGGCAAGAAAACCATCTCCAACGTTGATTCTGATAATATCTCCTTGGTGTTGCCCGTTCCAACTCTCTCCAGTAACTAGAACAAAAGAGTGTTTTGTAACACCCATAGCCGTTGCTACTTCATTATAATATTGTATTAGAATTATCAACTTTTGAAAATCGTTACTTTCATTCCAAGTCTCCTCTGAATACTGTGACTTATTTGTAATTTCATCAACAATTTTTTCATGGGCGGAGTCCCTGTGCTTGTATCGGTATACGCCATTAGACCGCCACCCAAGTTCTTCGAATTTTGATCGTCAACCACACACACCCACTCGGGTCGCTCATGTTGACTGGATTGTTGAGGCAGTAGGCGTAGCTGTTGTGACCGAGAACGCCTTGACCGGTGGATAGCAGGACGTCGGACGAGATGAAACGGCAGGTTTCGGGGTTGTAGTAGCGGGATTGCAGGTAGTACCAGCCGGTTTCGGTATCGTAGACGTACCCACGGTAGCGGAAGGGCTGATTTGTGCCTAATGTAGTTGCCAAGGTGCCTGTGCATGAGGTTTGCTTTCCCCATGTATCATATGCGTATTGTACAATGGTTGTGCCTGTGCTGTCAAGTAAATTTATTACATCGCCTTGTGCGTTGCGCAGATAGTAATAGGTCGTGTAGGTGCTTCCGCCGTTGGTCGAGTAATCGACTGCTACTAAACGCCCGCTGCTGTCGTAGCTGAAACGCTGGTAGATTGAACCTGCTGTCATGCCGATTAGCACTGAACCGTTGTAGTAATAGTTGGTGGTTGTGCCATTTACGGTTTTTTGAGTGCGCAAGCCGCTTTCATCGTAGGCAAAATTGCATTTTCTTTTTGTTCTCAATATGAGCCTAAATTGCAAAAGGGCTGTTTGTCAAGGTGCTAATCCCGTGGATCGGGGAAGCCGCAATCGTGATACGGCTTTCCTTCCCCCCCTCCTACGGTTGTCCTGCATAAACTTCACGTTCTTGCAAGGTTCATTATCCAACGATGCGCCAAGTTGCGTAGGGCAGTTTGCCAAGGGGCTAGTGTCACTTATCCGATAAGGGTGTTGGTTCTGCGACATTGCACCTAAACTAAAGTCCAAATCTTCGTATACCACTCGCCTTCCAGATGCTCATATCCTTTACTCAAACTTTCATTCATATCCCCCTTGGTGTACACTAAATCCTCTTGATAATAGCTGCCTTCAAACACCAAGCTTTTGTGAATGGTGGATATGCACAAGCACCTTCCTACATCTTCGTCTTGGTACAGACTAATTTGCGTATTTTCGGGAAATGAATCCAATATCATTTTCAACGAGATATATGTGTCCTCAGATATTGACCAGTCTTGGCAAAAAATCTTTGTTCCTTGATAAATATAGTAGAAGGAGTTGCTGCTGTAACAACTGCTGTCAAAGTAGTATTCTATTCCCCCTTCAACATTCGGTTCAGATATGCATGATTTTGCTGCAATTGTCGCCTGCTCAAATAGAGCCTCATCTTCAACCAAGGCTTTGGAAGATATTGCCTCATCTCTTTGCGTTGGTGCTTCGGTCTCACTCGCTGTATCGGCTTGAATAAGTTGCTCATCTGTGGTCGCCTTGCAGCCCGAAAACAGACAAATTAGTAAAATAAACAAAATAGCTATTTTCATATTTACCTCTTTACCTCCCGTAATATTGGCTTTGTCCAGTAACAAAGAATTGGAGTACTTTATATACATCTATGGTCTGTACGTCGGTATGAAAGCCGTTCATAACCGACAATCCTTTCCATGATTCGCTCGAGTATGCATCATGTAAGCCAAGCCTATGTCCAAATTCATGCTCTGAAATCCACTCAATGTCTTTGTCGTCATAGACTGTTCCTGTTCTGCTGTCTCCTATGTAAATATACATGCTACCAGACACGCCCAAGGTGCAGTCTGTATAAATGGGGAATGATGTTCCATTTGGAGCAGTTCCACATATAACCGTTGTTGTCACGCTAATTTCATAACCTGCTAAATTATACACGCCACTCCAGCCATCTTCAATTCCCGAAATTATTAACCCTTGATACGGACCTCCTCCGTAGAAAGTTACATAAAACTTAATGTCCAAGTGTCCATCAATATACGACAACAACAGTCCATCGTCTACATACTTAGCGTTTGAGTAAGCAAATGAATATGCATATATATATCTAAGCTCATCCCCTCCGTCGGTATACCCCTTATCGCCCTTGTCAAATGATGGTCTGCAACCGCCTTCGTCGCTCATGTTCACAGGATTGTTGAGACAGTAGGCGTAGCTGTTGTGACCGAGAACGCCTTGACCTGTGCTTAGGAGGACGTCTGACGAGATGAAACGGCAGGTTTCGGGGTTGTAGTACCTGCTTTGGAGGTAGTACCAGCCTGTCTCCGTGTCAAAGACATAGCCACGGTAGCGGAAGGGTTGGTTCTGTCCTAATGAAGTTGCCAAGGTGCCTGTGCATGATAGCTGTTTGCCCCATGTATCATATGCATATTGTACAACAGTGTTGCCGCTGCCGTCAAGCAGTTTTACGATGTCGCCTTGCCCGTTTCTTAGATAATAATAGGTTGTGTAGCTACTTCCGCTGTTGGTTGAGTAATCGACTGCAACCAAACGTCCGCTGCTGTCGTAGCTGAAACGCTGGTAGATTGAACCTGCCGTCATGCCGATAAGCACTGAACCGTTGTAGTAATAGTTGGTGGTTATTCCGTTTACGGTCTTTTGCGTGCGCAGGCCGCTTTCATCGTAGGCGTAGTAAATGTTCTGCCCCGATGATGTGCTGTTTGTAAGTCGTTTTCCTTCCCACGAAAGGGTTTTGCCAAGATAGCTTGTGGCGTTGCCCATTTCATCATAGGACAGGCTTTGCGTGCTTGTTAGGGTTTGCACTCCGGCTGCGCTCACCGTGTAGGTCTTTATCTGCGTCAACTGATCCTGCCATGAGCTGTTGCCGTAGACGTACTGGATGCGCTGCGTTGGCGTATGAACGCCGGTATTGTAGTAGTTGAACACCTGCGTTCCGCTGCTGCCTATTGCATGGTATGCACTGTCGGTTATTGCATATCCCGATGGTGCTGATTCCTGTTTGATATACAGATTACTCATCTGCGGATAATAGTATGCGTATCCGTAGGAATTTGTTGTTATTGTGTCCTCCAGTGAGTAAGCCGATGTACCTTGCGTATAGTATATCCCAAACACACCACCTGCAAGTGGGCTTCCGTTCTCATCGGTGAGATACACATTGATGCCCGATGTAGGCGTAGGGGAGGTCAGCGGATTCGGTGCGGAAGATGAGCCGCCGCCAAGCGAGCCGGTCGTATATGCGTAAGTGTACTTGTTTACTAGATTCCCCCACTGGTCATACTCGTAGGTCACAGTCTTGTTGTTCTCATTGTTAAGCGAGATAAAGACATTCTCACGAACGAGCTGGTTTGCGGCGTCGTAGACGTAGGTTGTGACCGCCACGCCTTGGGATATGCCGTCAGTTTGCGTGTTCCAGTTGTTGTTGCAATTTCTTTTTGCTCTCAATATGAGCCTAAAATGCAAAAGGGCTGTTTGTCAAGGTGCTAATCCCGTGGATTGGGGAAGCCGCAATCGTGATACGGCTTCCCTATCCCCCCTCCCACGGTTGACCCTGCAAAAACTACACGTTCTCGCAATGTTCGTCATCCGACAATGAGCCTGTTGATGCAAAAAGGACTGTTGTAGCGGATGCTTCATATGATTTCAAAATGCACTCAATGCTGCCTGTTCCACCAAGTTAGCACAAGCGTTTGCTATATCGGACGCAAAATGTACCAGAAATTGTGAGCGTATAGCGTCTCGTACTCTATATTCTTGTCGAAGTATAGATAATCATCATCATATGCCAAGATAAGCGTTTGAGTATTCCCATTCTCGTCTTGATAATCCAAATAGAAATGGACAACTGTATATTCGCTGTAGCCCACTCCATCTTGAGGCCATATCACTCTGAATCTTTTGAATGGAAACTCGCCATATGATGAGCAGAAATGTGCAAACGCTTTGCCCACCTCGCTTTGTTCGCTAACGGGAGTGCCGTTCGCTAAGAAAAGACCGAATTGAGATAAATCTGACCGATCAACCACATAATCCACAGTCTCAGCCTTAATATCATCAGCGTAAAAATATGTGATTATAGCGTAGAATTGATTCTCATCAGCATTTATCACATCAAGTAAATATTGCTTGGCACTGGCATAATTGAGTGTATCGGGCAACTTGGGATACGTCCCGATGGAGGTCGAACCATAATCTGAAAACGATGTTGCAATCCCTTCAACCAGTCTGTCAATCAGTTCTTCGCTACTCGTCTTGTATTCTATGGTAAACTCATAGCAACCATTGTCCATGCAAAAAACAAAATATCTGTACTTCTTATGGTATCTCTCATCGCCGGGCATCTCATCGTATGAACGTGCGAGTGCTTCATATCCTCCTATATTGAGCGTGTATGTTTCTTCGTTTCGTGGAGAATGTCCATTTATCATATTGTTCGCTTTTTGAAGTCTGAAGACTCTTTCACGTTCTTGTTGCTGGTCGTTTCGATACCATGACACTTCTATATCCAATTTGACGTCACTATTCTCGTTGAGTGCATCACACTCAATATATCCCGCCATGCATACGTTCCAGTCAAATTCAACCAGCTCAAGGCGAAAGTGATAGACATCACATTCTATCACTACTGGTTCTTCCCCATGTGATATTGGCTCGGAAGTAGTCACCTGCGAAGTCACAACAGAATCGATCTTATCCGATCCATCACTTAATAAATCAGTCTTGGAGCTTGGAGCACAAGAAAGTGTCAGTGTCACGAACAGTGTAAATACAATAATTATCCGTTTCATAGCTTCCTCCAATATATCTATTTGCAGTAGCGGTAGGATTTAAGACCGCCACTTTGATTCAGCGCATAATAAGTTGTTTGGTGATTCAAAGTTACTACGTAACCCTTATAAATCTCTCCGCCAGATTCGTATCGAAAATTCCTAAGTGATTTCATATCTATATCACTTGCAATTATTGAGCTTCCTTCCGGATGCGTGTGTATAATCGCCACAACTCTGTATTTCCATTCATCAGGTAATGACTTGTGTTTCCGCATTTCGCTGAACTCATAAAAGAATACGAAGTTGTCGTATCCATCAGTCCTTGGCATCGCATATCCATATGTTTTGTTGCCCTCAAGATCAGTCGTGCAATAGATGTAAGATGCGTATTCTACGTCGTGGGAAAGCCCGTTACTATATTCATCGTGAAAGGCATTCAAAGCTTCCCGTTCTGTTGCGTATCCTTCACGATTCCTATTGGGATTTGCGGAAATATAGTCAGCAACCTTCTCAATTGAGAAAGGTCTACAACCACCTTCGTCGCTCATGTTCACAGGATTGTTGAGACAGTAGGCGTAGCTGTTGTGACCGAGAACGCCTTGACCTGTGGATAGAAGCACGTCTGACGAGATGAAGCGACCGACTTCGGGATTGTAGTAGCGACTTTGCAGGTAGTGCCAGCCGGTTTCGGTGTCGTACACATAGCCACGGTAGCGGAAGGGTTGGTTCTGTCCTAATGAAGTTGCCAAGGTGCCGGTGCCATACTCGCAAAAAGTTGGTAGCGATGCGGAGGCGTTGAGAGCGCGTTTACAAGCGAACAGCCGCAGCAAGCGTGACTTTTTGCGAAGAGGAGAAGCGACGGAGCTAATGAGCTTTCGCCTTAATGCGGAAGCGATAGGGCGAAGTCCGCGCCGACGAGTTTGCCCCATGTATCATATGCGTATTGTACAATGGTTGTGCCTGCGTTGTCAAGTAAATTTATTACATCGCCTTGCACGTTTCTTTGGTAATAGTAGGTTGTGTAGGTGCTTCCGCTGTTGGTCGAATAGTCAGCTGCTACTAAACGTCCGCTGCTGTCGTAGCTGAAACGCTGGTAGATTGAACCTGCTGTCATGCCGAATTATAGTAATGTCAATTCACATTAAATACTTTTCCTAGAACGAACAAGTTTATTCCGCGTGATAGCAGCAACGAAACGGGATATAGCACCATCACAAGCATTGCGGTCGTCGTATCAAATCTCAGGATAATGGCGCACAGTATAAACGGAACCGATAGCACCACATCTATAGCTATTAGAATTGCTGTTGTTGTTCTGCGCAATGCACCACACTGTACACATATCCAGAACAAAGCATAGTGTATGGTCAGCGTTATCACGGAAAGCGCACACAGCCAACCCAATTCCGTCATTGTAGTGTCAGCAAACAATACCCATAATGCAGCATAAGGTACACATAGGAACAATTCCATTACTACATACTGGGCAACTATAAGCACGTTAAACAGCAGCGCATGAGAGTCGATTGATTTTTCTATCCTTTTTATCATTTATTCTCTCCTTCGTAATCTATTTAATTTCGAATGTTACTATATAACCACCCAGCCTGGAGCCACCCCCTGGTGCTTGCGAACTGCAACCCATTGTTGCATTAACTAGACAAGAAAATGCTTTTGACGGTAGCATACAATCTGATGCATCTGAAAGTTGATCACTATATCCAGTATCTGCACTAGCCAATATTGATAAAGAATACTGTGAACAATTATTGGTATATAAATTGTACTCTCCTGTAGGATTCTGTGCAATACTTACGCAAATAGAGTAATCCCCGTAAAGATACTTCATTTTATCATATGATCCTGAATACTGAGCTGCATCATTGATATCTGCTATAGTTGGAATGCCAGTGCATTCATATTTCAAACACCACGTTTTAGCTTCAACATCTCCAAATATACATGTAATCCTACCAGAACTGCTGGAGCTACTGCTCCCAGCTCCCCAATAAAAATGCCACCAGGTGCCATTGTCATCTTGAATTAGAATGCCAATGTGTCCAAGTCCCGATGAATCATATAGTACTATTGCATCGAGTCCACTTGGGTCACTCATGTTTATGGGATTGTTGAGGCAGTAGGCGTAGCTGTTGTGTCCTAGTACGCCTTGACCGGTGGAGAGGAGGACGTCTGAGCTAATGAAGCGACCGACTTCGGGGTTGTAGTAGCGACTTTGCAGGTAGTACCAGCCGGTTTCGGTATCGTAGACGTACCCACGGTAGCGGAAAGGCTGGTTTGCGCCTAATGTAGTTGCCAAGGTGCCGGTGCCATACTCGCAAAAAGTTGGTAGCGATGCGGAGGCGTTGAGAGTGCGTTTACAAGCGAACAGCCGCAGCAAGCGTGACTTTTTGCGAAGAGGAGAAGCGACGGAGCTAATGAGCTTTCGCCTTAATGCGGAAGCGATAGGGCGAAGTCCGCGCCAACGAGTTTGCCCCATGTATCATATGCATATTGTACAATGGTTGTGTCTGCGCTGTCAAGTAAATTTATTACATCGCCTTGTGCATTTCTTTGGTAATAGTAGGTCGTGTAGTTAGTGCCGCTGTTGGTCGAGTAATCGACTGCAACTAATCTTCCGCTGCTGTCGTAGCTGAAACGCTGATAGATTGAACCTGCTGTCATGCCAATGAGGACAGAACCATTGTAATAGTAGTTGGTGGTTACACCGTTTACGGTCTTTTGCGTGCGCAGGCCGTTCTCATCATAGGCGTAGGCAATGTTCTGCCCCGATGATGTGCTGTTTGTAAGTCGTTTCCCTTCCCACGAAAGGGTTTTGCCAAGATAGCTTGTGGCGTTGCCCATTTCATCATAGGACAGGTTTTGCGTGTTGGTCAGGGTTTGCACTCCGGCTGCGCTCACCGTGTAGGTCTTCATCTGCGTCAGCTGATCCTGCCATGTATCATTGCCATACTCATACTTGACCGTTTCGATTGCGCATATGTTGTTGCCACTCCTTGGCGAGCTGTCGGGCGTGCCGTCTCTGAGACTGCCACTGCTCCACTGTGCGTACAAAGTAATATTTCCTGTCATAACTATACTTCCACTTGGCTGATAGCTCGTTCCGCTGCCATCGGCAAGAGTGTTCTGCAATTTCATTATGTCCGCATATTAGCCTGAATTGCATAAGGGCTGTTTGTCAAGGGCAGAAAGTCTGATGTTTGGGGATAATTTGGTTCCTTCGTCGACACGAAGGAACCGTCCCTGTGTGCGAATCGCTTTATGAGGCTGCATCAAGTGGATATGAACTTCCATTGTAATAAATACGATCGCCGTACAGATAGATGTAGCAATGAGTGTTTCCGTCGTTCGTGTCCACGCAAATGAGATGCATTTTATTCGGGAGACAATAATCATGCACTATTTTGCATGACGAACTTCTAAGGGCTCTTGTTTGCATTAACGTCAATAAATAGTATCGGAAACCATACTTCTTGCTGTAATCGTCTCCCACAGATACCGGTTCATCATTGAGAATTACTGTTCCATCCACTGTTATGGCAGTCAGTAGAAATTGGTGTCGTTCCCACTTTCCCAAATAGACCACGCCATCGCGCAAATCAAAAAAACGACAGTCCGAATTGATTGTCCAAAGCGTCTTCATCCCTTCTGCTTGTGAAAAGAGAAATGCATTGCCCTGTGATGTTTCCACCAATAAGACCAGATCATCCTGCCCGAGGATTTTCATATAAGAAGCATCTTCAAAAAGTAGCTTTACATCTTGATTTTCCCAATCGCCATAATAAATCATTTCATTATAAACATAGAGCATGTGACCATCGGAAAAGACATATCCATATTGTATGTTTTTCTCAAAGGAACACATTGAGTTGTCACGCAGATTAAAGCGAACCATAATCGGTTTATCGTAAATATTTGCGCCAAGGCCAATCGCATAGAGGTATTCCCCCTGCATCTGAAGGTTGGCAAAGTAGCCTTCCTTCAATAAGACAGCTTGTCCATTTTCACTGAAATAGTAGAGTCCCTGTACGCCATTATGATTTTTGCTTCGAAAAACCCCTCCGTCCGTCACAATCACATTGTTCTCTAAATAACTCGCGCGGTTTTGCGCTGCGTCCGGAACCTCCGATATGCCGGCGGAGAACAACTGTTCCCATGTTTGCTCGTCCATGATGCGCGCATCTCGCTTTTGACATGCACAAAAAAGCATGAGCATTGCGAA
Organism: Eubacteriales bacterium; assembly: GCA_028694155.1. Lineage (GTDB taxonomy): Bacteria > Bacillota > Clostridia > Christensenellales > CAG-138 > JAQUTY01. Next base: position 170,346 of record JAQUTY010000001.1, read on the forward strand.
TACTACACAAATGGTGAGCATTCTTTTTAAGGCTTTATTATCTTCCATCATATTCCCTCCAACCGTTTCCCAGTATTATGCTAAGTTTATCGGTTCGAACATAATAAGTCCCATTATAACATGAGTAGCTTACCCCTCTGGACGTTGCGACAACACGTGTTTTTGTGGCCTTCGCAAATTTCTCTGCAAATCCGGAAGCGTGACAGGAGTAGAAATAAACTTTCCCTCTAAAGTTCTTTTCTTCAAATCCAGAAAAATCTGAGTAGTAGACGCCTTCTTTGTCTAGTGCAAATCCTTCTGTACTTGAATGAATGAATAGATAAACGTCATCAACATCACCATCTATTGCGTTCCACTCTCTAGTCAAATCCTCAAACGATGATACACCTTTATATACAAATATTTGATAATCCATTCGCGCACTTATTGCAAATGCGAAATGTTCAAGCGGGGCCGTCGTTTCTTCATAATCGTAATAAATAAATATTGCTCTACGCTTTTTCTCTCTCCTTCCTTTGTATGATGGGCTTCCCCCATCAGAACACGTTGAGATCCAATCATTATCAAAAGAGCTTGTTCCGCTCAAATCGCTCATATTCACTGGATTGTTGAGGCAGTAGGCGTAGCTGTTATGACCGAGAACGCCCTGACCTGTGGATAGAAGCACGTCTGACGAGATGAAGCGACCGACTTCGGGGTTGTAGTAGCGTGACTGCAGGTAGTACCAGCCAGTTTCGGCATCGTAGACGTAGCCACGGTAGCGGAAGGGTTGGTTCTGTCCTAATGAAGTTGCCAAGGTGCCTGTGCATGAGGTTTGTTTACCCCATGTATCATAGGTATATTGTACAACAGTGTTGCCGCTGCCGTCAATAAGTTTTATTATGTCACCCTGACCGTTGCGAACGTAATAATAGGTTGTGTAGGTGCTTCCGCTGTTGGTCGAGTAATCGACTGCAACCAAACGTCCGCTGCTGTCGTAGCTGAAACGCTGGTAGATTGAACCTGCTGTCATGCCAATGAGGACAGAACCATTGTAGTAGTAGTTGGTTACATCCTGCTCATACACTTTTTGCGTTCGCAAGCCACTTTCATCATAGGCAAAATTGCATTTTCTTTTTGTTCTCAATATGAGCCTAAAATGCAAAAGGGCTGTTTGTCAAGGTGCTTGTCCTATGGACGCATCATATTAGACACGAACCGAATCCTATTCTGAGTGCTCGAAATATGCTCTTACTCATCAATTTATCCTCCAATGCTGTTTTGTCCTTCGATGTACAACCTCTGATAAAAACACTTTACAAAGTGCTTGCCAGTTAGGCTATCTCATGTCTCATTTTCAAAACTGTTTTCAGTAAAGTCATATGCATCTGCCTCCACTGGTTGGTCTGCATATGGTTGTAGTTACGTTATCGGCATCTGCCCAAATAATGAAGCAACCATTTCATTACTCAACTCGGCATAACGATACTCAACTGTACTAATATAGAAGCGGTCGTTACTATCTTTTATCACAGTTATTGTTTGATAAATTTGCGGAAAACCATCATACACTATTTGCAACGAGGCTGTTCCCTTTCCCGGCAACGCCGGCATATCATCGGCATTGCTTGATAAGTAGAGCTCAATTACCTTGTAAATGATACCTTGATCTTTTAGACAAGCGTCTTCTACTACAATCTGTTTTGTAATATCGCTATATTCTGATTCGATCTTGATATATTCGATGGGGTCATTATTAATGACCGGTTCCCCAATATCAGCACGAACCAACAGGTTATACTTTGAATTGCCGAATTTTTCCTTTATAAATAGAAAGATTTGATCTTCATCATTGCGCAGGGTGTATATCCATTCTCCGCTGTCAAGCTTCCCAATGCGTTTAGCAACATCTATGGCCTCCGACCTTTGGCAGAACACATACTGTACTCCATCAACCTCGAGTGCTTTTTGAGTGAACGAATATGTTTTCTGTGTGCACGCAAAGCAAAAAGAAGCCATCAGCCACGACAGTACAGTCAAAACCATTATTTTACATATGAATTTATTGAGCTTCATCGCGCTGATCTCCTTCGTTTAGTTTACGCAAATATACTGTGTTGTATCTATTGGCAGACCGGTTCTGATTGGGATCAAGCTTGAACATGCTATTCCATCATTAAACATCCCATTGAACCCACTAGTCCATGATATCTTGTATAGATTACCTGACGCAACATCGCTCATATAGCAGTATCCTATATTGCAAGCAACGAAGCAATCGCCTGTGGAAAAATATGCATTTGCTCCACTTGTATGCCCATTGCAATAGGGATGAGTATGAACAAATGCGACCACATTTGGTAAGCTACCGTAAGTTAAGAATTTCCCGATAACATTATCATGCTCTCCCACGAACACATTGGATAAATAGTATCTATTTGCATATTTGTTTGTCTGAGCGTCGAAGTACTGTTCATAATAAATTACGGCACATACTTCTCGGTCAAGACTCATTGTCAGATAATTTGCCTGCTTCGCAAAATACTCCGCAGCGTCATCCATACTACTGAAAAATAGTCTTTTTCTATATATGCGCAACTCCTTCCATACATTGTTCTTCCCATCCGTACATTCGGCATTCTCGCTTCGACACAATCTACCACTCGGGTCACTCATGTTTATGGGATTGTTGAGGCAGTAGGCGTAGCTGTTGTGACCGAGAACGCCCTGACCGGTGGATAGAAGCACGTCAGAGGATAAGAAGCGGCCTACTTCCGGGTTGTAGTAGCGACTTTGCAGGTAGTACCACTGTGTTTCGCTGTCGTAGACGTACCCACGGTAGCGGAAGGGCTGATTTGCGCCTAATGAAGTTGCCAAGGTGCCGGTGCCATACTCGCAAAAAGTTGGTAGCGATGCGGAGGCGTTGAGAGTGCGTTTACAAGCGAACAGCCGCAGCAAGCATGACTTTTTGCGAAGAGGAGAAGCGACGGAGCTAATGAGCTTTCGCCTTAATGCGGAAGCGATAGAGCGAAGTCCGCGCCGACGAGTTAGCCCCATGTATCATATGCGTATTGTACAATGGTTGCGCCTGTGCTGTCAAGTTGTTTATTACATCGCCTTGCGCATTTCTTTGGTAATAGTAGGTTGTGTAGGTGCTTCCGCTGTTGGTCGAATAGTCAGCTGCTACTAAACGTCCGCTGCTGTGGCTTGCTTCTTTAGCTTTGCTCGTTCTTGCTCTCGCTGAAATTGCTCGTTTCTGGCTTTTGCCTCGGCAAGCAGGGAACCGTCACCGAATACTGCCCCGCTCTGTCGAAGGTCACTTCGACTGTTTTCCCATGCTTGGTAAAGACTTCTTCTATCGCTTGCAGTATATAGGCTACTTTGCTGTCGTCGTGCTTGATTGCTTCTTGTATCGTCATAATAATCTCCTATTCCGTTAAAAATATTTTCAAACTGTTCTTTTATCTGTTCGGGTGTAACATTGGTGTCAAAGTTCAGTATTCGCACAACATTGTTCGTTGTGTCTAACGTTGCTGCATCAAATCCAGCAGACTTAATCAGGTCGTGGAGTGTCTCGATGTCACCGTCAAGGTTCTTTACTGGAATTTCGAGTTCAATGCAAGTTGCTTTGTCTTGTTCGTTCTCCGCCAAGTAACGTCCGCTTATGACAGATTCCTGCGTTTCATGCCCCATATCTCCAAGCATCGAAGCGAATACGTCTGCCGCTTCCTGCGATTCGGCTTTGATGATAAAGGTTGAGCTGATTTCTCGGACCTTCTCGCCCGTTTTCTCAAAGGTATAGCTACCAACGTTATCCTCTGTTCCAACTATTTCAACGCCTAATGACTTGGCAATTTTCTCTGCGGCTTCCTTGAACGGAACACTGACCTTGCTACGCACATCGGAAAAGTTGCTGTTTGTAACCTGCGTGTTGTGATACGGAGCAACTATCGCCCTGTACTCTTGCCTAATATCATTATACACATCGGATTGTTCTGTGTCAACTTGTTCCGTGTCGTTAATCGTCCGCGGCGTGTCTGTATGCGTTACGACTGCCTTTGCGTTTTGGAATGCTGCCTTGAACATGGCGTTTCCTGCAAGCAGCTGCTTGTCGGGTCGCACCTTGCCATAGTTGGATATTATGTCTTTGAGCCTCGTCCAAAACCGTTGTGCCACATTCGGAGCATCGGAAACAAACGCTGCGACGGCTTGTGGGTCGTTGAGCAGTATTTCCGAATTAACCATTGCCACAACTTCACTCTCGACTTGTGCAGGCGTTAAAGCAATGCCCTCTTGCAGATAGTCGGCGGTCTTTTGCGCTGCAATCACGCTAAAGTCCATGCCCTGCGAACGCAGATAGCCCTTCGTGAAACGGAGCATCGCTTGATATGCGGAACTGTTTGTTTCAATGAAATGGCTTAGTTCGTGCTTGATGGTAACAAACATGGCACTCTGCGATGTTGGGTCGATGTACCTCTCGTTTATGTACAAAACTCCGTCAGTGTAAAGTCCCTGCGCATTTGGAGAATAGTCAGCATGGTTTTCTTGCAAATTATGAGTTTTCTCAAACGATTCATCAAATGTGGCAATCTCGATTTTCACGCCAATTGCAGCAGCAAAGCGTATCGCTTGACGCTTCTGTTCGGCAATGGAACGTGCGTTGCCAGCGTCCCGCTCGCTACGCACGTATTCGTTTACTGGCTGTGTCCTGCGTGCTAAACTGTCTTGATTGATGCTCATGCCTAATTTGATGGCTTCAATCTCTGCGGAGAAGTCCTGCAAGTAACCATTGAAGTGCCGTGCAAGCAAAGCGGTTGCGTCTTTGACCTTCTTGTTGTTTGCTTTCTGTGAACTATTTGCCTCTTTAGTGGCTGTGGCTAAACGCTTCTCGTCACGAGCCTTTAGGTTTTCGTACATCAAACAGAATTGAATTGTTGTAAGTATAGTTTGCCATGATGCCGCCATCGCTGCAAAAATAGTAGATGTACAACGCGCCGGTGTCAGGAAAGTAGCAAGCCATATCTGAATCCGTCAATCGCAGTCTATTACTGTTATTGTCAAGAGTAATTGTCTGCGCCTGTCTCTGTATTTGCTTAATAGGTCAGTATTAGTTCGGCTATTGTCTTGTCGGAATAACCCAACTTGCGTAGTGCCTCTATCCGTCTCGGACTTTGTGTCGATAGTATCTCCTTCACGTCCTCGTCCGTCAGATTGTCTATGTCGTATTCCTTCTTCATTACTTCCTGCGGTGTCAGCATATAAATCATTCTCCTTTATTTAATTATACTTGGTTGCTGTTGTTGTGTCAACTTGTTCTGTGTCAACGACCGTGTCAAGTTGTTCCGGGTAAAAAATTAGCTAACGAGGGAAGCGGCGGAAAGAGATTTTAGGAGAAGATAGCGTCCGTTGACCTTGCCAGAGGTCTCTGACGCGGGTTCAAAGCAGCTCCAGTCATGCTTTTTGTGCAGGAAGCCTTCAACCTGTTTCTCTGCGTAATCGCTGTATCGCGCATAGCCTGTTTCCGAAAGGGCTTTTCTATCTTTGGCTCGTTCGGTTCGGCTTCGCGATATGCGAACATCGTTTGAAGTTACAACACCTCCATTCTTGGTAAAAGCACGCAGCATTGCCATCTGCCGCAGCCCGTCGGCGCTCCATGCCAGTGGGTTGCGTGATAGTCGGTCAGACAGGACATGGCTTACCAGCGGTTCGGTGCAGCTGCCGCATAGGTCGCCTTGTTCCCGTTTCACGATTGACTCCCAATGGTCAGGTCGGAATTATCGAAAATCTCCAAAACTTTTTCTACCATATTGGCGGCAATCTGTAGTATAATATCTCTCATGGGGAACTCCTTTCGGTTTCTGAATGTTTTAACGCTTACAGAATACCACAGATTGGGGTTCCCTGTACATTTTTTTGCAAGCACCAAGCCGTTTCGCCGCCGCACGTCCTGCCCCCGCGGGGGCAGGAGCCACAGCTCCGTTACCTCCGTCAATCCTCATTACAAAACATCTTCCGTTTCGCCCAACTCGCTCAAGAAATTACCCAGTATTATTTTACACTAACATTACATCGCCTTGTGCATTTCTTTGGTAATAGTAGGTCGTGTAGGCGCTTCCGCTGTTGGTTGAGTAGTCCACGAAAACTACCCTTCTTGTATATTGAGTTCGTCTGCGTTTTCTCTGACCTTACAATATGTAGACACATTTGGAAGGCAGTTGCAGAAAATATTTTTACTTTTTTTGCAAATAGTGAGAATAAAGTGCCGGTTGCATACTGGTGGCCGTTTTGGTACAATAAGGATGTGAAAAGCGCCGTATGCAGCGATTGTGGAGGATTTGCTTTGGGGTACTTGGCACAAACGATGCTGAAGCCGAAGGGAAAGATTATAATGAATATCCTTTATATGAAATATGCACTTGAAATTGCAAAAACCGGTTCGATAAATAAGGCATCAGAAACGTTGTACATTGCACAGCCGAATCTGAGCCGTTCAATGAAAGAGCTTGAAGTTTCACTTGGCGTTACGCTTTTCGAGCGCACATCAAAGGGCATGACTCCAACGCCCGAAGGTGAGAAATTTTTGCAATATGCCGAGAAAATTCTGCGTCAGGTAGATGAGGTTGAGTCTTTATTCAAAAGCACAGGAGTTGTCAAGCAAAAGTTTTCTGTATCCGTACCTCGCGCCAGCTACATTGCATACGCTTTTTCGAGGTTTTCAAATAGCATTTCTGCGGATGGTCAGGTTGAGATTTTCTACAAAGAAACCAATTCGCTGGAAGCAATTAACAACATTGTCAATGCGGATTATCGACTTGGCATTGTAAGATACGCAGCGCAGCATGACAAGTATTTCAAAGATGCACTTGAGCATAAAGGGCTGCAGTACGAGCTGATAACAGAGTTTTCGTATGTGCTTGTTATGAGCAGGGAGCACGCTCTTGCCAATAAAGAGGAAATCACCTATGACGACTTGCTGCCTTACATCGAGATTGCACATGCCGACCCTTATGTTCCCTCGCTTCCACTTGTTGAGGTGCGAAAGAATGAACCTCCTGAGGGCATCAACCGCCGAATATATGTATTTGAACGTGCAAGCCAATTTGAGCTGCTCGCTGAAAACCCATCAACCTTCATGTGGGTATCGCCTATTCCGAATGAACTTTTGAATCGATATGGCCTAATTCAAAAAATCTGCGTTCAAAACAAGAGGGTTTATAAGGATGTCTTGATATACAAGGAAAACTATTCTCTTTCGGAGCTTGATAAGATATTTATTACTGAGCTATGCGAGGCAAAACGCAAATACTTGTAAATTAAATCCCTGTTGCCTAAATATTCCGTATGACGGAAATTTTTTGCATTAACGGCATATCGATACACATAATATCGATATATCAAATGCGGAATTCCCTTTCTTCTTTTTGCGCGCTATAATTCAGTTAGCAAAAGAAGGAGAGACAGGTCATGGAAAGGAAAGGCTTTTTGACTAAACCAATGTTGGAACGAGTTCCAGAGTACCTTGAGTATTTGAACGAAGCGATTAAGCATGGTATTCAAAATGTTTCCGCAACGAACATTTCGTTGGCACTTGGCTATGGAGAGGTGCTTGTTAGGAAGGACTTGGCAGGCATTAGCGGTGCAGGAAAACCAAAGACCGGATATGAAATTAAGCCTCTTATTGCCAGACTTGAGAGCATATTGAGCCCTGACGGCGGGGTGACTGCTGTTGTGATAGGAGCAGGTAAGCTCGGCAAGGCCGTTTTTGATTACAATGGCTTTGGCAAATACGGCATAAAGATTACAGCCGCATTTGATGTTGATTCAAAAATATTATCCTTATCCTCAACGTCCAAACCGATTTTTCCGCTTTCGGAACTAAACAGCTATTGCTTGTATCATAGTGTAAATATTGCAATTATTACAGTTCCGTCAAGTGCTGCGCAAGAGGTGTGCGACATTGCTGTGTCAAGCGGAGTATGTGCTATTTGGAATTTTGCTCCCATAAAACTCAAAGTTCCCAAAAGCATACAACTTAGAAATGAAAACTTGGCATCATCTTTGGCATTGCTTGCCGCACAGTCAACAAAAAAAGATAGTTTAACCCATGTCGTGAAGAACAGCCCATAGAGGTTGCTTTGGGAACATTGGTAATTTTACAAATACATGATAATAGGAGGAACAATCGTGAAAGAAAAAGAATATGTTTTTACTGATGGAGTGGACAAGCTTGAAATTGCTATCAACCGTGTTAGAGAAGCGCAAAAGCAATACGCCACCTATACTCAGGAACAGGTGGATAGAATATTTCTTGCCGCTGCAACAGCGGCTGATAAGGCAAGAATTTCACTTGCCAAGCTTGCCGTAAAGGAAACAGGCATGGGAATAGTTGAGGACAAGGTAATTAAAAACCACTACGCCTCAGAATACATCTACAATGCATATAGGAACACAAAAACCTGTGGAGTAATCGAGGAGGACAAGGCGTTTGGCATCAAGAAGATTGCAGAGCCAATAGGTGTGATTGCTGCGGTCATTCCTACAACCAATCCAACCTCGACTGCAATTTTCAAAACTCTGATAGCTTTGAAAACCCGTAACGGAATTATCATTAGTCCGCACCCAAGAGCTAAAGATTCAACCATTGCCGCAGCAAGGATTGTGCTTGAAGCCGCAGTTGCGGCAGGCGCACCCGACGACATAATTGCATGGGTGGATGTTCCAAGCCTTGAGATGACAAACCTTGTAATGAAGGAAGCCGATATCATTCTTGCTACCGGTGGCCCCGGAATGGTAAAGGCAGCTTATTCCTCGGGCAAACCTGCACTGGGAGTGGGCGCCGGAAATACTCCTGCAATAATTGACGACACAGCAGACATAGTTCTTGCCGTCAACTCCATTATTCATTCCAAGACCTTCGATAACGGAATGATTTGTGCCTCAGAGCAGTCGGTTATCGTGCTTGACGCTGTATATGACGCTGTAAAAGCCGAGTTTTCAGACAGAGGTTGCTATTTCCTCAATCGAGAAGAAACAGAAAAGGTCAGAAAAACGATTGTAATCAATGGTGCGCTCAACGCAAAAATTGTCGGGCAAAAGGCAGTAACGATAGCAGAACTGGCAGGAGTAACCGTGCCCATGGGAACGAAAATACTCATAGGCGAGGTTGAAAGCGTTGAACTCTCTGAAGAGTTTGCACACGAGAAGCTCTCCCCCGTGCTTGCAATGTACAGAGCCAAAAATATTGCTGATGCTTTTTTGAAGGCGGAACACCTCATCGCGGACGGCGGTTACGGGCATACCTCCTCAATTTATCTCAACGTTACCACGGAGCAGGAAAAGCTAGCGGAATTCTCTCAGAGAATGAAGACCTGCAGAATCCTTGTGAATACGCCTTCTTCGCAGGGCGGTATTGGGGATTTGTACAACTTTATGCTCGCTCCTTCGATGACGCTCGGTTGTGGCTCATGGGGAGGAAACAGCGTATCAGAGAATGTTGGAGTGAAACATCTAATTAACATAAAGACCGTCGCTGAGAGGAGAGAGAATATGCTTTGGTTCAGAGCACCGGAAAAGATTTATCTAAAGAAAGGCTGCTTGCCCATAGCACTTGACGAATTGAAAACCGTGCTTGGTAAGAAAAAAGCCTTCATTGTTACCGACAGCTATCTATACAATAATGGGCACACAAAGCCGATTACCGACAAGCTCGATCGGCTGGGAATTGAGCACACTACGTTCTTTGACGTTGCTCCCGATCCAACGCTTGCTTGCGCAAAAGCGGGCGCAGAGCAAATGAAATCCTTCAAACCTGATGTAATCATCGCACTGGGCGGTGGTTCTGCAATGGATGCAGGAAAAATTATGTGGGTGCTATATGAGCATCCTGAGGCGGACTTCATGGACATGGCAATGCGTTTTATGGATATTCGTAAACGTATTTATACCTTCCCGAAGATGGGCGAAAAAGCATACTTCATCGCCATTCCTACCTCCGCAGGCACAGGCAGCGAGGTTACTCCCTTTGCCGTTATCACTGACGAAAAAACAGGCGTGAAATATCCGCTTGCCGATTATGAGCTGCTTCCAAAAATGGCTATCATTGATACAGACTTCCACATGACAGCTCCTCGTGGATTGACAGCAGCATCCGGAATTGATGCCGTAACCCATGCGCTTGAAGCGTACGCCTCCATGATGGCGACCGACTATACGGACGGATTGGCAATACAGGCATTAAAGGTTATCTTCCAATACCTGCCCCGTGCTTATGACAATGGACAAAACGACGTAGAAGCTCGTGAAAAGATGGCAAATGCTGCTACTATGGCGGGAATGGCATTTGCAAACGCATTCTTAGGTGTTTGCCACTCAATGGCACACAAGCTAGGTGCCTTCCACCACATTCCACACGGAATTGCAAATGCGCTCATGATTGATGAGGTTTTGCGTTTCAATGCTGCACAGACGCCTGAAAAGATGGGAACTTTCCCTCAATATGATCATCCGCATACGCTTGCTCGTTATGCGCAAATAGCCGACAGTCTTGGAATTGGCGGCACGAATGACGAAGAAAAGCTGAACAATCTTATCAATGCGATTGATGCTCTTAAAGCAAGAGTGGGAATCAAGCCAACGATTAAGGACTATGTTGCCAATGAAGCAGATTATATGGACAGGCTCGATGAAATGACGGAACAAGCGTTCGACGACCAGTGCACCGGTGCCAACCCACGTTATCCGCTTATGAGCGAAATTCGGCAAATGTATTTGAACGCTTATTATGGCAAAGAGTTTGTAGAGGCCGAAAGACCTTGTCAGGATATGAGCCCGCTTAATCCCGACCCGATTAAGCGAATCTACCGCAAAGGCAAAAAAATGTAAGGAGGAGCAGAAAATGAGACTTGACAGAGTAATTGCAGTAAGGAATAACAAAACTGTGTACCGCGATGGCGAAAAATGTATTAAGGTTTTTGATTCCGATTATTCAAAGGCAGATGTGCTCAATGAGGCGTTGAACCAAGCTCGAGTTGAGGAGACGGGACTTCATATTCCAAAAATAATTGAGGTAACAATGCTCGACGGAAAATGGGCGATTGTATCCGAGTATATCAAGGGCAAGACTCTTTGGCAGCTGATGAGTGAGAATCCCCACAAAAAGGGTGAATACCTTAACCAGTTGGTAGACATTCAGCTTGAGGTGCAGTCAAAGAGCTGCATAAAGCTGAACAGATTGAAGGATAAAATGCTTTCAAAGATTAGCCAGACGACGCTTGATGCAACCACGCGCTATGATCTCCACACACGTCTTGAGGCAATGCCTAAGCATACAAAGCTATGCCATGGGGACTTCAATCCGTCCAACATAATTATTTCCGAGGATGGAACGCCCTACATTATCGACTGGGCGCACGCTACTCAAGGCAATGCCTCAGCGGATGCCGCAAGAACCTATCTGTTGTTCTGGCTTGCAGGAGATATTGACGGAGCCAACGAGTATCTTGACTTGTTCTGCAAAAAGAGTAATACCGACAAACGGTATGTTCAAAAGTGGATGCCCATTGTGGCTGCTTCACAGTCGGTCAAGGGTAACGAAAAAGAACGCCAGTTCCTGCTTTCATGGGTTGACGTAGTAGATTATCAATAAACGGAGGAAGTATTATGAAAATTACAGTGTGTATCGGATCATCGTGTCACATCAAGGGCTCACGGCAGGTCGTTGAACAGCTACAATTCCTTATTGCTGAGAACAAACTGAAGGACAAGGTTGAGCTTTCGGGAACTTTCTGCATGGGAAAATGTCAGCAGGGCGTCTGCGTAACAGTAGATGACGAATTCTTTTCTGTCAGCCCTGAAACGGTAAAGACGTTTTTTGAGAGCGAAGTACTAAATAAGCTCTAGTAGAAACCAACTGAGTCCACTCGATATCCATAAGTGCTATTGGGACGAAATAACATCTAATCCTTGGGCTCTATTTTTGGAAGGAGAAACAATTATAATGGATTTCATTAAGTTTGATAAATCCAACTGCAAAAACTGCTATAAATGTATTAGGCATTGTCCTGTTAAATCCATACGCTTTTCGGGCAATCTTGCAAGCGTGGTGATGGACGAGTGTATTCTCTGTGGTCAGTGTTATGTAGTATGCCCTCAGAATGCGAAAAAGATTGTGGACGAAACCGAGATTGTGGGCGTTATGCTTAAAGAATCTTCGCCTGTATACGCAAGCGTTGCTCCATCTTTTCCTGCCTATTTCAAGGGCAAAAGTATGAAGGCATTTCAAATCGCCTTGAAAAAGCTCGGCTTTGCCGATGTTGAAGAGACTGCACTTGGAGCTACACTGGTTAAGACGGAATATGAAAGGCTTACCAATTTAGGAGAGCTTGATGTAATCATCACATCTTGCTGCCACACAATCAACTTGCTGGTAGAGAAGTATTATCCTTCGCTTGTTGGCTGTTTGGCACCAGTGATGACGCCAATGCGTGCGCATTACACGGACTTAAAACGCAGACACCCTAATGCAAAGTTTGTATTCATTGGACCGTGCCTATCAAAAAAGGACGAAGCCAATAAAGACGGGATTGATGCTACGCTCACCTTTGATGAGATTTCTTCCATGCTTTTGGCTGCCGGAATCACTATTGGCGATGAAAAGGACGATGGCGAAGCGGGGCTTGCTCGCCTTTTCCCCACAAATGGAGGCGTGCTCAGCACAATGCAAAACAGGAACCCGAATTATACTTATTTTTCGGTAGATGGGATTGAGAACTGCAAGAACGTGCTCAACGACATTGCCGCAGGCGGACTTCACAAATGCTTTATAGAAATGTCCTCCTGCCCCGGAAGTTGTGCAGGTGGCCCTATTATGCAGAAAGCTCACAACAACCCCTTGCGCAACTACCATGCTGTTACTACCTTTGCAGGCGATAGCGATTTTAGTATTGAGCAGCCAGAATTAAAGTATATTGCCGCTGATTATGTTGGAGAAGCTACCCATCGGATTATGCCAAGTGAATCAATAATTGCCGAGATACTAAAAAAGATGGGAAAAACCAAACCGGAAGATGAGCTTAACTGTGGGACTTGCGGCTATGACACCTGTCGTGAAAAGGCAATAGCGGTTTATCAGGGAAAAGCGGACTACACGATGTGTCTCCCTCACCTGATGGAAAAATCAGAACGCTTTGCCAACAATATTCTTGACAACACTCCAAATGGCATCATGGTCGTCAACGACAGCTTTGAGATTCAGCAGATAAATAGTTCAGCACTGCGAATGCTGAATATCAACACCAGAACCGATGTGCTAGGCGAGCAGATAGTGCGCATTATTGATCCTACTCCGTTCTTTGATGTAATGGTGAACGGAAAGCGTGTTGATAACAAACGTGATTACTACCCCGAATGTGGCAAATTTCTTGAGCTGACCATTGTGCATGACAGAGTATCCAATCAAGCGATTGCTATTTTCCGCGATGTGACCGATGAAGAGAACGCAAAGAGAAACAAAGAAAAATTCAGCCGTCAAACCGTAGAAACGGCAGACAAGGTGGTTGACAAGCAAATGCGCATCGTTCAGGAAATTGCATCGTTACTGGGCGAAACTGCTGCAGAAACTAAAATTGCTCTGACTAAGTTGAAGGAATCAATTGCAAATGAAGACGAATGAGCTTTGCGCTGATATCGGTTACTTGAGCCTTAATCACTTTGGAGAACAACTTTGCGGAGACCATGTTGAAGTTCTTGAAACGCCAGAAACCAATTCCACAGTAGTGGTTCTTGCTGATGGTCTTGGCAGTGGAGTAAAAGCAAATATCCTCTCCATTTTGACGTCGAAAATCATTTCAACTATGCTTTCGGCCGGACTGTCACTCGAAGAATCGGTGAAAACCGTTGTTGAAACTCTCCCTGTTTGCAGCGTTAGAGGCGTTGCATATTCGACCTTTACCGTTATTCGAATAACAAACAACAGTCGTGCCGAAATAATCCAGTATGATAATCCAAAGACAATTATGCTCAGGAACGGCAAGAATATGGAACTTGCCTTTGAAGAAGTAAATATTGCAGGAAAGAAAATAAATAAGGCTGAAACACAGCTCATGGAGAACGACGTATTTATCACCTTTTCTGATGGCGTGGAGCACGCAGGGGTTGGTCTTAGCTATAATTTCGGCTGGAAACGTGAGGACATCGTCGACTATATGAGCACGTTTTGGGATGTGGGATTCAATGCTAAAACTCTCTCAACAATATTGCTTGAGCATACAGACAGTCTTTATGAGGGCAAGCCCGGTGACGATGCTACGGTATGTACAGTTCGTATCCGTAAACGTGAGCCTGTAAATTTGGTTATCGGTCCACCCGCAAACAGAGATGACTGCACCAAAATGATGTCTCTCTTCTTTGCCAAGGAAGGGAAACATATAGTTTGCGGAGGTACGACCTCAGGCATTGCGGCAGATTATCTAAAAAAGGAATTGCGTCCGAGTCTGAATTTCTCCGATCCCGACATTCCTCCTACTGCACAAATAGATGGGTGCGATCTTGTTACTGAGGGCGTGGTGACTATAAATAGGGTGCTCGATTATGCCAAGAACCTATTGGATGATAACAACGCCTACCAAAAATGGAGCTGCAAAAAGGATGGTGCATCGTTAATTGCCCGTATGCTGTTTGAAGACGCGACCGACATAAATTTTTTCGTGGGTAAAGCGGTAAATCCTGCGCATCAGAACACCGATTTGCCAATTACATTTACAATTAAAATGCAGCTTGTAAAAGAGCTGTCCGAATGCCTTGAAAAAATGGGTAAAAGAATCAAAGTATGTTATTTTTAAGGGGGAGCCGCTTGTGCGTAAGTTTGATACCAAAGTCCAATACCTAAAATATAAGGTGCTGCGTGAAGTAGCTCGCCAAGCATGGGCTGAACGGCTTCCAGTTTCCGCTATTGATATTCCAAAGACAATCGTTCCGGGAAAGACGCCCACCATGCGCTGCTGTGTCTATAAGGAGCGTGCTATACTGGCAGAACGTGTAAAAATGGCCATGGGCGGAGACAGAAGCAATCCAAATGTCATTCAAGTAATTGATATTGCCTGTGATGAATGTCCCGCTGCCGGCTATGAGGTTACCGATTCATGCCGTGGGTGCTTAGCTCATCGGTGTGAAGATGTATGCAAACGAGGAGCAATATCGTTTGACCATAATCATGTGGCTCACATTGACAAGTCCAAATGTGTCGAGTGCGGTCAATGTGCCAATGTCTGCCCCTTTACAGCGATTATTAACCGCAAGCGTCCATGTCAAAACGCATGTAAGGTCAAGGCAATATCAATCAATGAGGATAATGCCGCTGCCATTGATGATCAGAAATGCATTTCGTGTGGCGCATGTGTTTATCAATGCCCCTTCGGAGCAATAACAGACAAGTCGTTCATTCTAAATGTCATAGATATGCTAAAAAAGAGTGAGAGCAATACAAAGTACAAGACCTACGCCATTGTTGCTCCATCCATTTCCAGCCAATTCTCTTATGCAAAGCTCGGTCAGGTTATTACTGCGCTCAAAAAAATGGGGTTCCATACGGTTGTAGAAGCGGCTCTGGGTGCAGATATGGTTGCAAAAAGCGAGTCTGTTGAGCTTGCAGAAAAAGGATTTTTGACAAGTTCGTGCTGTCCGGCGTTTGTGGATTATGTTGGCAAGAATTTCCCCGATATGCTTCCCTTAGTTTCACATAATCTCTCCCCCATGACGACAATCGCAAAATACATCAAGCAACGTGAGAACGACTGCAAGACAGTGTTCATTGGCCCATGCACCGCAAAAAAAGCTGAAGTGCAAAAGGAAAGCGTTAAGCCGTTTGTGGACGCAGTCATTACCTTTGAGGAGCTGCAAGCGTTGTTCGACAGCCTTGATATGGACATTACGCAATTTGAGGAAGATGTGCTTGATAATGCATCCTACTTTGGGCGAATTTTCGCTCGTTCAGGCGGTCTTACCGATGCTGTTGCCCAAGCAATCCGAGAGCAGTCGCTTAATTTTGATTTGAAGCCTTGTACCTGTGATGGAATTGAGGCGTGCAAAATTGCCTTACTGAAAAAAAGAAAGAACGTAACAGATGCTAATTTTATCGAAGGCATGGCATGCATTGGCGGCTGTATAAACGGTGCCGGGTGTCTGACACACGGTGAAAAAAACAAAGCGGAAGTGGATAAATATGGCAGGGAAGCATATGAAAAGACAATTCTTGACGCCGTATCGGTTTTGCAGTGATTGTCGTTTAGTTGCTGTAATTGACTGTTCTATATAATTGCTGATTGGTGCAAGCTGTGGTTTGCGTGCCATCACACCTGCTTCTCTCCAATTTATGCTGTAATCTTTCCCAAATCCATCTCAATGACTGTTCTCGTGTGGTAGTGTGAAGCACAGGTGACATTATTCTTTTCAAGAGAGCCGTCAAGGGTGCTGGATAAAGCTGCCAAGGGCAACAGGGAAGTGAGGAACGTACTTGCCAAGATTATTGAGATTCCATGGAACGAGTCAGCCGGGGGATTACTGTTCCTTTGGGTCGCTGTGCAAGGTAATCTGGGTGTAGGGTATGGTTACATTGTTGGCATCGAACAGCAGCTTGATTTCACGATTGAGGGTGCGCTGCGCATCGAATACACTTTTCTCGTTGACACGAGCCACAATGCGGAGTGTGACACCCGAACTACCCAACTCCTGAACGCCCAGATAGGATATATCTCCAACGAACCTCTGGGACTGCTCTTTCTTCAACTCTATCAAGCGTTTTTCAATCAGCTTTTCTACACGTTCCAGCTTCTCATCGTAGCCGATCTGCACATCGCAGATAGCCGCAGACAGCTCATGCGAACGATTCTGAAAATTGCGGACGTCCGAATTGTTGACTATTTTGAGATTGCCGCCAATATCCATCAACACCGTTGTGCGCACGCCGATGCTAACAACCTTTCCACGGAAGTTATCCAGAATGAGTATATCCCCCACATTGTACTGCCCCTCAAAAATGATGGCAAGCCCCGTGAATATATCCTCAATCAAGCTCTGCGCTCCAAAGCCGATAATCAGCGAGGCAATTCCCACCGTTGCAAACAGCGCAGTAGTGTTGACCCCCAGCACCGACAATCCCCAAAAGATGCTGATTAGCAGCGCGGCATACTTGCAGAAGCTCTGAAGCAGTCCGCAAATCGTCTTGGCACGGGCGGTGCGAATGGTCGTATGCTTAAACACAAACGCCACAATCAGATATACTCCCCATGTGATTGCCAGCACCGCAAAAAGTGTCAGCACTCTTGGCAGCGTAAGTCCAAACGAATCGGCGGATTTAGATGAGAATGCACCTGCCAGCTCGTTTGACAGCGCATCACGAGTTTCTTCTCCGATGAAGGGTATCCACGAGGGGTTCAAAAGCCAAATGAACAGCAGTATCAGCACTGCAAATACTATCAATCTTTTTAGGTTAAAATTAACCTTTTTCATCTTGTTGTCCTCCAAGCATTGGTTATTGACGGATTGCCTCATGCGTCATGTTCGCTAAGGCTGATCCGATGTTGCCACGGGCGTTAATGTAGGCGTTGCAGCAGGCTCCGCCGTAGGTTCGGCAACAGTGCCTTGTACTGCCTTTGACAGCATCAGGGTAAATACGGTCAAGGCGGCTGCTGCAAAGAACAAATACGCTTTTTTGCTCTTTCGGGGCGTAACCGTGGCAATGGGTTTGGAATACTCCACTGCGTCCGAACGAAACTCCCCAACGGCATGGTAAGCATCGGGGCGGTCATATTCTAACGTGCAATCGGGTTCAATCGTTTCGTTATACTCCTTTGTTGGGTTATACCCGTCGAACAAATTATCTACCACCTTACTAAGATTTCACAATTATATCAGAACCTCCAAAATAGTCAATCTGTCAAATTTCGAGCATCGTTTGTTGACATTATATTCGCTAACTGTTATTATTTGTATATGACTAAATCTCATGTGCTGAAGCTAATCACAATATGCATTTTATGCTCAATCTCTTTTGTGGGTTGTGTGCATAAAGCCACACAGCTCGTTTCCAAGGTTGCTCCTTCAACTGCACACTTTCTGTCTCCTACCCCTACTGTTGTTGAAACTCCTACGCCTACGCCTACTCCCACACCTACTCCTACTCCTTCGCCCACGCCTACGTCTACCCCTGCGCCTACGCCCTTCTCCATCGTGTGGATGACGGATACACAATCGTTGCTGTACTATGAGAACGAACGAACGAAGTTCTTTGCCATGGCGGATTGGATTAGGGACAACATTGAGGCTCGCAACATTCAACTGGTGGTGCATACCGGCGATATTTCCGAAAACGGTTGGAAGAGAATTTACTGGGAAGTATTCGAGGAGGGGTTGGCTCGTTTTGAGCAGCTTGTCCCCTTCATATCCATTGCCGGCAATCACGATATTGGCTCGACAAAATTGGACTACGGCGCATACCTTGGACGAGACTTTGCCACCAGTCTGCCTGACCAGCAACTCTACGGGGGTGGGAAGGGCTGCTACACGACACTGTCTGCCGGAGGCTGCAGCTTCGTCTTTGTGGGGCTGGGCTTTGATGTTTGTGATGAGGCTGCGCTTAGCTGGGCTCGTTCCGTTTTCGATGCCTACCCTGATTATGTAGGAGTGTTTTTTACTCATGCTTACTTGGGCGTGAGCGATATAGGTGTTTACGGTCGCATATATGAAAAGCACATCGTCAAGGAATGTCCCAATGTTCGTCTGGTTCTGAACGGACATTTTAGCGGATTCTTTAGGCAATATGCTCATTTTGATGATGATGGCGATGGGGAGTCGGAGCGAACGGTTTGCGCCACTCTTTTCAACTGTCAGGGTCGTGGCGCCAAGGATGGGTATTTGCGAATACTTTCCTTCGATCCAATCGCCCGCAGCATTTTCGTTGAGACCTACTCGCCCTTTGCCGATGACCACGTCACCGACGATTGGAATTGGGATGCGGAGGAATTTACCATCGAAAACGGCTTCTAACGGCTCACGCATGAAAGTTCAAACTGGCGAACACAGTTCGCCCCTACAGTTCGCCCGGGAGCAAACGCAGTTTGCCAGAGGAGCCTGTATTCTGTCAAGAAACTGTTTGCTTTAGTGATTGTAAACGTGCTGGAGACATGATATAATGAGGCGTATGTTTACAAGACTGACAAGCGAAAATATGCATCTTTTGACGCCCTTCTATAAGGCGCATCACCCTTCCATCTGCGACAATACTGCAGGCGCAGTCTATCAATGGCGCAACGCCTACGTCACCTACTTCTCCATCAGCGGCGGCATGCTCTGCATTCGTGCAAGCTATGGTGCAGATGGCGACTGCTATACCTTCCCCATTGGAGACGGCGACATTGGTGCGGCTCTTGAGCATTGTCAAAACGAGGCAAATGAGCGTGGCGATGAATTTAAGTTTTGCGTCACACCCATAGAGGGTCTTAACGTGCTAAACGATATCTACGGCGAGCGTGTTCTTGCCCAAAATCGCCGAGAATGGGCAGATTATCTGTATGACGCCGAGGGCTTTTTGTCATACAGCGGCAAGCAGTATCACACCCAGCGCAACCACGTCAATCGCTTTTTCCGTGAGTATCCCCAAGTAGAACGCAGGCCCGTGACAAAGGCTCTTGAGGGTGCTTGCTTTGATTTTCTGTGTCGCTATGCCGCCGAGCATGACGATATGAACGACATCGAAAAAAACGAGCTTATAGGCGCAAAGGAATTGCTCATACATCGTGAGGCACTGGGTCAAAGTGCGCTGTGCCTTACGCTAGACGATGAGGTAATCGCTCTTTCCATTGGCGAACGGCGGTTCGACACGCTCTATGTCCACGTTGAGAAGGCACGCATGGATATAGCAGGCGCATATCCTGCCATGGCGCAGGCGTTCGTTCAGGCGCATGAGGGCGTTAAATTTGTCAATCGTGAGGACGATGCAGGCGATGAGGGTCTTCGCTACTCAAAGCTCAATTACCGTCCCATCGCCCTTATTGATAAGTATTTTGTTAAGATTCAGCCCAGCAGTCTCTCAAAATAGTGTCTAAGCTGCTCAATGGTGTCTGATAAATCGCAAGTCAGCTTTGCGCTGCCCTGCGCCATGTCTCCTCTGCCTCCGCCCTTGCCGTTGAGTGCGGCGTTGACCGCCTTAATGCACTCATTCATATCCATGTCAACGCCCTTGCAAGCTGCAATGTAGTTGACCTGCTCACCCCATGGAGCAAAAATCACACTCAGCGATTTACCCTCAAGCGTTCCCTGTGCCAGCGGACGCAGGCGGCGTGCCTCCACATTGCCAACATCGGTCACAATGAGCTGTATTCCTCTTACCACAGCCGCCTCGTGACGGAGCTTGTCGGCAAGATGCTCGTCAAGTCTGGCGGTGGCTTGTTTAAGTTCCTTGTTGCTGCGGCTCAGCTCCTCGCCCTGTTTCCTTATTGCGGCAGGCAAAAGTTCAAAGGAGGTCGAGTACATCAAAGCAAGCTCCTCCAATTCATTTTGCAAGCCCTGCAAGTATCTGAGCGCACGGCCGCCGCACAGGAAGGTCAATCTCATTCCGCCCTTGTATGCGATTGCGCCCACAATCTTTATAAGCCCTATCTCCCCTGTGTGCCTAACGTGCGGCGCACAGCAGGTGCATACGTCCGCACCCTCGATTGTAACGACACGAATTGGGGCAGTAAGTCCCTCGGTATGTTTTCTCAGCTTTATGTCCCTAAGCTCGTCCTCGCTGTCAAATATGGCTGCGGTTACAGGAACGTTCCGCAGGGCATAGTCGTTTGTAAGGTTCTCCAGCCTCTCAACATCGTCCTTTGAAAGCGGCTTGTCAAGGTCGAGCGTGGCATAGTCCATTGCACAATGGAAGCCAACATTGAACGCTTTGAATGTGTCCCAAGCAAAAAACGAGATGAGATGCTCGCCCGTGTGCTGACGCATTATATCCATTCGGCGTTGTTGGTCTATCACGACCTCGACAACTTTGCCAACCTTTAGCTGCTTGTCGCAGTAGTGGACAATCTGGTCGTTCACCTCCTGACAATCCGTAACGGTTGCCGTGCCTAGGCTCCCTTTGTCGCAAGGCTGTCCACCTTTTTCGGGAAAAAACACGCTCCTGTCCAGCTCGACTGCATAGCCCTTGTCGCAGGGAACGCAGGCGGTGACGGTCGCCGTGCAAATAAACTGCTCGCTGTCAATAAGATAAAGTCGTTCGGTCATAATACGCCTCCAAGCTGCAAGAAAAATAGGAATAAGAACATTGTAAACAGGGATAGGGCGGTCGTTACTGCGACCTGCTCGCCTGCCAAGGTTGTATCTCCGCCCAGTCCGCACGCAAGCGGAAAGCTCGACATGGCGGTGGGCGCACCAAACAGCACCAATATGGCAAGCAGCATATCCCCACGATAACCCATCAGCAGGGCAACGGAGACTGCAAGCAAGGGCAGTATCAGCAGCTTGACAAGCGATACCCACAGCAGCGCAGCACGGTTATCTTTAACGGACTTGAAGGTGAGTATTCCGCCAAGAACTATGAACGCAAGCGGCGTACACATATTTGACAGATGACCAAGTGGCACAAGAATAACTGTGGGCAAGCCGATGCCCGTATATCTGACGATGTAGCCCAACAAAACTGCAATGATGATGGGATTTTTGATGATGTTTAGGAGCATCTTTAGCGGTCGAATTTTCTCGCCTCGAAATATCTCAAGTGCTAACACTCCCATGGCGTTGAGTATGGGAACGGACAGTGCTACTGCAAAGGACATCACCGCAAGGTTCTCCTCGCCCAGAAAAGCCCCTGCTACCGCAAGCCCGAACACAGCGTCATTACTTCTGACCATTCCCTGAACAAGCACTCCTCGGCGGCTGTTGTCCTTTTCAAAACGGGGGACGATAATCAACAGCAGCACAAACACGATGATAAACGCTGACGCTATCCACAGCGCAAAGCCGCCGTAGCCCCAAATCGGCGCATCAGAGGAGATGATGCTCAAAAAAACCAGCGCAGGAATGCCCAAGTAGAAGATGAGTTTATTCATTATAAGGAACGCGCCCTCGGGGATGAGCTTGACGGCTTTGAGCAGCACACCCAACGCCATCAGCACCAATAGTGGGGCAACGACCTCGAAAGAGACTATAAATGCGTCCAAAATGTATACTCCATGCGTTTTTTACATTATACCACAGTTTTACCCATTGTCTATCCAAGATTTACATGATATAATGACGCGAAAGCACATGAAAGGGAGGGGATAGCCCATGAAAAAACGTATTTGTTTGTGGTTCGCCATCATTATGATGCTTACCGTATGTTTCATTCCCACGTCCGCAGCCGAAAAGGAGGATATCCAAACGAAATCACCTGCCGTTGGTGATGTGGACGCAAACGGAACCATCACAGCAGCAGACGCTGCACTGATTTTGCGCTATATTGTCAAGCTGGAAACGCTAAGCGGCGATCAGGAGTTTTGCGCCGAGTGCAACAACGATGGTAACATTACCGCTGCTGACGCAACCGTCATTATGCGCTATGTTGTTCATCTTGACACCATACCGCCCTCAGCCGTAACGGTGACTCTACCGCCCTATGTTCCTACATCTACTCCTACTGCGACACCCACCCCGACCAATCCTACGGGGCTTGACGGTGTTATCGCCGAAGCAAAAATCAACGCAAACGAGCTGAACCTCAGAACGGGCGCAGGCACCAGCTATCCGGTTGTCACTCTTATGAAGCGTGACACAAAGGTTTATGTATTCTCAAATTCGGGCGACTGGTGGTATATCCAGATTAAAGACACTCAGCTCAAGGGCTGGGCTCTGGCAAAGTATATAGAGACTACCAACGATCCCTTGGTCGCCTACGGAAAGGCCGCTGTCAACGCTACGATGTACAAAGAGGCGAGCCTGACAAGCACCGTTTTGACAACGGTAGTATTCGATACCAACGTTGGAATCATCGGCAGAAAGGACACGTTCTACAAGATTCGCTTGCTCGACACAGGCGTTGAGGGCTTTGTTCTGTCAAGCGCATTCCCAACGCTGACCTCTCTTAGCGCAGGTCCATCGCCTGTGCCTACCCCCTCGCCTACCCCTACCCCCAACGGACAATCCGGTGTGACTGCCCAAGGAGTAATTAACGCCGCAAGCGTTCATCTGCGCTCCGATGCAGGCACGGAACACTCCATTGTAAAAACAATGGCAAAGGACACGCCGGTATATGTCTTTGAGAAGAAGGCGG
The DNA here is from genome assembly GCA_028694155.1 of Eubacteriales bacterium. Classification (GTDB taxonomy): domain Bacteria; phylum Bacillota; class Clostridia; order Christensenellales; family CAG-138; genus JAQUTY01. The sequence continues at coordinate 193,615 of JAQUTY010000001.1, forward strand.
CGACCAATGCGGCAACCCTTTGGTATCATGTTCAAATCAAGGGTGAAGCGACAACGGGCTGGGTACTTGTCGATTATGTAACACTTAGCAACGCACGCATCAGTCAGTATGCAACTGTTGCTGCTCAGGTGTATCTGCGTGTGCGCTCCACGACAACGTCCGACAAGGTTAGCGAGACTCCGCTTGCTGTGGGAACCGAGATAGGCATAATCGGCAGCGTAGTCAACTCCGGTGACGACTTGTGGTATCATGTCCGTGTACTCTCCAACGGCTTGGAAGGCTGGATAAGAGGCACGACCGTTACTCTTGGCGCAGTCGTCTCCTAATATCATTTATCAAAAAAGAATTAGCCTGTAACTCCGCATTTTGCATGGAGTACAGGCTTTTTCATACCCAAAACTAGTCTAATTATTGGGGATTTCTTCGGTGGGAATGACATGGACTGAGGCGGTGGAATGCTCATAAACCTCGTAATATATACCGTTGAGCGTGATGGAAATAGTTTCGCCAGTCTCATCGTTGGACATTTGGCTCGAAGTAGGGTCGTAGAGCATCAGTTTAATCGTGGCTTCCGTTGCTCCGTTTGGAACCCAAATCAGCTCGACAGTCGGGTCATGGACGCCAACGGCTTCAATCGGGGTCAGAGATTGTTCATCCCACACGCAAAGCGTACCGCCCTCGACTGTCCAGTTGGCAAGATAGTTTGGATAAAGCCCAAGCATCTGTGGGTTGACCTTTACGCTCATGCCCCAAGTTGACGAAGCAAACGAGTAGCTGCCTGTCACAATCAGATGGGAAGGGATTGCCTCGATAAGCTCACCGTTGACGATGGTGCCGATGTATTCTGTTGGTTCAACAATTAAGGTGTCAAGCTCACCCGACAGTTTGCAGGAAAAGACCTTAATGCCCTCGGGAGTATAAAACAGCATCATGTCGGTATCAAGCTGATGATAAATATCGATCGTCTCCTTTGTCTCAAAATCAAAGTATGCCACAAAGCAATGGTGCATACCGCTGCCCCATGAGTAGGTGTAATACAGGCGGTTTTCATCTTCATTCATGAAGTAATCCACTCCGCCCATTCCACCCCAGTAGGGGCAGAGCGTATATTCGCCCTCATCGGTGACAAGGGACGTAATGCAGTCATCATCCTTTTTGATGCTCCAAGTGTATAAGTCGACATCGCTTCCAATGCGTATGTCCTTTGCAGGCATCGGCTTGGCAGTCACAAACATATCAATGCTGCCGGCGATTACTTTTTTGCCTGCATCAGCCACGCTGAAATCTGCGACCCAAATGATGCCCGACAGGTTCGGGTTGATATAGATAATCTGCTTGCCGTCCTCATCAACGAACTGCGTTGTTACGCCATAGAACTCAAGAGGGTCGTTTGAAGCTGTGAGCATGGAGGTTTCATATGGTTCTTCGACATAGTTATCTAAAGCAGATACGTCAAGGAAGAAGGTTTCACCGACCTTTGCTGCGGTAAGATAGTCCTTTGTTGAGCTTGAAAGGAGCGACAGCACGGAAACGCCTGCAAAAACATAGCTGCCGCAATAGCTGCTCAATGCGGACGTTTCGGGCGCAGCGGTTGGATTGTCGGCTTCCACCGCTTTTTCTGCTCTGCAGCCGCACAGCAGCAGCATTGAAATCAAAACGCAAATAATCTTTTTCATTTTATCCTCCGTCAATTTAGAATAAGGGCAAGCGTCATGGCTATTACCAATGCGGCCACGGCGAGCGAAGATGCCACGCCCAGACGCCTGTATGAGAGAATGTTTTCGATGCGCACCTTGATTTTTGCACCTCCAAATGCCGCAACAAAGGCATTGATTGGCTTGGAACAAGCGAGCAGAGAAAGTCCGTAGCTCTTTTTATTAGGCTCTGTCAATCGCTTCAGCACACACGCATCGGCGGCAAGCTCCATGTCGCTCAAATACAGCTTCAGCGAAAGCCATATCAGCGGATTGAACCAGTGTATACAGCACACGAGCAACGCTACACAGCGGAAAAAGTTGTCCCCTCGCCTAATGTGCGCCGTCTCGTGCATGACAACGTAATCGAGCGTTGCTCTATCCATGTCGGGCGGAACGAGTATGCGAGGGCGAAACACCCCATAGAGTGCAGGTGCGGTCACTCGGTCGCTCTCAAACACCCTGCCAAAGAGCAGCTTGGCGTCCTTGACCTCTCTTAGCGTTATAATGTAGAGTATCGCCATGCTCAATATCAGTGCCAGCGAAACGATACACCAAATAATTCCTGCAACGTTGAACAGCCCCTTTAATGCATCGGTCTTGTAGACCATGGGCGAATAGCTGTCAACGGCTTGGATAGCATTTGCGTAGCTGACAGAATCGGTCAGCTCCACCTTGCGCACAAACAACAGTGACAGCAGGTTTGCAAGCGAGAATTTGTAAGACAGCGACACGGGAATCAACAGTCTCAACAGCGGTATGCCCCACAGCACATACTCTGCTCTGCGTGGCAAGGGCTTAATGAACCTCATGAGCAACACGAACAAAAGGCATATGCTGCCCATGATGCTCATGTTCAATATCCAGTAGAACGCTGTACTCATTTATCTCACCTGTTTAATAGCTCTTTTAGTTGGTCAAGCTCGTCTGCACTAAGTCCCTCGTCCTCAATAAGAGCAGCAAAGAATGCCTTTTTCGAACCGCCGTAGAGCCTGTCGATGAGCGAATCTGTCTGCTCACGTCCAACGTCCTTGCGCTCGATTAGCGGAACGCACACAAAATTGGGCTCCTTGCGCAAAATCGCTCCCTTGTCCACTAATTTTTTCAAAACGGTATAGGTCGTGTTCTTGTTCCACCCTATCGTTTCGGCAGCCCTGAGCGCAATCTCCTTTGCAGTCATATTGCCCTGCCAGACTATCTCCATAAGCCTAAGCTCCGCATCGTGCAGTTTCATTTTTTCCCTCCATACTATTGCTTTAGTCTATACTATCACAATAGTCCAAAGAACGCAAGTGACAAAATTGTGACAAGAAATATGGTGGATAGACCTAATATCGATAAGAATAAATCGATTTTATTTTACTTGGCGTTTACAACTCTGTCGCATCGCATATAGTAAAATGGTAGAGTAGAAAATTGACTGTGGCGTTTAGGGGCGTCTGCGGTCACAAGATGAACATATTGGAGGCAACATGGAACAACAGCCAAAGACAGAAAAAACGAATAACCGCAGCGGACGTGCGTGTATCGCATGGATGGCGATCGGAGTTTTACTGGTGGCGGTCTGTGCGATCGGCCTGTATCTGGAGCCTAAAGATGGCGGTGCAGTTGAGGCAAGTGCGAGCAGGGTTTCGCTCGTTTCGCCAACCCCCATTCAAGAAGAAATAGCGACCCTTGCGAGCTTTGATGAAACAACTATTGAGCCAGCACCCTCTCCCACTCCAACCCCCGAACCCACGCCTGAGCCTGAGCTGACTCCCGTACCCACAGTTCATCCGCAAAACGGAGATGTGCTTAAATCGGGAATGAACGAGCCAATAGTGCTGGATGTTCAGATTCAGTTGATGGTCTTGGAGTATATTGATTTTGACCAACCCGATAGCGAGTATTCCGATGGTACGGCAAATGCCATATCGAGTTTTCAGCGTCGCAACGAACTGCCTGTCACCGGAGAGTGCGATGATGCAACCTATTTGAAACTGTTCTCCGAGGATGCGTTGACCTATGCAGTAGCTGAGGGAGATACCGGAGATGAGGTCGCCGTAATTCAGGATAGACTGATAGAGCTTGGCTATCTTGACCAAGCAGCAGCCGCAGAAAGCGGAGAAGCAATTTTTGATGACGCAACCGCCGATGCCGTCAAGCGTTTTCGCCTAAAGAACAATCTTGAGTCCGATGATGAGATTGACTCGGACGCATTTGAGGTGCTGCTTGGAGACGACACGGTTGCCAACTATTTTGAAATAGGTGAAAAGAGCGATGAGATAAAGGAGTATCAGACCAGACTGTACGAGCTTGGCTACCTGACTTGCAAACCCGACGGCGTTTATGGTAAAATGACACAGCAGGCGGTCAAACGTTTTCAGGATGAACACGGCTTGGTCGTGGACGGCTGCTTGGGCAAGACAACGGGCGAGCTGATTCTCAGTTCCTCCGCAAAGTCCTATACCTTCAAAAATGGTGTGAGCGGCGATGATGTCAAGAAAATTCAAGAGCGTCTGATTCACTACGGCTACATGTCATCGAACTCCGACACTGGTTACTATGGCGATGTCACGGAAGCTTCGGTCAAAAACTTCCAGTCGCGCAACAGTCTTACAAAGGACGGTGCGGTCGGATATAAGACGATGGCGAAGCTCCTTTCCGACAATGCCAAAAAGCCAAAGACTACCTCGTCCTCCAGCAGCTCGTCTGGCAGCTCATCGGGCAGTTCTTCGGGCAGCTCCTCTGGCAGCTCCTCCAGCGGTTCATCGACTGTCGATACAGGTTCCTCCGGTACAACCATCACCTACGGCTTGGGTATCGAAACCTTTATCCAGATTGCCGAGAGCAAGCTGGGCAGCAAATATGTCCGTGGTGCAAAGGGTCCCAACTCCTTCGATTGCAGCGGCTTTGTCTATTGGTGTCTAAATCAGGCAGGAGTGAATCAGAGCTATATGACCAGCATTGCATGGCGTTCCTGCTCAAAGTATAAGCGCATCACCAGCATGAGCGAGCTAAAGCGTGGAGACATTCTTGTGTTTAAGGGCAGCTCCTCATCAACGGGACATGTGGGAATTTATCTTGGAAACGACAGAATGATTGATGCAGGCAGCAGCAGCGGCAAGGTCGTCATTCGCAGCAGCATAAGCACCAGCTACTGGACCAGTCATTTTCTGATGGCTTACAGAATCTGGGATTGATATTGAATCGTTAGGGGGAACAGACGATGAAACGGGCATTGGGTATTCTATTGGCACTTCTATTTGCGTTGGGCATGGTTACCGTCCCACGGACGACTTTGGCGTTGGACGAGTTGAAAAACACAGATCCTGACAAGTACTACATTCTTTTGGATCTAAAAAATCAATTCATTACTGTCTACCAAAGGGACGAGAACGGCGAGTACACACGCATTGTGCGCAGATTTCTATGCTCCACAGGCAGCGATGAACCCAAAGACGAGCTTGACCCTGAGGATATTGGCACCCCCACTCCCACAGGCATATGGAAGATTGGCGGGCGTGAACGCTTCGGCAAGTTTGCAAACTACGGCAACGAGTATGCCCGCTATTGGGTGCAGCTTGTGGGCAGCGTGTACTTTCATTCGGTGATGTTCTCAAAGCGCAATGTTAACAATATGCAAAGCGGCCCGTACGGCAAGCTGGGCAACAACGTATCGCACGGCTGCATACGCCTATATGTCGAGGACGCCAAATGGCTCTACTATTATGCCTGCCCGGGTACGACTGTGAAGGTGTCTGACAACGAGCCTAGGCAGCGTGATGTTGCAAAGAAGCTCAAAAGCTCTCTTTCTTTTAAGGAATATAACGCACTGCAAAAGGTGTTTTATGATGAACCTGCGCTCGACAACCCCTCCTGCATCGTGACCGTTGATGGGGCAAGGGTAAGAAAGGGCTGCGGTGGAGAATACGCCACAGTGTTCCGTCCCGAAGTTGGCGATGTGCTTGAAATATTGCAGCAAAATGACACATGGGTAAAGGTATCTAACGGCAAGAAGGAAGGCTACATTCTAAGGGGATATGTTACTTTCAATACCGATGGCACTTTTGACACAACAAAAGAGGCGCGCCTTATCAAAGGGACAGTATGGATGTACGAAAATGCCGCGGTAAAGACCTCGGAGCGCATCTGTAAGGTTCCCACCGACACCACCGTTGAGGTGCTTGACGCTTCCGATAAGACATGGACCAAAATCCGCTATCAAGGCGAGGAGGGCTACATCAAGTCAAGCTCGCTTCGAACCGGCTGGGGCTTGATTCTGGGATAAGATATTTCTAATCTGATAGGGGCTTATGGGAGTTGGAATAAACGCAGCCGCAATAGTTCTGCCTGTATAGCTCGTACATTTTAGACAGCTCGATAGAACGTTTGAAGCCTTCACGCTTCTTAAAATCGTTTGGCAACCATACAACGCCATACTCCGTCTGAAGTTGTTCACCAATTTCATTTAGCTTATCCGCACTCTTTAGGGGACTTATGGACAGCGTAGATGCAAAACAGTCGAAGCCTTGCGCCTTGGCTATTTTTGCTGTTGCCTCAAGGCGGAGCTTGTAGCATCTGTGGCATCTTGCGCCGCCCTCCGGCTCGTCCTCAAAGCCGTTTACGCAGGAGAAAAAATCATTCGGCGCATAGTCGCCCTCAATAAAGCCAACTCTGTTTTTGGCAGGAAACTCGCCAATGAACCGCTGCTGCTCCAATGCACGTTTTGCGTACTCCGCCTGCGGTGCAATGTTGGGGTTATAATACAGCACGGTGATGGAGAAAAATTGGCTCAAATATTCAATCACATAGCTTGAACAGGGCGCACAGCATGAGTGTAACAGCAAGGTAGGCGTTTTGTCCGCCAACCCCTCAATCACTTTATCCAATTCAAGCTGATAATTTCTCTTGTTCATGCAGTCACATGATACTGCAAACGACACGAATTTTCAAGCATTTTCATATTATGTACCAGTTCCAGAATTAGGAGGAAAGGTATGAACCATCAACAATATGCTACACAGAACGCCTGTTGCTTCACTCAACGGGCTCAGGGGATAGACCCAAGGAACGTGGATAACACGGTTGCTGCGGGTGAGGTCTGCACGGATAACGCCTGTCCGCTCTATGAGAACGGATCCTGCCGCTTGGCGACCATCTACTTCCCCTCACAAACCTATCGGGCAGGCTACTGCCCCGGCGAGGCCTTGCAAAAGGGAACGCTGTTCCCTGAGCTTGTGTCGAACTACGAAACGAGGTGTCCAAATGGAAATGACTGAACAATGCCTCAAGGCAAAGATTACCGAGGCGCAATTTGCGTGTGTGGAGCTGCAGCTCTATCTTGATACGCATCCCGACGACGAGGCGGCGGCGACAGATTTTACCTGTTACAGTGAAAAGCTGCAGCAGCTCATCGCCCGATATGAACAAGAATACGGTCCATTCCTGAACTTCGGACATTCAATCAGCGATATGGGCAGCTGGGTCTACCAAAAGTGGCCTTGGGAACTGTAAGGAGGCAAACACATGTGGATCTATGAAAAACAACTCGAATACCCCGTAAACATCACTAAGCCCGATCCCAGAATGGCAAAGCTCCTGCTTGCTCAGTACGGAGGGCCCGACTCGGAGCTGGGTGCGGCGTTGCGTTACCTCTCCCAACGCTACTCCATGCCCGACGACCGTGTCCGTGCCACGTTAACTGATATAGGCACCGAAGAGCTGGCGCATTGGGAAATGCTTGCTGCAATGATTCATCAGTGTATGCAGGGTGCGTCCTGCGAGGAATTAACTGCGGCAGGGTTGAATGGCTATTACGTTATGCACGATCATGGCGTCTATCCCTGCGACCCCAACGGCGTTCCCTTCTCAAGCGCATGCTTTGCCGTCACGGGCGACCCCATTGCCGATCTTGTTGAGGATATGGCCGCCGAACAAAAGGCACGCGTGACCTATGAGCACCTGATGAACATGACCGATAACTGTCAGATCATCGAGCCCCTCTACTTCCTGCGTGAACGTGAAGTGGTACACTATCAGCGTTTTGGTGAGTGCCTTGAGATTGTGCAAAATAAGCTCAACACCCGATCGAGCTGCACCTGCAGAAATAATCGCAGGCGCAGATAGAATCAGTATGCACACCAATAGGTTTTTGCAGTACATACAAAGTCCCTAAGTTGGGGCTTTGTTTTTTGTCGATAGCGCAAGCTCTTGCGGAGGTGGGTGAAAAAGTGTATACTGATGAATCAAAAGAGGATTAGTCTGTGAGGGTGAAATGAAAAGAGAATTGGGAATTGCTCGTTGCGGCTTGGCGTGCTGCCTATGCTCGGAAAACACACATTGTGACGGCTGCCATTGCGACCAATGTAAAGATATGCAATGGTGTCAGAACCGACAATGCTCCATAGATCGGGGGCTGGACGGATGTTATCAATGCGACCAACCTTGCCGAAAAGGGCTGCTGGAAAAAATCAAGCCATATGGGTTTACGTTGTTCATTCGGAAGTACGGACTGGACACGCTTGTTGACCTGCTTGAGAGAAATGAGGCGAACGGCGTTGTGTATCACCGCAGCGGCATCAGCGGGGACTATGATGATTTTGACGATGTTGATGCGCTGCTTGAGTTTATCAAAAGTGGTAGGAAATAACTAATAACGCCCACCATATAAGGCAGGCGTTAATGACAAAATTGTAGTAAACTCGCTTACGGCTTGATGACCAGTGACGATAGAGCATAGCTTATTGCTTCGCCATACTCTGAACCTATGGGCAGCATACATATCACGCAGACCATATCATCTCCGTGGAAGAAGTAATAGATATCGTAGAACACCTCTATTCCCATCATGGTTACCTCGGCGGTGAGCAACATGCAACGATTGCCGTTCATCTCCGTCTCGGATACACTGCATTTGTTGATGGTGTAAAGATCGGAGCTGGATTCTAGCTGGGCTGATAGCATTTGGCTTATCAATTCGGATAATTCGTCATCGCTGATATAGCTAAAGCCCAAAATGAGCGTGTTAAGATCGAAGCCCGTATCTTCCTGCACCATGTATCCAATCAATTCCATTTGACTGAATGACGCAGGGGTAAACATAATCGCTCCCGCTTCTTCCATTCGCTCCCATGTTGCCGGCACTTCAAGATGCAGATACTCATTATCTATAACTTGATAATCACCAGCCGCTGCTATTGGCGGTTCTGTAGGCTCTTGGGTAGGCTCCGCAGTAGGTTCCTGGGTGGGAACTGCCGTTGGCTCCTCGGTGGGAGCTTCGGTCGGTTTTTCCGTTATCTCCGCAGTAGGTGCTACGGTGGGTCTATCCTTGATTGCGCCGCCCTCTTTGTTGTCGCTTTTTGTGCAGGCGATAACGCAGGTGAAAAGCATCATTACAGCAATAAGTATTGCAAAGAATTTGTTTAGTTTCATGTTCTCCTCCACACATAAGTTAATTCTCTCATTATCAGTTTTTAGTATAGCATCAATTAGGCTGTGAGGTCAAGTAGCAAAAACTCTTGCATTCCTTTGGCTTGTCGGATATAATGTGCGACATGAAGAAACAGAGACTGTTTGACCGTGCGTTTTTTCGTGAGATGCTGCCGCTGGCGATACCCATCGCTCTGCAAAACCTTCTTATGGCATCCTTCCGCCTGGTCGATACATTGATGATAGGACAGCTTGGCGACACCTCCATTGCAGCGGTGGGTCTTGCCGGCAACATTTCCTTTTTAATCGAGCTTATTGCCTTTGGTATGGCAAGTGGCTCCGCTGTATTCATCGCACAATATTACGGTGCAAAGAACGAGGACGGAATACACAGGGCATTTGGGGCATCGTTTGTGAGCATCGTCCCCTTTGGCATCATTATTTCGATACTTGTGGCTTTCTCGCCTTCATTCTTTATGACGCTGCTGACCGATAGCCCCGACATGATTGCGGAAGGCTCACGCTATTTGAGCACCGCCGCCTTCTCCTATGCAGGCTTGATGATAACCCAGCAGTTTTGCACGACCCTGCGTTCCACCGAACGGGTCAAGCTCCCCATGATTGCTACCTCCATTTCGGCGGCAATGAATGCAGTATTGAACTACATATTTATCTTTGGCAAACTTGGCTTTGCTGCAATGGGCGTTATGGGTGCAGGGCTTGCAACCTCCATATGCTCCTTTATCAGTCCCCTGATAATTTTCGGGGTGAGCCTTGTGCAAAAGAATGTGCTTATCCGCTGCTTTGGCGGTATTCTCAGGCTCAAGGGCTTCTTTACGATGTTTTGGAAGAGGGCATTGCCTGTGCTTTCCAACGAGCTGTTATGGTCGCTGTCCATCGTGTTTATCAACATGGTTTTTGGTCGCATGGGTGACGACAACTACGCGGCACTTACCATCTTCCGCACGGTGGAAAACATTGCCTTTGTGTTCTTTGTGGGCGTGTGCAACTCATGCAACATTCTTGTTGGCAAGCGCATAGGTGCAGGCAATTTTGACGGTGGCAAGCGCATAGCAAAGCAGTTCATGGCACTCACCCCCATAATGGGTTTGATTGTTGGTGCGGTAGTAATTCTTCTGCGTGTCCCCATTGTCAATCTTTTTGAAAGCACGGAGGCAACAAAGCATACCGCACAGATGCTCCTGATTATGTATGGCATCGAGATTGGCGTGCGCAACATACCCTATATCTCGGTGGTTGGCATCTTCCGTGCCGGCGGCGACACACGCATCGGCCTTATAGGCGATGTTGTCACAAACTATGGTCTGCTCGTCCCCCTTGTGGCAGTATGCGGTCTTGTATTCAAGCTGCCCTTTTTATGGACATATCTGTTGATGATTTGCGTGGACGACCTTGCCAAATGTATCATATACCTGCCCCACTTCCGTTCCAACAAGTGGATCAAGCCTGTTGCGGATATGGGACGGACAGCCGAGCTTCAATAGCTAATTGCCCTGCTGGTTGCTTAGGCGTCTCATTTCAATCGCCCTGCTCTCCGCCTTCATAAAAAAGTGATAAATCGGTGCGATAGCGATGAAGTCCTTTTTAATCTTGTCTGCCAGCCTGTCCGAAAAAAGCAGCTCAAAGTCCTTGCTCTGATACATTAAATACATATCCTTGCGATTGAGCCAGTTGCACTTTTCTTCGCGCTCGTTGGGGAAATGGTTGCGCTTGTACATATCGCCATAGAGCGTGCAGCCCTTGAGCCTGTCAAACGCCTTTTGCGCTGCCAAATATGCGCTATCGTTGTCAAGCACCATCGAACGAATTGCCGAAATGCTCTCCTTTGAGGCGCAGTAATAGCCGCAGCCATAGCTGAATCCACGAGGTGAAATTTCAACAAAGTAGCTCGGTGCGCCCTCAAACAGCTCTCCTCCATGGTTGAAAGAGAACCACACAGTATCACGAAAGATGCTCTTGCCTTTGGAATATCTGGCGTCACGATACAGACGTGAGATGCGCTTTGGATTGCAGAGCATGTCCGCATCAATGCTCTCTATGGTGGGAGCTAGGCTCTTAATCAATTCGGATAACGGCTCGATGATATGCCTTTTATAGATGTCCTTATGCTCCTGATACCACTGTTTGTCATCACGGAACATATTTTCCGCAAGAAAATCCAAGCCTATTGGTGAAAACTGCATAGCTTCTCCTTCTCCTGCCTTGAAAGACTCTTGACGAATAATTCACGCTTCAGCGCATCTCCCCTGTCGGCGCACTCCTGAGAATACACCAACCGAACCGGCCCACGTCCACGAGTGTACTTTGCGCCTGTCCCATCGTTGTGCATCTTGATTCTGCGCTCAAGGTTCGTTGTTATTCCCGTGTATAGCGTGTTGTCCTTACAGCAGACTATGTATAGATAGTAAATCATTTCAAAATTGAGCCGCCCATGGGCGGCTCAAGTAATCACTTGGAACTAACCTCAGGTTGGGGAAGCTCCTGCATCGGTTCGCTTACTGCATAGATGAACTTGGGCGGAGATACCTTGTTGATGGTATCTGCGCTTATCTCGCAGCGCACTACACCTTGGAGTGAGGGAATCTCATACATAATATCCAGCATGATGTCCTCAGTTATCGCACGAAGTCCTCTTGCGCCTGTCTTGCGCTCAATCGCTTTTTTAGCAACGGCTCGAAGTGCGTCCTCCTTGATAACCAGCTCAACTCCGTCCATCTCAAACAGACGCTGATACTGACGAGCAAGAGCGTTCTTAGGCTCGGTCAAGATGCGAACCAGCGCATCCTCATCGAGATTCTCAAGCGTCACAATGACAGGAACACGACCAACAAACTCAGGAATGAGTCCGAACTTTAGTAAATCCTCTGGCAAAATGCTCTTTAGGATTGTGCCAACGTCCTTCTCCTCACGGGTCTTGACCTCTGCCCCAAAGCCGAGCTGTTTCTCGCCTGTGCGCTTCTCGATTATCTTCTCAATGCCCGTGAATGCACCGCCGACAATGAACAGAACGTTGGTTGTATCAATCTGTAAACATTCCTGTTGGGGATGCTTGCGTCCGCCCTGCGGCGGCACGTTGGATATAGTACCCTCAAGTATCTTCAACAATGCCTGCTGAACGCCCTCGCCCGACACATCTCGTGTGATGGACACGTTCTCGCTCTTGCGTGCAATCTTGTCTATCTCGTCAATGTAAACGATGCCCTGTTGAGCACGCTCAATGTCGTAATCGGCTGCCTGAATGAGCTTTAGAAGGATGTTTTCCACATCATCGCCCACATAGCCTGCCTCGGTCAAGGTTGTGGCATCAGCTACCGCAAAGGGTACGTCCAGTATTTTTGCAAGCGTCTGCGCAAGCATGGTCTTGCCGCAGCCTGTTGGCCCCAACATAACGATGTTGCTCTTTTGAAGCTCGATATCGTCCTTGGGATCGTAGGCACAGCTTATGCGCTTATAGTGGTTATATACTGCCACGCTCAACGCCTTTTTTGCGCTCGACTGACCAATGACGTACTGGTCCAAAGCAGCGACCAGCTCGCACGGCTTGGGAATCCCATCCGTGCTCGGCTTTGCATTTGGCGTGAGCTTGTCATTGTGCTCCTGTTCGCGAACGATATCCAAGCACAGCTCAACGCACTCGTTGCATATAAAAGCGTTCGGCCCTGCAATTAGCTTTTTTACGTCCTTGCGCTGCTTGCCGCAAAAGCTGCATCGTGTCTTGCTAAATTCGTCGTTACCACTCATTTAATTACCTCCTCGGCGCAATAATCTCATCAATAAGTCCGTACGCCTTTGCCTCTTCGGCTGTCATATAGTTGTCACGCTCCGTATCCTCCTGTATGCGCTCAAAGGATTGCCCCGTGCGCTTGGAAAGAATACTGTTGAGCTTTTTCTTAATCTTTAGCATCTGCTCCGCCTGAATGGAAATATCGGTCGCTTGACCTCGTGTTCCGCCGCTTGGCTGATGAATCATCACCTCGGCATTCTCCAAAGCCTTGCGCTTGCCCTTTGCACCTGCTGCCAGCAAAAATGCGCCCATTGACGCTGCTAAACCTACACAGATGGTCGATACTTCACACTTTAGATACTGCATGGTGTCGTAAATCGCCAGACCTGCCGAAACGGAACCACCGGGGCTGTTGATATAGAGAAAGATGTCCTTATCGGGGTCATTTGCCTCCAGAAAGAGCATCTGCGCCACGATTAGATTGGCTGAATCATCATCGACCTCGCCGCCTAAGAAAATAATTCTGTCACTCAACAGGCGGGAATAGATGTCATAGGAGCGTTCGCCACGATTGGTCTGCTCTACCACCATCGGTATTAGGTTCATTGTCTGACCTCCTTATTCTTCAACTGCACTTTCTGTAATGAGAGCTATTGTCTTTTCAACCGCAATACGGTCTGCCAGATAGTCCCTGTCCTCATCCTTTAGATTCTTTGCAAAGTCGTCCTTCTCCATGTTGTTCTGCTTGGCGTACTTGTCGATGCTTTCCTCAATTTCATCGTCAGTAACCTCAATGTTCTCCGCCTTGGTCACAGCATCGATTACAAGCTGCATCTTGACACGCACGGAAGCTTCTTCCTGATAGGTCTTCTTCAGCTCGTCAATGGTGGTTCCCACATAGCCGCAGTAGTCCTCCAATGATATGCCACTGGAGCTTAACCGATATTGCAGTTCACGCAGCATATATTCAATCTGGCGGTCTATCATGCACTGTGGTACGTCCACGGTAGCATTGTCGCATGCGCCCTTTAGGGCATTGTTCTCGTTAATGGTCTTGTTGCGCTTTTCTTTCTCCTCAACAAGCTTTGCCTTTTTATCGGCTTTCCATTCGTCCACGGTATCAAATTCGGAGATGTCCTTGATGAACTCATCGTCAATTTCCGGAATTTCCTTCTGTGCAATGGAATGTACTTTGCAAGCAAAGATTGCTTCCTTACCCGCCAAGTTCTCGGCATGGTACTCGGCAGGGAAGGTGACCTTTACGTCCTTCTCCTCGTCTATGGCGCATCCGATGAGCTGCTCCTCAAAGCCCGGAATAAAGGTGTTCGAGCCGATAACCAGCGTCTGTGCCTCTGCCGTGCCGCCGTCAAATTTAACGCCGTCAACGCTGCCTGAATAATCAAGAACAATCCTGTCGCCGTTGCGAACCTCACGCTCAACGTCAACAAAGCGAGCCTGCTTTTCCTGCTCCTCGGTCAGTGCGGCATCGACCTCGCTGTCCTGGACAGTATACTCCTGCTTTTTAACGACTATTCCCTTGTACTGTCCCAGCTCGACCTCAGGACGCAGCTGAACCTCGGCTGTGAAGGTTGCGCCCTCCGCCTCGGATATGCTCTCGATATCGATGGAGGGACGGTCAACTGCTACCAGCTCGCTTTGGGCAAGAGCATCGTCATATGCGTCGCCCCAGCAGAGCTCGAATGCGTCCTCATAGAAGCATGCTTCGCCATACATATTTTCGATGACCTTGCGCGGAGCCTTACCCTTGCGGAAGCCCGGGATATTGTAGCGTCCAGCGGTCTTATGGTATGCGTCAGTTATCGCCTTTTGAAAAAGGGCGGGTGCAATTTCGATTGTGATTTTTGCCTTGTTTCCTTCAAGTCTTTCAACTTTTGCCATTGGTTCTCTCCTTTATTTATGGCATATTACGCCAGTTTCACGTTATCTTAACACACCTGATATTTATTTGCAAGTGACGGATTGTGAAATATAGGTGTCAAGTAATCCAAATTTCTTGTAAATACATTTACAAAAATGGAGAAATACGTTATCATTGAATCAAATAACGAATGGGAGCGTAGGTATGGATCAGCAACTGCGTTATACGCTTGTGCTCAAGGTGTACGGTGAAGATAAGATATTTGGTCCGGGAATTGCCGAGCTTCTTGAGAAAATTGATTGCGTTCACTCAATACGGAAGGCTACATTGGAAATGGGCATGGCATACTCCAAAGCGTGGAGCATCATTAAAACCGCCGAAACGAGTTTGGGCTTCCCTCTGCTGTCGTCCACAACGGGTGGGGCTGGCGGTGGCGGTGCTGTTCTAACCGACAGGGGCAGACAGTTTTTACTCTCCTATCGAAAATTTGAAACCATCGTCCACGACTTTGCGGACGAAATCTTTATGGAAATGTTTGGAGCGCAAGCATGATTTTTTACAAGGTACATGGTTTAGGAAATGATTTTATTCTCATAGATGCACGAGAGCTTGAGCCGACTGATTGGTCGGCATTTGCAGTCAAGTACTGCAAAAGGCATACAGGCATCGGTGCGGACGGAATTTTGCTGGTTTGCAACTCGTCCGTGGCTAATACCAAAATGCGGATTATCAATTCAGATGGAAGCGAAGCCGAGATGTGCGGTAACGGTATTCGCTGCTTTGCAAAGTGGGTCTATGAACGGGGCATTGTTGACAAAGAGGACTTTGCGGTTGAAACGCTCTCCGGAATTGTCCGTCCCACGGTTATCACCAGTGGCGGCGTGGTCACGGACGTGCGTGTGGATATGGGTGAGCCTATGCTCGACTGCCGTGACATTCCCGTTGTCGGTCAGGGGCGGTGCATTGACCGCAGCCTGTCAGTTCTTGGCAAGGAGTATCGTTTTACCTCCGTCTTGGTGGGCGTGCCGCACACCTACGTTTTTGTTGACGATTTGGGGGACGTGGATATTCCCACCCTTGGCGCAAAGATTGAATGTGCCCAATGTTTCCCAAAACACACCAACGTTAATTTTATCCATGTGCTCGATGAAAACAGCATCGAGATGAGAACCTTTGAACGGGGCTGTGGCTGCACCCTCGCCTGCGGAACAGGCGCATCCGGTGCGGTAGTTGCCTGCAGCTTGAACGACAGAACGGAAAAGTGCATCTCCGTCTCGTTACAGGAAGGTAAACTGTTCATTGAATGGGCCGAGAATGGTCACGTCTATATGACCGGCCCTGCAACAATCGTATGTAAAGGAGAAATATTATGAATAAATTGATGATCCTGTTGGTCTGTCTGCTGCTGCTTGTGGGCTGCTCTGCAAAATCGACCGACACCAATCCAACCGAACCTCCCAAAGATGTAACCCCGACCGATGATGCAACCCCGACCGACCAAATAGACGGCACTGCACCTTCCGACCAAAAGGTGCTCAAATTCTCCTCTGTCGATCAAAACGGCAACACCGTGACCGAGGATATTTTGGACGGCAAGAGCGTAGTTCTTATCAACTTCTGGGCGACATGGTGTAGCCCATGCGTTGCGGAATTGCCCTATCTTGAACAGCTCTACAAGGACTATCAAGACCGTGGAGTTCTAATCATGGGCGTTATGGTTGACGGTACTGTTGACGATGCCTCCAACCTAATTGAAAGTGCTGGCATAACCTATCCGATAATCACCGTTGATGGCGATTTGTTGGAGCTGTCAAGAACCATGCAGTTCGTTCCTACCACAATCTTTGTCAACGAAAATGGCGTGCAGCAGGGTGATAACATCATCGGAAGCAACACCTATGAACAGTGGGCAGAAATGATTGAGAACCTGCTGCCGTGAAAAAGTGGATATTGACAATAGTAATTTTTCTTGCAGGCGCAGCATTGGTGACGGTGGGCGTCTGCTTGGGCGAACCGCAGAGTGTGCTATCAAAGGCGGTTCGCATATGCTTGGAGTGTATTGGCATTGGGTAAAATTTGGGGCTTTATTAAGCGGCACACTCGCCGCATAATACAGGTAGTATCAACGGTGCTTCACAATCCGCTGTGGGGTGGATTTCTGTCGCACAAAATATATCAAGGGCAGCTCAAGAGCGTTTGCGTCCCCGGTCTGAATTGCTATTCCTGCCCTGCCGCCGTGGGCGCGTGTCCCATCGGGTCGCTTCAGCAGGCTATGTACGCCAAAAAGGCACGCTATTACGTCCTAGGCACGCTTATTCTCATCGGAGTGACGCTGGGACGAGTGGTGTGCGGCTTTCTCTGCCCGTTCGGACTGCTGCAAGACCTGTTGTACAAAATTCCGTTTTTCAAAAAGATTAACAGATTCAAAGCGGACAGGTGGCTGCGTTGGCTCAAATATGTCATATTGGCGGTATTTGTAATCATTCTGCCTCTATTCTTTATCGATGCGCCGACCTTCTGCAAGTATATTTGTCCTCAGGGAACTCTGCAGGGCGGCATAACTTTAGCTCCGTTTATTGATGTTGCGTTGGGCTTTTTGTACACTTGGAAGGTTGCAATTTTGATTGTCACGCTGCTGCTGTGTCTTTTAATTTATCGCCCCTTCTGCAAATATATCTGTCCGCTTGGTGCCATTTACGGTCTGTTTAACAGGGTCGCCATCGTGCGGCTGCGAATAGACAAGAATAAGTGTACCCAATGTGGTGCTTGCGCTAAGGTGTGCAAAATGTGCGTTGATCCTGTCAAGCACCCCAACAGTATTGAATGTATCCGCTGCGGCGACTGCCAGCACATCTGTCCGCACGGTGCAATTAAACTTGGAATAAAGAAATAGGAGATGAGGAAATATGGGGAAAAAGAAAACGGCGTTCCATGACAGCTTCCAAGAGAGTGAAATTCTTTGGAAGGACAGAAAGCGCATCTGCGGACTGCCCATCACGTTTTCAAAGTATTCGTTGGACAAGGACAGGCTGTACTTCAAGAAGGGCTTTTTTGCAAGCGAAACCAACGAGCTGCTGCTGTACCGAGTGTTGGATATTAAGTCCAATCGCAACCTGTGGCAAAAGATTTGCCGAGTTGGTTCGGTATCTCTGTACAGTGCCGACAAGAGCGACAGCATTCTGGTGCTCAAGAACATTCGCAAGAGCGACAAGGTTCGCAAATTCTTAAGTGTTCTGATTGAGCAAAGGCGCAACGAGAAGGGCATCACCGGTCGTGAGCTTTATGGCGCAAGCGGCTTTTCTCAGTCGGGTGACATTCTCCCCGATGCAGATGGTGATGGCGTTCCCGATATTGTTGACAGCGACTAGCAATTTGTTTTAACAAATTTGCCCAAATATTAACTCGAAATGAGTTGTATTTGGGCGTTTTTGTTGACAACGTGGGCTTTTTCTTATAATATAATATCATTGTTTTATGGCAGAAAGAGGTAACGTTGTGAGCAGAAAAAGATTCTTTGCATTTGTATTGACCATTCTGATGGTGCTGACCTGTGTATCCTTGCCGTCTATTGCCGGTGGTGCGGCAACCACGGGGGATTATGAGCTGGTTGCAAATTCCGCCGATGTTACCGATGGCGATTACGTTATCGTGGGTGTCAATGGCTCAAGCACCTATGCCATGGCAAACTATGCTCTCACGCAGGGCTATGCCGCAGGTCTGTCGGTAACGGTGGCAAACGATACCGTCTCGGACCCTGACGACAGCATCATCTGGCACTTAACACGGCAAAGCGATGGCTCGTTTTCGTTTTATAACGCTGCAACCCAAAGGTATATCTATATCGGCAGCAATTCCACAAGCGGTTTCTTCTTTGAAACCTCCTCTGCTTACTACTTTAACATTACCGACAATGAAGCAGGTGGCGTGTATATTCGCACAACGCAGGACGGCGGACGCTATCTGACCCTCTATTCTTCCGACTTCCGTGCCTACTCGTCCACCTCTTACCTCAAAAAGCTATATCTCTACAAGCTCAATGCTTCTCCGTCTACACCTACACCTACACCTACACCTACGCCAACCCCAACGCCAACGCCAACGCCAACTCCAACACCAACTCCAACACCAACTCCAACGCCAACACCAACTCCAACCCCAACTCCCATTCAGAGCAAGGTTTACCGTCTCGTTACGGACTTTAGCTCCATTGGTGAGGGCGAATATGTCATCGTTGGCGTGAACGGAAGCTACATTAGAGCAATGTCCAACACCGTCATCAGCAAGCGCATATCAGGTTCTTTGGTGAGCATAGTTGACGGCTGCATAACCGATCCCGATTCGAGCATCGTGTGGTCTTTGCAGGCTGAGGGGACTGCAAATAGGTATGCGCTCTACAATGCGGCTGCTGACAAGTATGCCGCCATCAGCGCAAATGCCACCAGCTCAATGACGCTGACCAGTAATATCACCTACTATTTCGATGCCTCTGATGCAAGTGTAAAGGCGGACAATGCAGTTTACCTTAAAACCACCGCTGTTGGAGCACGCTGCCTGTCCGTGTATCTGACAGATTTTCGTGCATACACGACCACCAGCTACAAGCCTCTGTATTTATACAAGTTGGACGAGGGCGTCATTGCCCCCACAGCAGAACCCACGGAGGTTCCCACCGCAACCCCAACACCCACGCCCACGCCTACGCCTACCCCGACGCCTACGCCGACCGCAACGCCCAATCCCACCGCAACCCCAACGCCTCCCGCCACAAACGAGGGCGATGTGGTGTATCAGCTTGTCACCGATATTGACAGCGTAACCACGGGAAACTATGTACTCATTGGCGTAAACGGCACATTTACACGAGCATTGTCTAACACGGTCACATCGAGCCGCATCAATGGCGAGGGCGTTGCCATCAGCGGTCAATACGTCATCAATCCCACCGCAAGTATGATTTGGCGGCTTGAGGAACAGGCGGTTGCAGATCGCTTCTCGCTGTACAATGCAGCACGCGCCCTCTATGCAAATATCAACTCCAACGCAACCAGCTCTCTGTCGCTTACCGTCACTCCCAACTACTACTTTGACCTGTCTGACGCAAGCGCAAAGGCCGAAAATGCCGTGTATCTAAAGACCACCGCAACCGGCAATCGTTGTCTGTCAATCTACCAGACCGATTTTAGAGCTTATTCGACCACCAGCTACAAGCCGTTGTATCTGTACAAGGAGATTGACGCAAACGCCACTCCCACACCAACACCGGCTGCAACACCGACTGCAACGCCGACTGCAACGCCGACTGCAACACCGACACCTACACCGACACCTACACCTACACCGACACCTACACCTACGCCGACACCTACGCCAACACCTACACCAACACCGACTGCAACGCCTACTCCGTCCTCTGATGGGACACTTGATATATATTTGATGGATATTGGCTTTGGCGACAGCATCTTGGTGCGCTCGCCAAACGGCAAGACCATGCTCATTGATTCGAGCAACAATGGTTCCAACGATTCGGGTGTGGCTGCACAGGAAGTAATGGCAAATCAGTTCGCCGCATTGGACATCACCTCGTTCGATTTGGGTGTGTACACACATGCTCATTCCGACCATGTGAACGGCTACACGGGTTTTGTGCTCAATAACTACGATTTCGGTGCGTTTGCTGCTCCGTCAATCAGGGTGAACAATACCTCCACCACCTACACGAGCATCACCGACGCACTCAACGCCGAATCCTTCACGACCTACTATGTGGACACCACCACCAACACAAACGTGTTTACCAACTGGGACAGCGATGTTGACATAGATGTTTTGTGGCCCACAAAGAACTATTCCGCCTCCGACTGGAATGACACGAGCCTTGTATTAAAGCTAACCTACGGCGGTTACTCCATCATTCTTACAGGCGATGCCACCTCAACAGCAGAGGCTGAGATGCTCAAGCTGTATTCGACTGACGAGCTGAATTGCGATGTGCTCAAGATTGGACATCACACCTCAAACGGTGCATCCAGCGCAGAGTTTCTCAATGTGACCAGTCCCGATTGGGCGATTGCCTCGTTCTCGGTCAACACCTCCTATGGCTGGCCCGGAACTTACACAATTTCACGTTTTAGCGACCTTGGCATCAGTTGGCACAGCACCGCTAATCCGAATGGAACGCTGTACGGAACTTCGTATCACGGAACGATTCATGTGTCCCTAAGTGCCAGCGGCGTCACTGTTGAGACGACCAGAAACTACGCAGGCTAAACAAAAACGGACGGCAGCAAGTCAAAATGCTGTCGTCCTATTTCTTTGTTCTTATTTCATTTTGTTGGGCTAATCGGTAAGCTGCTTTATCATAATCGGCAGACCGTTCTTGGCCATTCTTCCAACGTCCTCATAACCGCACTTGAGCCAGAATTGTTGAGCTGGGCCGTAGGCGGAAATATACATTTGCTTTATTCCCATGCGCCTTGCTGCGTCCTCAGCATAGCCTGCAAGCTCACGTCCGTTACCCTTGTTTCTCCATGCAGGGACAACCCCGATTTCCAATATGGTGCCTAGTCCCAGCATCTCGGAAAACGTCCACCCTTCCCTGTCGATGCCCCACAGGACAAAGCCTGCTGTCACGCCGTCCTGTTGGGCAATGCGTCCCTCAATCGAACCGTCAATAATCATTCCGAAGAGAAAAGCAATAAAGTCGTCAATCTCGCTTATTGGCGTGTCTGCGTCCTCTGCACTGCGATAATACTCTGTCAAAAGGTCGTAAAGGACGGGCTTATTACTCTCATTTATCTCAAATAAATCCATGCCTTAACTCCCATGCTCTAGTAGCTATAAAAGCCCTTGGAGGATTTTTTGCCCAGCTTGCCCTCGCTGACCATCTGCTCAAGAAGCGGATGCGGACGATACTTTTGGTCGTTCGACTCACGTTCAAGCACCTGCATGATTGCAAGCACAACGTCCAGTCCGATTAAATCTCCCAGAGCCAACGGGCCCATGGGAAGGTTTGCGCCAAGCTGCATCGCCGTATCTATGTCCTGTGCACTTGCAACGCCGTTAGCATACACGCCAATCGCCTCGTTTATCATGGGTATGAGCACACGGTTGACCACAAAGCCTGCGCTGTCCTTGACACGCACGGGGGTCTTGCCGATTGACCTTGCTATCTCAATGACTGCATCTGTCAGGCTGCTGGGTGTGTTCTCGCCCGATACGACCTCCACCAGCTTCATCACGGGTGCAGGGTTGAAAAAGTGCATTCCAACGATGGGTCTGCCAACGCCCTGTGCAATCTTTGTAACGGACAGCGATGAGGTGTTCGTTGCAAACAGGCAGCTCGGCTTGCATAGCTCATGCAGCGACCTAAAGGTCGCCTGCTTAATCTCTAGGTTTTCAACGGCTGCCTCGACAATCAAATCGCAATCGAAGCAGATGTCACGCATTCCTGTTTCAATTCGGGACAGAATCGTTTCCGCCTGCTCCTGTGTCATTTTTTGCTTTGCAATGCGTTTGTAAAAGCCCGATGCAATTCTTTCCTTGCCCTTGTGTGCCAGTTCCTCATTGATATCGCACAGATACACGGTGTTGCCATCCAATCCTGCAAACGTCTGTGCAATGCCTGCGCCCATTGTGCCTGCGCCGATAATTCCTATCTTCATTGTGCTTCTCCTAATTGTTTGTAAAATTCTTTTCCTTACGGCGTTCCAAGAAAGCCTGCATACCCTCTGCTTGGTCGTGCGTCTCAAAGCAAGCCGCAAAAGCGTCTTGCTCAACCCGAATCGCCTCGTCCATAGGCATATCATGCCCCTCGTTGATTGCCTTCTTTGCATTCCTAACGGCAATGGGTGCATTCTTTGAGATTTTTGCTGCAAGCTTCATTGCCTCGTCCATCAGCTCCGCACATGGGTATACATGATTGACAAGTCCGTAGCGTTCGGCAGTTTGCGCATCAATGGAGATGCAAGAGTAAATCATTTCCTTTGCCCTGCCTGCACCGATTTTGCGTTCAAGTCTCTGCGTTCCGCCAAACCCCGGTATGATGCCCAAGCTCGTTTCGGGTTGTCCAAACATCGCATTTTGGCTGCAAATGCAGATGTCCGCACTCAATGCAAGCTCGCAGCCGCCACCGAGCGCATAGCCATTGACAGCGGCTATCACCGGAATTGGGAACTTAGCAATGCGTGAGAAAAGGTCATTGCCAAGTGCTGAAAACTCCTCCGCCTGCTTGCGGCTCATGTCCCTCATCTGCGCTATGTCCGCACCTGCAACAAACGCCTTTTCGCCTGCGCCCGTGATAATTAGGGCACGAACGTTCGCCGTGTCTACTAAATCCAATGCAGCGTTGAGTTCATTTAACAGCTGCATATTCAGCG
This sequence comes from Eubacteriales bacterium, assembly GCA_028694155.1. Classification (GTDB taxonomy): domain Bacteria; phylum Bacillota; class Clostridia; order Christensenellales; family CAG-138; genus JAQUTY01. The sequence continues at coordinate 216,721 of JAQUTY010000001.1, forward strand.
CATTTAGCGCAGACGGTCTGTTAATGGTTATCACACCAATGTTATCCTGCGTTTGATAAAGCACAAAGTCCATTTGTCTGCCTACCTTTCAACAATGGTCGAGCAGCCCATTCCGCCGCCGATGCACAGTGTGGCAAGGCCTCTTTTTGCACCGCTGCGCTGCATCTGGTGCAGCAGAGTTACAAGTATTCTGCAGCCCGATGCTCCAACGGGGTGTCCAAGTGCGATTGCTCCGCCGTTGACATTGAGCTTATCGGCATCGAAGCCCAGCTCAAGCCCCACGGCGATTGACTGCGCTGCAAACGCCTCGTTTGCCTCATATAAATCAAAGTCGTCAATGCTAAGTCCGTTGCGTTTCATCAGCTTTCTTGTGGAAGCAACCGGGCCCACGCCCATAATTGCAGGGTCTACTCCTGCAAGTGTGCCGTCCACCCAAGTTGCCATCGGCTTTACGCCAAGACGCTTTGCAGCATCCTCACTCATAACCACTACCGCCGCTGCAGCATCGTTTATCGCCGATGAGTTTGCGGCGGTCACCATGCCATCAGGTTTGAACGCAGGGCGCAGCTTGTTTATGCCCTCCACGGTTGAACCGAAACGTGGATTCTCGTCCGTGTCGAAAACAATCGTCTCCTTTTTCTTTTTGATGGTGACTGGGACAATCTCATCTTTGAACCTTCCTGCCTTGATTGCCGCTTCCGCCTTGTTCTGGCTGTTGACGGAAAATGCGTCCAACTGCTCTCGGGTAAGTCCCCACTTTTGACAAACATTCTCGGCGGTGATGCCCATGTGATACTGATTGAACGAGTCGGTGAGCGCATCGTTGACCATGGAATCCACCAGCGTAACATTGCCCATTCTAAGCCCGAAACGTGCTCCATTTTCGACATAGGGCGCAAGCGACATATTCTCCATGCCGCCTGCAACGACTATATCCGCCTCGCCGCATTGAATGAGACGAGCCGCAAGATTGACGCTGTGCAGACCTGAACCGCATACAACATTTATCGTGACGGCAGGCGTTTCTATGGGCAGCCCTGCCTTTATGGAAGCCTGTCTTGCCACATTCTGACCCAGACCTGCCTGAAGCACACAACCCATCATCACTTGGTCAACGTCCTGTGCGGCTATGCCCGCACGCTCAAGTGCGGCGGCAATGACCGTTGCGCCAAGCTCTGCTGCAGGTATGGTGGAAAGCGCACCGCCCATCGAGCCTATCGCCGTCCTGCATGCTCCTGCCAATACAATCTTTTTCATAATAAGTCTCCTTATTTCATTCCTCTTTTTATCATTTCTGTAACTGCAAACGATGCTGTGTCCTCAGCATATTTGTTTGGCCCAAATCCGGCATCAAAGCCAAGCTCCTTTGCAAGCTCATGCGTGATTCTCGCACCGCCGCAAATGACGATGAATCTATCTCGCAGATTCTCCGCCTCCAAAAGCTCAATCAGATTGGTGAGGTTTTGAATGTGAATATCCTTCTGCGTGACCGTCTGCGATACAAGCAGCACATCCGCATTCAGCTCGACCGCTTTTTTGACAAAGTCCTCGTTCTCAACCTGTGCGCCCAGATTGTATGCTTCGACCATCTCATATCTTTCCAGACCGTAATGTCCTGCAAAGCCCTTGCGGTTCATGATGGCGTCTATGCCAACGGTGTGCGCATCTGTTCCGGTGGAAGCTCCCACCATAACGACCTTCCTGCCGATATTTTCACGAATGAAGTCGTCCACTTGGTGCATATCCATCACCTCGTTGTCAACCGACTGCACCTTCAAATCCTCATAATTGACGGTGAACGGACAGCTTCCATAGACCACATAAAAGGTGAAATTCTTATCAAGCGTTTTGCTGCAAGCAACATTCGGCTCGGTAATACCCATCTTTCTTGCCATCTGGCGGGCAGCTTCTACGCCCTTGTCGTCATTCTTTATGGGCAGAGTGAACGAAATCTGCACCTTGCCATCGTTCATGGTATCGCCGTAGCATCTTATCTTGGATAGGTCAAGCGTCTTATCAAAGTCCTTGACATTCATGTCATATAATCCGCCACTCATGCCTTTTGCCCTCCGTTCATAATCTCCACAAAGGGGTTGAAATAGCCGTCCGCCTTCATGGTGACTCCCTTTAATCCCTTGCCGCCGTCACGCTGCCGTTTTATATCTGCAAACACTCCCTTTTCCAGCGATGCAAACAGTCCTGCGTCCTCCATCTGACCAAGCAGCGATGCAGCTTTTTTTAGAACCTCGTTTGCACGAGTCTCCATTATACCGCCCTCCTTGAAGGTAATCTCGTCTCCCAGATGCTCCATGGTATTGAAAATATATTGGGCGTTCTCGATGGCAAGCGCACGGTCGGACATGAATGGGGTGTGGATTGCCTCGGTCAACATTCCCAGTAGATGAATCTTCTGTCCGGTCAGTATGGTGGTCATGTTGAATAAAGCATCCTGAACGTGTCCCCTAAAGATGTTTCCCGTCATAAACTTTGTGGGCGGCATATACTTGAGGGGTGCCTTGGGGAATATCTCCCTTGCCATCTGCGCCTGTGCAAGCTCATACAAAAAGCCGTCCTTTTGCGCAGGGTCAATTTCAAAGGCATGTCCCAAGCCCATCTGTTCTTCAGGCAGTCCCGAAAGCAGGGCGAACTGTTCGTTTATAAACTGTGAGGCAAGCACGGTGTGTGCCTCCTCAACCGCATCTGCCGTTGTCAGGTAGTTGTCCTCTCCGGTGTTGATAATCACTCCTGCATAGGCGTTGATAACTCTTGAAAAATACTGGTCCACAAGCGTGCGCTGCATATTGATGTCTCTAAAGAGAATACCGTACAGCGCATCGTTCAGCATAACGTCAAGTCGTTCAAGTGCGCCCATAGCTGCTATTTCGGGCATGCACAATCCCGAACAGTAGTTGCACAGACGAATGTACCGCTTCTGCTCCAAACCAACCTCGTCCAAGGCGGCTCGCATCAGCTTGAAATTCTCCTGCGTGGCGTATGTTCCTCCAAAGCCCTCGGTGGTTGCGCCGTAGGGAACGTAGTCCAAAAGGCTCTGCCCCGTTGTGCGAATGACCGCAATTACGTCCGCTCCCTGCTTTGCTGCGGCGACCGCCTGAGTGATGTCCTCATAGATGTTACCTGTTGCGACAATGACATACAGATAGGGCCCTTCCTTATCGGAAAACTCCTTTAAGAATGCCTCCCGCTTGCCAACGTTGCAGCGAATATGCTCGCAGGCAGCCCTTGCAACGGGATCGACCATGTATCTTATTTCCTCAATGCTGTGCGCCGAAATATCCGTTAAATCCAGCTCGCCACGGTCTATGCGCTCGGCGATTTTCTGGGGGCTTAGGTTTGTCTCCGCCATGGCGTTGCCGATAAAATACGCCGCACCATAGCCCAGCACGCCCTTGCTTTCCAGGTGGTTTACCACCACGTTTGGCAACGGCACTTCAAATTGATTCACGCCGTCAATGCCCAAAAGCCTGCAAACGGCTCTCTCGACAGCGACGGTTGTATGTCTGTCAATGAATTTTTGCGTATCGAGGGCTATGTGCCTTGCACTCGATCTCGCCTTATCCACAAGCGTGGTGTTAAGATGCAGCTTCGAATCCATACTCGCCCTCCCTATTGATGATGGTTGCGCTTGTTCCTTAGCAGGTCCTTTGGCTCCATAGAGAGCCTCTGCCCCTGCTCCAAGCTCGCCACACCAATCATGTCAACCTTCTTATCGCCCCTGCAAACAGGACAATTACAGCTCTGATGGTAGTTTTCAGGTTCTTGATAGGTGGTGATAACTCCCTCAAAGTTGCGCATAATTACCTTGTTTGGCGTCTGCGAAATGACATAGTTCGGCATCACAGGCGTCTTTCCGCCACCGCCCGGCGCATCAACTACAAAGGTCGGCACGGCAAAGCCCGATGTGTGACCCCTTAGTCCCTCAATAATCTCGATACCCTTTGAAACAGGCGTGCGGAAATGTTCCAAGCCCATCGACAGGTCGCATTGGTAGATATAGTATGGGCGCACTCTGATTTTAACCAAGCCTTGAACGAGCTTTTTCATAACGTGAACACAATCGTTCACGCCTGCAAGCAGTACGCTCTGGTTGCCAAGCGGTATGCCCGCATCTGCAAGCATCTCACATGCACGCTTCGACTCCTCGGTAATCTCGCTAGGGTGGTTGAAGTGCGTGTTAAGCCAGAAGGGGTGGTACTTTTTGAGCATAGAACACAGCTGAGGTGTTATCCTTTGAGGCATAACAACAGGGGTTCGAGTCCCCAAGCGGATAATCTCAACGTGCTCAATGGCACGGAGCTTGATTAAGATGCTCTCAAGCGTCCTGTCCTCCAGCATGAGTGCGTCTCCTCCGGAAAGCAGAACGTCACGAACCTCCTCATGCTCACGAACATAGTCGATGCAGCGGTCGATATTCTCCATTGCAAGCGCACAATCGTTCTGCCCTGCAAATCTGCGGCGAGTGCAATGACGGCAATACATTGAGCATTGGTCCGTAACGAGCAGCAGCACACGGTCGGGATAGCGATGCGTAAGCCCCGCAACCGGTGAGTCCGCATCCTCATGCAAGGGATCCAACTGGTCGGCTGCCGCCTGATGCAGCTCAAGCGCAGTAGGGATTGCCTGTCTGCGAATTGGGTCGTGTGGGTCGGTTGGGTCGATGAGCGACAGATAATAGGGCGTAATTGCCATTCTGAGCGTGCCTAAACAGCGGCGCACTCCGTCCTCTTCCTCCTGTGTCAACTCAACATACTTTTTCAGTTCATCAAGCGTTTCGATACGGTTTGCGACCTGCCAATGCCAGTCGTTCCAGTTTTCAGGCGATACCTCGGGAAAAAGCCTGTCCTTGATGTTACTCATGCTTTCGCTCCTTTACACATACTTTTGGTCAAACAGATTCCTTAACTTTTCATTCTCACGAAGCACGTTCAGCGTAATCTCCGCATGGTCCTTTGTGTAACCGTTTCCAACTATCATGTTAACGTCCTTGCCAACACCCTCTGCGCCCAAGGCCGCCTTTGTAAACGATGTTGCCATGGAGAAGAAATACACCGTGCCATCGTCTCTTACAGGAAGAATCGCACTCATTTCGCAGCTCTCAACGTTTACGCAAGAAATCGACAAATCATATTCCTTGCCATCGTTTGCATCAAGGGCTGCCTCTAAAACCTCAACAGGATTTGTTGCGGACGCAACGATGACCTTGTGATACACACCCAGCTCCATCAGCGCATCGACCTGCTTGGGGTTGCGAACAACGCCGACCACGTTTCCGTTCTTGCCGACCTTCTTCATTGCCTCATAGCCGCAAAGAACGCCGGACTTGCCGTTTGCGCCCAGAATCAGTACGGAATCGCCTTCCTTGGGGAGCTTTCTCGCCTGTGCAGGTGCGCCTGCCACGTCAAGTGCCGCAAGTGCCAGCGGTTCGGACATATCGTCCGGCAGCTTGGCATAAATTCCGCTTTCAAACAATACTGCCTGACCTACAATATCAACACGGTCGATTGACTTGTGGATTGCAAGTATCTTTTCAATCTTTAGGGGGGTCAATGACAGCGAAACAAGCGAGGCAATCTTATCGCCCACCTTGAGATCACGGTCAGCAAGGTCTTCTCCGATATATGCAACTTTTCCGATGAACATTCCGCCCGAACCCGTCACAGGGTTCTGCTGCTTGCCACGCTGGGCAACTATTCCCATTATCATCTCGCCAATCTTCTTCTCGTCTCCGCCGCAAGCCTCCTCAATCTGAGTGAACGATGCAGAGTCGATATTCAGCGATAAAACATCGCAGATAATCTCGTTGGAATAACGCTTATCCATGTCGTTGTCAATTCTGTATGCCGCCTGCGTCAAAACGCCCTTAGGTTCGATAACTCTGTGTGTTCCGTATTTGTTGCCCTTCATTGCCATAAATATATCCTCCTTTAATTAAGTCCCAAAATTGCTCTTGCTTCGGCAGGTGTTGCAATCTCCCTGCCAAGTTCCTTTGCTATGCGAACGACCTTTTCTACAAGCTCGCCGTTGCTCTTTGCCAACACGCCCTTTGCCAGATACAGATTATCCTCCAAACCCACGCGAACGTGACCGCCAAGCAGAATCGCCATTGTTGCCATGGGGAATGCTGCTCTGCCAATACCTGTGACGCCCCATGTGCAATCCTTGGGCAGACTCTCGACCAAGAACATCAAATCGCGCGGTGTACCGCCCATCGCACCGGGAATATTCAGCCCGATATAGAAGTGGGTGGGCGACTTTAGAATGCCCTGACGTCTGAGGCGCATAGCGGTATCCAAAAAGCCCTTGTCCAGCAGCTCGACCTCAGGGGTGACGCCGTACTCGTCCATCTTTTTTGCAAATTCAACTATCATGTCCTCGGAGTTTACAAACAGCTCGCCGCCAAAGTTGCAGCTTCCGCAATCGAGCGATGCAAGCTCGGGTCTTAGCTCGACAGGCTGCAGTCGTTCCTCGGCGGTCATGCCCGTTGCGCCGCCGGTGGATAGGCACATGATAACATCGGGGCAGACCTTTTTGATGGCGTCAACGCACTCTTTGAAGCGTTCCTTGCTCTGGGTGGGCGTGCCATCGTCGTAACGAACGTGCAAATGAATGATAGCTGCTCCTGCATCGTATGCCGATTTTGCCTCGCGTACAATCTCGTCAACCGTGTAAGGCACGGCAGGGTTGTTCTCCTTTGTGACCTCTGCGCCGCAGATGGCGGCCGTAATGATGAGTTTATCCATAGTTATCTCCTTTGCTTATCCTTGGGCGTGACGCAAGTGCCGCTTGCTCTGCATACTACTACCGGCTCTTTTAGAACATCACATGCCGAATCGTTGATGTCGGGTCGGGGCATGATGACCTTGCGTGCCTCAAACACCATCTTGCGTGAGGTGTTGCCCTCCGATACTATCTCGCCTGTCGCCTCGATGAAGTCGCCTGCGTACACAGGAGCTAAAAACTCGACCGAATCATAGGCACGGAACAGTCCCTCGTCACCGTCACGCTGTATCAACAGCTCCGTTGCCACATCGCCAAACAGTCCGAGCATTCTTGCGCCGTCCACCAAATTTCCGCCGTAGTGCGCATCGTGCGCACTCATTCTCATTCTGATCATTACCATAATTTTCCCTCCATTTAATTATACAAATAAACGCCATAAAAACCCTGCGGTCTTTATAGCGCATCATCCAATCAAAAAAGCTATCGAAACGAATATCTTCCGTTTCAATAGCTCTTCATTCAACGAATGACAGTCGCAAAGCACTGAGCCTTGCGCCCAAGAACGGCTGTGGCTTAGCCATTCTTTCGGCGGTAACACCTTCGAGTGCGAACCTGCCATGCCCTTGGCGTTTCATTCGCATCTACCTTGCTTCCCGCGCCTCTATCAATGTATTCAGTTTTCTCTACCTATTATAACTAAAGCGCAGCTTGCTTGTCAAGTGCGATTGTGTTTTATATCTGCGTTGACGCTATAATTTGCAATAACATTTCCTGTCACAGCTTTGTTGTTGCGGCATTGACAGAAGCGCCGAAAAGTGGTATATATTTCGATAATAGGCACTTGAGGAGGAAATACTATGTTGTCCCTAAGAGAGATCTTTGCATCGCCCCAAAAGTATGCGGGTCAGATTAGCGTTTGCGGTTGGGTACGCACCGTTCGAGAGGGCAAAGCGTTCGGATTCGTTGAATTGAATGATGGCACGAGCTTTAAGCCTGTCCAGGTCGTATACCCCAACGATGAGCGTAATTTGGGCAAGGAGCTTACCACCGGCTGCGCCATTTGCGTAGTTGGAAATCTTTTGATGACCCCTGATGCGCCTCAGCCCTTTGAAATTCATGCGGACGACATCATTCTTGAGGGAGCCTGCCCATCGGATTATCCCATGCAGAAGAAGCGTCACAGTCTGGAGTTTTTGCGCACCATGCAGACCCTCCGCCCACGCACCAACACCTTTTTGGCGACCTTCCGTGTGCGCTCTGTCGTTGCCGCTGCCATACACGAGTTTTTTCAACAGCGTGGCTTTGTTTACGTTCACACCCCCATTCTCACCAATGCCGATTGCGAGGGGCGTGGCGAGATGTTCCAAGTGACCACTCTTGACCTTGACAATATCCCAAGAACACAGGACGGCAAAATCGACTACAACGAGGACTTCTTCAAAAAGGAGGTTCATCTTGCGGGCACTGGTCAGATGTACGGCGAAGCCTTTGCGCTTGCCTTTAGGGACATCTACACCTTTGGGCCGACCTTCCGTGCCGAGTACAGCTTCACCGCACGTCACGCTGCCGAGTTTTGGATGATTGAGCCTGAAATGGCGTTCTGCGACCTAGCAAAGGATATGGACGTGGCGGAAGCCATGGTAAAATACATAATCAATACCGTGCTAGACCGTTGTCCGCAGGAGATGGAGTTCTTCAACAATTTCATCGACAAGGGACTGCTTAGTCGTCTTGACAATGTTCTTTTGAATGATTTTGAGCGTGTAAGCTACACCAAGGCGGTCGAAATTCTCCAGTCATGCGGCGAGAAGTTTGAATATCCCGTTGAATGGGGCATAGATCTTCAGTCCGAGCACGAACGCTACCTGACCGAGAAGGTATTCGGAAAGCCAATCTTCGTGACCGACTATCCCATCGCTATTAAGGCGTTCTACATGCGTCAAAACGACGACGGCAAGACCGTTGCGGCGGCAGACCTGCTCGTTCCCGGAGTTGGCGAGATTGTCGGCGGCAGTCAGCGTGAGGAACGCTATGACGTTTTGAAGGCTCGTTGTGATGAGCTGGGCATGGATATGTCCGAGTATCAATGGTATTTGGATCTGCGCAAATACGGCGGCGTAAAGCACGCAGGCTTCGGGTTGGGCTTTGAGCGCATGGTGATGTATCTGACAGGTATGTCCAACATTCGCGATGTCGTCCCCTTCCCACGCACGACCGCAAACCTTGAGATGTAGGCTCACAGCTATATAATTATCTAAACTGAAAATTAAAAGGCTCAGCGCACCGATGCGCCGAGCCTTTTTGTTGGACTAGAAAGCGATAACCCAAAAAAGAATTGTAAGCAGCAAAAGATGCACGGGGTAAAATGCGTAGGTAAGCCATTGGCATTTTTTGCCACGCTTGCTGCCATCGTAGAACGCAAGCGGTACGGCGGCAAGAATACCGCCAAGCCAAAATGCCATTGTGGAAGCCTCGGGCAGCGACAAGCTGCCAAGGGAATAGCCACGCAATGCAAGCAATAAAAGCTGATGCGGCATCATGTTGAGGTTTGAGAGTGTATAGAGTATCGCATATGCGGCAAGCACTACAACCTGCCAAGTTTTATTTTCCTTTGCGGCGTAGAGTCCGACCATGAGCATCACGCCCCACAGACCGTATTCGGCACCTACCAATGGGGCAAGCAAGCCTATTGCAACTGCGGCGCCCACCCTCAATAGCTGTCCCATCGCCTTGTAGCACCATGAGGTGAAGCGGTTCTTGCCCTCTACGATGGGCATATCCCTGAGCTTGTCGAACGCATATATGGCAAACAGACCCAAAAAGAGTGTAAAGCAGATGTTCAAGGTAGTCTGCATGAATGAAGCCTGAATCAGCCCAAACCAATTTGAGGGTGCAAAATCAGACAGGCTCACACCCTGACTTCCTATGGCATAAGAATTTTTGAACAGCGCATAAGGAATCTGCGAGACAATCGCAACCGCCAGCAGCCGCAAGCCATACTTATATACGTTTGAGGTCTTGCGATAACCCTGTGCAATTTGAAAAGCGAAGATGGGAAAAGCAATCCTGCCAATCATTCGCAACACAATTACCACACCCTGCATCGAGGGCGAAAGCGAGCCTAGTGAACCCAGCAGGTATCCGATGTGATCAAGCAGCATAGCTGCAAGTGCTATCAGCTTGAGTGCCAATGCGCTCATGTTCTTCCTCCAATAATGGTACTACAATACATAAATTAGCAGCAGACCCAGCACAATTCCTATCAAAACGAAGAATGCAGGCAGCTTGCTGCGATACATCAATATCGACTGTGGCAATATCTCACCGAACACGACATAAAGCATCGCTCCGCTTGCAAAGCCCAAGCTTAGGCACAGACCAAGACCACTCATATCGCCAATCCAATAGCCCAAAAGCGCACCCAATACTGTGGGCAGCCCCGACAGCCCTGTGAGCAGCACCGCCTTGAATCTGCCCATTCCGCCGTTTATAAGCGGAACGGACACCGCCATGCCCTCGGGAATGTTGTGCAAACCGATTAAAACAGCAAGCACCAGCGCAGACCCGGATATAACCGTATTGTCAACAGCGGCGGCAGCACCGATGGTCATGCCCTCGGGTATGTTATGCAGAGCAATGGCAAACGCCATCACCACTCCTGCCATGAACAAAGACGTGCGATTGCTTCCCTCCGCCTTGTGCTGCTGATAGTGGTCGGCGTGAATCAGCTCGTCAGGTGCATCATGCGTTTTGGGATGCTCCCCATCGACGTGCTTAACCTCGTGCACCGTCTGGCGGTCCAGAATGAAGTTTAGCAGGTATACCACACCAACACCTAAGATGAGTCCAACGATGCACGGCAAAATCAGTTGTCCATCATTGCCTATTGCTTCGGGCACAAGGTCGAAGCAAACGATAGCAAGCATGACTCCGGCAGCAAAGCTCAACAGCAGGCTGGCTGCACGGTCGCTTCCCTTTTTGAACAGTGCGCCAATTACGCCGCCCAGTCCTGTCCCTACCACGCCCGAAAGGGTCGTGACAAGCAGCAAATATAAGATTGTGTCCATTTGTCCTCCGTTTCAGTGTAAGCAGTATACCATACTCAATCCTTCAGCGCAAGACAGCAAACGACATGATTATCACTCTGAAAATGGGTGGTAAACTCCTGCCTGTGTGGCGGCAAGGACTATATCATCAAGAATCTGCTCCTTCCATTTGTAGAGGGTCGATTGCCCAATAAACAGCTTAATCGACAGCTTAATCATTCTGCTGTCACGCTTCTCGGAAGCTCTAAGCGGTCTGTCCAAGCCGTAATACTCGCAAAAAAATACCTCCTTTTGAGGTGAGTAAACCCTGAGCTTGCTTCGAACCTTGTCAATGGCCCATCTCCACCGCAGTCTTCTCAAATACTCCTGCGAAATCTCACTGTCCTCAGTCATAGCCTTTTCGAACCCTCGAATATACTCAACATTGTCCCTGTATGCCATCGCCTCCTTGTCCGCAACTCGTCTTCCATCAATATCCATCGTGCTTCACATCCTTTCGTGCGAACGTTTGTTCGAATATGATTATAACATATCATTTTCAAAAAGCAAGACCAAAAACAAAAAAAGCCCGTGAAAAAATCACGAGCCTATGTTTGGGATATTGAGTGGGATTGAGCGATGTTGATTAGTAAATATTCCAGCAAATCTCCTCAATCGCTTCGACTATGTACCACGTTCCGTCATAATTGACTATCGTGCAGTCCGCTTCTTGAGTGATATCTTCACCGTCATAGTTCACCTTCATAGTGAGCTCGACCTCGTAGGCTTCCTTGATTTTGTCTCCGTCAACGCCGAAATTGCCTTCATACTCCTCTATCAGCTTCTCAAGGTTGTCCTTGTCCAGCTTCTTGGCGTCATTTGCGGAGATGGAAATTCTACCATCTGTTGTTTTAATTTGTTCGCGACCACCCTCAAGATAATTCTTGTCAACACTGTCCCATGCCTCGCTCACGGTCAAATTCTCTTCCTCGGCAATAGCCTCGAAAACATCATCCGGGACAAGCTTCTTTGCATCGCTCAATGATGCTGAGTTCTTGTATTTCTCATATCTTGAGACTGCGCCCTTGTATCCGCCGCCGCCTCCGCTGGTAACACAAAGAACAACGACAAGTGCGATTGCCACCACGGCTACTACTGCTCCAAGAATGATGCCCAGCTTCTTTGAGAACTTACGGGGCGTGTGCGGTGCGCCGCTGCTTGCCCGACTTTGCTGTGGTTGATATGGGTTTACCTTAGGTGCCATCTCCGATTCTACTCTTGCGCCGCAGTTCGTGCAAAACGCTCCGCCGTCCAAGCGAGTGCCGCAGTTGCTGCAAAATGATGCCTTTTGTTCCATGTTGCTTCCTCCCTCATTTAATCGTGTATAATTGTATTCCTTTTTAATTGTGCTGTCAACTTTATCATGCGATAATTAGCGTCATTTACAAATCGTTCCTGCTTGTGGTATACTAACAAATAAGAGGTGAAAACATGAGTAAAATGCGATTGTTACAGCAAGCACAGGGTCAGACCTTCGAGGGGTTTGTTCTTATCAAAAGTGCCGCAGTGCGGCAGAACGTAAAGGGTGCCGATTATCTTGATTTGGTGCTGACAGATAATGAGGGTGAGGCCGTTGCCAAGATGTGGGACTACTCGCCCACAACTCACGGTACGTTTGACGCTGACGACATTGTCAAGGTTCGTGGGAGCATCGTTCTTTGGAAGGATTCAGAGCAGCTAAAGATTGAGCGGATACGTCACACCATTGCCACCGATGAGGTGGATATGTCCTTGCTCGTTCCCTGTGCGCCCTATGATCCGCAGGACTTGTTTTGTGAACTGCACTCCCTTGCGGAAGGCTTTGCGGACGATGACCTTCGCAGACTGGTGCTTTACCTGATGGATAAGAACAAAGATAAGCTGCTTCTGTTCCCTGCCGCTGTCAAGCTGCATCACGCAACCCGTGGCGGACTTATTCACCACACATGGTCTATTGTACAGCTATGCACCAAGATTATTGAGCTGTATCCCAGCCTAAACTCCGATCTTCTGTATTCGGGCGCAATACTTCACGATATAGGCAAGATTAAGGAGATGGATACGGGTGCGTTGGGACTTGCTAGCGCATACACCGAGGACGGACAGCTAATAGGACACATCAACATTGGCGTGTCAATGGTCGATTCCGCCGCCGAGGTGTTGGGCATTTCCAAGCATACGGCGATGCTCGTTGAGCATATGATACTGTCGCACCACGGTCAACCAGAATTTGGCAGCCCCAAGCTGCCCATGTTCCCCGAAGCGGAGGTTCTGTCGGTGTGCGACATGCTCGACAGCAAGCTGTATGAGATGTTTTCAGCATTGGACGGCATTCTAAAGGGTGGATTTTCGGAGCGTCAATGGGCGTTGGATAACAGACAGCTGTATCGCCACGACTTATAAGGAGACAGCTATGCAAAAGAGTCGCATCAACCAAAATCAAATGGGATTTGCCGCATTGCAATGTATTGCCGCACTATTCTTTGTGGTGCAGATTTTCGTTGCAAAAAATCACATCGCATCTATGACGGATTATTACTCAGGTTCGACGTGGGCGGAAACGCTGTCCATGTTTTGGATAATACTTGCAGCGGCAGTCCTTTCCGTGGCAAGCGGCGTATGCGGTATACTCAATAAGCGCATTTTATCAAATGTGCTGCTTGCATCTGCGCTTGCATTGGCTCTTGTTCAGTTTTTTGCCATAAAAATTACGGACGTTTTTCCCTACTTTATAACCTATCAGCTCGGCTCAATCTGGCCGCTGTACGTTGGCGGAGCATTCCTGCTGGGTGGGCTTGCAGCTCGGCTTTTCAAAAAGGAGCGCAATGGAAAGTAACACACAAAATAAGGAGAATGGCAGTTCTGGCACAATATGGATTATTGCAGCATCGGCATTGACCATTTTGGCGGCATACTTCCCTGCCGTGGTGATAGTTCTGCCTGCGGTGTGGGTCTATTCCTCCATGCCTAATCGTGGTTGGCTCATCGCCGCATTTGCTGCGTTGCTTGGCGTTTCAAGCTACATAATGTTCGGCAACACTACATATGCTCTGTTGACAGTTGCTCTTATTGCTCCTGCAGGCATAGTTCTGTTTTTGTCGCACAAGTTCAAGGTTCAAAATTTCTACTGCGTGTTCTACACCGCAATCGCTTTGATGGTTGGACTGTTCGCCATTCTTTGTTTGCCATCGGTGCTTGACGGCAACGCCCCTGCCACGATGCTCAAGGAGGTCATGACGCAGACGCAAAGCTCCTATGCCTCATATTTTGATGCCAATTATTTGGAGTACTTCACCCAAGCGATAGCCGCATTGGATGACCTATATCTTGCCGTGCTGTTCATCATGGGTGCAGCAGCCGCACTTGTCAACGGACTTTTAGTGCATCTTTTCGACCGCAAGAGCCACCAAAGGGAGTTATCTCCCCTTCCGCCTTTTGCACGGTGGAGCATTCCAAAAAGCTATGTATTTGGGCTTGCGGCTTTGGTTGCCGTGGGACTATTTTTCTCGCTGTCGGGTTCTCGCTCAACCGACCTATTATGGTTGCTCATTGCAATGATTTGGATTCTTCCAACCGCTTTTAGTGGCTGGGCAATATCATATTCGCTGTGTATGGGCAATAGAAGAACCTTTATAATTGCAACCATCGTGCTCATTGTGCTATTCCCCTATTCGCTTTACGGATTAGCGTTTTTGGGCAGCTTCGCAGCCTTTTTGCGTTTGAAAACCCAACCTAAATAAGAAAGGAAGCAAATATGAAACAGTATCGGGGATTACTGATCTACACATTCTTGGCAATCATCATTCTGTGCGGAGCATTTCTGTACTTTAACTCCACATGGGGGTTGTTTGCCTGCGGACTTGGTCTTGTAACCCTTGCCGTTTTGTTCGTCTCTCTTTTGAGCATCTCAAATAAGCAGCAGCGAACGATGGACACCGTGTTCCGTGAGAATGATACAGCAGCAGGACAGATAATCAACTTCGTGTCCATTCCGGCATTGGTGCTGGACGAGCGTGCAAAAATAGTATGGCGCAACGAGGCATTTAGGAAAATCTACGAGGGCAACAATCTATTGGAGCTTTTACCACAGTATAAGTCCAACAAATCTCTAAAAGCCCAGCAGACCGTGATAGCCGGCAACAGCTACCAAATTATGAATATGCCTCTGGTTCGCAACGACATATCCCGAAAACTGACATTTCAATATTGGCTCGATCGCACGGAGGCGGCACATTATCAACGTCTGTACACCGAACAGATGCCCTATGTTGCATTGATTTATGTTGACAACTATGAAGAGCTGACCAGCGATATTCAGGTTCAGCGCACAACGGTATTGGCGGAGGTCGAGCGACTTGTCAGCGAACTGTGCAAGCGACAGGGCGGATTATACCGCAGGTATGACAATATGCGCTTTTTGTGTATCTTTGAGGCAAAGCAGGTTGATTTGATTGAGAAGGAACGCTTTGCTCTGATGGAGCAGGTTCGCAAAATTGATACAGGCACGGGTACACAGGTGTCACTATCCATTGCTGTTGGCGTTGCGCCACGGCTGTCCGAGTCCGAGCAGGACGCACGCTCCGCTATGGAGCTTGCCCTTGGCAGAGGCGGCGACCAAGCCGTGGTCAAGGAAGGTTCCGAGTATCGTTTCTATGGCGGTAAAAACCAAAAGGACGCCAATCAATCCAGAGTTAAAACCAGACTGTTTGCAAAGGCACTCCATCAACTGTTTGAGAATACGGGCGATGTGTTCATCATGGGTCACAAGCACTCCGACATGGACTGCATGGGTGCTGCGTTGGGAATAATGACCTGTGCCAACCATATCGGCTCACACGCCTACATTGTGCTTGATGGCCCCAATCCGACCATTGAGGACGCACTTGTTCACATGGAAAAGGACGGCATGGCAAGCAGATGCCTGCTCTCGCCTGAGCAAGCAATGTCGCTTCTAAAGCCCAACTCCGTCTTGGTCGTTGTTGATACCCAGCGAGCAAGTACCACGGTCTGTTCCGAGCTTATCGACAAAGTGAATCATCTTGTTTTAATCGACCACCACCGCAGAAGTGCGGATTATATCGACTCTGCCACGCTGCATTATCTTGAGTCCCGTGCCTCCTCCACCTCCGAGATGGTGACCGAGGTCATGCAATACTTTGATGACGGTGTGCGCCCCACAGCCTTCACCTGCAGCGCACTTTTGGCAGGCATAACGGTTGATACAAAGCAATTTGCGTTCAACGTTGGCTCTCGCACCTTCGATGCGGCAGGCTATCTTAGGCGTAACGGTGCCGACCTCGGCTTGGTCAAGCTGATGTTTCAAAATGACTTGCGCAGCTATATCTATTGCGCACAGACTGTCGAACGTGCCATCATTCGCAAAAGCGGCATAGCCGTCTCATGGTGCGATAAGGATACCCCCAACTCAAAGCTGATAGCAGCACAGGCCTCAGATGAGCTGTTGGGCATTCGTGGCGTCAAGGCCGCCTTTGTCATTGGTGAAGATGGCGAGTCCGTGTCCATATCCGGCAGGAGCTATGGAAGCATCAACGTTCAGCTCATTTTAGAAAAGCTGGGCGGCGGTGGGCATCTTACGATGGCAGGCGCACAGTTGAAGGACGTATCCGTGCTCGAAGCTCGCGACCAGCTTCTTGCCAGCATAGAGCAATATGAAAGTATAAACGGAATTACAAGCTAAATTGACATTGTTCTACAAGTCAGATATAATATAAGTCACGAGTATTCCCTTGACATCAAGGAGATAAGGAGAACAGCCATGAAAGTACTATTGGAACAGGACGTAAAAGGCACGGGCAAGAAGGGTGACATCATCGATGTTTCCGATGGGTATGCACGCAACTTCCTTTTGCCTCGCAAAATGGCAAGCCCTGCGGATGCACAGGCAATCAATGCGATGAACATTCAAAAGAGTGCTGCCCAACACCGCAAATTTCAGGCAGGAGTTGCTGCCCGTGAGCAGGTAAAGCAGTTGGAGGGAGCCTCCGTGGTCGTCAAGGCTCGTGTGGGCGAAAACGGCAAGCTGTTTGGTACGGTCGCAGGCAAGGAGATTGCACAGGCACTCAAAGAGCAGCGTGGTGTTGACGCTGACAAGAAAAAAATCTCAATCGAGCCCATTCGCTCCGTAGGCGAGTACACCGCCAAAATCAGTCTTTTTGAAGGCGTGTCAACCACGTTCACCGTTATTGTAAAGGAATAGAATGGAAGAACTAGAACAGGGCTTACCCTACAACCTAGAGGCGGAAAGGTCTGTACTTGGGTCTATGCTCCTTGAGCACGAGGCTCTTGAACAGATGCTTGAGCAGCTCAAAGCCGATGATTTCTACCTGAGCAGCCACGAAGATATTTTTGCCGCAATGCGTGACATTAGAAATTCGGGCAGCGCAGTTGACCTTGTTACGCTCAGCAACGAATTGGAAAAGCACGGCAAGCTCGATGCAGCGGGCGGCATGGTATATCTTACGGAGCTGATGAGCTTTGTTCCTACTGCCGCAAATGTGCAGCACTATGCAAAAATTGTCGAGGAGCGCAGCGTTCAGCGTGCTCTTATTCGAGCAGGTCACGAGATGATTAACGATGGTTCTGACGATGAGAAGAACGTTGAGGATTCTCTGGACAAGGCGGAACGCCGCATCTACGATATATCCATGCGCAAGACCGAGGACAGCCTTGTGTCCATCTCGGTCATCGTACCCAACGCACTCAACGAAATTGGCGAGCTGATGGCAAGAAAGGGCAAGATAACAGGCGTGGCGACAGGCTTTAGAGATCTTGACAGAATGACCAATGGCTTCCAAAAGAGCGACCTTATCATCATTGCAGGACGACCTGCCATGGGCAAGAGCGCACTTGCGATGAACATAGCACAGTATGCAGCCATACACGACAATCGTTCCGTGGTCGTATTCAGCTTGGAGATGAGCCGTGAACAGCTCGTAACCAGAATGCTATGCACCGAGGCATCGGTCGATTCGCAGCGCATAAAGGAAGGTCTTTTGACCGATCAGGAAACTATGCGCCTCATTGATTCGTCTGGCCCTATGCAAAACAGCAAGCTGCACATCGACGATTCGGGCGGCGTGACCGTCTCACAGATTCGTTCAAAGTGTCGCAGGCTTAAAGCACGTCTTGGTCTTGACATGATAATTATTGACTACATGCAGCTGATGCAGGGCGTTGGCGGCGGCTCAAGAAAGAACGACAACCGCCAGCAGGAAATCTCCGATATGACCCGTGCGCTGAAGCTATTGGCAAGGGAGCTTAACGTTCCTATTCTCCTTCTAAGTCAGCTAAACCGTGGTCCTGAACAGCGGCAGGATCACCGCCCGATGATATCCGATCTCCGTGAAAGCGGCTCAATCGAGCAGGACGCCGATATGGTCATTCTCCTCTATCGTGAGCAGGTATATGATGAAACCGCCGACAATACCAGCGAAATCATCATTGCAAAGCATCGTCACGGCCCAATAGGCACCGTCAAGGTCGCATGGCAGGGCGAGTTCACAAGGTTTATGACCTTGGCAAATCCATAAAAATAAGGCGAGTGATTTTCGATAAATCCTCGCCTTTTTATTTGCCATTATTTTATTACATTTTGGCGGTGATACGGCTCGTCCTCATCGGGCACGGCACTGCTTGAGCCAAATGCCAACACGTCTGAAAGCGCACGCATACCAACATCATCATTATAGTTGTACTTCAAAAGGTTAATCTGCTCGCCCATGAACACCATTGCCGATGAGTTGCCGCCGTCCAAATTGTACGCCACCTGACAGCCATACTCTACAAATTGCTCCGCAAGCCAGCCGAGGGTCATGGGTCCATTAACGCTGGTGACGATGGACACATAGTGGTAAGGCTCAATCATTCCTATGGCGCAGCGTGGACAGGGCGAATGTTTTTTCCTGTCCAGCGTCTCTTGATGCACCTCATTATCCTTCACTAAAATCGGGCCGAACGCATAGCTGTTTGCAACTCCTGCCTCCAGCATCTGGGCCGCTGTCTGATCGCCCTTTTTCTCATACACTCTCATTGTGCCATCGGGGAAAAACGCCATCGAGGAGGTATCCGTGCGATCGTAATAGACCTCGCCATTTCGAATCATCACGCCCTTGGCGTTGGGTCTAAAGCCGATAAAATCACTTGTCTGTGCGAATACGACGTCGCTTTGACGTGCTATCCTTGCAGGCATTATGCGTTCTCCTGCGGTCGCATTATTGTTTGCAAACGCACCGTAGGGCATATTTCCTTTTGTGGCAAACAGGTCGGCTCGTATGGGGACACGCTCGTCCGAGGTGTCATAGCATATCATCACGCCGTTAAGCTCGGATACATAGCACCACGGCCCACCCTCGCTATCAACTCCGTAGACATATTCGCTCACCGGCAGCAGCGTTGCATCGCCGCCCTGCTGACCGTTTGCATTCGTGCCGCAGTACAGCAGCTCGCCATCTGCGTTTCTTGCAACGGTGTGCCATACGCCTGCGCAAATCTCAACAACGTCCGTCCATTTATCAACATCGCATTGTCCGTCACGATTATCGCCCACCGCAACCACAGTAAAATCTTGCTTGAGTCCCAGCGTGTAGTTTGCGCCGCAGCTTACGGCAATAATGCCGTTCCAAGAATCCACTTCGCATTGCCCATAGGTGTTGTCTCCGCAGGCATATACCCTTCCGTCCGCCTTCAAGCCCACCGTATGATTAAGCCCCGAAGAAATGGCAGTCACTTGTGACCACGCTCCCACCTCGCACTGCATAAATGAATTGTCGCCAACGGCTGTAACCGTGCCGTCCGCCATAAGTCCCACACTGTGCTGCAAACCTGCGCTCACAGCCGTGATGCCGTTCCATTCCTCAACGTTGAGCTTATCCGATAATGCGCTGCCGTAGCCCGTCACCGTTCCGTCCTTGTGTGCAATCAGCATATGATTGCCGCCAATACCGACCCCAACGGCGTCCGTCACCTGCTCAATGGCCTCCCTGCCGCCCATTGCACTCCCCAGCATCGTCACCCGTCCTTCTTGCAGATAAGCAAACGAAAACAGCCCTCCATACACGGCGTCAGCCACTTTGGGAGCAACACAGTTTTCATAACAGTCATCGCCAAAAAAGTCGGGTGTCTCACCGCCCACAGCCGTGTACCACGCACCTAAGGCAAGCCTGTTTTTGCCATTTGTGAACAAGTCCCAAAGCTCGTCAAGTCGCATTTGCTCAAGCACCTCTTGGGGAATGGGTGTTGGCGTTGGTTGGGGACTGGGCGTTGGCGAAGGGCTAATGGTCGGCGCAGTTGTTGTGGAATCAACCGAAACTGATGAGCTGCCTTGACCGCA
Source organism: Eubacteriales bacterium (assembly GCA_028694155.1). GTDB lineage: Bacteria > Bacillota > Clostridia > Christensenellales > CAG-138 > JAQUTY01. The sequence continues at coordinate 236,872 of JAQUTY010000001.1, forward strand.
CCCAATCAGCATCAAAATAAGCAACCAAATTGCAACGTATTTCAACAAATTATTCATTTTGCTATTGTATCATATCTATTTCAAAAATTCTACCACTAAAAATCAAGTGCCTCTCCCACCTTCTCGTGCAGGCAAAGCGTTGCATGCTCATCTTGGGACGTTTGGGACAGATTTATCACGACCAAGTTCTTTCCTCTAAAGTAGTTCACCAGTCCTGCCGCAGGATAGACCACAAGTGACGTACCACCGATAATCAGCGTGTCCGCCTGACAAATATTGCCGATAGCTTCGGACAGCACCTGATAATCCAACCCCTCCTCATAGAGAACAACATCGGGCTTGATTACGCCTCCGCAGTGGCAATGCGGCACTCCGTCCGACTTGAGTATGAAATCTGCGGGATAGAACGCATGACACTTTTGGCAATAATTACGGTACACCGATCCGTGCAGCTCCAGCACTTTTTTGCTTCCTGCACGCTGGTGCAAATCGTCAATATTCTGGGTGATGACCGCCGTGAGCTTGCCCATTCTTTCGAGCTTGGCAAGCGCAAAATGTGCCTTATTCGGTTTGGCATCGGGATAGATTAGATTCTTTTTGTAGTACGCATAGAAGCGTTCCGTATTGCGCATAAAGTAGCTGTGACTTAGGAGCGTTTCGGGCGGTGCGCCATATTCCTCCTGCGCCTTGAATATGCCGTTCTCGCTCCGAAAATCGGGTATACCACTCTCCGTTGAAACGCCTGCTCCACCTAAAAAAACTATGCGCTCCGATTGGTCAATAATCTTTTGAAGCTCCTTGTTCATTCATTCGCCTCCCAAAATACCCTCAGCCTGAGCTGTCGTGTCAACTCAAAAAAAAGGCAGACTTAATTGTCTGCCCATAAGTGCTGCTTACTTTCTTAAAAATGCCGGAATGTCCAGCTTGCTCTTGGACTGTTGACTGTTGTAGTCCCTGCGAATATCCTGCTCGGTGAAGGTGTTTCCGTCACGCTTGTCGGACTGCTGCAAAAATGCAGGTTCCATAGGCTCTGCCTCCTGCGGCTGCTGATAGGGGCGAGCTGAAAACGCATTGTCATACGCAGGTGCCGCCGTCTGCTGCGGTGCCTGATAGGTGCGTGGAGCAGGAGCAGCATAGGAACGCGGCTGGGTCTGCGGTGCGGCGTTGCCAAGCACGAGGTTCTGTGCAGGGCGACCGGGGAAAGAATCGTTGCGGTCAAAGCCGGTAGCAATGACGGTGATGCGGAGCGCATCGCCCATGCTCTCGTCGATGTCTGCACCAAAGATGATGTTTGCATCGGGGTCGGCAGTCTCCTGAATAATCTCGGCTGCCTCGTTGACCTCCAGCAGGCTCAAATCTGTGCCGCCGGTGATGTTCATCAAGATGCCCTTTGCGCCTTCAATGCTTGTCTCAAGCAACGGACTCTCCACTGCCTGACGAGCTGCCTCGGATGCACGCTTTTCGCCACAGGCAGAACCGATGCCCATGTGCGCCATGCCCTTTTCCTTCATGATGGTCTTCACGTCTGCAAAGTCGAGGTTAATCATGGCAGGAACGGCAATCAAGTCGGAGATGCCCTGAATGCCCTGACGCAGCACATCGTCCGCAACACGGAGCGCATCGGGCAGGGAGGCACGACCGACTAGGGAAATCAGCTTATCGTTGGGAATGGTAATGAGTGTATCAACCGTGGGCTTGAGGTTGGAGATACCTTCCTCGGCATTGCGCATACGCACCTTGCCCTCAAAGGTGAAAGGCTTAGTGACAACACCAACGGTCAGAATGCCAAGCTCCTTGGCACACTCTGCAACAATGCTCGCTGCACCTGTGCCTGTGCCGCCGCCCATACCTGCGGTGATGAAAACCATATCGGCACCCTTGAGTGCGTCCACGATAAGGTCACGGCTCTCATCGGCAGCCTTTCTGCCAATTTCGGGATCTGCGCCTGCGCCCAGACCTTTTGTCAGCTTTTCGCCTATCTGAATCTTCTTTTCGCCTTTTGACATGTACAACGCCTGCTTATCGGTGTTTACAGCGATAAACTCTACGCCGCGCAAGCCGTACTGAACCATGCGGTTGACCGCATTGCAGCCTGCGCCGCCGACGCCGACCACCTTAATTTGTGCAAATGTTGCGTTCTCAAAATCCTTGTCGTTCATGGCATACTCCCCTTTACTTGGTAAAAAATTCCTTAACTTTTTTTAGCAAAATCGACCCCTCTTCGGGTTCGTTCTGTTTGGATAGTGTTTCCTCCTCTGCGCCGTTGGCACGGAGGACGAAGTTTAGCGCACCAAATGCGCTGCAGTAGTTGGACGAGCTGAGGCGTGGCGTATAGGGCATATCACGCTTGATGCTCAGTCCCAGTGCTTTTTTCATGAAGTCCAAAGCACCCCTCATCATCAAAAAGCCGCCTCCCGATAAGTATGTCGCAGGACGAGCCTGCGCATTCACACCCATGTCGGATATTTCCTTGCGTATCAACAAGCACAATTCCTCTGCACGAGCTTCGACTATCAATGAGATTGCCGACAACGCAACTCGCTTTGAGCCCTTCTCGTTACGCAAAACCTCGGTCTTGTCCTTGTAATCAAGCGAAAAGACGTATCGCCTTTTTGCCTGTTCGGCAATCTCAAGCGGAACTTCAAGTCCAAAAGCAAGATCGCTCGAAAAATGATAGCCTCCAATAGGCAGCGTCGCAAGTCCCGTGATTGCTGCGCTCTCGATGATGCTCACATCGGTTTGATAATAGCCCACGTCTATGAGCACCGCCGGACGAACACGCTCCGCCTCCGGAATGAGCATAACCGCCTCGCCAAGTGCGGCACTTATGCACATTGATATCTCAACACCCATTTCATCCAAGGTGTCTTGAACCGTCTTGATGTATTCCTCCTTGACGAACATGTGGCTTACAAGTCCACTCAGCTCGTCAGTCTCCAAGCCTATTGGCAGCTCGGTGGAGGACACTCCGTCCACAAGGAAGAACACGGGCGTGCTGTGCATGAGCACATAACCCTCAGGCGTCTTTGCCTTCTTTAGCGACTGGGCTATCAGACGGTCTACGTCCGCACCCTCAGTTCGCCTTGCACGAGATCCCAGCGTAATGGTGGAATCGCTCAACTCAAGCTTTGAAAAGCTGGGTGGAACCGTAAGCGCAACATCACGAATACGCATACAGCTTTCTGCCTCCGCCTTATTTATTGCGTCGACAACTGCCGTATGTAAACTCTGCCTGTCCAAAAAGGCGCCATCTATGAAACCATCATAGGGGGCAACGCCTGCACCGTGCACGACAATCCCATCCTTTTGGGCTGCGCTACCGTACAAGCACACCACCTTTGAGCTTCCAATATCCAAAATCGCAGCGGGCTTCATCCCATTCCTCCGCTCTTGCGTAGAGTGATACTTTTACAAATAAGATTATACACAAGAAAAAACCTCAGCGCAACACCAAATTGATATTGTCTGAGGAGATTTTAGCACATTAATGTGTACAAAATGCAAATTATCATGAAAACTGTGATGTGGTGTGCTTTTTTTCCATCAACGCAAAGCACGCATGGCGTTGATGATTGCAATTACAGATACGCCAACATCTGCAAACACAGCAATCCACATATTGGCAATGCCCAATGCGCCAAGCAGCAGCACAATAGCCTTGACTGAAAGCGCAAACCAAATGTTTTGGCGCACGATGACCATGGTCTTTTTAGCTACCTTTATCGCCTCGGCGACCTTTGTGGGTTTGTCGTCCATCAGCACAACGTCCGCTGCTTCTATTGCTGCATCGCTTCCCATTGCGCCCATGGCTATGCCCACGTCTGCTCGTGCAAGCACGGGTGCATCGTTTATTCCGTCTCCCACAAAGGCAAGCGTGCTGCCCCGTGGTTTAATCTTGAGCAGCTTTTCTATTACGCCCGTCTTGTCGGCAGGCAGCAAGCCGGTGTGTACCTCGTCCAAGCCCAGTTGCACGGCTACCGCATGACCGACCTTTTGAATGTCGCCCGTCAGCATGACAGTCCGTTGGATGCCAAGAGTTTTCAACTCGACAATGGCATTTTGGGATTCCGGCTTGACTTGATCTGCAATCACAATATGTCCGCAGTACACGCCCTGTTTTGCGATGTGAATTACTGTGCCTACCTCTGTGCTGCACTCATGCCACGCCGCATGAGCTTCGTCCATCAGCCTGCCGTTTCCTGCATAAACCGTCTGACCGTCAATCGAAGCGATTATGCCCATGCCGGCTCTTTCCTCAATGCTGCCTATTCGCTCCTTGTCAATATGTCCGCCGTGCGCCCTTAAAATGGAGGCGGCAATGGGGTGTAACGAGTAGCTCTCCGCAAGGGCGGCAATATCCAGAAGCTCCGCCTGCGACATGGCTTGCGGATGGATTGCAGCAACCGAGAAATTGCCGCAGGTCAACGTGCCGGTCTTATCAAATGCTACAATTCTTACTTTTGACAGGGCTTCAAGATAATTCGAGCCTTTGATGAGAATACCCTTTTTTGACGCTCCGCCTATACCGCCAAAGAATGACAGCGGAACGGAAATAACCAGCGCACAGGGACAGGACACGACAAGGAAAATTAAAGCCCTGTTAATCCATTGGCTCCACTGTCCAGTCAAAAGCGACGGCACTATTGCAACAACGGCTGCAGCAATGACCACGCAGGGCGTGTAGTAGCGTGCAAATCTGGTGATGAAATTCTCCGTCTTTGCTTTCTGCGAAGCAGAATTTTCGACCAGCTCCAATATCTTGGCGACCGTGCTTTGAGCATACTGGCTCATAACTCTAATGCGAATGACGGCGGTGATGTTCACCGAGCCGGAAATGACGTTATCGCCCTCTGCATAATCTCTAGGAAGCGATTCGCCCGTCAAAGCGGCGGTGTTGACCGTTGTTGAACCCTCAATGATTACTCCGTCCAGCGGTATTTTCTCGCCAGAACGCACGATGATGGTCTCGCCAACTGCGACCTGTTCGGGCGAAACGGTCAGCTCCTGACCATTGCGAATAACCACTGCATGGTCGGGCTTAATATCCATCAGCGATGCAATGCTCCTCCTGCTCTTGCCAACGGCGATGCTCTGGAATAGCTCGCCCACCTGATAGAACAGCATCACAGCCGCTGCCTCGGGATACTCGCCTATTGCAAATGCGCCCACCGTGGCAAGAGCCATCAGAAAGTTTTCGTCAAACACCTGACCGTGTATGATGTTTGTAACGGCACTCCACAGCACGTCATAGCCGATAATTAGATAGGGAACCGCAAAGAGGACAAGCCTCCACCAACCGTCAAGCGGTATGAAATAGGCTGCCACGCCCAGCACGGCGGCGGCAGCAATGCGTACTAAGTTTTTTCTCTGTTTATGTGTCATCTCTAACCCTCAAATGGCATTATTCGTCTATTTGGGGTCTGACCCCAAATGAACGAATTTAGTATATAATCTTGCAGTCGGGTTCAATGCGCCTGCACACCTTGACCGCTTTATTCAATATCTCATCGAATGTGGCGTCGTCCGCCTCTATGGTAAGTTTTTGAGACAAAAAGTTTACCGAGCAGGTGTCCACTCCTTCAATCTTTTTTATCCCCTCTTCCATTTTGCGTGCGCAGTTTGCACAGTCCAGCTCTTCAAGTAAAAACGTCTTTTTCATCTTTCCTCCTCCGTCAAGTGCTCGAACCCCTGCCCGATTATTGAGCGTACATGCTCGTCGGCAAGCATGTACAGCTTGGTTTTGCCGTCCCTGCGATAAGTCACCAGCTTTGCATTTCTCAGAATTTTTAGCTGATGCGATATTGCAGATTGCTCCATTCCCAACAGTTCGGCAATCGCACACACACATAGCTCCGACTCAAACAGTGAGTATAAAATCTTTATGCGCGTAGTGTCCCCGAATATTTTGAACAGATCGCCCAGATCGCACAAAAGCTCATCGTTGGGCATCAAATCCTTTACCTCTACCAGAAGCGCACTGTGGTCATGCTTTTCAATCACTTATAGTATCGTCCTTTCATATGAATCTATGTTCATATGATAACTCGTTCACTTATATTTGTCAATAGCTTAGCTGATATTTTTGTGCGGACGGGCATATAGTTTTGCATGAAAATACTGCTAGTTGGAAATCCGAATTGTGGCAAGACCACCCTGTTCAATGCGCTCACAGGCGCACACGAGCGAGTCTCCAACCGTGCCGGCGTCACGGTCGATCACAGTGAGCGCAAAATGCGTGGCGCAGACGCCGTGATTGTTGACCTGCCCGGAATCTACTCCCTCAATCCACATTCGATGGACGAGCAGATTGCATCTGAGGCGATAGCGGCGCATAAGCCTGACTTAATTGTCAATATTGTTGACGCAACAAACCTACAGCGCAACCTGTTTTTAACCACACAGCTCATGGAGCTGGGGGTGCCGCAAGTCGTTGCGCTTAACATGATGGACGAGGCAAAAAAGCTGGGTCTTGAGGTTGATGCAAGCCAGCTTGAGCGCACACTTTGCTTGCCGGTCATACCCATTGTGGCAAAGACTGGCGATGGTCTGTCCGCATTGAAGCGCACCATTTTTTCAACGCACAAATGTCCATCGCCATTTTGCAAAGGTTGCAGCGCAACTGCACGGTATCGTTGCCTTGAGCGAGTTGGCGCACCCAACAAAGCTCGTGTTTCCGTCTTGGATAGGGTCTTAACTCACAGGTGGTTGGGGTTCCCAATATTCTTTGCAATCATGGGGTTGGTTTTTTATCTCACGTTCGGGTCTGTGGGCGCATATCTTTCGGAGGGCGCAAAAAAGCTCGGCGAGTTGTTGTGTGAGTGGGTGCGTTCTTTGATGTTCTCCTCCCCTTATTGGCTGTCGGGCTTAATTGTCGATGGTATTTTCAACGGCGTCACAGGAGTTCTTACCTTCCTGCCGCAGATTGCTCTGTTGTTTGGATTTCTTTCGCTGTTGGAGGACAGCGGCTATCTTGCAAGAATAGCGTTCATCATGGACGCACCAATGCGCAGGCTCGGACTTGACGGCAAGGCGTTTGTGCCGCTTTTGATGGGCTTTGGCTGCACCGTCCCCGCCGCCCTTGCCACCCGTACTCTTGGCAGCAGGCGTGAACGCGGGCTCACGCTTTTGATGCTCCCGTTTCTGCCCTGCTCTGCAAAGCTGCCGGTGTTCGCTCTGATATCAAGCTGCTTTTTCAAAGAGCGCAGTTGGCTTGTCATTCTTGCCCTGTATGCTATGGGCATAGCCGTTGCCGTTCTGACAGCAATGTTCTTTGGCGGCAAGCGACGCTCCGAGCCTTTTTTGATGGAGCTGCCGCCCTATCGCCGTCCTACTTTCAGAAACACTTGGATGCAGATTTCAGTTCGAACAGGTCACTTTTTGTACCGTGCAGGAACCATCATACTTATCATGTCCGCCGTTCTGTGGGCATTGATGCACTTTTCGGTGCAGTTTGCATACACCGATCAGACGCAAAGCAGTCTGCTGGGAGCGATTGGCACTTTGATTGCCCCTGCATTCTCACCGCTTGGGTTCGGATTTTGGCAAGCAGCGGTCGCTCTCATTGTGGGTCTGATTGCAAAGGAAGCGGTGCTGTCCTCTCTGCTCCTGTTCTATGGCGGTTCGCTTGCAGCCATCCAAGCGGCTTTTACTCCCCTGTCCGCATTCTGCTTTTTGACCTTTGTGCTGCTCTATCCGCCCTGCTTTGCATCCGTAATCACCATTCACCGAGAGCGACGCTCACGCCTCTCAACTGCATTTGCCCTGCTCTTTTGGCCCATTGTCGCATATGCGGTATGTCTGCTCATCAGTCTTTTGGCGAGGTAGTTGCGCATAGAAGACAATGTGCTATAATGGGCATATGAACGACAATAAATCAAGGAAAAAAATGTCGCAGGCAATGGTCTTTATCCTTATGTTTGGGATAGTAAGCCTGTTTTCCGATATGACGCACGAGGGCGCATCAAGCATACGGGGCGCATATCTTGCGCTTGTTGGTGCGTCTGCCGGAACAATTGGGTTCGTATCGGGCTTGGGCGAGCTTGTTGGCTATTCCATGCGCTATGTGTTTGGCAAGCTCACCGACAAGAGCAAGCGCTATTGGCCCATGACCATTGTGGGCTATGTTTTTGACATAGTTGCCGTCCCTGCGCTGGCGTTGGTGGGTGAAGACGGTTGGATTTTTGCTTGCGGATTGCTAATAGTTCAACGCATGGGCAAGGCGATAAAGAAGCCTGCAAAGGATACCATCATGTCCTTTGCCGCATCGCAGGAGGGCGTTGGCAAGAGCTTTGGATTGCAGGAAGCATTGGATCAAATAGGCGCATTTTTAGGCCCGGTGCTGCTGTATGTAGTGATGCTGCTAAAAACTGAGGGCAGCACCTTTGAGCTATACTCGACCTGCTTTGCAATCCTTGCCATTCCCGGAGCGATTACTCTTGTTTTGTTGCTTCTGACAAAGCGCAAGTTTCCATCGCCCGAGCAATTCGAACCCGAGCCCAAGGAATATGTCCCCTTTAAGCTGAAAAAAGAGTTTATCCTATATATTGGCGGGATAAGCCTGTTTGCGTTTGGATTCATTGATTACTCAATCATCATTATGCACGTTTCTCGCACCTACTCAACTCTTGCGGTAGGACTGCAGGAAACGTCCTCCCTGCTGTCAAGCGGCTCGCTTCCCCTGCTGTATGCCGGTGCAATGCTGGTTGATGCGGTAGCTGCGCTGATATTCGGCTATCTTTACGACAAAAAAGGTGTGAAGATACTCGTTGTTTCAACGCTCATCTCCGCACCGTTTGCGATTCTTGTTTTTGCATTTGACTCGATTGCCGCCGTTCTGATTGGCATTGCCCTTTGGGGCGTAGGCATGGGAGCGCAGGAGTCCATTTTGAAGGCCGCCGTCACCCAAATGGTTCCAAAGAGCAGCCGTGCCACCGGCTACGGGGTGTTTGAATGTTCCTTCGGCGTGTTCTGGTTTTTGGGAAGCTGGCTTTTGGGCGTGTTATACGATTTGAGCCTGCCCCTGATGATAACCGTATCTGTTGCAACACAGTTGCTTGCCATTCCCCTTTATCTCTACTCATCAAAGCTGCACAAAAAGGATATGCCTGCACAAATCAACTGATAGAAAAGTCTATATTTCTTGTATTTTTGAAAGAAGTGCGTCCCTGTTTTGCTCGTAGCGTGCCTCTGCTACGCCGTGCGGAAGTCTGAAAACCTCCGTTACTCCCTGATGCTCAAGCGTTATTGATGCGCCTACCGCGCCCTTTATCATGGATATTTCTACAGGGTCATTTTCAAGGCGGCTTATTAGAAAGCTGCCGCCAAAGGTATCTCCTGCTCCGGTTGGGTCAACAATATTGCTTGCGCATGAAGGCACAAGAATACACCTATCCGTGTTGCGATTGTACACCATTGCTCCACGCTCGCCCAGCTTGACCACCACCAACGACGGCCCCATATCACTGAGTCGCTTTGCATAGTCCTTGAGGCTGTCCAACGAACGCCCATAGGAAATATCAAAAAACTTGCACAGCTCGTCCTCACTTGGCAGAATGGTATTTAAGCGCGGCAAAATGCGCTTCCAATCGGACAAATACTGTGGGAAGAACCACTCGTAATGCGGATCAAGCTGAATATATCTGTCATTTTGTATGTGCTCAAGCAACGCCTCAACAGATGTGGTTGGCAGCGGCGAAAAATGATAACCCTTAGGCTCTTCAAAGTATGCTCTGGGCGTGCTATCAGGATCGGGGGCTGCGCTTTGGCGTGTGCAGGCATCGTGGTGCAGTACCCAATGGCGATAACCGTCATCATCGAATAGCATCCACAGCTTTATTCCCACTCTGTCCGTTTGCACCAATCCGCTTGCGTCCATTGCAGGATTGCTCGTGATGCTCTCAAGCTCATCTTTTCTGAATTGCTTGCCCAGCTTTGTTGAAATGCCCACCTCTTTGTTGGCGCACCACAACGATGCGCCCGAGGCGGCATACATTCCCGCGCCGCCTGCGACGCCAAAGTATGCCGAACCATCGGTGCGAATTACGTTGTCAATAGTCGAATGTCCGAATACGACTGCTTTAAGGCTCATCTCAGTTTACATAGCTCCACGGCGATCTTTGCCGCCACTTCTGCATTATGATACACCAATTTTATGTTTGCCGCAAGGCTTCTTCCTTCGGTTAGTTCCTTGACACGAGCCAGCACATACGGAGTGCTGTCCTTGCCTGTTACGCCATCGTGCTCAGCGTCCTCAACCGCCTTCTCAATAACAGGGTTGATTTCCTCGCTCTTTATCTCATACTCCTTGGGAATCGGTACGCACACGAGCATACCCGTCTGTATTCCCAGTTCCTTTTGAACATGGAAGGTTTCTGCAATCTGCTTTTCTGTGTCCATGCGATAATCCACATGATATGCGCTCTCCGATGAGAAGAACGCAGGCAACGTGCGTGTGCCATAGCCTATCGTGGTAACGCCCTTTGTCTCAAGATACTCCAGCGTCTTTGGCAGATCCAAAATTGCCTTTGCGCCTGCGCACACAATCATGGTGCGTGTCATGCCCAGCTCGTCAAGGTCGGCAGAAATATCAAAGGTGTGCTCGGCTCCACGATGTACGCCGCCAAGCCCTCCGGTACAAAACACATCTATGCCTGCCATGTCCGCTATCAGGCTCGTTGCAGCACAGGTTGTTGCGCCGTCCAGCTTGTTGGCAACCATCGCCGCTATATCTCTGCGGCTCGCCTTTCCAACCGTGGTTCTGCCGTTTTTGCCCATGTACTCGATTTCCTCTTCGTTGAGTCCAACGATAATCTCGCCCCCAATAATTCCTATCGTTGCAGGCACGGCACCGTTCTTGCGGATTATGCTTTCAACATTCTTCGAGGTTTCCACATTCTGTGGATAAGGCATTCCATGCGCTATAATCGTTGATTCCAGCGCAACGACGGGGCGATTGTCCGCCAGTGCTTGTTGTACCTGCTCACTTACTTTAATGTGTTTTACTTCCATTGTTCTAATCCCTTCCTACGCCTGCAATATTCTCACTCTTTGCAATTCGGCGTTGTTTAATCTTTGTAATGAATCCCGGCACATATCTGACCGTGACTATCATAATGATAATGCCCATCAAAATGTCTGTCATTGCCTTTGGCACTTTTCCAAACATCTCAACCGTTATTGAACCGCTTGACATAGCCCCCATGAACAGGGCAGCAATAGGAATGCCCAACGGGTTGCCGTTTGCCAGAAGCGACACGACTATGCCATCGAACCCAAGTCCGCTTGCAAACGATACTATGAAGCGATAATGCACTCCTAGCACCTCTATTGCGCCGCCAAGACCGGCTATCATGCCCGATATGGCAAACACCAACATTCTGCGCTGCTTGACCTTCAAACCCGAAAACTTTGAAAAACGCTCGTTGCTTCCGATTACCCTGCACTCATATCCTGCAACGGTATAGTTGTTAAACAGAAACACCAGAACCGCCACCACAAGTGCTAAAAATACGCCTGTTGTTGCATTCGTCCCTTGAAAAATCTTTGACAGATGCGCAGCTTCGCTTATATAAGCGGTGGATCCGCTGTCGCCCAAAGTTCCGGGGACATAGAACGGATATCGTGTCAGATACTCGGTGAACAGAATTGCAATGTAATTCATCATCAGCGTGACCACAACGATGCTCGCATGAAAACGCTCCATTATCCAACCTGCAAGCATGGAATAGAGCATTCCCACCAGCATTGCCAGCAGACAGGCAAACGGAATTACTATATATGCAGGCAACGATTGGAAGGTGAACCCGACCCATGCCGCCGCAAAAGCTCCTAGATATAGCTGACCCTCTGCGCCGATGTTGAATATTCCTGCCCTTGCCGAAACCGAGAACGACAGTCCTGTAAACACCAGCGGCAATGACCAGCGAAGCGTCCTTGCAAAATTGTATGTATCGCCGAATGCGCCCTTGACAAGCGAGGAATATACCAGCGAAACGTCTTTTCCCGATACCAGCAGCACGATGGTGTTGAGTGCAAATGCCACCAGAATAATCACGAACAAGCGCAGCAGATCAAGCGATGAATGTCTGCCGAACTTTCTCCAAAACGATTTAATCACGGCTCAGTTACCTCCCCTTCGTTTTGTCCGAACATCATCTTTCCGATGCGCTGCTCGTTCGCCTGAGAGCTTGACAGCTCGCCGGTCTTTCTTCCCTCAAACATTACCAAGATGCGATCCGACAGCTCCATAATCTCATCAAGGTCGGCGGAAATAACCAGCACGGCGTTCCCTTGGTCACGCAGCTTTACCAGCATGGAACGGATATACTCTGACGCACCGATGTCCACGCCTCGGGTGGGTTGGCAGGCAATGACCAGCTTGGGCGACTGTGAAAGTTCACGGGCAACAACGACCTTTTGCATATTACCACCCGACAGGCTCTGCACCTTCTCCTCCTCGCCGTTTGCCTTGATGGCGTAATCCTCTATCATCTTGCGGCTCATCTTGGAGGCGTTGCGCCAACGCATGATTCCGTTTTTTGATATAGGCTCCTTCTTGCGCGACTTGAGCACCAGATTATCTCGAATGGAGAAGTCCAGCGCAAGTCCCTCCTTAACTCTATCCTGAGCAATGAAGCCCAAGCCATGCTCTATCCTAGAACCCACAGACGCCGTTGTAACGTCCTTGCCGTCAATAAACACCTTGCCCGATTTGCACTTTCTCACGCCCAGTATCGCCTCGGATAGCTCCGTTTGTCCGTTGCCCTCAACGCCTGCAATACCGACTATCTCACCAAGATGCACCTCAAGCGACAGCCCGTTGACCGCACCAATTCCATCATCGCCCAGTACATTTAGGTCATCGACTTTCAGCGCAACCTCGCCCTTGTCAATCTCTGCCCTTGTTACGCCCTTGAGCTCCCTGCCTATCATCATTTGGGCAAGCTGCTCTGCGTCAACGTCCTCCTTGTTCACCGTGCCTACTACTCGACCTGCACGCATGACGGTGATGGTGTCGGATATCTCCATGACCTCCTTGAGCTTGTGAGAGATGAAAATTACCGTGTGCCCTGCCTGTGTGAGCTTCCTGATGGATACGAACAGCTCCTCCGCCTCCTGTGGGGTGAGCACGGCGGTAGGCTCGTCCAAAATGATAATCTCTGCTCCTCGATACAGCGTCTTGACTATCTCAACACGCTGCATCAGTCCTACCGTTAAGCCGCCCGTTACCGCATTAAGCGGAACATCAAAGTTAAAGTCTGCCTCCAGCGTCTTCATCTTCTCTTTGAGCTTTGACGGCTTCCATATATTACTTCTCGTCGGGGGATGACCCAAGACGATGTTTTCTGCAACAGTCAGTGAGGGAGCCAGCATGAAGTGCTGATGCACCATGCCTATCCCATTTGCGATGGAATCCTTGGGGGAGTTGATTGTAAGCGGCTTGCCGTCCAACAGTATTTTCCCCGAATCGGGCTTCACAAGCCCGTAAAGAATGTTCATTAGTGTCGATTTGCCTGCGCCGTTCTCGCCGATAAGCGCATGTACCTCGCCTCGCTTTACGCGGAGAGTAACGCCATCGTTGGCAAGCGTCTTGTCAAATCGCTTGGTGATGTTTTGAAGTTCCAGTCTGAAGGCTTCTTCCATGTCTTTCACCTGCTCTGCTAAATATAGAACCCCATCGCCCGTCCGCATGAATATCATCAGACGGACGATGGGTAATTGGCACATACTCTACGGGGGGGGTGTATAACTATGTGCCAAGGTCAATGTCGGTTATGCTGCGGGGTTGTACTCCACTACCATTTCGCCGGAGACGATCTTTGCGGTTGCTTCCTCAATCAGCTTGACTGCTGCTTCGAACTTTGCCTTCTGTGCATCTGTCAGATAGTTGGTGATCAAGGGGCTGATGCTCAGACCTACGCCGCCTTCTGCCAATGTGGAATGGTGAGTCTCGTTTGTCCACTCGCCCTTTGCAAATTCAGCAACTGCAGCATACAGCGCGGGGCCATACTTGCACAGTGTGTCGCCCAGAATTGTGTCGGGGGATACTTCGTGATGCTCGTTGGAGTCTGCCATAACAAAGAAGTTCAGCTCCTCTGCAGCTTCGATAACGCCCAGTGCGGTTGCGCCCAAGTCTGTCTGGATGATGTCGCAGCCCATGCCCTGCATGCTGATGCCTGCGTCCTTGCCCTTTGCAGGATCATCGAAGGTGTTGGTGTTTACACGGATAACGTTGACGTCAGGATTGACGGACAGTGCGCCGGCCTTGTATGCGTTGTAGTCTGCCAGCAATGCGGTCTGCTCTGCACCTACGCAGTGACCAATGGTGTTTGTCTCGGTCATGGAACCAGCCATGATGCCTGCAAGGTAGTAGGCTTCCCAGATAGCAAAGTCAACGACCTTGACATTGGGCAGTTCAAAGGTATCCAAGGGGAACAGAATGGTGAACTTAACTTCGGGGAATTCGGCGGCAACCGTCTTGACGGCCTGTACCATTGCAGGCATGGAGGTGACAATCATGTCAACGCCATCACGAGCATAGGTGCGGAGAACTTCCTCATACTGTGCCGCTTCTGTTGCTTCGAATACCGCTGTGTCGAGATTGAACTCAGTTGCAGCCTTTGTCAGGTTCGTATTCATTGCGTCCATCGGGCCGGCATCTCCCAGCTTCTGCGGGCAGACCAAGACGATCTTCAGCTTGTCAGCGGCGGGTTCGGTCGTGGGGTCTTGGGGCGTTGTGGGGTCATCAGTTTGTGCTTCCTTCTTGGCGCAGCCTGAGACGATGCAGAATACCATTGCCAAGACCAATAGAATTGCCAGTGTTTTTTTCATTTTTCCTTCTCCTTTATTTTTTGGTTTTTCTAGAATTTTGTGTTTCCTGCGTCCACGTTAATGGACTGTCCTCTAATCATTGCTCCTGCGTCACTGCAAAGGAACGCAATGATTCTACCCACTTCGACAGGCTGTATCAGTCTTCCCAACTGCGGAGGCCCCCATGTTCTTTCACAATCCGCAATAGTGACCTTGCCATCTGTCTGTTTTTCTGTCGCTGCCATGCAGGCACGGAGCATCGAGGTATCGACTGCACCCGGGCATACTGCATTTACGTTGATGTCGTAGGGCGCCAGATTTGCCGCCATGCACTGAGTCATGTTGACAACGGCTGCCTTACTGGAGCAGTAGTGTACCTGATCCTGATATGTCACCTTTGCGCCGTTTGAGGCGAGGTTAACAACGTTGCCATGCTTGTTCTTTTTGCGAAGGTTGTCCGCAAACTGCTGTGTGCAGCGGAACAATCCCATCACGTTGATGTTGTAGATGAAGTTGAAGTCCTTCTTTTCCACCTCAAAAAAGTCTTGCATTCTTGTCACGCCTGCGTTGTTTACAAGAATATCCGCACCGCCAAATGCCGTCTCCGACAGCTCCAATACCTTTTGGAAGGTATTTTCGTCAGTCACGTCGCAAATGCAGGTCTCAACGGCGATTCCCTTTTGGCTCAGCTCCGCCTTTGATTTTTCCAAGAGCGTCTCGTTGATGTCGCACAGAACAATGCTGGCACCACGCTCACCAAGAGCGTTTGCTATGCCTGTTCCAAGTCCGCTTCCGCCGCCGGTGACAATCGCAACACGGCCGTCCAGTCTGAATAGATCGCTCATTGTTCCTCCTTAATATGCCTCAGCGTGCATAACGCCGCCATCGACCATTGTAATTTCTCCCGTAATCCAAGATGACAGATCGGACGAATAGAAGATGCAAGCATCGGCTATGTCGCTGTGCAATCCCAATCTCGAAACGGGCGCACGATTTTCAAATCTCTGTCTCCAGCCGGGTACGTTCTTATCGAGGTTAGGATCGTCCATCAGTCCGGGGGCGACGCCGTTTACACGAATGCCATACTTGCCAAGCTCGACTGCAAGGCAACGTGTGACCATTGCCAAGCCGGCCTTTGATGCACCGTAGGCAATGCTGTCCGCTAACGGGCGATAGCCGTTGATGGAGATGATGTTGACGATGTTGCCACCCTTGCCCTGCTCCTTCATCTGCTTTGCGCACGCCTGACTGCAGAAGAATGCGCCCTTGAGGTTGCTGTCCTGCATGTCGTCCCACTCCTGCTCGGTGCATTCAAACACCTTCTGATGCGGGTAAATGCCTGCGTTGTTGACAAGAATATCCACCGAACCGAACTTTGCCACAACCTCCTCGACCATGCGATAGCTGTCCTCAGAATGACGAACGTCCAATTTGACAGCCATTGCAGGTGCGCCGATTGCCTCAATCTGCTCTACGATCTTCTCTGCAGGAGCCCTCAAATCGTCAGTGAAATAGGTGATGACGATGTTTGCGCCCGTCTCTGCAAAACGCTTTGCAATGCCTACGCCCATACCACTGCTGCTTCCCGTGATTATCGCTGTTCTTCCTGTGAAATCCAGAATGTTCTTAATTGGTGTTGCCATTTGATCACGCTCCTTTTAGCTTTTTATTTTGTAACCGCTGCGCCTTGCGACGCCAACGATAACGATTGAATTTGTCGAATATTCCGCAGCTTCGAATGATGAGTGCAAGTATGGTGATTATGTACGGCACTGTCAAAACCAGAGGCCCCGGAAAACCAATCTGCTGCGCTCGATAGGTGACTGTCTCCGCTAAGCCGAAAACTAAGCTGGCAATCATAACGCCAACAGGATTGGCTTGTCCGAACACAACCGCCGTGTAAGCGAAAAAGCCTCGTCCTGCGGTCATGTTCTCGGCAAATAGGGTGACATGACCCAGTGAAAGATGAACTCCTGCCAGTCCGCAGAGCGCACCACCTACGATACAGGCGATGATGCGATAGCGCAGCACGGGTATGCCGGCGGAAGCGGCCGCTTGAGGCCGCTCGCCGACGGCACGGAGGTTAATCCCTGTGTGAGTATGGAATAAGAAATAAGATAGAATAACTACAAGAACAATGGAAACGTAAACCAAAATGGTGTGACCGTTAATCACCTTGCCGATAAATGGAATGTTGCCGATAAAGGGAATGTCTATTTTGGGAAGTCCGATGATGCCGGCGGTGCCAACAGAACCGGCATCTCCAAAGATGCTCTTCATCATGTAAGTGGTGATGCCGACTGCAAAGGCGTTGACTCCGATGGAAGCTATTGTAGCGTTGGCATTCATCTTCTCGATGAGCCACACATAAATCAATCCAACAATCGCACCAATGGCAAGCGCAAACAGTATCGCCATAGGGACGCTGTGAGTAAGGTGCATTCCCCATACTCCGAAAAATGCGCCAAAGAGCATCATGCCCTCATGTGCAATGCTAAACACGCCTGCCTTTTCAAACAGCAGTCCGCCCAATGCCGCCAACAGAATAGGAGTTGCGGTGCGAAGAGTTCCCGAAAGAATATCTGCCATAACAACCTCGCTTGTTCGTTTAGTCCCTGGATCGCTCGAATAAATATACATCAAATCATGTATGTATCCTGTATTTGGCGTCCGATTAAGTATAAAATACAGCAATTTTTGCACTTTGTCAATACGTTCGAACAAATTTAGTTTTTTGTAAATACAAATTACTACTATTTTTTAGTTTTCCAATTTTCATCAGAAAAAAAGTGAGCTATATGCAATAGCTCACAAAAGAATTTATTTGTTAAGTTAGTCTATTAAACTATCCTTTCAGGATTAAACTCAAGAGAGTAATTATCATTGAAATAGGACACATCTATGAACAGCGGTGCAAAATCTCCGCAGTTTCCAGTATGCTCCATATACATAACTGGAGACTTGATGGGTACGCCAAGCTTGCGAGACATTTCCTTGGATGCAGGTGTGGCTTTGCAGAGGATTCTGCGGTTTTCAAGCGGAAGATGGAAGGTCTCTGAAAGCATTGCCACAAACGACATCTTTAGGTCGCTCGCCTGCAGATTGGGAATGGCTTCTGCACGAATGTATGCGGTGCAATGTGCGATTGGCAGGTCGTCAACAAGCCTTGTTCTCGCCAGTTTGAATACGATGCGTCCAATCTCTATATGCATAATATTGGCAATATAGGGGTCTGCAGGCACAAGCTCGAGGGAAACATCGGCAATGCCGGGTTGTTTTCCGCTTGCCAACATCTGCTCGGTAAAAGTCATGGCGACCAGATATGCTCCACTCACCTTTGCACTGCCCTTGTAAGTTCCGCTGCCTTGAATTTTGTAGAGCTGTCCGTAGGACACCAATTCTGCTATAGCTTGCCTTACCGTGCCACGGCTAACGCCATATTTTAGTGACAGTTCCTGTTCGGTTGGGATTTTTGTTCCATTTGGCAATGTTGTGATGAACATTTCCAAGTCCTTTTTAATTTGGTGATACAGTGTTACGCCGGGTGTTCTTTCTAACATAATGGCCTCCTTAATTACTATTTATTGTCAAATTTCAATTTATGCACTTGTATATATCTTTGTTTCATATTATACAGCACTAACTTGCATTGTCAATAGCAAATTGAGATAATTTTGATATTTTTTTACGTTGACAAGGTGACGGCTTTATATTATTATGCCTTTGAGGTAACAATATGAATATGATATTCATCGGACATCTTGTTCTTGAAGACGTAATATTGCCGGGCAAGCTCTACCGCCCCGACCAGTTAGGTGGTGCGGCTCTATATGCTGCTTCCGGCGCATATCTGTGGCAGAGGGACGGTTTACATCTTTTGTCCCGTCGAGGCACAGATTTCGATGATTCTTTTTTGAAAAAGGCGGGGGTTGATATAAGTGGCGTTCGCGTTTTTTCGGACATTCCCACCATACATTTGTTCACCATGTTTGACCGCATGGACTTGCGATACTTTATCGTTCAGCGTTGGGCAGGCAGTTACGACGCCATGGCCCCCCGTCCTGAGGATTTTCCGTCCGAGCTTATAACCAGTGACAACTGTTTCCACGTTGCGGCTTTCCCCCTTCCACGTCAGCAGGCCGTCATCGAGGCGGTTCCTGATGGAGCGTTTCTCTCGGTAGATCCGCATCACGACTATGTCTACCCTGAGCAGCATCACATCTGGGACAGGCTTCTTAAAAAAATCACGGTCTTTCAGCCCAGTGAGGACGAGCTTATTCGATATTTTTCAATCTCGCCGCTGTCCGATATTGGCGGCTATCTTCCCTACATGCAAAGGCTTGCCGACAAGGGGCCACGCATCATCGTGCTCAAGCTGGGCGCACGCGGTGTGTTGGGCTACGACCGAGTGAGCCAAGAATTTCACTTCATTCCCTCATGTTCGGGTGAAGTTGTTGATGTTACGGGCTGTGGCGATACTTTCTGCGGCGGTTTTCTCGCCTCCTATACAAAGAATCACGACCTGCGAGACGCTCTCATTTGCGGAAGCATCTCCTCCTCCTTCAACATTTCTCATTTTGGAGTTTGTGACAATTTCTTGGTATCTCCATCCGATGTTGAGGCGCGGAAAAAAGAATACACCGAACTTTGGAAAGGAGTATCCCTATGATATCCAATGATTTAATGATGCAGGAAATTAAGGCTCAATCTCAGCTTTTTGGTCTTTGCGCCACGGAGCTCATCGAACAAGCGCGTAAGCTCGTTCGAAAGTATGTCAGCGATAAGGTAAACCGTGTATATGTCACGGGCTGCGGCGATTCCTTCTTTGCAGGCATTGCTTGCAAAGAAACTTTCCTTCGCTTGGCAAACATTCGCTGTGAGGTCTATCAGGCGATGGAGTTTTCTCGCTATGTCTGTCCCATTGAGGTCGACCAAAATGCGCTGGTGTTGTCCATATCCACCTCCGGAAAGGTCGCACGCACCTGTGAGGCGGCCATGCGTGCTCGCCAAAAGGGTGCTGTGTCCATAGCAGTAACAGGCAACGAGGGTACTCCCCTTGCCAAGGCATCGACCGCCGCCTTCACCGTGAACATTCCAAACGTCATCGGCATGGCTCCCGGAACACGTTCCTACGCCGCCTCCCAGCTTTCACTTATCTGCATCGCTTTAGCGTTGGGTCAGGAGCGCAACGTCATCTCCTCGTCTGATGCGGCGAAGGTGCTTTCGGATATAGGCAGGATTGGCGATGCCATTTTGGCAACGGTTGATAAAGATATGCCGATTATTAGCAGCTATGTGGATCGCTACTGCGATGCAAGCTGCCCTCAGCGTGTGGACATCTTTCATGTGCTTGGCAATGGCCCAAACTCCGCAACGGCACAATTTGGCTCGATGAAGCTTCTTGAAAGCTGCAGCTTTTCCTCCATTCCAACAGGCATAGAGGAGTGGGCTCATTCCCAGTATTTTGTTGCCGATGCTCACTCGCATGTCATCTTCATTGCTCCAAAGGGTGCCTCAAGGGACCGTGCTTTGGAGGTTTTACACGCAATCCCCGTGGTTGGCGCAACCTCCATCGTTATCTGTCCGCAGGACGATGAAAAGCTGTGTGCTGCGGCGGATGTGGCATTTCCCATCTGCCTTGATGGGGACGTCCCCGAATGGCTGTCACACCTTATCTATGCAGTCCCACTTGAGATGCTCTCAATGCTGCTGTCCAACAAGCTCCAGCGAGTCGGGCTGGACTTTGAAAAACGTCCGTGGCTCAAGGAAGAAAACTTCCGTCAGATATACGATTCTAAAATTACTCTCGATATGGAGGAAAGAAAATGAAGCATCTTTGTGCTGTTTTAGGGTTGATGCCCCTTCCTGCTACCCTGCGCTATGACGGCAGTCCCCTCTCCCGTATCCGTGCGCAAGCCGTTTGTGATGCAAAGGCGATGTATTCTGCAGGCATTCGTGACATTATGGTACAGAATATCGGGGATTTGCCAATGCTTCAGAATGTATCTGTTGATACCGTTGCCAGCATGACGATGATATGCACCGCCGTTCGTGATGCACTTCCTGCGGACTGCAAAATGGGTATCAGCGTTCTGATGAACGACGGAGCTGCCGCACTTGCCATTGCCGAGGCGGTGGGCGCAGACTATATACGCACAAAAATTTATGTTGGCGCAATGATTGGCGCATCGGGCATTGAGTATGGCTGCATGGACTCCGTGCTTGCCCTAAAGCTCAAGCTGAACTCAAAGGTTAAAATATGGACGGACGTGCATGACCGAACCGGTACTCCCCTTGCCAACGTGACCCTTCACGATGCTTGCGAGCAGGCAATCTACAAGGGGCTATGCGATGTTCTTATCATCACCGGCAAGAACCCAGATGAATCGCTCTTTATGATTGACCAAGTTAAGGCGGACTTCCCCAACGTCCCCGTCTACCTTGGCGGCGGCGCAAAGCCCGACAATCTTGCGCTCAATCTTAGGCATTGTGATGGCGTGATAGTCGGTTCCTATCTCAAAACAGATGGCGTAATTGATCATCCGCTTGACCCCCAACGCATGAGCGCATTTGTGGGCGCATGGAATGAATTGAATTAGTACGCTCTTTGTTTTGTGTTTTCTCGTTTTCTCACCGAGGCGAACAATGGCAGGTCGCCCGCAGTCTGTGCGCTTGTTGCAAACCTTCTGAGCTTATTCATAGGAGGCGCGCTGATGACCTATTTCCCCCTCTAACCGAATTGTTGCGTCACACCTGTAAAAGCAGAAACGCCATGTATAGCGGCAGTGTCAATATGCTGCCTGACCGACCTATATTATAGTCACCCAGTTTTATTGCGCCATCAACGTGATACTTGTCCGGATGGCTCAATATTGTTTTTGTGCTCTTAATGTTTCCGCTGGAAGCCTTCACCTCAATGGGTGTACACTCTCCTTTATAGCGAATGACAAAATCCACCTCTAGCCCTGAATCTTTACTGAAGTAGTACAATTTTCGTCCCATTTTTGAAAAAATATCTGCAACTAGATTCTCAAATATCGCCCCCTTGTACATGTACAGATTGCCCTGCAATACATCATACTGAGTTCCATCCTCAAGCATACTGATAAACAGTCCGGTATCACTCATGTAAACCTTGAAAGAGTCCTTAATGGAATTTCCGTCCAGCGGAAGCTCCGTTGTCAATAGATTGTAGCATCTTTGGATAATTCCTGCGTCCTCTATCCATTGCAAACTTCCCGCATACCTTGACGCAGTAGAGTGCTTTTTCACCACCGAGTACTGGAATTTCTTGTTCTCTTTGCTTAGCTGCTTGGGAATGGATTGGAAGCATTCCTTTATGTGCGGCTTGTCCGCTTTTTCTGCATACTTGACCATATCATCCTCATAAGAACGTATGATGTCCCTTTGTATACGCAAAACTTCGTCCATCTGCTTGGATTTTACAAACGTCCAAACCGCCTCGGGCATTCCCCCCACTACTGTATATTGAAGTAATAACTGTCTCAGTCTTTCATGGAGCGCATCCGCAATCGGTCTTTCTGCCGCTAATGCTTCCCTTAGGCTGTCAATTATCTGTTTTGAGATGTCATTTGCCCATAAGAATTCTTCAAAGTCAAGAGGGTGCATCTCCACAATCGTTTCCGAACCGACAGGCACCGACTTAGGCTCCTTGCCGTATCCCTTCACGCCAAGCAGCGATCCGGTTCCAATAACATCAAAGCGACCGTCATTGTGAAAGAACTTTAGAGCAGTCCTAGCTTCGGGGCATTCTTGGATTTCATCGAGTATCAGTATCGTCTTTCCCGTTTCAAACACCGCATCCTTACCTAATAGTGCGGACAGCAGCATGATGATGTGATCAATCTGGAGCGAGCCGGAGAAAACCGAGGCGTAATCGGGATTTTCATAAAAATTAAGGTACACAACATGTTCGTAATTAGTATCCGCAAATTGCCGTACTGAGTATGTCTTGCCACACTGCCTGCATCCCTTGACTATCAACGGCTTGCGAGTTGCGCTCTGTTTCCACTCTAATAACGTCTGCGTGATCTTGCGTTCTAGCATATTTTTCACCTCCAATGATGTTTCCTCTGATAGTGTACACTATTCTTTTGACTTTTTCAAGCGACTTTTTTGAGTTTAATAAACTTTTTCAAGGGAGTTTTGTCGGATTTTGACAACTTTTTCAAGGGAGTTTTGTCGGATTCGATAAACTTTTTCAAGGGAGTTTTGCGTACTGCCCACTTTTGTGGCATCATCGTCTCTATCAAGGCGGCGCATTTGACAAACGAGTATGCACAAGCATAGTATTGTGCTTGCTGTTCGCCTTGACCTAATTTGCCGTCAAATAATGTCCCCCCCACTGGACAATCAAATCGGAATCTATTCCATTATTGCGCAAACGATTAAAACTATTGCTCGTTTCATAGCTCAATTCCACTCTTTCAAGATGAACTTCTTTCGGCTGCTTTCACATTCCTTGACTATCCCACTCTTTGCAGCAATGTCATAGCCGTGCATTGCGCCCTTAATTAAGTGCAGCTCTGCGCTGACACCCTCATGACGTAAACGCTGGGCATAGAGAATACCATCGTCACGCAGGCAGTCAAATTCCGCCACCTCGATATAGGCATGAGGCAGTCCCCCAAGCGTGCTTGCCTCCATTGGCGAAAAATAGGGCAGCAGCTTTGGGTCAAGCTCGTGAACATATGCCTTTAAGTATTTGTACATATCTTTGGTGTTGCACATGGGAGTATCGGTAAACTCGCTCATGCTCTGTGTATTGAGCCGTCTGTCAACAAACGGGTACATGAGCATCTGGGCGCAGGGCAACTGAATTTGTTCGTCCCGTGCCATCATGCTCACAACTGCCGCAAGGTTTGCTCCTGCGCTGTCGCCATAGAGTATAATCCGCCTTGGGTCAATGTTGAGTTCGTCCGCATTTTTTAGCACCCATTTATACACGGCATAGCAGTCGAAGGGAGCGCACGGAAATCTGTGCAGCGGTGCAAGCCGGTAATCAACGAACAGCGTTTTGCATTTAAGCTCTGATGCAAAGCGTCTTGCCAGCCAGAAATTATGCGGTGCAGCCTCGAAAATGAAGCCGCCACCGTGAAAAAAGA
This sequence comes from Eubacteriales bacterium, assembly GCA_028694155.1. GTDB lineage: Bacteria > Bacillota > Clostridia > Christensenellales > CAG-138 > JAQUTY01. The sequence goes on from JAQUTY010000001.1 coordinate 260,805, forward strand.
TGATGCAGCCGCCGTCAGAGCCTGCCTTGGGTGTGTATTCAAGCACCCTAATCTTGGCTCCGTCCACCGCAACACGACGCTTTTTGAGCCTAACGTGTCGCCCACTCCACTGGAGAACGTATAACAGCTTCATTAACCATTGGGTCAGAGGAGCAAGAGCAGGCACAACAGGCGTGTGCAGGTGCGAATATGCTCTTAGCTCCTTGTCATACTCATACTTCTTTTTCATCGCTGCCTCTTGTGTCCTTATCGCTTTGCTACTTCTTTTGAAGCACTATTTTGATGAAGTTGAGATACTTTCCTGCCCCTGCCTCCATTGATTTTCTATCGCCGATGGCATATTCGTTATCCTGCTTGAGCCAGTCCGCCCAAACCTCCTCATTGCTCTCCATCTGTGAGACTTCAAGTACCTTGACACCCCTGCACTTGCCCACTATTCCACGCCAGTATTCAACATCGTGCATATAATCCATCTGCTCCGGCGTCCACGAGAGCAGCAGCTCCTTTGGCAGATTATCGTGGCAGTCCTTTTTCATTCCCGGAACCGTCACATACACATAGCCGCCGGGCTTTAGGCAATCAAGCAGGCACCTATCCAGATATTCCTCGTCACGCCCGAAATAGTTGTAGGAATCCGTGCTGACAACCGCATCAAAAAAGTCCTTCTCAAAGGGCAGCTCGGTAGCGTCCGCCTTCACCGGAATGAGCCTGTCGGAGGGTACGCCCATTTGGTCAAAGAATTTTTGATTCTCCTTTGGATCGCTCCAAAGGTCGGCGGCATATACCAAAAAGCCATACGCCTTTGCCAAAAACACCGAGGTCAACCCCTGTCCGCTTCCAAGGTCGAGCACTCTTGCGCCCTTTTTAATTCGATTGTTCAGCAGCAGCTCCTCCGTCAGCTTCAAAGGGTGCGGCCCCATAATCTTTGCATTTAGTTCGTCCGTGTAAAACGGCTCAGTCAATGGATATTTCATTCTTTCTCCCTTTCATTCGCTTCTTTACATATTTCATACCACTGGCAATCGTGGCATATCTTGGATAGCTTTCCGCTTGTTAGAATTTCACTTTCTATCTTTGGCTCAACGCAAGCATAATCTACGCAGTCGCCCGTTGAAATGCCAAGTAGTGACCTCACCTGTCCATCGTACCTGTTTACCTTCTCGCTGGTAGAACAAATTCCGTTTCTGTTGTGCGGACAGCATTGGCACACATCGTCTGCGCCGTCAGTAATCGTTATGCTTTCCCCATGTCCAACAGCTGCCCAAATACCGTCCATATTTTCAACGAACTCGGCGCTATAGCCCTTTCCAACATAGAAATGAAGGCAGACTAAATGATGCGGTCTTAGTCTCAACATATGTCCCCCTTGGGCTTGTTTGCCACCATGCAGAGTGTTTCCCCCTCGCCCGAATAGCTTTTTCCGCAAACATCATCGAACAAGCGAACAGTCTCAAAGCCGAAAGACTCTATCTGACGCATCAAACTGGCTTTAGTATAAGTAGTATCCCATGTCAGATATTCAACAACGCCGTCCTTTGACAGCACTATATCCCTATCGGCACGGACTGTTCCGTCCTCATACAGGTATGTAGCGTTGAAATGCAAGTGCGCATCGGGTCGCCAAAAGCCTCCGTTGGGGTACGCCTGCCATGAACTGCTCTGACCCATATTCTCGTATTTTTTGGGGGTAAACACGTCAAAGATAAACAGTCCATCGGGCTTTAGAGCGTTCAGCACCCGTGTTGCAAGCTGCTTCCTTTCATCGGCGGTGAGTGCAGCATAGTCGCAATAAATCATGATAACAGCATCGAATTGCTCGCAAAAATCCATCTCTAAATAATTCTTGCATATATAATTGGTGCATGAATCCACCGAACGTGCGTACTCGATTGATCGCTTTGAAAAATCCATGCCTGTAACAACATAGTCTTTTTGAGACAGCGGCTTGCAATACAAGCCCGGTCCACAGCCAATATCCAGCACACTTGCCCCAGAGGGGATAAGCTCCCCTAGCCACTCCACTGAGTCGGAGATAGTCTGCGGTCGGCGGCTTGCAGCATCAGTATTGGGGTTAAGGTGCGTTTCCAACATGCACTTTGAAATGTATTCATCCGTCCAGAACTGTTCCGTGCTTCTTGAATATAGCTTGGGCTTTTTTGCCATCTCCATCAAGCGTTCAAATATTTGGCTCTCATGCGGACTCGCTATACTGTCAGTTCGGTTCATCGCCATCCTTCACCCTTTCCATAATTACTCTTGCAAACTCCCGTGCCTTATTGATAGCCATTGGTGTTTGAAATGATTTAAGGTCGTCCTCGTCACGCTCGGAAATCATGCCTACATACTTTAGGTTCGAGTGAGCGCACAGCCTGATAACTCCTGTTTCAAAGGGTTCGGTGGCGTATGCACCCTCGTAACCGTGCGTTGCAATCACGCCCACGCTTTTACCTGCCCAAAGCGAACCGGTTGCACTTCCGTAGAACTTGTTCAGTCCGTAGTGCCTGTCAAGTACAGACTTTAAGTTGCTGGGACAGTACCAAGAATATATCGGCGCAGCAAGGACAATGCAGTCTGCCCAAAGTATATCCTCAACTATCGAATACATATCATCATGCTGCACGCAGCCGTATTCGCCCTGCACATTCTGGCAGGCGTAGCAGCCCCTACAGGCGTGAATGTCTCTATCCGCTACTGTCACATATCTAACAGAAGCTCCGCACGCCTCCAGCTCGCTTATAAATGGCTTTACAAGCTCGGCGGTGTTGCCCTTCAATCTGGGACTGCCCATCAAAATCAATACCTTCATGTTCTGCTCCTCAAACTTACTTGTGTACATTTTACAGCATTCTTGCGATTTGTTCAAGTGGCATATAAAGCATCAAGCTCGCAAAATGGTTGATTTTCGTACAGGCTTGTCATTTTGCACGATTTGTCGTATCATGTAGGAATGAAAAAGCAGCTTCCGTTTCCAATTTGGTTGCCCGTACTATTGGCGATAATTGTCGTGGTTTTTTGTGTGTTGTTCTTCCTGCTGTTCAATTATGTCATCATGGCGGACTCCACGCCCAACAGCGCAGCCAATACCGCCGATGCGTCCACCCCCTCGCCTACCTGCGTGGATCTCTACCAATACTATGGCTGGACGGACACGGTAAATATCACCGTTTACAATCACAGCACAGAACAGATTGTCAGCATGGGTCTTGAGGAATACATCTTGGGTGTAGTGGCGGCAGAGATGCCTGCAAGCTATTCGCTTGAGGCACTAAAAGCGCAGGCGGTCGCCTCACGCACCTATGCGCTCTACAACATGGAGCATGGCGGCTCCTCCGCCCACCCCGATGCCGCAGTTTGCACCGCCTCCAACTGTTGTCAGGCGTATGCTGATGAGGCTCGTCTTATGGAACGCTGGGGTGCGGACTATGCAACAAATTACAACCGCATTGCGCAAGCGGTTATGTCTACCGCAGGTCAGACCATTTTATATGAAGGCGAGCTTATTGATGCGATGTATCATGCCTGCTCCGGCGGCGCAACCGAGGACTCGGAAAATGTCTATTCCAACGCAATTCCCTATCTGCGTGGCGTAAGCAGCCCCTTCGAGGAGCCGATGCGCGAACAGAACGTGTCATATTCCTATCAGGATTTAGTTGCCCTTTTGCAAAAGGAATATCCCGATTGCGGCATAACAGTGGAGAATGCTCGCTATGAGCTATACATCGATGAGCTTTACCCTTCGGGAAGAGTCGCCTACATCAACATTGGCTTTAATATCACCACGGGCAAGAAGTTTCGCAGCGCAGCAAATCTTGACAGCGCAATGTTCACCCTGGCGTGGACAGACGAGGGCGTCACCTTCTTGGTCAAGGGCTTCGGTCATGGCGTGGGGCTTAGTCAAAACGGTGCTAACGGCATGGGCATTCACGGCTCGACCTACCTTGAAATCCTCAATCACTACTACACAGGCGTCACAATAGGATAACTATTTGCCAAAAAAGGTTAAGAGCCCCGAAATCGAGGCTCTTGTTGGATAATTGTTGTCTTATAATCAATAGTTGTTTGCTCTGATTTTGAAAAATGCCTTGGGGTGGTCGCATACAGGGCACTTTTCGGGTGCCTTCTTGCCAACGTGGATATGACCGCAGTTGGAGCATTCCCAAATCACGACGTCCTCACGAATGAATACCTCGTCCGTTTCAAGGTTCTTGATGAGCTTTCTGTAACGTTCCTCATGCTCCTTTTCAATCTTGGCGACCATCTCGAACAGCCCTGCAATCTTGGTGAAGCCCTCTTCACGTGCTTCCTTGGCAAACTGGGCGTACATCTCAGTCCACTCGTAGTTCTCGCCGCCTGCAGCGTCCAACAGCGCGTCCATGGTGTTGGGCATGCCATCTCGGAGCAGCTTGAACCAAATTTTTGCATGCTCCTTCTCGTTATCGGCAGTCTCCAAAAAAATCTTTGAAATCTGCTCATAGCCTTCCTTCTTCGCCACGGAGGAATAGTAGGTATACTTGTTTCTCGCTTGCGACTCGCCCGCAAACGCCGCCATCAAATTGCTTTCAGTCCTGCTTCCTTTAAGTTCCATTTCATCTTCTCCTTTTGTTTTTGATTAGTTTTTATTCATGCACTCAGAGCAAATGCCCTTAGCATTTATCTGATAAGATTGTATCTCCATTCCAGTCTGCTCACGAATCAGTCCAAGCAAATCATGGGTGGGCAAATCCACAAACTGACCGCATTGGATACACTCCATGTGGTCGTGTTTGCTGGTGGTCTTGTCGTAACGATCGGCACCATCGGGCGTGCGAATATGCAGTATCTCGCCTGCGTCCTCCATGAGCTTTAGATTGCGATACACCGTGCCCATTGCAAGTGACGGATAACGCTTCTTTGCACGCAGGTATATCTCCTCAGCACTCAGATGCTCAGGTGAGCCAATAATTACATCATAAATTGTTTTCCTTTGGTTGGTCATAATCTCTCCGATTAGGAATTATTCTTAATCTTAAATTAACATATCTTTTGCATTTTGTCAACAGCTTTTTTGAGCAAAAACAGTAACAGCGGAGCCAATGCGGTCAGCCCTACGATGATTGGCAGGGTGCGCAAGGTGGGTAGCTGAATCTCCAACAGGTTAGGAAGCAGCAGCAGCGAATCCAGCATCAGAACTGTCATGGCGGTCATCAGGGCGGCACGCAGCTTGTTAAATGGGAGGCAACAGCGCAGAAGAACGGCAAGTCCAACGGTAGTTGTCAGATATATCACGATGGTCTGCACCTCAATCTCGGAAAAGCCCCATGCGGTAAGCACGAATTGTGCCGCAAGCACATAGATGAGATTGACAAGTGCGCCGGGCAACGCTTCCGAAACGACATCGCGAATAAAGTGACCTGAAAAGCGCAGGTTGTTTGGCTCTAATGCGAGGAAAAATGCAGGTATTCCGACCGTGAACATACCAATCACCGTCCATTGAATATTGACATAGGGATATTGAACACGAAAGATGAGCATCACAAGAGCAATGAGGAAAGAATAGATGCTCTTTTTTAGGAAGAGCTGGCTTGAACGCTTGATGTTGTTCACAATTCGCCGACCCTCAAGCAATATTCTCGGCAACGTGGAAAAATCGTTGTCCATAAGAACAAGCTGCGAAACCTGCTTTGGCGCATCTGCTCCGGCAGCCATCGAAATGGCACATTCCGCCTGTTTTAAGGCAGGTAAATCGTTTACGCCATCGCCAACCATAGCTACATAGCGTCCCGTTTTCTGCATGGCGGTGATTATCATTGCCTTCTTGTCGGGCGTTACTCGTGCAAAGAGCAGCCCACGCTTGACCGCCTCGCAAAAATCGTTTTGGGTGTCGAGCTTAGTGCAGTCCTGAACCTCACCCTCCAGCCCCAGCGTATCCGCCACAGCCTGAACGGTCTTTTCGTGATCACCCGATATAAGCGATATGCTCACGCCCTCATTTTGGAAATATGCAAGCGTGTCCGGAACGGTGCTGCGTATCGTGTCCGTCAGCTCAAGCAGAGCAAGCGGTTGCTCGTCCCTTGCAAATAAAAGAACTCGTGAGCCGGTGATTGCAATGGCATCAATAGTGGACTTTAGCCAATCGGGACAGCAGGTCAGCACCCAATCCGGTGCGCCCAGAACGTATTTTCCGTCGTCGAACTCCATTTGCGTGCATTTTCGTGCCGATGAGAAGGGAGTGATTGACAGCGGCTCCTTTGTGACCTCGCAGTTGAAATGCTCGGCAAGTGCCTTGGCGGTCACGTTGTCCTTGGGCATTGCAAGCACGAAGTTGCATAGCATATCCTGTGTGCTTTGCTCCAGTTTAACCAGTGTCTGTCCGTTAATAGAGCTTGCCGCTTTGACATCCAGATTGCCGTCCGTAAGCGTCCCTGTTTTGTCAACGCAGAGAACGTCCACACGAGACAGAGCCTCGATGCAGTACAAATCCCGTGCCAGTGCGCCTTTTTTTGACAAGCGAATGACGCCTACCGCCAGTGAAACGCTTGCAAGCAGCATCAATCCTATGGGCATGACTGAAAGCATGGCGGCGGAAGAATGGACGATGGCATCATGTATGCCAAACGCATTATACTCCATGATGGTCAAGAGCGCACCAATGGGTATGATTGACACTCCTGTGACGATGGCGATGCGCCTAAGGTCCCGCATGAGGCGTGACTTTGGTGCCTTGTATTGCTTGACCGCCTGTTCAATTCGGCGCAGGTAGCAGTCTGTGCCAACGCACTCGGCGGAAGCATAGCAACGCCCTGAGATAATGATACTGCCTGCCATCAGCAGCTCGCCCTTCTCGCGAATGACCGGCACGCTCTCGCCCGTAAGCAGCGATTCGTTGACCTCAACTGCGCCCGAAATGATTCTGCAGTCTACCGCTACCTGTTTGCCGCCTTGAAAACGGCAGCGGTCATGGCACTGAACCTTGTCGGCAGCTACCTCAACGAACTCGCCGTCAATCTCAACCTCAACCTTAGGCTCAATCTTCAACGACAGCTTTTCGATGGTATGCTTGGCTCGGCATTCCTGAAAAACACCGATTACAATATTGCAAAATACTGTGCCCAGATATAAAAGGTTCTTGTATGAACCGACCCAGATGAGTGGCACAGCGATGAGAAAGCAGATTAAATTGAAGACCGTGAACACGTTCTTTACGACAATGCCGCCATAGGACATGGCAAGCATGGATTTTTCATGGTCTTTGTTGCGCTTGAACTTCATTCCCGTTCCTCAACTCCTTCACAAATTTATACCACGAACCGAGTTTTCCGTCAATGACTCCTCTGTAAATCTAGCTTAGTGTTTGCACCTGAACGTTTTGATATGTATTTTGTAAATTGAAAGCGGTTGATGCCCGGCAAAACAGCCATACAACCGCAAAAAGGTTCGAACCCTTAATGACAAGCTAGGGCGAACTGAGTTCGCCCGTTGTGTGTTTTGCCGAAAAGAAAATCCGATATTTCTTATGTTGCCGTGCGTTCATGGCAACAACTCCGTTCAAAAGTTGGATTCGATTATTCCAATCAGAATCCGTGCGATGTCTTCGGGCTTTTCGCGCTCGTCCTTGTTGAGCCATGTGCGAATGACCTGATATGCCCCGTATGTCATATAGCCGTACAGATATTCCCCAAATTCAAGGGTAAATTCCCTGCCCGAACCGTTCTTTACGGCATCTTTTAGTGCAGTCATGGAAAAAAGTTTTTCGGGAAACTCAGGATCGACATTGTTGTTTACAAGAAGTCGAGCCAGCTTCAAATTTGCGTCAAGGTATCTGCAAGCATCTTCAATGACCAGCTCTCGCCTGTCGGGATACTTCGTCAAGGCTTCCCCAATCAATGCCAGCGTGTCATTCTCCATATCGGCAAGCAACTCGAATTGACTTCCATAATACTTGTAGAATGTAGTTCTGTTCACGTCCGCCGCCTCGCACAGCTCGCGAATGGATATGTGATAAATATCCTTCCTTTCCAGCAAATCTATCAGTGCGTCCTTTAGCATCTTTTTTGTCAGTTTAATTCTGCGGTCCTCATTTAGTAACATTCCCTCTGCCCCCTCTGATGAACAAAAATGAACTTTTCGATTTATAGTCAACATAAAACCACTTGATTGTTGACAATTAAACCGTTGTCATAAATCAGTCGGTTGTAATGTCAACACTTGTCTTGTAGAATAATATCACTAACTAAAATAGTTGTCAAGTGCTATCAAGGAGGTAGTGATATGGTCAAAAACCTGAGCAATTTTCTTGTTGAAAGACGCTATATTATTGGAGTTGTGATGCTGGTACTGACCGTATTGTGTGCGTTTGGGGCAGCCAAGGTCGAGACAAATACCGATATGACCAAATACCTTTCAAGCGACTCTCAGATGAGTCAGGGACTTGAAATAATTGAGTCCGATTTTCCAAAAACCTCGGAGCAAAGCGGCATTCGGGTCATGTTCGATGACCTGACACAGGTGCAAAAAGACGAGGTGTTTGCCTCGCTCCAAAGAATCGATGGCGTTGACAGCGTGGAATACTCTGCAAACAGCGCAGATTACAACAAGGATAATCACACCCTGTTCATTGTCAAAACATCTTTTGACTACGGCTCAAAAGAGGAATTGTCGATAGAGGCTGCAATAGAAAGTAACTATTCGAACTATTCGATGGTCTATCAAAACAATGGAATTGTTCAGACAGAAGTCCCGCTATGGCTTCTGCTTACCGCTTTGGGCTTGTTGCTTGCAATTTTACTTGCAGTGGGCAGATCATGGCTTGAGCCGTTTCTGTTTCTTGCGGTTACCGGAATTGCCGTTGTAATCAATTTGGGTACCAACCTAATTTTGGGTTATGTGTCAGCACTTACAATGTCTATCGCCCCCATCTTGCAGCTTGTGCTGTCTATGGATTATTCCATAATGCTGATGAGCCGCTACCGTGAGGAGCGTCAAAAGACCAATGACAAAAAGCAAGCTATGAAGGCTGCCCTTGCGGGTTCATTTTCATCCATCATGTCAAGCTCGCTCACCACCGTTGTAGGGCTTGCAGTATTGGCTGTTCTCAGCTTCAAGATGGGGCCTGAAATCGGCATCGTGCTTGCAAAGGGTGTTCTGATAAGTATGCTCTGCGTTCTTACGCTGCTGCCTGCGCTCATCTTGCTGTGCGACAAGGGAATTGAAAAAACCGCAAAAAAGACTCTGCCTTTATACATGGCGTGGCTGGGCAGATTCGGTCATGGTGCCAGAAAAATAATCCCCATACTGTTTGCTCTTATGCTCATAGGAACGGGCATCTTGCAGAGCTTCACCCCCATTGACTTTTCAGAAGGCAACGAGGACATCATGGCGGACGTTTTTCCTAGGGATAACACGACTGTTCTTGTGTATGATAACAGGGACGAGGGGAGCATCGACCTGCTGCTGTCCTCACTTGACGGAAACGAGCATATCAAAAGCATCACCGCCTATTCAAACACTCTTGCAAAGAAATACAATTCAGAAGAAATGGCGGAAGTTGCAGCGCAGATGGGCGGTATAACTCTTGACAGCACCGTTTTAGAGATGCTGTACTACAAGAGCTTCGATGGTGAGCTTCACCCAATGACGCTTGCGGCGTTTTCGGAGAGTCTCCAGAAAATATCGGTCAATCCAACGCTTCAAAAATATCTTGGTGAAGGTATGGCGGCGGCAGCAGGGCAGCTAGGCACGATAGAGACGTTGGTCGAGCCCTCCGCATTGACGGCACTTTATTCGCCCGATGAGCTTTGTGCGCTGCTTTTGCGGCTTGATTGCAAGGTGACAGCGGAACAGATGAGCGTTTTGTACCTGTTCGCTTCATCGCAGACGGAATATGATGCAACGTGGAAGATGACCGTTTCTCAATTATTCGAACAGCTTTCAGACCCGATTATCTCCAATATGCTCGATGAAAACGCCCTAGCCTCGCTTGATGAGCTTCGCACTCAGCTTGACGATGCAGCCCGTCAGCTCAAGGGCGAAACCTATTCACGGTTGATAATTGTAACCGACCTTCCTGTTGAGTCCGAAAATACCGAGCAGTTTTACCGCAGTCTTGACGCTGCTAGGGTCGATTATCTTTCACAGAAATCCTATCTTGTAGGTTCTTCTGCGATGGTCTATGAGCTGCAAAGCGACTTTTCAAAGGAGTATCTTATAATCACGCTCATCACCGCAGCGGTAATCTTCCTTGTCGTTGCCATCACCTTCCGTTCGCTGTGGGTGCCGTTGGTGCTTGTGCTGCTTGTACAAGGGAGCGTGTTTGTCACCGTGTCGGCTATTGGCATTGTGGGCAACAGTATGTACTACCTTGCCCTGCTTATCGTGCAAAGCATACTGATGGGAGCCACCATAGACTACGCCATTGTGCTGACAGGCTATTATCGTGAGTATCGGACGGCTATGGGCATAAAGGACGCCCTTGCTGCGGCTCTTCATAGCTCGGCGCACACTATCCTTACTTCAGGCTCCATTCTCGTGCTTGTCACGGCAGTTCTTGGCATATTTACCGTGCAGCTCACTTCCCAAGTGCTTACGACCATCTCCATTGGCGCACTCACCTCGATATTGCTGATTATGTTCGTCCTGCCCAGCATCTTGGCAATGTTTGATAGAGGGATAGCAAAAAACGTGCGTTTGGGCAAGTCTTATGCAAACAGGGACGAAGAATAAAAGTGTTGCTCTTGACGTTCACCTTTGATATAATGTTATGAGTGAATTTGTAACTTGAATCGAGGAGGAACGGCATGTACAAGCGGATTCTATTAAAGATAAGCGGCGAGGTGCTGAGCAACGACGGGCAGCCGGTATGTATTCCTGCACTTAATAAAACTGCAAAGGATATCAAGGCGTTGCGTGACCGTGGCGTTGAGATAGGAATTGTGATTGGCGGCGGAAACATCATGCGTGGAAGAAACGCAGGCGAGCTTGACCGCAATCGCATGGATAACATGGGAATGTTGGCTACCGCCATCAACTCACTTGCCTTGCAGGAGGCTCTTCGTCTTGAAAATGTGCCCAGCGTGGTTTTCTCCGCCATTGAGATGCAGCGTTTCTGCGAAACCTTCTCCGCCCGTGCTGCCGTTGAGGCTCTAAACTTGGGCAAGATCGTCATTTTCGCCTGTGGAACGGGTTGTCCCTTCTTCTCCACCGATACCGCCGCTGCTTTAAGAGCTGCCGAGATTGGCGCAGATGCGCTTCTGCTTGCAAAGAGCATTGATGCTGTCTACTCTGCCGACCCCAATACAGACCCATCTGCTGTGCGGTATGAGCGCATCAGCTACGATCGTGTTATTTCGGAGAACTTGCAGGCAACCGATTTGACAGCCATCACGCTTTGCAAGGAGCAGCACATTGCAATTAAGCTGTTCGCACTTGACAAAATTCTTGACGCTGTTGACGGCGTGAAAACGGGCACGATAATTTCATATTAAAAGGCACTTGAACAAACAAGCAAACTTTGGTAATATGATTGAAAGCAAGGAGGATTGAATATGGATATTCTGGACACTATGAAAGACAAAATGAATTCGACCCTATCGGTATTGAAGCAGGATTTGAACGGACTTAGGGCAGGACGAGCCAACGCACAGGTGCTCGACCGCATTATGGTTGACTATTACGGAACGATGACTCCCATCAACCAGCTTGGAAATATCTCCACGCCCGAGCCTCGTATGCTTATCATCTCGCTGTGGGATAACAAAATGATTCCCCTTGTCGAAAAAGCTATTCAAAAATCTGACCTTGGTATCAATCCTGCAAACGACGGCAAGATTATTCGTCTGATGTTCCCCGAATTGACCGAGGAGCGCCGCAAGGATCTTGTAAAGTCCGTCAAAAAGAAGGGTGAGGACAGCAAAGTTGCTATCCGCAACATTCGCCGTGATGCCATCGAGCAGATTAAAAAGCAGAAGAAGGACGGCGAACTGACCGAGGACGATCAGAAGAGATATGAGGAGAAGGCGCAGAAACAGACTGACGAAGCCATCAAGGACGTTGACGCCATCATCACCTCCAAGGAAAAGGAGATCCTCTCCGTTTGATTTCGGTGTTGGGTCTTGAGTTGGATATTGCTATTGGGCGGCTTGAAGCGTTGGGTTATGATATTGAGGTACTTGAGGTGCGCTCCAAAAAGGGGCAGCAGGGCGACCAGGTTCGTGTCATCAAGCAGGAGTTGACAGGTGATAATCGGCTGAGGTTGTCTTACTCATCGTTTATTACCGAAACCAAAAAATAATAGCCTCACGATGCAAAGCCTATGCTTTGCATTTGGTGTAAATTGAGGAAAGAATGGCAAAGCTTACTATTGAAGAACTGAATGAACTGGGGCTAAGGGCGGAAGCTATGCCTCGTCACGTTGCCATGATTATGGACGGCAACGGACGATGGGCGAAGAAGAACGGCTTTTTGCGTGCCATGGGGCATCGCGCAGGTGTTACACGGCTTAGGGAGCTGGTGCGTTTTTCCTCTGATTCGGGCATCAAGGCGTTGACGCTCTATGCTTTTTCCACCGAGAATTGGAAGCGACCCGATGATGAGCTGGGCGTGCTGTTCTCGCTGCTGATTGAATTTTTTAACAAGGAGATTGATGAGCTGCACCGAAACAACGTCTGTATTCGTTCTATTGGCGAGCTTGACGCCTTTCCGTTAAAGGTGCGTGAAGCCGTCAAAAACGCCGAGCAGCGCACAAAAAATAATGGTGGCTTGATGCTCAACATTGCCCTAAACTACGGCTCTCAAGCGGAGATACTGCGTGCTGCTGGCGCGCTGTGCAAAAGGGCTATCGAAACGGGCGAGCTTCCCACCAAGGACGATTTTGAGCAGGAATTGTACACCTGCGGTCTGCCGGAGCTGGATTTATTGATTAGAACCAGTGGCGAGCTTAGGCTGTCAAACTATCTACTATATCAGGCGGCATATGCCGAGCTGTATTTTACCGATGTATTCTGGCCCGACTTTACCAAGGAGGAATACATCAAGGCTATAAAGGAGTATCAACGTCGTTCCAGACGCTACGGAGGGTTGGAGTAATGTTAGTTCGAACTGTTGTGGGGATAATAATTGCGGTGGTGCTGCTTGCTGCGCTTGCCAATCAATATGTATTTGTTGTGGTATTCGCACTTGCTTTCTTGCTTGCCATCGACGAGATGCATCGCATGTTTAAGGGCAAGGGGCTAAAGGTGTTCATGATTCCCTCGTACATCTTTGCAGGCTCATTTGGCCCACTGTATCTGCTGACCAAAGAATTTGGCGATGCAGGAATGGCTACTGCTCTGCTGTTTGCCTATTCCATGCTGCTGTTTGTATCGACCATAATCGGTCAGGTGTTCTACTGCAAAAACGACTGCACCCCTGCCATTTTCAGTCTGGTGCCGCTTATATATCCGTTGCTGTCGGCGTGTGCGCTGGTCTTTATGTACTTTGGTCTCAAGGAGCGTGTAATTGGCATCACCGCAACCGCTGTGGCGATATTGGCTCCGCTTGCGTCCGATGTGCTGGCATACTTCGGCGGCGTTCTGTTTGGCAAGCACCCGCTTTGCCCCAACATTAGTCCTAAAAAAACTGTGGAGGGCTCAATCTTTGGGGTTATAGGCGGAATGCTCATGGGTATGCTGCTGTATTTTTTGCAGGGCTTCTGGGGTGCGAGCACTGATTGGCACACCATGCTGGTGATAGGTTTATTGTGTGGAGTTGCCGGACAGTTCGGCGACCTGTACGCCTCCTCAATCAAACGCTGGGCAGGTATCAAGGATTTCTCCTCTCTGCTGCCCGGTCATGGCGGAATTTTGGACAGGCTTGACAGCACATGGGTCTGTGCGCCCATCGTGCTATGCTACCTGCTATTGATGGGATATTAGTATGAAAAAGATTACGGTACTGGGCAGCACGGGCTCCATTGGCAGGCAAACCCTTGAAGTCATCGCCGCCCACCCAACCGAATACGAGCTGTATGGCGTCTCGGCAAATTCTAATTTTGAGCTGCTCTGTGAGCAAGCACGCAATTTTAGAGCCAAACGTATCGCCTGCTCCACCGCCTTTCCCTGTGCCAATGACATTGATTGCATCTTTGGGGACGATGCCGCAGAACGGCTTGCCGCCGATAATGAAGCGGACGTGGTTGTGCTTGCCATCTCCGGCATAGCTGCTCTAAAGCCGCTGCTTGCCGCCATCAAAAACGGAAAGCGAATAGCCATTGCCAACAAGGAAAGCCTTGTGTGCGGTGGTGATTTGGTCGATGCGGCCCTTGAAAAATACCATGCGGAGCTTGTTCCAATCGACAGCGAGCAGTCGGCTATCTTCCAATGCCTTAAAAACGGCTCTGACAGGGAGGTGAAAAGACTAATACTCACCGCTTCGGGCGGCCCATTCTTTCGCCGTTCAAAGGACGAGCTTGAAAATATCACCATGGCGGAGGTGCTGCATCATCCCACCTGGAACATGGGTAAAAAAATCACCCTCGATTCCGCCACTCTGTTTAACAAAGGCTTGGAAATTATCGAGGCTGCTCGGCTTTTCCATCGCAGTGCGGACGGCATCAGCGTGCTTATTCACCCACAATCCATCGTTCATTCCATGGTTGAATACCGTGACGGAACGATAATGGCGAACATGAGCTGTCCTGATATGCGTCTGCCCATACAATATGCTCTCAGCTACCCCAACAGGCTCGAAAACACGCTTTGCAAGCCGCTGCTGCTGGAGGACGTAGGGGATCTGACCTTCCACAAGGTCGATGTTGAACGCTTCGGCGCAATTAAACTTGCTTATCAAGCTCTTAGGCACGGGGGCGGTTTGCCGACCGTTTTTAACGGCGCAAACGAGCGTGCGGCAGAACTATATTTTGACGAAAAGATTACTTTTTTGGATATTGAGACCTGTGTTGCATATGCTTGTGACAGGTACGAAAATCAACGGATGGATTCGCTTGAATCCATTTTAGATGCAGACAGACAGGCGCGGACGCTCGCAAGTGAGTGGGCTTGGCGCGTGAAAGGAAAGAAATGACAATCTGGACTATTTTACTGGCACTTCTGTTTTTATCCCTGCTCATAGCCATTCACGAGTTGGGACATTATACCATGGGCCGCATCTTCAAATTCACCATTGAGGAGTTTGCCATCGGCATGGGCCCAAAGTTAATCTCCCGAAAGTCGAAAAAAACCGGCATCACCTATGCTTGGCGCGCGCTTCCCATCGGCGGCATGTGCCAATTCGGTGAGGACGTTGATGATGAGAATGCCGTTTCCGACCCTCATCACTTCAATAATAATGCGTGGTGGAAGCGTGCGCTGGTGCTTGTTGCAGGAGCTGCAATGAATTTAATCTTTGCGCTCGTGCTCGCCGTTATTCTGCTTGCCGCCTACGGCACTACCGATCAGAGCAAGGTCGTAGCAGGTTCATTGGGCGAAAACAGCGTTGCAGCTTCGGCAGGCATGGAGGTTGGCGATCAGTTCCTTTATATCAACGGCGAAAGCATCCAAAGTTATGAGGCTTTGGATTCGGCTCTGCAGCTAAATAAAGATACTGCCTCTATGGTCATGCTGCGTGACGGTCAGCAAGTGGAGCTGGAGCTAAACGGTCTTTATGATGAAACGCAAAACAAGAATTTCATGGGCGTGGGAATTAGCTTCGGCGTCAAGCAATACTCCCTCTTTGGTGCAATCGCCGCCGCACCTGCCTACTGTGCGGATATGGTCAAAACCGTCTATCAATCGCTTTGGATGCTAATCACGGGAGACGTGTCGCTGGGCGAAATGTCCGGCCCTGTGGGTGTTGTGCGTGTGATAAGCGAGTTCATACCCCAAGGCTTCGAAATCATTCTCATTCTGCTGGTGCTAATCAGCGTCAATTTGGGCGTTGTCAATCTTCTTCCCCTCCCTGCGCTCGATGGAGGACGGCTCCTTTTGGTCATTATCGAGGGTATCACCGGCAAACGCCTGCCCAGAAAAACCGAGGCGATAATTCACTTTGTCGGGTTCGCGCTGCTGCTGCTATTGATAATCTTTCTTACATTCAATGATGTATCGAGCTGCATAAGGGGATAGCTATGACAAGAGTTGTTAAAATTGGCAATGTGAAAATCGGCGGCGGCAATCCTGTTCTGATTCAGTCCATGACCAACACCGATACCCGTGATGTGGAAGCTACGGCGGCACAGATACTTGCGCTTGAAGATGCAGGCTGTCAGATTGTGCGTTCCTCCGTCTACGATGTGGACTGCGCAAGAGCTATTCCCTCCATCAAGTCGCACATTCACATTCCGTTGGTTGCAGACATACATTTTGACTATCGTCTTGCCATTGCCGCTATGGAAAACGGTGTGGACAAGATACGCTTCAACCCCGGCAACATTGGCGACGACAAGCACGTTGAACAGGTGGTCGCCTGTGCAAGAGCGCATCGTGTGCCCATACGCATCGGCGTTAATGCCGGCTCGCTTGAAAAGCAGTTCATGTGTCTGCCCATTGCAGAGGCTATGGTGCAAAGCGCACTTAGAAATGTTTCCCTGCTTGAGAGCGCAGGTTTTTACGATACGGTCATCTCGCTTAAATCGTCCACCGTAAAATCCACGGTCGAGGCATACCGCCGCATAAGCTCCGTGGTCGATTATCCCCTGCACATAGGCGTGACCGAAGCAGGAACTCGTGAAATAGGGGAAATTAAATCTGCTATTGGCATCGGCTCGCTTCTGCTGGACGGCATTGGCGACACGCTCCGAGTATCGCTCACGGGCGATGTCATTCAAGAGGTAGAAGCCGCAAAGAAGATTCTCCGTGCGCTGGGAATAAATTTGGACGATGTGGAAATTGTGAGTTGTCCAACCTGTGGCAGAACCGGGGTCAATCTTCAAGATGCGGTAGCGTTTGTAAACGCCAATATCCACCACAATGCAGGCTATCTCAAAATAGCAGTCATGGGCTGCGCCGTCAACGGTCCGGGCGAGGCAAGAGATGCGGACATAGGAATTGCCTTTGGCAAGGGGAACGGCGTCCTATTTGAAAGAGGCGAACAAGTCGCCTCCGGTTCAGCGCAGCAGATGCTCGAATTGCTCGTCAGTAAAGCCAACGAACGTTTGAAAGCAGCGTCAATATAAATCCCTTTGTGTGTATTACGATGCAGGTCGCCGCATCATTTTTGTTGTTGCTGCAATCGCTGCACCTATGGCGGCACTCATCAGAATATCACCCAAAATAGACCAGTTGAGATGTATCTCCCCTAGGAAAATGCACATGGAGATAACCGCAAGCAGTTGAAAGAGTGTGGCAGAAATTGCGCCCAGCAGCCATGTGCGCTCCGTGATGCACCTGCCAATAAGAAATCCTGCAAGAGCAGCACCCAGCACCTTCAATATCGTGTTGACAATCGTGATGCTCCCCTCGCCAATCCACCCCCACGCAAGCATTAGAGTTGTTAATATCAGCAGCACCAGCACCGCAAGGCAAGCTATCAGTGCAGCCTTTGTCACCTTCCACACCAATGTTGACTCTCGCTTCGGTCTGCGCGTTTTTTTATACTTCGGCATGAGCACACCTCCTTACAAGAAGATATGCGCCCACAATGAAGATATGAATGAAAAAGCCACCCCAAAAAGGATGGCTTTCAGCTTGTCAAAAAAACCTATGGGTGCGGGGCGTGAGCCCTGCTGCATAAGTTCCGTATTCGGCGGCATGTACGCCGAAACGGATGAAAAACCTTGTTTTTCATTCTTTTCGGGCTTTTCGCCCGGGAGCAAACGCAGTTTGCGAGAGAAAAGCCTGTATTCTGGCGAAAAAGGTTCGAAACCTTACAACTTGTTATTAAGGTTTCGAACCTTTTTTGACAAACTAAAAGCCACCCCAAAAAGGATGGCTTTATCGAGTATATCAGCGTTATTTTACTTCTTGATTGAGGGTTTGCTCTGCGCCCTGCTCCTCGACCTGTGCGATTGCGCCCTTTGCAAAGACCATCTTCACCTTGTCGGGCCCGACCAACAGAACGATGATGTCATCCTTGACGGACGAAATTGTCCCATATATACCGCCAATGGTACGGACACGATCGCCCGGCTTGATGGCGGCAAGCATATTCTTGACTGCCTTGTCCTTACGACGCTGAGGAACGATCATAACCACGATCATAACAGCAAAGATGAGGATCAGCGGCAGGATAGTCGTCAGACTGCTGCCCGAACCACTGCACGAAGCAGTTGAACCTGTTGCACACAATAAATTCATAAGATTTTTCCTTTCAAATACATCTCTATAAGTATATGGCATTTTTTGTTCCGCGTCAAGACAAACATTGTGAAAAACTTGTGCCCCGTCACACCAAAATCTGCCCGTACCTACAAAGAGGGAGCCACTCGCTTCTTTGCGGATAGCTCCCTCTGCATTGTCTATCTCTATCCCACTATGAGGGTAGATGGGTTGAATGACTTACATGTTGTCGAGCTTCTTGTAGTAGTCAATCTTATCCATTGCTTCCTGTTCAGCTCTTACAAACAGCTCCTCCGCCACCTTGGGGAACTGCTGCGTCAATGCCTTGTAGCGTGCTTCACCCAGAATGAACTCCTGGAAGGAGGACTTTGGATCCTTGGAATCGAGCTGGAAGGGGTTCTTGCCCTCCGTTGCCAAATCGGGATTGTACCTGTACAGCGGCCAATAGCCTGCCTCAACCGCCTTCTTTGCTTCTTCCTGCGAATGGCTCATGTTAATTCCATGGTTGATGCAGGGCGCATAAGCGATTATCAGCGAGGGCCCCTTGTATGCCTCTGCCTCGTTGACAGCCTTGAGCAGTTGGTTCGGATCAGCACCCATGCAGACCTTGGCAACATATACATAGCCATAGCTCATAGCCATCATGCCCAGATCCTTCTTCTTTGTGCGCTTGCCTGCCGCAGCAAACTTTGCAATGGGGCCTGTGGGGGTCGCCTTGGAGGACTGACCGCCTGTGTTGGAGTAGACCTCTGTATCAACAACAAGAACGTTGACGTCCTCGTCCATTGCCAGAACATGATCCAGACCGCCGTATCCAATGTCATATGCCCAGCCGTCACCACCGAATATCCACTGTGACTGCTTGGTAAGAAGATCGCTCATCTCGATGACCTTGTATGCCAGCTTGCAAGCATCGCAGGGGCATTTTTTGCCATTGTCGAGCCATGCCTGCTCCCATTCCGTACCCGTAAGGTCAACGTCCACGCCGTCCTTGCAAGCTGCAAGCAGCTTCTGTCCTGCGACCTTGGAGCCCTGTGCATCATCACGGTTGTCAAGCCACTGGCGACCTGCCGCCTTGATATCTTCATCGCACCATTCCACGGCAATCAGCTTTTCGACTGTATCGACAAGGAGTGCTCTGCGCTGCTTGGTTGCAAGGTTCATGCCAAAGCCGAACTCCGCATTGTCCTCAAACAGAGAGTTTGCCCATGCTGGGCCCTGACCCTTATCATTCTTGGTGTAAGGGCAGGTCGGTGCAGAGCCGCCATAGATTGACGAACAGCCTGTTGCATTTGCAATGACCATTCTGTCGCCGAACAACTGGGTAAGGAGTTTGACATAAGGTGTCTCGCCGCAGCCTGCACATGCGCCTGAGAATTCAAACAGGGGCTTGAGATACTGGCTGCCCTTGACTGTCTTGCGATTGACCTCAACGTCCTTCTCGCTAAGAGCAACAGCGTAATCCCAGTTGGCTTCCTCGTCCTTTTGAGTGGACATGGGAACCATGGTGAGAGCCTTTGTCTTGGAGGGACATGCGTCAACGCAGTTTCCGCAGCCTGTGCAATCCAATGGGCTAATCTGCATACGGAAGGTCAGACCCTCAAAGCCCTTGCCTGCGTTCAAGGTTGCAAACGTGGAAGGCTTGTTGGCTTCTTCCTCCGAATTGAGCAGGAACGGGCGAATAGTTGCATGGGGGCATACCAGTGAGCAACGGTTGCACTGGATGCAGTTTTCGGGAATCCACTTGGGAATATCGACCGCAATGCCACGCTTTTCATACTTTGTGGTACCTGTGGGCACCGTGCCGTCCGGATTCATGCTCGATACGGGCAGCTTGTCGCCTTCCTGTGCCAAAATGGGCTGGATATAATCTACAAAATAAGGATCATCGGTTACGCAAACAACCGCTGCACCCTCTGTCGTATTTTCCCACGATGCAGGATATTTGACCTCCTCCATCGCATTCATGCCTGCTTCGATAGCGGCATAATTCTTCAAGACGACTTCCTCGCCCTTCTTGCTGTAAGACTTCTTTGCCGCCGCCTTCATGTAGGTTAGTGCGTCCTCAGCGGAAATGACGTTGGAGAGCTTGAAGAAGGCAGACTGCATGATTGTGTTGATTCTGCCGCCCATGCCTACCTCTTTGGCGAGCTTGATAGCATTGATGTTGTAGAACTTCAGATGCTTCCTTGCAATCGCATTCTTCAGGGCAGCAGGAAGCTCCTTCTCCATCTGGTCCAAAGTCCAAGGAGAGTTGAGCAGGAATGTGCCGCCTTCCTTGATGCCGTCTGCAACCGCATAACGTGTGACATAGGACGGATTATGGCAGGCGACAAAGTCCGCATGGTCAATCAGATAAGGACTCTGAATGGGCTTTTTGCCAAAGCGCAGATGCGAAACGGTGAAGCCGCCCGACTTTTTAGAGTCATAGGCGAAATAGCCCTGTGCGTACAGGTCTGTATGGTCGCCGATAATCTTGATGCTGTTCTTGTTTGCGCCGACCGTTCCGTCAGAGCCCAAGCCGAAGAACTTGCAAGCAATTGTGCCCACAGGTGCTGCATTGACAGGTGCAGGAAGCTCTAAGCTGGTAAAGGTTACATCGTCCACGATGCCTACTGTGAAATGGTTCTTTGGCTCGTCCTTTGAAAGATTGTCATAGATTGCCTTAACCATGGTGGGTGTAAATTCCTTGCTGCCCAAGCCGTATCTGCCGCCGACAACCTTCACGCCGCACTTGCCTGCCTCACGCATGGCCGTCATAACATCGGTGTACAGCGGTTCGCCCAATGAGCCGGGCTCCTTCGTTCTGTCCAATACGGCGAGCTTCTTGCAGCTTGCAGGAATGGCTTCAAGTAGCTTATCGGCTGCAAACGGACGATACAGACGAACCTTGATAAGTCCTAGCTTCTCGCCCTTTGCGTTGAGATGCTCAATGGTCTCCTCGGCAACATCTGCGCCGCTGCCCATGATGACGATAACCTTCTCGGCATCTGGTGCGCCAACGTAATCGAACAGGTGGTATTGACGACCGGTAATCTGAGCGACCTGATCCATGTAGGACTGCACAATCTGGGGTATCGCATCGTAATATTTGTTGGCAGCTTCACGATTCTGGAAATAGATGTCGGGGTTCTGAGCCGTGCCGCCCAGATGCGGATGCTCAGGGTTCATGGCTCTTGCACGGAAGGCTGCAACTGCATCACGGTCGATGAGCTTGTCCATGTCGGCATAGTCAATTATCTCGATCTTCTGGACTTCGTGAGATGTGCGGAATCCGTCAAAGAAGTGTACAAAGGGAATGGACGACTTGATAGCGGAAAGATGCGTAACAAGTGCCATATCCATGACCTCTTGAACTGATGCGGAGGCAAGCATTGCAAAGCCTGTCTGTCTGCAAGCCATAACGTCGCTGTGGTCGCCAAAGATGGAAAGAGCGTGTGCCGCAAGTGCACGGGCCGATACATGGAATACGCCCGGCAGCAGCTCGCCGCTAATCTTGTACATGTTGGGTATCATCAGAAGTAAGCCCTGCGATGCCGTAAAGGTGGTGGTCAATGCGCCGGCCTTGAGCGAACCGTGGACTGCGCCTGCTGCTCCGGCTTCGCTCTGCATCTCTGCGATGCGAACCTTCTGCCCAAACAGATTCTCTCTGCCTGCTGCGGCCCAATCGTCAGCGACTTCTGCCATCGGTGACGACGGAGTGATGGGATAAATTGCGGCAACGTCCGAAAACGCATACGCTACGTGACTTGCAGCGGTATTGCCGTCGATCGTCATGGTCTTTGCCATAAATCTATATTCCTCCTGTTATTTCTCGGGCTCTTCACCCTAATTTACCAATTATCATTATACCCCCTTTTCCGCAGTAATGTCAACGAAAAAAGGATTTATGTATAATCATATAAGTTCATTCGACTTTGGGTTATTTTGTTTTCTCTGACACATTCTTGCCGTCCTGTCGATAAGCCCAGCCCAACGCCAATACAATATTATTATTTATTTTGTGGTGACCGATTTGCATATATCAAAAGAGAGCCGTCCGCTTGATTGCAGATGGCTCCCTCTGTTACTTGTTATTATGGCTCTGCCCTATTGGGCTATGATGCCCTAATTATGCCTTA
Source organism: Eubacteriales bacterium (assembly GCA_028694155.1). GTDB lineage: Bacteria > Bacillota > Clostridia > Christensenellales > CAG-138 > JAQUTY01. The sequence continues at coordinate 283,150 of JAQUTY010000001.1, forward strand.
ACCTGGCTCATTACCTCGTCAACGAAGTTGTCTTCACGCTTCTGCAGGCCTTCGCCCATCTCATAGCGGACAAAGCGGCGAATGCTTATCTTCTCGCCAATCTTTGCAACTGCGTTGTTGAGCAGCTGGTTGATGGTGACGTCGGGATCCTTGACAAAGGGCTGTTCGAGCAAGCAGACTTCCTTGTAGTACTTGGCGATTCTGCCTTCAACGATCTTTTCAATGATTGCTGCAGGCTTGGGCTTCTCCTCGTTGAGCTGCTGTGCGCGGGTAATTTCCTTCTCCTTCTCGATTTCCTCGGCGTTTACATCGGCAATTGCGATGTAGGTCGGCTTTGCAGCCGCAATGTGCAGAGCGATGTCGTGTACAAGGTTCTTAAAGTCGTCGGTCTTTGCCACAAAGTCTGTCTCACAGTTGACCTCGAGCAATACGCCAATCTTGCCGCCCATATGAATGTAGGCGTCAACGATACCCTCTGCTGCGATGCGTCCAGCCTTCTTTGCTGCCGCTGCCAAGCCCTTTTCACGGAGGAAGTCGACTGCCTTGTCAGCGTCGCCATTGCACTCTGTCAGAGCCTTCTTGCAATCCATCATGCCTGCGCCTGTGCGCTCACGAAGGGTCATTACGTCTTTTGCTGTAAACATAGTAGTACCTCCTAAATTATGCTTCTTCAACCGCTTCTTCAGCTTCTGCTGCGTCAACGGCTGCGTCTGTCATCTGCTCGCCCTGCTTGCCTTCCAATACTGCATCAGCCATCTTTGCGGTGATGAGTTTGACAGCGCGGATAGCATCGTCGTTGCCCGGAATGGGGTAATCGACTTCATCGGGATCACAGTTGGTGTCGATGATAGCGATAATCGGAATGCCCAGTGTGCGTGCCTCTGCAACTGCGATGTGTTCCTTCTTGGGGTCAACCACGAACAACGCACCGGGGAGCTTCTTCATTTCCTTGATGCCGCCCAAGTTCTTTTCGAGCTTCTCCTGCTCTGCCTTAAGACCGATAACTTCCTTCTTGGGAAGCAGATCGAATTCGCCGTTGGCTTCCATCTGCTCGATGCTCTTCAATCTCTGAATACGACCCTGAATGGTCTTGAAGTTGGTCATCATGCCGCCCAGCCAACGCTGATTGACATAGAACATCTCGCAACGCTTTGCTTCCTGCTCGATGCTCTCCTGGGCCTGCTTCTTCGTGCCCACAAACAGAATGGATTTATCCTGTGCTGCCAAGTCACGGATGAAGTAGTAGGCTTCTTCAATTTTCTTTACCGTCATTTGAAGATCGATGATGTAGATACCGTTGCGCTCGGTAAAGATGAACTCCTTCATCTTGGGGTTCCAACGGCGGGTTTGGTGACCGAAGTGTACGCCGGCCTCCAGCAACTGTTTCATAGAAATCACGGACATGTTAATTAACCTCCTCGTTATTTTTGTCTTCCCCGAGCTTCTTCTCTGCAGGTAACCATCAATGTGGCACGAGCCTCCAGATCCACTCGAGTGCGTGATACCTTGGATATTATACACATAGTATTTCCCAAATGCAAGTACTTTTTGCAGGTAATTCGGAAAAACTATGAACAAATTCCCCAACCCATTGACTCCCAAATTGTATTTGATATAATTGTTCTGAACAGAGCAGTTGTTGGGGGGCAATTTGTAGCAGTCCTCCCTCGCAAAGAGAAAGGAGCCGAAGCTATGAAACGATTATTGAGTTTGATTATTGCAATGGTGTTTGCGGTGTCGATGACGCCCTCGATGGTGGCTGCAAATGAGGACGAGTCTATCGAAACCTTCACCGAGGGGGATTGGGTCTATGCCCTTGAAGATGATTCCGCAACCCTATTGGATTATATCGGCAACGACCCTGTAGTCAACATTCCTCCCACCCTTGGTGGGAAGACCCTGAAAACCATTTCGGGAGCCGCGCCCGTGAGATTGCAGGACGAGCTTTCCACTGAGGTAATAATTCCGGACAGTGTGACGACTGTGGACTGGCTTTTCTTTAACCGCTGCCATGTTCTTAGGAGCATTACTTTGGGCAGCGGAGTAAGATATTTTACGGGTACATATGGGTTGTTCTGTTGTTGCTCCCTCAGAAATATCTATGTCAGCGAGGACAATCCGTATTATGCGAGCATAAATGGGGTTCTATATGACAAAACAGCGTCCACTCTTGTGCGCGTACCAACCGGTGATACTTACTACAAATTTCCTCAAGGCGTGACCGCCATTGCAGATGGTGCCTTTGCAAACTGCCAATTCCTCAGTCTTGGAAACTCTATGCCCGATGAAATAATTTGCATTGGTGAATATACTTTCTATGGCTGTTCCCGACTGACAAACATTACTCTGCCCAAGGAACTTCTATGTATTGGCAGATTCGCCTTTTGGGGATGCACTCGCCTGTGGAGGATCTCTATACCTGACAAGGTGAGCGTGATTGATGAGTACGCATTTGCCGGCTGCACCGGTCTTTCTGAGTTAACAATACCCGATAACGTTGTCACCCTTAACGAGGAAGCCTTCGGGGGATGCACTGCCCTGCATGAAGTATATATTGGTTCCGGCTTGTCCTGCATTGGTGATGGAAATCTATTCGATGCTTTTTATCAATGCCTCTCGCTTGAAAACATTTTTGTCAGCGAGCAGAACGCGACTTACAAGGATATAGACGGCATTTTGTTTGACAAAAGCGGCTCAACCCTCATCATCTACCCCAGAGCACGCGAAGGCAGCTATACGGTGCCCTCACACGTTACGACGCTTCGCAGAAATGCATTCTTTTATTGCATGAAGCTAACCGAGCTTACCATTCCTAGCACCGTGACAGCTATTGAGGGGGGGTCAATTTATAATTGCGAATCTCTTGAAAGGCTTTATCTTTATGCTGATATTCAAACCCTTCCCATGAGCTCCTTCAACAACAATCCATCACTTGAACTGGTGGTGCTTTCAGACAGCATCGCTGAAATGGATATGCATAGTTACATCTTCATAAATTGTCGAAGGCTGGAGAGCGTGATTTTTCTTGGGGATTCGTTTGAGTTCAGACAAGGATTTTTGGAAAATGAAGAATATCCTCCCGAGGGCGATTCACAGCCCGACTATGTTATTCAGCCCGCAACATTGTACTACCTCCCCGAAAACGCCTCCTCTTGGGCGCCGAATGGGGAAACGACTTGGCTCAACTGGAATATTCAGCCCTTGCAGTATGGTAATGTCGATGGAAATGACGCCATAGATGCTGCGGATGCAGCCGCAATTCTGCGCCATGTAGTAAAGCTGTCGGCTCTGTCGTCCCAAGGGCGCATCGCAGCAGATGTGGATATGGACGGAAAAGTGACCGCCGCCGATGCAGCAAAGATTCTGCGCTTCTTGGTGAAGCTCGAACCCAGTCTGTAAAAGATGAAAGCAACGCCTTAACGGAAAGTTACCGCTAAGGCGTTGTTCTTATGTTGCTTAAATTATTCCTCATCATCGTCGTCGTCAAGCTCGTCAAAAAGCTCCATAAACTCGTTGAACACCTCATCGAGCAGAATTTCGTTGTCGATAGAACGATAGGTCTCCTCGCCGTTCTCCTTGACGACCTCCAAAATGACGACTTCGTCCTCCGCTACTCCCTCGACCTGCTCCACCGGTATCAGCGCAGCATACCGCTTGCCCTCATAATCAAAGGTAAGCACCAAATCGAAAAGCACCTCTTTATCATTTTCGTCAACCAACGTGACAAACATATCCCTATCTTCCATAATAACTCCTATCTATTTGAATCCATGTAGCCTTGCAAAATGACCACCGCCGCCAGCTTGTCGATGACCTTTTTTTGTTTGCTTCTTGATACATCTGCGTCCAGCAGCACTCTCCGTGCCGCCATTGTGGTGAGTCGCTCATCATAAAAATCATGCTCACCGTCAAACTCTGACACAACCAGTTGCGCAAAGTGTCTGACCTTCTCCGCCTGCTCGCCATAGCTGCCGTCCATGTTTCTGGGCAAGCCGAAAAGCAGTTTGCAGGGTGCGTACCTCTTTGTCAGCTCAATAATATAGGCGACATCTTTTTTTTGACTGCCAACACGGTGATACGTTTCAACGGGTTGCGCAGTTACGCCCAACAGGTCGGACACCGCCACTCCTATGCGCTTGTCTCCCACATCCAGAGCCAAAATACGCTGCATTATTGCTTCTGATTGGTCACATAGAACCGAACAAGCTCTTCAATCAGATCATCACGCTCGATGCGCAGTATCATGTAACGAGCATTATTATAGCTTGTAATGTAGGTGGGATCGCCCGAAAGCAGATATCCAACGATTTGGTTGATGGGGTCATAGCCCTTCTCACGCATAGCGGCATAAACCATCATCAAGACCTCTTGTGCAGACTTGACGTCCTTTGTTGCCGCAAATTGATGGGTATTGAAACGATTGTCTTCCATGCGATTCACCTCCAGAGTTATTATACCGCATACCACGGCACTTTTCAAATGTTTTCTTGAATTATTGCACCTTGTTTGCAATTATCGCATATCATGCAGGGAATAATTTGGGAGGTGCAAAATGAAAAGGTTAATTTGTCTGGCGATCTGCTGTCTTATGCTTGCATTCTTATTTGTAGGCTGCGGCAGTAAGACTGAAAACGAACTCAAAAAAGTCGAGCTGCACGAGGTCACCCGATCGGTATTCTATGCGCCGCAGTACGTTGCTGCTGCTCTTGGCTACTTTGAGGATGAGGGCTTGGACGTCAACATCGTTACCGCAGGCGATTCCAACAAGGCGATGACCGCATTGCTGGCAGGCGAGGCCGACATCTGCCTTGCAGGGCCTGAAACGGGCGTGTACGTCTACAATGAAGGACGTGCAAATCATCCCGTGGTGGTTGGGCAGTTGACAAAGCGTGACGGTAGCTATCTAATCGGACGTGAAGCTGTAACGAATTTCGATTGGTCTTTGCTTGAGGGTTCAACGGTTATTGGGGGCAGGAAGGGCGGTATGCCCTGCATGACGCTGTTGTATGTTATGTACGAACACGGTCTGATACCCGGTCAGAACATCACCGTTATCGACTCTATTCAGTTCCCCCTCATGGCAGGAGCGTTTGAGGGCGGCGAGGGCGACTATGTTACCCTGTTCGAGCCAACCGCAACAGAGTTTGCAAACGCCGGCAAGGGTTACATTATTGCCAACATCGGGCTTGAATCGGGCGAGGTACCCTACACCTGCTATTTTGCGGCACCCGACAAGCTCAAAAACGATCCCCAGATGGTCGAAGCGTTCCTGCGTGCCATCTATCGGGCGCAAAAGTGGATTGTCACCGCTACCGACAAGGAGATTGCCGAAGCGATGAAGCCCTACTTTCCCGATACCTCCATTGAAAGTCTAATGATAGTTGCAAAGAGCTATCGTGACACGGACTCGTGGAAGACCGAGCTTGAGATGTTTGAAAATGATTACCAACGCCTGCTGAATATTATCGACCACTCCGGCGAACTTACAGCACGCCCCCCGTTTGAGGAATTGATTGACAACACGCTGGCAAAAAAGGTTCAGGGAAACTAAATAATTCCACATAATAAATGAGTTGAACAAGTGGTTTAGCCGCTTGTTCAACTTCTTGTTGTACTAATATGCGAATTGTGGTAAAATATGGCGAAAGTATTGAGGTGGAGCATGAAAAAAATCGTTGTCTTAATTGCATTATTGCTAATGCTGTTGATGCTATGCGCCTGCACAACCGAGCCTGCACAGCTCGTTGTTATTCCTAACGCTCAAACAACCGCTATTCCTTCTCAGCCTGCCCACACCGCCGAGCCATCGCTCATCGTGATAATGACATATGTCCCCACCGTTGAACCTACCGCCGTGCCTGCCACGCCCACCCCAACCCCCATTCCATCGCCCACGCCATCGCCCACGCCCGAGCCAACCCGTGACCCCAATCGAAAGATGGTTGCGCTCACCTTTGACGATGGGCCTACCGATGAATACACCCCTTTGATACTCGACATATTGGAGCAATACGGGGCAAAAGCGACCTTCTTTACGCAAGGTAACAGGCTCAAGGACAAGGGTGCAATCCTTGACCGCATGGTATCTCTGGACTGTCAAATCGGCTGTCATGGGTGGGATCACACCAAGATGACCACGCAAACTCGCACTCAGATGCAAAACGATTTTACCCGTGCCTGTGACAGAATAAACAGCACCGTCACCGGCGGCTATACCGTGACCGTGATGCGCCCTCCCTACGGCGACACCGATGGTTCGGTAACCTCCGCCATGAAGGGGATTGGGCTTTCCATAATCAAGTGGAACGTTGATTCTCGTGACTGGGAGTCCCGAAACGCAAATTCGGTCTATGACCTCTGTACGGAGAACCTTCAAAGCGGTCAGATATTGATATTCCACGACAAATTTCAAACCACCGTGGACGCCATTGAGCGTCTGGTTCCCTACTTAATAGAAAACGGCTACGACCTTGTGACCGTAACCGAATTGATTGAAAGCAGCGGGGAGCCTCTGCAAGCAGGAAAAATCTACCGCAGCAGACCCTAGCGCAACAGATATTCCACCCTGTCCAATATGCTTTCGCACTTATCCATGACCTTATTTATGTCGTGGTGCAGCAGTTCGCCTTCAAACATCACGGACTTGCCGCCCACAAACACGCTGTCTACCTGATAGCCGCTGCCTGCATACAGGAGGTTTGTGAGTATTCGTGCTTGATTTGTAGTCGAAATATCGTCCGTCCTAACAAGTGAGAAGTCCGCAAGGCAACCCTCTTCCAGTTTACCAAGGTCCTTGTAGCCTAACGCTTCTGCGCCGCCCACGGTGAGCATTTTGAAGCATTGAGATGCAGGCAAAACGGTTGGGTCTAGGGTTGTCACCTTCTGAAGATAGCTTCCCAAACGTGCTTCCCTAATTAAATCACGGTTTGCGCTGGACGCCTCGCCATCGCACCCGAACGCAACCCTTGCTCCACTTTGCAGCAATTCCGACACTCTGCACACGCCGTCCGACAGCTTCATGTTTGTAGACGGACAATGCGCCACCGTTGCGCCCGACTGGGCAATGAGCCCTATCTCATCATTCTCAAGCCAAATTGAATGTGCAAGCACGGTTCTTTGGTCCAGCACGCCAAGATGGTTCAGCTCCTCCGCCTCTCCCCTGCCTGTCCGCTCACGAATTTTGCGTGTCTCGCTTATACCCTCGGCAAGATGGGTGTGATAGATTAGTCCACGTTCGCTTGAAAACTCATGGAGTGCCTTCATCAGCTCGGGCGTACACGCCGGTCTGCCCTGTGGGGCCACTGACGTTCTTAACAGTCCCTTGCCGTTATAGGTGTTGTAAAGATACTCGGCTTGGCGCAAATTCTCCTCAAGTGGAGTGACCTTGACCTGTTCATTCTCGGCTATATCCGTGGCTCCAATGCCGAATGTCGCCCTTATCCCTGCGTCCTTGTATGCCTGTGCCACCGCATCAATCTGATTCCAGTAGGTCATCTCGTTGATGGCGGTTACGCCGAAGCGCAGCGACTGCAAGCAGCCCAAAAGCACGCCGTAGTACCACTCCTGCTCGGTGAGCTGCCATTGCACCAATAGCATTTTTTTGAGCCAATCGGTGATATTGAGGTCGTCCAACGGTCCCTTTGTGAGCGACTGCACCATATGCGTGTGCGTGTCAACCATGGCAGGCAGAATCAGCTTTCCGTCTGCGTCCAGCACCTCTGCCTGCGCTTCAATCGAGCTTCCGATTTTAACAATGCGATCGCCGTCAATCAGCATCTGACCCATCGATGTGGTGAGCGTGTCAAAATTCGGCAAGCGCAGGTTTTTTATCAGCAGCATAGCAGAGCCTCCGCAGCAAGTCTGAATGCGTCCTTAATCCCAATTTCCGTGTCCTTTGCGTTCAGCTTTTTGCCTGTTAAGTAGTTCTCCTCGATGAGCGCAATCGATGCGGTTTTGAGTCCCAATATGCCGCCGATGGTGAACATTGAGCTTGTCTCGCCGTCCATAACGCTCACGCCCAGCTCACGCCAATGATTCACCCTGTCCATTCCGTGCGGTGCGGAGGGAGATTCGTTTGAGAGGCAGTCGTGACTGCGGAATATGCCCGTGTCACACTTTCCCGTATTGAGTATGCGTCCTAGCAAATCCATATCTGCAACTGCAGGATAGCTCCCATCGACATATTCTGCACTCGCACCCTCGCCTCGAACTGCGCCATGGGCAGTCAGAAGTGTGCCAACCTCGATATCCTCTTGAATGGCAGCGCAAGGTGCTATTTTGATTATCTCCGTACAGCCCAGATGCCTAAGCTCCTCAACCGCAATCGCCATGGGCATACAGCCAAAGCCACAGCTCATCACCGTGAGTGGCTTGCCCCAGTATTTGCCCGTGAAGGTTACATATTCACGGTAGTCACCCATCTTGACGGCATCGTCCATGCAGGTGGCAAGCAGCGGTATCAGCAAGGGACTGGGCGTTAAAATTACCTTCTTTGCAACGTGCTTCTCGTTGACACCCAAGTGGTGCATCGTTCCGTCAACGTGCGTCATTCTTACACTTTGGTATTCCATTTATTTGCCCTCCTCAAGTATTTCAATGGCACGAATTGTGATGCGAGAAATCATTTCGATGCGCCGTGCCATATAATTCGGGTCTTGATAGACAGCGTAAATCGCATCGCCCTTCTCGTCCACCTCGTCAAACATAGAGCCAAGTGCCACGCAGATTGTACCTGTTCTCAAACCAAGCAGATGCCCGAAGGTGAATAACATTCCACTCTCGTTTTCGACCACCTTTACATTTGAATCTATCCACGGCTGCATACGTTTTCTAAGATCGCCGCTTGCCGCCTTCGACTCACGATAAAATGCGTCATGCGAGCGATACAGACCCACAACAGGCTCCTCGCCCATCTCATGCGCCGCCTGCACCAATGCGTTGACCACATACGGATCGGCAACAGCAGGATACTCCTGTGGCACATACTCGTAGCTTGCGCCCTCTCCACGCACACAACCGCTTGCAATCACTATGGTTCCTGCCTTGAACCCCGGCTGAACACCGCCGCAGGTTCCAACACGAATGACTATCTCTGCTCCTGCATTTTTAAGCTCCTCAAGTGCGGTTGCAACACAGGCACAACCCATGCCGCTGCTCATAACGGATACAGGCAGTCCTTTGGGCGTCTTGCCCGTGAAGGTCGCATACGTTCCACGATGCGCACGAAACTCGGCGTCATCGAAGAATGTCGAAATCAGCTTGCTGCGGTGAGGGTCGCCGGGCAGAAGAACTCCCGAAGCAACATCTCCGTCCTTTAGCCCCGTCTGAAGGAGCGTACCATCCTCGGCATAGCGAGGTTTACTGTCATAATATCTTTTCAAAATCATTCCTCCTAGGTTTGCTCCTCACATTGTAACACAAAAAATCCCCAAATGGGGACTAAGTTTTGATGAGTTTTACGGATCGTTCCACCAGTCTCCGCCAATCTGCTCCCCTGCATCAACTCCGCCATCGCAGTGATTGCCTCCATTGGGATAATCCTGTCCGTACCAAATCAGCGAAGCGGTAATGATGTCTTGGCAGTCGAAGCGCACCAGCGTCAGTTTTGGCTCTGAATATATTTTCTTCATGCTACCACCTCCATATCAAGATAACTTAGCTGCTCTGATGGTGCGAGTATCGACCGACCGTTTAACGCCTGTTCAGGCGTAATGCCATCGTTGAGTATGCCGTAATTCTCGTAGTTGAAGTGATTAAATATCCTCGTTGCGCTGTTGGCTCGCTGCAAGGTGTTGCAGACAGAATAGCCCTCATCGTCAAGCCTGACAAAGAATCCTCGAAATGCTATCTCTCTGTCCGCCTGCGCTCGCCTTTGCGAATCAACAAGTGTGCCATTGTCCTCAAATTTCAGATATACCACATAACGCACGGCAGTATTGTCCTCGTTGACTCCAAACACCGTCATTCCTGCGCTCCTTAGAAGCTCCAACAGTTCGGCAGCATCGGTAGCAGCCTCCATCTGTGTCGTCCACTCTATCATGGTGTCGGGCGTGAGCGTTCGTGTTACGGCGGCATTGGGAAGAACTACCACCGGTGCCGAGTTTGGTGAGGAAAATTCGCCTGTCTGCGTATCTATTTCAAGCGTCATTATATCTGCCTGATAGGGGGCTTCCTCTGTCGTATTGAGCCTGTTGAGGGGAATAATCAGCGTTCCGCAAGCAAACAGGTCGCCCACGTCGAGTGCGTCCTGCATCGCCCTGACGTTTAGCTCTGTTTTGAACCTGATGCCGTTGGTGTACAGTCCTGCTCCATCGGAGCTTTCCCTGACAATGTGCGCCTGTGCGCCGGTTTGCGGTGAAAAGACGTTGGGGTCATACAGCTCGATATTGGTCTCTATGCGAAGATTTGCCCCATATCCGTGCTGCTCGGTGTAAAAAAGATCGAAGGTGAACGCCTCGCCATCGACAAGTCCGCACCTATCCGCAAGCTCGTTTAGCTGCATCTGCTGTTGCGCAATGCTGTGTGCGCCGCCTATGTCCAGCGCAAGCACGCCATTGATGTAGATGTAAAGCGCATCATCGCCGGTGAATCTGAAGAATAAATCGTCACTCTCATCATAGACGAACTGCGCGTGTCCCTCCATGGTGTAGTTGTAATCACGCCCATCATAGGTGTCGTTGTATTTGCCCGAACCTATGGGGTATTCAATGCTGTTTCCGTTGTAGGAGCTGACGCCCTCGTCCAGCAGGTATGGCGACACGGTCTGACCACAATATTTATCGAAAATATCGGGCGTAATGGGCAGGAAGAAGTTTGCAGGAATATACGTCGTTCCCCACAGCAGCATATAGTCCGCCTGTGCCGTCTGGGCATCAAGATATATCTCTCCGTCTACGGTATCGTAGATTACGCCTTCATATGCCGAATCGAAAACATACTTTTTGTTTCCGTTTTCATCAGTCTCGCTGGTCAGCTTGAGTGTGTTATACTCCGAAATTGGTTTTGAATAGCCTGTCGAATAAAGATTTTTCAGCATGAACATGGCAGCGTCCGTGCAGGTAGCAATCTCTGATAGAGAGGTAAGCTGCTTTTGACTGCTGGCTTGATAGCTGCCAAGGTCATAGTCCGTCAGAGTCTCCCGAAGATACTGTGCAAAATCACGCTCCGTTCCGTCCTCAGAATAGCCAAATAGTTCGCCATCGGCAGTACCCTCGACAAAATTGTAGTTGTAGTTGCCCTTGCGTGCTCTTTGGGGTATCTGAAGTGTCATCTGTATGAGCTGCGCCAGATACTCCACGGTGTTTTGGCAATAGATCGGCTTTCCGTTTGCGTCAAGGCTATCCTCTACCAGCCCTACGGTAACTCCGTTTTGCACAACGATGCTGTCATCTTCCCAATAGTCCGCAATGGACGGCAACTGATAGTGGTTGGGGTTCTGTGCTATGGTTTCAGATGCGCCCAAAAATCCGTAGCCATAGTTGTTCCCCATGTTATAGGTCTTACCATCATAGCGATAGGTGGCCGATGGAGCGTCCGCAGATGCAAAATCGAAAAGCATTCCATCATTGTGATAGTCGTAAATCGTAATAGGAAGGTCAATGGTGTCCGACTTGTCCAATTCTCCATAAATTCTGGTGTCGATTCCGCCGTCTGCGTTTGCGTTGCGTGCGCCTATGGGAAAGGTCGCCACTCCCAAAAGAAGCAGCACCATCGCCATCAGCGCAAGGCGTCTTTTAATTCTTGTCATTTTCTTCTCCCTTATGTGATGTCCCCAGCCTATGAGCTAGGATATGAACAATTCGGAAGGATTATTCAATGACAAAAATACCGATGAAGTCAGACTCCATCGGCTAAATTTCGTGTAATTTCAGTATGCCCTGTCTTTAATATCCCAGATCCTTCGAAAAGTGTTGATAGTCCTTTTCGCTGCGAAAATTGCCGCCCCATTCCCAGCCATAGGACGTAAATAGCTGATAGCACAGATCATTTTTGTCAATCATGCCAACTCGAACATCGCTGCGGTCAACCCAATCGGCTGCGTTGGACGGCGAAACACGTCCGTCCGAATGAATGTAGGGATTCATCATGGGATTGATGTCGATTGCTGCGCCATAGGCGTGGCGTGACAGCTTGTTTGCCGATGAATAGCGATAGTTGAATGCTGAGGTGTTATTTGCCGCCATTGATAAATTGTCCTCAAACGGCTCGCCGTAATCGTCCACCAGCTTCACGCTGCTCAGCGGATACTCCGCCAAATAGAGCTGATAGAAAATATCCATCACCTCGTTTGCATCCTGTTCATTGACAATCAGCTCGCCCTCGTGTGTCTGACCCTCAAAGTCCACATACAGAATGTGAACGTATCTAAGATCGTCATATGTGATTATTGCACCCTCGGCAGGATAGCTCATGCCTGTGATGCGCTGCCTTGTCATTTGGTCAAGATCAATATGATAGAAGTTGCTGTCTGCGCCATAAAAGCTCACGTTTAATCCAAAGAAGGGGTCGGGCGTAGCTGTTGGCTCAGGTGTAATCTCTATTGTTGGCGTTGGCGCTTGTGGTGTGAGCGTCAGCTCAAAGACAATCTCCTCCCTTACCGTTTCGGCACTTGGCGTTGGTGTCAACGCTGCTCGTTCCTCGGTAGGGATTGTTGCCACCGCAGAGCCGCCTTGTGAGCAGCCCACCAGCAGAATACACACCACAAGAATCAAAGTTAAACGCTTCATTTTGCGTCCAGCTTCAAAAACAGTCTTCCCTCCTGCTCGACCAGAACTCCCAAGGGAACATCGTCCGTCATGTGAAGCACATATCCTCCCGTAGTCTCTCCGCCCTTGCGCTGCGCACGATATAGCTGGCAGGATACGCCGTCCTTAGTGTACAAAATTATCTCCTGCCCCATGAGCGAAAAATCTGATATCACCAGTTCGCCCGATGCAAAATCATACCAGCCTATCTTCGAGCTGTAATCGTCAACTCCAAACGAATAGGAATACACAAGCTCCTGCGCATCGTCATAATTGAGATCGCACAGCTGCATATCTATCACCCCATAGCCGTCCGAGCCTTCGTCCAAGCGCAGGTATTCACCGTTGTAGTACAGATATGTGCAGCGTTTTGTATCGTGCTTCATTATCACGCAGCCCACCGCTTCACTAATGTCATTTGGCGTTATGTCAAGCCAATGCTCCTTAGAATAATCCAGCAGGTCCTCGTCCTCAAGCGTGCCCAGCTTCATCTTTTCTATCTCCGGCTCAAAGGCGATTGTGCGACCCTCATCATAGTTACGTTCGGGCACAGGCGATGGTGTAGGAGCGTCCGTAACCACCGCTTCATTTCTCACCTTGCCGCTGTCAACGGTGCATTTTCCAATGTATATCACCGCAAAAATCACCACACACAGAAGGATGATGAAGCCCAAAATGCAAATCAGCGTAAAAACCAACTTATTTTGAAAAAACTTTTTCATGCTATCTCCTTAAATTTCGAGCAATATCAGCTCACCGTTTTGGCAGGCGAACGTCCATGTATCTCCGCCCATCCTGTCAAGTCGCCAATCGGTAGTCCCCGTGCCTGTGAAGCCGACTTCTGCCTCACAAGCAACGTAGTTGCCATTTTCGTCCATGTTGAGCATAAACGCCCTGTTATCCACGCTCAAATTCAGCATAGTCCTGTTCATCTGCCCTTGCTCATTGGTGTCTATGAGCAGTATTGCCGAGCGATAGCCGCCCTCAATCTCATAGCTTGCCGATACTATAAGCTCATATTGCCTATCTGCATCGCAGTCAGTAAGCAGAACATCCATAAGCCCAAATCCCCACAGCTGTATGCCCGATGTCAAGTTTGCCAGCGTGATGGGGAATATCTCCTCTCCGTATATCAGACAGGTAATTCCCGATGTCTCATGCTTGACAAGTCGCCAGTCAGTATATCCGGCCCATTCCTTGGGAGTAATCTCATACCAGAATATGTCGTCATAGCGGTACCCCGAAGGGAATGTGCTCACAGACTGCATATTCAAAGCGTAATTGAGCTCACGGCTCGAATATATGCGTACATCCTGAGAAGACGGCATCGGCATGGGCATTGGGGTGGTCGTCGGCTCGGCTTGGGCATTCCTATCCTTCATCTTGTCGCTGATTAGCAGTATAGCCAAGACTATTAGCACCGCCATAATAAGTATGCACAATATTTTTATCCATCTATCCGCATTATTCATTTCTACGACAGATCCCCTATCATTTTCTCCATTGCGGACAGCCATTTTGCAATGTGTATTCCGTCAATGAGCATATGGTTGACCTGTATGGATATGGGCATAATCTTTTTTCCGTCACGATCGAAAAACTTGCCCCAGAGCACACGAGGAATGGACTCCAGTGGGTTCAAAGACATCTCCTGTGTGACATGAGTGAATGAGAACCACGGAGTGCAGGAGATGTATGCCATATCATCACGCTCCTCCTCCGCTTCGCTGGGAGCTGCTGCGCCCTCCTTGGCGGCGGCTTCGGTCAACTTGCAGCGGTCACAAAAGCTAATGAGGCTTTCGCCCTGCTGCCACTCAACGTTGCAAATCCCGAATAGATCGTTCTTCCGCATATAGGTAAAGGACGGAGTGAGCTTGTCATAGCGAACGATATACCCATCGCGCAGCTTGTCCAAAAACTCCTTGACGCTGTTTAATGCGGCGGTCGAAACATAGACCATCGAATGATAAAACGATAGGCCTTGTTCTTTGCAGTACGCATAAAGCAAGGATACGTCCAGTTCCACAGTCACGGAGTAGAAAGGAATCCCAAGATTCCTAAACACCTCATATTGCTCTTTTCTGTCCCAATTTTCTATGTCTATAATTTCCATGTATATAGTATAGCAACAATAAGTCAACTGTGCAAGTGAACATTTTGTCTCAATCGTGTCAAGAATTATGCCGCCCTGCCAGCTTGACTTCTTATTTGAATATATTTGGGTAAGCTAAAGCCCCCTGCGAAAAGCAAGGGGCCTTCGTACTTGATATGCGCTAGACCAGCTCGATTACTACCATCTGGGCAGCATCGCCCCTACGGGGCCCGAGCTTGAACATGCGGGTGTAGCCACCCTTCTTGCCATCCTTGATGCGTGCGGCATACTTCGGTGCGATCTCACGGAACAGCTTCTCCACAACGGGATGACGCTTATCTGCGGTACGCTCCTTGTAATCCGACTTGCTCTCGTCCTTGGACTTTGTTTCCGGCACATCGTACAGATATGCCATGATCTGTCTGCGGGCATGGAGCTTCGTTGCCTTATCCTGCAACTTCTCGACCTTTACGATCTGATCCTTATCGTTTCTCGTTTCCTTCTCGACCATTTCGCCATTCTCATATTCCTTGACTGCAAGCGTGATAAGCTTCTCAGCAATGGAACGAATCTCCTTAGCTCTGGTCTCAGTGGTCACGATCTTACCGTTCCAAATCAAAGCGGTGGTCTGATTTCTGAGCAGTGCAACACGCTGGTCAGAGGGCTTTCCAAGTTTCCTGTTTGCCATTGTGCTTCCTCCTTAATCTTCGTTTGCGCGAAGGGACAATCCCAACTGCGCCAATTTCTGTTGTACTTCTTCGAGCGATTTACGACCAAGGTTACGAACCTTCATCATCTCATCCTCGTTACGCTGAACCAGTTCTTCAACGGTATTGATACCTGCGCGCTTCAAGCAGTTGTAGGAACGAACAGACAGGTCGAGATCTTCGATGTTCATTTCGAGAATCTTCTCCTTCTTGCTTTCTTCCTTCTCAACAAGAATCTCAACGCCCTGAACATGGTCTGTCAAATTGATGAACAGAACCAGATGCTCGGTAAGAATCTTTGCCGCCAAAGATGCGGATTCCTCGGGACGAATGCTGCCATCAGTCCAGATCTCCAACGTGAGCTTGTCAAAGTCGGTGATCTGTCCCACACGAGTATTGTCAACCGAATAGTTGACCTTCGTAATGGGGGTGAAGATGGAATCTACGGCGATCTCACCGATGGGCATATCTGCATGTTTGTTGCGCTCACTGGTAACATAGCCTCTGCCATGATCGAGCATGATCTCCATGTGGAGCTTGCCGTTGCTGTCCAAGGTCGCAATATGCAACTCAGGGTTGATGATTTCAACGTCCGCATCGGGAGTGATGTCGCCGGCAGTTACTTCGCCTGGGCCAACCGCATCAATGATGACCTTCTTGGGGCCCTTAGTATGCAGTTTGCAGCAAAGCTCCTTGAGGTTGAGGACGATCTCTGTGACATCTTCCTTGACGCCTTCAATGGTTGAAAACTCATGCAGCACGCCATCAATACGAATTGATGTTGCAGCAACGCCCGGTAAACTGGACAACAGCACTCTGCGCATGGAATTGCCAAGCGTAGTACCAAAACCGCGCTCCAACGGCTCTACAACGAACTTGCCGTAGTTGTCCGTTTTCTCAACGCATTCGAGTTTGGGCTTTTCGATTTCTAGCATTTTTACCCTCCTTCGGTAATGTCGATCGGTTCGCCAAAGGCTTACCTTGAGTAGAACTCAACGATGAGATGCTCTTCAATCGTCAAGTCGATGTCCTCACGCTGCGGAAGCGCAAGCACTTTGCCTGTCAGATTTTCGCTGTCCAGCTCAAGCCACTGGGAGACTGCGCGCTTTGCGCCCTGCTCCTTGAGTGCTGCAAAGAACGGAACTTCACGGCTCTTTTCACGAACCGAGATGACGTCTCCGACCTTTACCTGGTAGGATGCGATGTCGACCTTCTTGCCATTGACAAGCAAGTGTCCATGTGTGACCATCTGACGAGCCATCGGACGGGATTCGCCGAAGTTCAATCGATAAGCCACGTTGTCGAGTCTGCGCTCGATAAGAGAAAGCATGTTCTCACCGGTTACACCGCGCATATTTGCTGCCATCTGGTAATACTTGTGGAATTGCGACTCCAAGATGCCATAAGCACGGCGAACCTTCTGCTTCTCGCGAAGCTGAATGCCATACTCGGACTGCTTCTTACGGCTCTGTCCATGCATACCCGGAGGTGTGTGGCGAAGCGTAAGCGCACACTTTTCAGTGAAGCAACGATCGCCCTTCAAAAACAGCTTGGTGCCTTCTCTGCGGCACTGTCTGCATACTGAACCTGTATATCTAGCCATTTACATATCCTCCTTACACTCTTCTGCGCTTAGGCGGACGGCAGCCGTTGTGCGGGATAGGCGTGACATCTTTGATCATGTTCACGTCCAAGCCTGCGGTCTGCAGTGCGCGGATAGCAGATTCACGTCCGGAGCCCGGGCCCTTGACGTATACTTCAACGCTCTTTAAGCCATGCTCCATAGCTGCCTTTGCCGCCGTTTCCGACGCCATCTGTGCTGCAAACGGAGTGGACTTTCTCGAACCACGGAAGCCAAGCGCACCTGCGGTAGACCACGCAATAGCGTTGCCCTGCATGTCCGTTATGGTGACCAAGGTGTTATTGAAGGAGGAACGAATGTGTGCCTGACCACGCTCGATGTTCTTTCTTTCACGACGCTTGCGTGTTGCGGCCTTCTTGATCTTGCCTTTTGTAGCCATAATCTAGTCCTCCTTACTTCTTCTTCCCGCCTTGAGTCCTCTTGGGACCCTTGCGAGTTCTTGCGTTCTGCTTGGTGCTCTGTCCTCTTACGGGCAGACCCTTGCGGTGACGCACACCACGATAGCAACCGATTTCAATCAGTCGCTTGATGTTCATTGAGGTTTCTCTCCTCAAGTCGCCCTCAACCTTTACGTTGTGGTCGATATACTCTCTAAGCTTGTTGACATCGCTTTCGTCCAGATCGCGTACACGGATATCAGGATTTACACCTGTATTCGCGAGGATCTCGGAAGCGGTTTTGCGACCAATACCAAAGATGTAAGTTAAGCCGATTTCGACTCTCTTATCTCTTGGAAGGTCAACGCCAGCAATACGTGCCATATTGTTTCTCTACCTCCGTTAAAAATTTCTTGTTTTTGTATGTCTAAGCCCACAGGTAATGCCTCGGGTAAGGAGGCATCAGCCGCCCCATGGGTACTATTTTTCAGGCTTTAGCCCTGCTTCTGCTTGTGCTTCGGGTTCTCGCAAATGATCATAACTCTGCCCTTGCGCTTGATGATCTTGCACTTCTCACAAATGGGTTTTACAGACGGTCTGACTTTCATTTTTCCGATTCTCCTTCAAAAAATTTAGTTCTTGCCACGCCACGTTATACGTCCGCGGGTCAAATCATACATCGACAGTTCGACGGTGACCTTGTCTCCCGGCAATATGCGAATGTAATGCATACGCAGCTTACCGGATATAGTCGCCAAGATCTTGTGATCATTTTGGAGTTTCACCTCGAACATTGCATTCGGAAACGCATCTGTTACGACGCCTTCCACTTCAATGACATCCTGTTTAGACAAGCTTAACCTCCTTGCTGTTCCTATCAATCGCTTTTTGCGAATTGAGATGCTTGCGGATATCCGCATCCAGCACTCGTCCATTCGCTCTGACTTCGTCCATTGGCTTGAACTTCGTTTCCTTTATGTGCTTGAGCTTCTTCTTTTTCGGCTTATCCAGCTTCCGAAGCTCGCCATCGCACAAAAGGACGTAGGTCTCATCCAACACTTGAGTTACTACGAATGCCCTATTGGCATCCCTTCCCGCCTTGCTCAAAACAACGTCGCCTACGCTTATCATGGGCACACCTCCGAACAAGTCATCAGTATGGGATCTCCCTTGGTAATCGCCACTGTGTTCTCGTAGTGAGCCGAGGGTTTTCCGTCCTGAGTGGTAACCGTCCATCCGTCCTCAAGCTGCCACACACGCTCGGTACCCAGATTTATCATGGGCTCGATGGCGATGGTCATGCCTGCCTGCAAACGCTGTCTGGAACGTGGAGAATAGAAGTTTGGAACTTCCGGATCCTCGTGCATGTGCGTTCCAATTCCGTGTCCTACCAAGTCTCTGACTACTCCGTAGCCGTGAGCCTCCGCATGCTTCTGAACTGCAATCGAAATATCGGATATCCGATAACCCTCGCGGCAGTATTCCAGAGCCTTGTAGAAGCACTCCCTCGTAACTTTGACCAAGCGTTTTGTCGCCTCATCAACCTCACCCACAAGGAAGGTCCTGGCTGCATCTCCATGGAAGCCGTCTAGGATTGCTCCGACATCGCAGCTAACGATGTCGCCATCTTTGAGCTTGCGCCCCGATGGAATCCCGTGTACGACCTCGTCATTGACGGAGATGCACACGCTCTTGGGATATCCATTATACCCCAAAAACGAAGGAATTGCACCACTTGACACAATAAAATCGTGTGCAAGTTTATTCAGCGCTTCAGTGGTGACGCCTGCTTTCACATTTTTTCCCAGAAGAGCTAGGGTGTTTTCCACCACTCTGCCGGCTGCGTGCATCTTTTCTATTTCGGCTTGCGTCTTAATAGTAATCATGCGCCCAGCTTCTCGGAGATTTCAAGCTCAACCTGATCAATGGAAGCATCGCCATTGACAGTGAACAGGTTCCCCTGCTTTTGATAAAAAGCGATCAAGGGGGCAGTCTTTTGCTCGTACACAGTCAGTCTGTTCTTGACCGTCTCCTCGCGATCGTCGTCCCGCTGATAGAGCTTTCCTCCACAGGGGCAGACGCCATCGGGATACTGCGATACATGGTAAGTGCCTCCGCAATCGGGACACATTCTGCGGCTGCTGATTCGATCAATCAAACGATTCAACTGCACTTCAATGTTTATCACATGGTCTATCTGTGTGATAGTCTCAAGAGCTTCCGCCTGTGCGACGGTGCGGGGGAAACCGTCAAAGAGGAATCCCCGTGCACAATCGGACATAGCGATACGGTTCTTGACCATACCGATAATTACATCGTCGCTCACCAGCTCGCCCTTGTCCAAAATAGCCTTCGCCATCCTGCCAAGCGGCGTATCGTTACGAATCTCGGCACGAAGCATATCTCCGGTAGATATGTGGGCAATGCCCAATCGTGCTGCTATCCTAACAGCCTGTGTGCCTTTTCCCGCACCCGGCGGGCCCAATAGGATCAGCTTCATGCTAATCTTAGTTCAGGAAGCCCTTGTAATGCCTCATCAGCATCTGGGATTCCAGCTGTTCGGTGGTTTCCAAAGCAACGCTGACCATAATCAGAATGCTTGTTGCACCAAACACATTGGTTACGCCCAACTGGTTTAGCAGAATTGTCGGGACAATAGCGATTACTGCCAAGAACAAACTGCCGAACAGTGTCAAGCGGTTGGAGATCTTTCCGAGATACTCGCCCGTAGGCTTGCCTGCACGGATACCGGGGATAAATCCGCCGTTCTGCTGCAGGTTCTTGCTCATCTCAACAGGGTTGAAGGTGATGGATGTGTAAAAATATCCAAATCCAATGATGAGCAGGAAGTAGATAACGTAGTAGATCACGGGCATGGGCGCATTAGCGGAAACATAGTTGTTCCACCAATCGGGCGTGCCGCCGAAGAACTGCATAATCATCTCGGGGAACTGCATCAACGTCATGGCGAAGATAAGCGGCAAAACGCCGTTTGCATTCGCTTTCATGGGTAGATGCGTGTTCTGTCCGCCGTACATCTTGCGACCCACGACTCGCTTTGCATACTGCACAGGAATCTTTCTGACTGCCTTGTCGATGCAAACAACGAAGGTAATCAAAGCGATGATTGCAACATATGCCAGCGGAATCTGCCAGTACATCGAGCCGCCAAAGAAGCTCTGGAAGGTGTCGATGAAGAAGGGAACGACTCTTGCCACGATTGATGCAAAGATCAGCATGGAAATACCGTTGCCGATGCCCTTTTCCGTAATCCTCTCGCCCAACCACATCAAGAATGCTGTGCCTGCTGCCGAGTAGATTGCGATTGAAATGTAGACAAACGCTCTGGAGCTGCCTGCTGCTACGTTTACTATGTCGCCACCGTAGGTAACGATGATGCCAATGGACTGAATGAATGCCAGTGCAATACCAACATAACGAGTGATCTTCTCGATTTTCTGTCTGCCGTCCTCTTCCTTGCTCAATCTCTCCAATGCGGGGATGGCAATGGTCAACAGCTGCATAATAATCGAAGATGTAATGTACGGTGAAATACCCAATGCAAAGATCGTGAACTGGGAAAACGCCGAGCCCGACAGCAAGTCCATAAAATCGAACAATGCCATGCCACTGATTGCAGACTGCCATGCTGCAACATTGACGCCGGGGATCGGTATCTGGCAACCCAGACGGTAGACAACCAGAAGAAGAAGCGTGTAAAGCATCTTCTTGCGGATGTCCTTGACCCTGAATGCGTTAATATACGTACTAAACATTAGATCACCTCAACAGTTCCGCCTGCCTTCTGGATGGCGTCCTCTGCGGACTTGGAAAACTTTGCTGCCTTAACGACCAGCTTCTTAGTCAGTTCGCCGCCGCCCAAAACCTTCAGACCGTCTTTTTCAATCTTGCTGATCATGCCCAAACCCTTGAGCATCTCAGCGTTGACTTCGGTGCCATTATCCAACTCTTCGAGGTCGGAAATATTGATGATGGTGTAAATCTTTGCAAAACGATTGTAGAAGCCACGCTTAGGCAGACGACGTGCCAAAGGCATCTGACCGCCTTCAAAGCCGTTCTTCTTGCTGCCGCTTCTTGCCTTTTGACCCTTGTGACCCTTTGCAGAAGTCTTGCCCAGACCTGAACCTGTACCACGACCCACGCGCTTGGGGGCTTTCTTGGTACCTGCTGCCGGTTGTAATTCGTGAAGTTTCATGCTAAACCTCCTTATATCTCTTCGACCTTGACAAGATGCTTTACCTTGAAGATCTGTCCGCGAATGCAAGCATTGTCGGGCTTTTCAACAGTCTGGTTCAGCTTGTGCAGGCCGAGCGCCTTTACGGTGTCCTGTTGGTCACGGAGGGAGCTGATGGGGCTCTTTACGAGCGTTACTTTCAATGTAGCCATTTTATGCCTCCTAGTTAAGAATCTCGTCAACGGTCTTGCCGCGAAGCTTTGCAATCTGCTCTGCAGTGCGCAGCTGGCTCAAACCATCGATGGTCGCCTTGACGCAGTTCGAGGGATTGTTGGAACCGAAGGACTTGGTACGAATGTCCTTGATGCCGACCATTTCCAATACTGCACGGGCGGGGCCGCCGGCGATAACACCGGTACCTTCTTCTGCGGGGAGCATACGCACATGACCCTTGCCAAACTTGCCCTCGACCGCATGAGGAATGGTTGTGCCCACGATTGATACTTCGACCATGTGACGCTTTGCATCCTCGACGCCCTTGCGGACTGCTTCGGGAATTTCTGTCGCCTTGCCGAGACCAACGCCGACCTTGCCGTTTTCATTACCAACAACCATCAGCGCGGTGAAGCGGAAGTTCTTACCGCCCTTGACAACCTTCGCAACACGGTTAATTGATACGAGTCTTTCTTTGAATTCGGGGACTTCCTTTTCAAACTTTCTATCGTTTCTCATGTCGTTCCCTCCTTAAAAATCCAAGCCCGCTTCACGAGCGCCTGCTGCCAGAGCTGCTACACGACCAGTGTAGAGATAACCGCCGCGATCGTAAACGACCTGCTTGATGCCCTTTTCAGTGGCACGTTCACCAATGAGCTTACCGACGAGCTTTGCCTGCTCGGTCTTGTTCTTCCCATTGAGTTCTTCCTTGATCTTTGCATCCAGTGTGGAAGCTGCAACCAAGGTGTTTCCTGTGATGTCATCGATGATCTGCGCATAGATGTGCGTGGTGGAACGATACACATTCAATCTGGGACGTGCTTCGGTTCCGATCATGTAACGACGTTGACGATGATGACGTGCTTTGCGCACAGAATTCTTGTCTACTTTATTAAACATCTTATGTCACTCCTTCCTCAATTACTTACCGGTCTTGCCTTCCTTGTGGCGCACGTATTCGCCTTCATAGCGAATGCCCTTGCCCTTGTAAGGTTCAGGCTCACGGACCGCACGGATGTTGGCAGCGATCTGTCCGACCTTCTGCTTATCAATGCCCTTGACAACGATCTTGGTGGGAGCCGGAACATCAAATGTGATGCCGTCCTTCTCCTCAAACTCTACGGGATGAGAATATCCAACGTTGAGCGTCAGCTTTTCACCGTTCTTGGTCGCTCTGTAACCGACTCCGACGATTTCCAAACGCTTCTCATAGCCCTTGGTTACGCCGACTGCCATGTTGTTGATCAGGGTTCTGGTCAAGCCATGCAGAGCGCGATGCTTCTTATTGTCGCTGGGACGCTTAACGGTCAATTCACCGTTATCCTGCTCAAGGATCATCTCCGACGACACCTGCTGTGACAACGTACCCTTTGGGCCCTTTACAGTCACGACATGATTGTCGTCAACCGTGATTGTCACTCCCGCTTCAATCTTCACGGGAAGTTTTCCGATTCGAGACATTATTTCTCCTCCTAATTTACTTACCAGACGTAGGCGAGCACTTCGCCGCCAACACCCAGTTTCCTCGCCTCACGGTCTGTCATTACACCCCTTGAGGTGGACAGAATCGCGATGCCCAAGCCGCCAAGCACCTTGGGTACTTCATCCTTACGAGCATACACACGCAGACCCGGACGGGAGATGCGCTTGATGCCAACGATAACGCGCTGCTTGTTTGCGCCATACTTCAGCTCAACGTGAATGTTCTTGGCAATGCCGTCCTCAGTCACTTCAAAGCTCTTGATGTAGCCTTCGTCAACGAGTATCTGTGCAATAGCGACCTTGATGGTCGAGCAGGGGATTTCAACGCTCTCATGCTTTGCAATCAGTGCGTTGCGGATCCTTGTAAGCATATCTGCAATAGTATCAGTCATGTTTGTTTCCTCCTATTACCAGCTTGCCTTACGCACGCCGGGGATCTCGCCCTTGTAAGCCAACTCACGGAAGCAAATGCGGCATACGCCATACTTGCGCAACACGGAATGGGGACGACCACAGATACGGCAACGGGTATAGGCGCGAGTGCTGAACTTTGCGGGCGCCTGCTGCTTTAATTTCATGCTTAGTTTTGCCATTATAATCGTTCCTCCTTATTAGTCTTGTACAAAGGGCATTCCGAGAAGAGCAAGCAGTTCCTTCGCTTCTTCATCGGTCTTTGCGCTGGTTACGAACACGATGTTCATTCCGCGAACCTTATCGACGTCGTCGTAATTGATTTCGGGGAAAATCAGCTGTTCCTTAACGCCCATCGCATAGTTGCCTCTGCCGTCGAACGACTTATCGGACACGCCTCTGAAGTCACGGACACGGGGCAGAACGATGTTCATCAGCTTGTCGGCAAAATAGTACATTCTGTCGCCGCGCAGGGTGACCTTTGCGCCGATGTTCATGCCCTCACGAACCTTAAAGTTCGCAACGGACTTCTTTGCCTTGGTGATGATTGCCTTCTGACCTGAGATTTGACCCAGCTCATTGACGGCTGCTTCGATGCCCTTGGGGTTTTCCTTTTCGGAGCCCAGACCCATGTTGATGATGATTTTCTCCAGCTTGGGTGTCTCCATAGTGTTCGCATAATGGAACTTGTCCTTCAATGCGGGAGCTACTTCGCTATTGTACTTCTCCTTGAGACGAGGTACACCGGTCAGAGCCTTTGCTTCTTCTGCTACCTTTTTCTTCTTGGGTGCAGCTGCTGCTTCATTTTTAGCCATTAGTTAAGTCCTCCTTCCGACGTTAGTCCATGCTCTTGCCGCACTTTGTGCAAACGCGGACTTTCTTGCCATCAACAAATGTGTGGCCTACGCGTGTGGGCTTGCCGCACTTTGTGCAGACCAGCTTAACGTTACTTACATGGATGGTGCCTTCCTTCTCAATACGACCACCGGGTTCGCCTTGCTTACGGGGCTTTACATGGGTTGTAATCATGTTTGCGCCCTGCACGACTACTCTTTCCTTCTCGGGGTTCGTGCTGAGGATCTTGCCTTCCTTACCCTTGTCTTTTCCGGAGATGACGACGACCTTGTCGCCCTTTTTGACATTCAACTTATTCATGTCTTTCCTCCTTACAGTACTTCGGGTGCCAGCGAGACGATCTTCATGTAATCCTTCTCGCGCAGCTCTCTTGCGACCGGCCCAAAGATACGGGTGCCGCGGGGCTGCTTTGCATCATTGATGATGACCGCCGCATTGTCGTCAAAACGAATGTGCGAGCCATCTGCACGGGATGTTTCAAACACTGTACGAACGACAACTGCCTTGACTACATCCTTCTTCTTCACTGTGCCGCCCGGAGTTGCACTCTTGACGGAAGCCACAATGACGTCACCTATGCTTGCGGACTTGCGATATGAACCGCCCAGTACTCGGATGCACATAATCTCTTTTGCACCGCTGTTGTCCGCTACCTTTAATCTGGTTTGAGGTTGAATCATTCTCTATTTCCTCCTCATTACTTAGCCTTCTCGACGATTTCGACCAGACGCCATCTCTTGTCCTTCGAAATCGGGCGGCATTCCATGATCCTTACTGTGTCGCCGATGCCGCACAGGTTCTCCTCGTCATGCGCCTTGAACTTATGTGTGCGGTTGACCATCTTGCCGTACAACGGATGACGGACCTTGGTCTTGATGGCGACCACAATGGTCTTGTCCATCTTGTCGCTTACGACGACACCGATACGAGTTTTGCGATATCCTCTAATTTCCATTTATGCTCTCCTCCTTATTCGGCGTCCGCGGCCATCTCGCGCTGGCGAAGAATGGTCTTGATTCTTGCGATGTCTTTTCTGCATTCCGCAATACGGTTCGGATTGGCAATCTGTCCCGTTACGGTCTGGAAGCGGAGGTTAAACAGCTCTGCCTTCAGTTCCTTCTCCTGCTGCAAAAGATCTGCATCAGTCATTTCTCTCAACTTTTCGGGCTTCATTGTTCTGCTCCTTCCTTGACAACTTCTTTCTTGACGATCTTGCACTTGATCGGAAGCTTGTGCATAGCCAGTCTCAATGCTTCGTGGGCTGTCTCATCATCGACGCCTGCGATTTCGAACATGACTCTGCCGGGCTTGACTACTGCTACCCAGTACTCAGGTGCGCCCTTACCGGAACCCATGCGGGTTTCTGCCGGCTTCTTTGTTACAGGCTTGTCGGGGAAGATCTTAATCCAGACCTGACCGCCACGCTTGATGTAACGGGTCATTGCAATACGACTTGCCTCAATCTGATTGCTGGTGATCCAAGAAGGCTCACAAGCCACCAGACCGTAATCGCCGTAGGTGACCTGGCTGCCACGAATGGCCTTGCCCTTCATGCGACCGCGAAATACTCTGCGGCGCTTAACTCTCTTAGGCATTAACATGGTTATTTGCCTCCTTCCTTACGCTTCGCCTTGCCCAGAACCTCGCCCTTGTAAATCCATACCTTGACGCCGACTCTGCCATAGGTGGTGTGCGCTTCTGCAAATCCGTAATGAATGTCTGCACGCATCGTCTGCAGGGGGATGGAACCTTCATGGTATCCTTCCGTTCTTGCGATCTCTGCGCCGCCCAAACGACCGCCGCACTTGACCTTGATGCCCTTGACGCTCTGCTTCTGCATTGCGCGCTGCAGCGACTGCTTCATTGCTCTACGGAAGCTGATGCGCTTCTCGAGCTGTGCCGCGATATTCTCGGCAACCAACTGTGCGTCTGCGTCTGCGTCACGGACTTCCATGATGTTGACATTGACGGGCTTGTTGACCTGCTTTGCAATATCTTCCTTGATTGCGTCGATGCCTGCGCCACCCTTGCCAATCAACATGCCCGGACGGGCCGTGTAGATGGAGATGGTGAGCTTGCCTGCTGCACGCTCAATTTCAATGCGGCTGATGCTCGCCTGATAATACTTCTTCTTCAC
Organism: Eubacteriales bacterium; assembly: GCA_028694155.1. Lineage (GTDB taxonomy): Bacteria > Bacillota > Clostridia > Christensenellales > CAG-138 > JAQUTY01. The sequence goes on from JAQUTY010000001.1 coordinate 310,004, forward strand.
ATAGTCACGAATCTTGCGATCTTCGACGAGGAAGTTGGCGAAATCCTTTTTCTGTGCATACCAGCGGGTGTTCCAATCTCTGATAACGCCTACGCGGAAGCCATTCGGATTAACTTTCTGACCCATACTATTTCCTCCTCCTTACTTAACCTGATCCAAGATGATCGTGATGTGACTCGTGCGCTTGCGAATAGGCGATGCGGAACCACGAGCTCTGGGACGATACCTTTTGAGTGTCGGTCCCTGGTTTGCGTAAACCTCGGCGACAAAGAGATCGTCGCGGTTGAGGTTGAGGTTGTTCTCAGCGTTTGCAATAGCCGAGTTCAACAGCTTCAACACGGGCTCGCTGGCTGCCTTTGGAGTGTATTCCAAGATGGCTGCTGCTTCCCTTACGCTCTTCCCACGGATCGTATCGACAACGATCTTGATCTTGCGGGACGAAATTCTGATATAGCGCGCAATTGCGTGCGGACGCTTGTCTGCGTTCTGGCGACGTGCTGCCGCTTTTTCTCTGCTTCTAGTTGCCATACTTTCCTCCTTATTTTGCGCCCGACGACTTCTCGGAGCCTCTGTGACCCCTGAAGGTGCGAGTGGGGGCAAATTCGCCCAGCTTATGACCGACCATTTCATCCGTTACATACACGGGAACATGCTTTCTTCCGTCATGCACAGCAATGGTGTGACCTACAAACTCGGGGAAAATGGTGGAGGATCTTGACCAAGTCTTGACGACGGTCTTCTTGCCGCTCTCGTTCATTGCGCTGATGCGAGCCAACAAGCGTTCACTGACAAACGGGCCTTTTTTAACCGATCTGCTCATTGTATTTTATCCTTCCTTTCCCATTACTTACCGCTGCTTCTGCGGCGGACGATGAACTTATTGCTCTGGTTCTTATGCTTGCGCGTCTTGTAACCCATTGCAGGCTTGCCCCAAGGAGTTACAGGGCCGGGACGACCCACAGGCGCCTTGCCTTCGCCACCGCCGTGGGGGTGGTCGCAGGGGTTCATGACCGAACCACGAACTGTCGGGCGAATGCCCATGTGACGCTTACGGCCTGCTTTACCGAGCATTACGTTCTGAATGTCTGCATTGCTGACCTGACCGATCGTTGCCTTTGCGTTCATGGGGATCAAACGAACCTCGCCGCTGGGCAGACGAACCTGACCATACTTGCCTTCCTTTGCCATCAGCTGCGCTGCGTTGCCTGCTGAGCGAACCAACTGCGCACCCTTGCCGGGCTTGAGCTCGATGCAATGGATAAGCGTGCCTACGGGGATATTTGCAAGCACCAGTGCGTTGCCGACCTTGATGTCTGCGCCCTCGCCCGAGACGACCGTGTCACCCACGTTCAGTCCCAAAGGAGCGATGATGTAACGCTTCTCGCCGTCAACATAGTGCAACAGAGCGATGTTTGCCGAACGATTGGGGTCATACTCAATGGAGAATACCTTCGCAGGGATGCCGTCCTTGTTGCGCTTGAAATCGATGATGCGATACTTGCGCTTTGCGCCGCCGCCCTGATGACGAACGGTGATTTTGCCGCTGTTGTTGCGGCCGCCCTTGTGACGAAGATCTGTCAACAGGGACTTTTCGGGAGTTGTGCGTGTGATTTCCTCAAATGCGGAAACCGTCATGCCGCGCTGACCCGGAGTGATCGGATTGATCTTACGAATAGCCATACTCTTCCTCCTTACTGCGCAATGCCGTCAAAGAGCTCGATGCCCTTGGACTCAGCAGTGAGCTGAACGTATGCCTTCTTGGTGGAAGGACGTCTGCCCTCTGTGCGTCCCTGACGCTTCATTTTGCCCAGTTTGTTTACGGTGCGAACCGCCTTAACCTTTACGCCGAAAATTTCCTCGACTGCCTTGCGAATCTCGACCTTGTTGGCAGCCTTGTCCACTTCGAACGTGTAGGTCTTGTGGGCGATGTGGTCGTAGCTCTTCTCCGAGAGGATGGGAGCCTTGATGATGTCATACCCGCTTTTCATTAGCAGTACACCTCCTCGATCTTTGCCGCTGAATCCTTTGTAAGAATCAGCTTGTCATACTTCAAAATGTCATATACGCTGAGGGTGCTGACCAATGTTGTTGCAACGTTGGGAATGTTTGCACCTGCGCGGATGACTGTATCGTTTACATCCGACAGAACGATCAGAGCCTTCTTTGCTTCAACTGCGTTGAGAACCTTGATCATTTCCTTTGTCTTTGCCGCTTCCAGCTGCCACTGATCGAACACGATCAATTCGCTGTCAACAACCTTGCTGGACAGAGCGGACTTCATAGCAATCCTCTTGACCTTCTTGTTGACCTGCTGGCTGTAATCGCGGGGTTTGGGCGCGAATACGACGCCGCCATGTCTCCACTGCGGAGAACGGGTGGAACCCTGACGGGCACGACCGGAACCCTTTTGTCTCCAGGGCTTCTTGCCACCGCCGCTTACCTCGGAACGGGTCTTTGCGCTCTGCGTGCCTTGACGGCAGTTTGCCAGATGTGCGACCACGACCTGATGCATGACGGACTTGTTCACGGGCTGTCCAAAGGTGTTATCGGAAAGCTCGATATCGCCAATTACTTGACCCTTCATATCGTACAATGCTACGTTTGGCATGTTTGCTTCCTCCTTACTTTACTGTGCTCTTCACAGCGACCAGCGTACCCTTGGCACCGGGAATGGCACCCTTGATGAGCAACAAATTGCGCTGTGCGTCTACACGCACTACCTCGAGGTTCTGAACAGTGACATTAACGCTGCCCATGTGACCGGGGAGGTTCTTGGTCTTGAATACGCGGCTGGGGCTTGAGCATGCGCTCATGGAACCAGGGGAGCGATAGAAATGGGAACCGTGTGTCTTGCGACCGCGGGCTTGGTTGTGACGCTTTACAACGCCTGCAAAACCCTTGCCCTTGCTACGTCCGCTTACGTCGACCTTGTCGCCTTCGGCAAACACGTCAGCGTTGAGCACTTGACCCACCTCGTAGGAAGCTGCATCATCGAGCTTGAACTCTCTTAGATAACGCATGGACTTCGATACGTTTGCCTTTGCAAAGTGTCCTCTTTGCGGCTTGTTGGATAGCTTGTCACGCATCTGTGCGAAACCAACTTGGATGGCATCATATCCATCTGTTCCAACGGACTTCTTCTGGATTACGGGGCACGGACCGGCTTCGACGACAGTGACGGGAATCATGGTACCGTCAGTCATAAAGAACTGCGTCATACCGATCTTCTTGCCCAAAATGGCTTTTTTCATGGTACATACCTCCGATGAAATTACAGTTTGATTTCGATGTCCACACCTGCGGGCAAGTCTAACTTCATCAGAGCGTCAACTGTCTTGGAGGACGGCTGAAGGATGTCAATCAGACGCTTGTGGGTGCGAATTTCGAATTGCTCACGAGAATCCTTGTACTTATGAGTCGCACGAAGAATTGTGACGATCTCTTTCTCGGTGGGCAGGGGGATCGGGCCGGATACTTCCGCGCCCGTTCTCTTGGCTGTGTCAACGATCTTCTCGGCGCTTTGGTCGATCAGACTGCTCTCATATGCCTTGAGCTTGATACGGATCTTTTGGTTTGCCATATTATTGTTTCTCTCCTTTTTAATTTTCTTGGGCAGTACACAGAGCCGTGTGTTTCCCTTTTCATTTTTTTGTGCAGATTTTTCACTGCACTCTTGGGACGGCACAACACCGCTATTTTTGCCCCACTCGTCAAACGAGTGTTTGGGTGGGAGCGAATTACCCGAATGGCAATCGGCAACCTCGCTCTTTTCCCTGCGCATAGGCATACCTACTGCGCGAACTATTGAATAATACTACATCTATTGCCTAATTGCAAGACTTTTTTTCAGTTTTTTCAAAAATTTTTTTGGAAAAATACAGATTATTTAGCAAGAATATAATATGAATATTAAGATGAAATTAAACTCGTGCCAATGCGTTCGCCCATGCGAACGGGAGTTTCTCTGTTTTGGGCGGTATTGCAAAGAATATCCTCGTCAATCTTCGCCGCACCCGCTTTTATCAGCAGCACAATAGTCGAACCACCCATCTCAAACAGACCCTTCTCCTCGCCTCGAACAAAGCTGCCTGTTTTCAAATGGTTCTCTATTCGCCCAACGCACATTGCGCCGACCTCGACCTCGGCTACGGTGCCGAAATTTTTCGTCTGCATGACCGAACAAACACGGTAATTGCGCTTGTAGATATTATACCGCTTCATTGCTATGGGCTGTACGGTGTGCAGCTCGCTGCCCAGCGACCAATCCTCGCCCTTGTGTCCGTCATCTATGTAGCAATAGCGGTGATAATCACAAATCTCAAGCCTAAATATAAGGCAGGTTCCGCCGACAAACTGCTTTGCAAGCTCCGCTTCCCCCAGCATGTCGGCAAGCGAGTATTCGCCGCCCTTGATGAAAAAGCTGCTGTCATCATCTATTGCATAGGCGGTAAGCCCTCCGTCACAAGGAGCGATAAGATGCTCCAAAGTTCTGTCTATTGGGCGGCAGTCCGGTCGAATAACTCTAGTGAACAGGTCGTTGTAGGATTTATATTGTTTAAGCTGTGTCCGTTCGGTTTGGCTAAGGTCAATATTGGCGGACTTGCAAAATCCGCCCAGCATGATGCGTGAAGCACGGCTATTTAGAAACCTTCCGATTAGGCGTGACACCCCCCTGCGCTTCAATATACCAAGGAACAGGCGTCCAACGGCGGTATTGTAGAGAAATCGCAAGGTGCCTTTTGACTTATATTCATTTATTGACACGCCCTTGCGCACGCTCATTCCGTCCATCATAAAACTCCTATGCAGGCAAGAAGCAGCGCAACAAAGATGGCAAGTCCAAGACATAGCAGGGCGATTATCCCCTTCTTGTCGGGCTTGGGTATGTTTATGGGAATTACGAACAATGCCGCACAAATCACCATCATGCAAGCGTAGAGGTCGTTGAACAAAATCTTGTTCTCTATAAGCGGTTCAAAGCAATACAGCAGCGGAAACAGCAGCGCAACGGTTGTGACCGGCATGCCGGTGTAGCACGAGCGTCTTTCAGTCGTCCTGTCCTGACGCTCCATCTCATCGACATTAAAATAGGCAAGCCGAATGATTGCCCCCAGCACATAGACTGCTGCTATGCCCATGTAGGTGATTGTCCTTTGCCCAAAAGCATAGCCAATCACAACGGGGAGAAATGCAAAGTTCACAAGGTCGCAAAGAGAATCTATCTGAACGCCAAAGGCACGCTCCGAACGGGTGCGCCCCTTTTTCTTAGAGGCTACCTTGCCGTCAATGGAGTCCAATGCGCCCGAAATGAGCAGGCAGAACATGGCACCGTATATATTGCATCTCATTGCAAGTCCAATGCCAATCACCCCGGCAACTGCGCTAAGGTAAGTCACCACGACCGTATAGTTGTAATACCCCACGGGCATCGCTCTGTTTCTCTTGCTCTGGTCCAATACTAAGAATCACCCCTCTAAATTGCCTTCTGAAAACCCACAATTTGTGTAATTATATCACACCCGTCACAATGTGGCAAGTTTCGACAGAAAAAACACGCTGTCAAAAATTTCTGCAAAAAAATTTTGCTTAAAAAATATGGCATCAAAAAGAAGACCCGAAGGTCTTCTCAGACTGTCAAAAAAGTCCAGAATTACTGGGCTTTTTTGCGTTAATGTGGTATAATGTAGAGGAGGAAAGATAAGGGGACGAGAGCATGATAAGCAAGCAGCAGGACGGCAGAAGGAAC